>JANYLH010000013.1 GCA_025357915.1 Gammaproteobacteria bacterium
GGGGCGCGAGTCGGGGCGCGAGTCGGGGCGCGAGCCGGGGCGCGGTGGTTCGTTGCGCCGCGGCTCGCGGCTGGGATCATCGCGCCCGCGACCCTCGCGGCGCGGCTCGTTGCGATTGCCTTCGCGGCGTGCACCGGACCGATCGCCGTACGGTCCGCGTCCCGCGCCGCCGCGGCGATGCCCGTGGCGATCGCGGCCGTCGCGATTGTCGCGGCCGTCACGGTTGTCGCGGCGCGGCTCGTTGCGGACGCCTTGCGCCGCCGTCGAATCCGGACCCGCCTCCGCGCCGGACTCGCTGCCGCCGAAGAAGCGCTTCAGGCTCGCCCAGAAGCCGGCGCCTGAAGCGGTAGCCTGTTGGGGCGCGCGCGCTGGCGCCACCTCCGGCGCCCGTTCGGGCGCGGCGACGACCGGGGCCGCTGAAGCAGGCATGAACGTCGCCACGGCAGCCGCTTCCGCCACGGGCTTGTCGCGATCGAGTGTCGGGTCCGCCACGACTGGCGCCGCCGGCATCTGGTAGCTCACCTGGTTGTGCTCGGGGAGCGCCGCCTCGTCGTCGCGGATGCGGCGGAAGGAATACTCCGGCGTCTGGATGTGCGGGTTGGGCACCAGCACGATATTGACCCGGGTCTTGTCCTCGGTGTCGCGCAGCCAGTCGCGCTTCTCGTTCATCAGGTAGGTGGCGACGTCCACCGGCACCTGCACGATGATGCGCGAGGTGCGTTCCTTGCGGGCGTCCTCGCCGATCAGGCGCAGGATCGACAGCGCCAGCGATTCGACACTGCGGATGCTGCCGATGCCATTGCAGCGCGGGCACACCAGGTGGCTCGATTCGCCCAGGCTGGGCCGGAGCCGCTGGCGTGACATTTCCAGCAGCCCGAAACGCGAGAGCCGGCCGATCTGGATGCGGGCGCGATCCATCTTCATGGCATCGCGCAACCGGTCCTCGACCGCGCGCTGGTTCTTGGCGTCCTCCATGTCGATGAAGTCGATGACGATCAGGCCACCGATGTCGCGGATGCGCAGCTGCCGGGCGATCTCATCGGCCGCTTCCAGGTTGGTGTTGGTCGCGGTGGCTTCGATGTCCGTGCCGCGCGTGGCGCGCGCCGAGTTGATGTCGATCGAGACCAGCGCTTCGGTGTAATCGACGACCAGGCTCCCGCCCGAAGGCAGCTGCACCTTGTGCGCGTAGGCCGATTCGATCTGGTTCTCGATCTGGTAGCGCGTGAACAGCGGGATGTCGTCGGTGTAGATCTTGAGCTTGCGCTGCGCATCCCCCGGCATGAAGCGCTGCATGTACTCCTGGGCCTTCTTGAAGGCGCCCAGGTCGTCGACCAGCACTTCGCCGATGTCGTCGCCGAGGTAATCACGGAGCGAGCGCGTGACCGCGTCGCCTTCCTGGTAGACCAGGAACGGCGCGCTGCGGCCCTTGCCCGCTTCGGCGATCGCATCCCATTGGGTGCGCAGGTTGTCGAGGTCCCACTGCAGTTCTTCGACCGCGCGGCCGACGCCCGCGGTGCGGATGATCGCGCCCATGCCGTCCGGGACGTTGAGCTGGCTCATGACCTCGCGCATCTGGTCGCGGTCTTCGCCTTCGATGCGGCGCGAGACGCCGCCGGCACGCGGGCTGTTGGGCATGAGCACCAGGAATCTTCCGGCCAGGCTGATGAAGGTGGTGAGCGCCGCGCCCTTGGTGCCGCGCTCCTCCTTCTCGACCTGCACCAGCAGTTCCTGGCCTTCGCTGACCAGCTCGCGGATGTTGCTGCGCCCGCCCTGGGCCGAGCTCTTGAAATATTCCTTGGAGATTTCCTTGAGCGGCAGGAAACCGTGGCGCACGGCGCCGTAATCAACGAAACACGCTTCCAGCGACTGCTCGACGCGCGAGATGCGCGCCTTGTAGATATTGGCTTTCTTCTGTTCCTTGGACGGGATCTCGATCGACAGGTCGAATAATTTCTGGCCGTCAACCAGTGCGACGCGCAACTCTTCCTGCTGAGTTGCATTGATAAGCATTCTCTTCATTTGTCCCTACTACATTTGCGTGAGGGACCGACCAGACAGCGCCAGACCTGTATGCAGGTGGCGCCGCGGCATCAGGCGGACAGCAGAGGAACCCGAAGATTGATTGACGGCGCGTGCGGTGGGGCATCGATTTTTTTAGCCGCCGTGAAGGCAGCGCCGGAAAACCTTGAGGTTCGCTGACCTTGGGGGCGCTTGCCTTCGGGCTCTACCCTAAAGAGGGGAGCAGCTTAGAAGGGCAATGGCCGTGTGACCCGGGGTCGGTCGAACTCTTGCGATGGCCTCGTTCTCGAGGACCAACTACTATGCGGACCGCCTTTCCAACATGGAAAGGGGAGCCGCGAACTTGCCGCCGCGCGTGGCCTGAAAGCTCTATTGAGGCTCTAGGCCCGCTGCGGGACGTTCGGGAGTATAACGGCAGCAGGCTTTAGAAACAACGATTTACGTCAATCTGCGTCGAGGTCGGCTAATTCATGGCAGAAGCACACCCCTCGGGGCATGGCCCGCGCTCTGCGGTGCAGCAGCACCTGGTCGCGGAGGACGGCGCCGGGCAGCGCCTGGACAAGGTGCTCGCGAAGCTGCTGCCCGGCGTGCCCCGGACCCGCATCTTCAGGCTGATCCGCAAGGGCGAGGTGCGCGTCAATGGCAAGCGCACCAGTCCCGAACAGCGGCTTGCAGCCGGCGACAAGCTGCGCGTACCGCCGGTACATGAGCGCTCCGAGACCGCCCAGGTCGTGGCCACGGGCGGCACGCCACGGGTGCCTCCGGCACTGATCGCGCGCGTCAACGCCTCGATCGTGCACGAGGACGAACGGCTCCTGGTGCTCGACAAGCCTTCCGGCCTCGCGGTGCACGGCGGCAGCGGGCTGACGTACGGCGTCATCGAGGCGCTGCGCGCCGCGCGGCCCCACGAGACGCTGGAGCTGGCGCACCGGCTCGATCGTGACACCAGCGGCATCCTGCTGGTGTCGCGCAAACCCGCGGCCCTGCGCATCCTGCATGAATTGCTGCGCGAGGGGCGCGTCGAGAAGAGCTACCTGGCGCTGGTCGTGGGGCGCTGGGAGCTGGGGCGCAAGCTCGTGGACGTGCCGTTGCAGACCGACGCGCGCGTCAGCGGCGAGCGCACGGTGCGCGTCGGGCAAGGTGGCAAGAGCGCGCGCACGCGCTTCGCCCTGGTGCAGCAGTTCGGGCCGCGCGCGTCGCTCGTCCAGGCGACGCTCGAGACCGGGCGCACGCACCAGATCCGCGTCCACGCCGCCTATTGCGGGCATCCGGTCGCGGGCGACGTGAAGTACGGCGACGCTGCTGCCAACGCCGCGCTGCGCGAGGCGGGACTCCAGCGCATGTTCCTGCACGCGCACAGTGTCTCGTTCGACTGGCCGCAGGGCGGGCAGGTGAGCATCAGCGCGCCGCTCCCGGCCGAGCTCAAGGCTGTGCTGGACGCGCTGGGCGCGCCGGGTGCCGCCGCGCCTAGGGTAAGGCGTAGCCGCAGGAGCGCAGGCTCGCGGCGAGCCTGATCAGCGGCAGGCCGATGAGCCCGGTCGGGTCGCCGGCTTCGATCCGCTCGCACAAGACCACGCCCAGGCCTTCGCTGCGCAGTGACCCTGCGCAGTCGAAGGGCTGGTCGGCGGCGATATAGGCCTCGATTTCGGCGGCGCTCAGCGTGCGGAATATGACCGTCGTCAGATCGGCGAAACAATCGCTGATACCGCGCTCCGTATGCACGACGGCGACGGCGCTGTGGAACTGCACCGCGCGGCCGGATTGGGCCGCCAGCTGTTGCCGTGCGGCTGCGGCTCCCCCCGGCTTGTCGAGTATCCGGCCCTCGCACGTGGCCACCTGGTCGGCGCCGATGACGACGCAGTGGGGGTGATTGGCCGCCACGGCCGCCGCCTTGGCCAGCGCCAGCCGCTGGGCCCGCGGCACAGGCAGTTCGCCGGGCAGGGGCCCCTCGTCGACCTGCGGCCGCTCCACCGTGAAGGGCAGGCGCAGGCGCCCGAGCAGTTCGCGGCGATACACGGAAGTGGAGGCCAGGATGAGTCTGGGGGCCGAGGTCACGGCAGGATCTCAATCACCGGAATAGAAACAAGGGCTTAACGGGTATACGGGCTTTTGACTTGCCGCTCATGCCTACCTATCATACGCGCCCCATGCCCAACGGCTGGTCCAAGCCGCGTGATCTGGCCAAACTGGCGGAGATGCGCGCGCGGTTCGAGTTCGAAATTCCACTGGGCGACCTGCCGGGTATTCCAGACGAATTCATGCTCGCCGACGGGCCGGTGAGGGTGTGGTTGCAGTTTGGCCGCGAGCGCGGCGTGGCAGTGGCGGACGTCCGTGTACAGGCAGCGCTTACGCCGCTGTGCCAGCGGTGTCTGCGGGAAATGCGCCTGGACATTGCCAGCGAGTCGCATGTGGCGATCGTCGAGAGCGAAGCGCAGGCGGCGAAGGTGCCGGAGGAACTGGAGACGTTCCTCGCCCCGGACAGCCAGGGGACGCTGGCGGCCTTGGCGGCAGAGGAATTGCTGCTGTCGCTCCCGATCGTGCCGCGGCACGAGGCGAGCGCGCGCTGCCTCGAGGTGAGCGTGGGAGAGGCCGCGGTGAATATCGTGCCGGCGTCGCCAGGAGTGACGGCGGCGCTCGAGGAGACGCAGCGCCCGTTCGCGGATCTGCGCGCGCTGCTCGAGCGTGGCAGGAATTAGTCGGTTTGCAATTGAATGATCAGTCAGGAGTGTCAAGGACATGGCCGTACAGAAAAGCCGCAAGACGCCTTCCAAGCGCGGCATGCACCGTTCGCATTCCGCACTGCAGCGCCCGGCGCTGTCGATCGATTCGCAGAGCGGCGAGACGCACCTGCGCCACTGCATCACGCCCGATGGTTTCTATCGCGGCAAGCGCGTGATTGACAAGGCCGACGCGGAAGACAAGGCCTAGGCGCACGCAGGCGCTCCGGGGAGCCCAAGAGTGTTACCGAGCCCTGGCATGCGTTCCCGGATTCTCGGCACTGGCAGTTACCTGCCCGCGGGGCTGCTGACGAATGCCGACCTCGAGAAGCGCATGGATACCACCGACGCGTGGATCCGTGAGCGCACCGGCATCGAGCGGCGCCACATCGTGGCGCCTGGCGAAACCACGGTCGACATGGCCGAGCACGCCGCCCGTGCCGCCCTGGCTGCGGCCGGGCGCGACGCCAGGGAAGTCGACCTGATCATTGTCGGCACCTGCACCCCCGACCTGATCTTTCCCAATGCCGGCGTCATGCTGCAGGGGCGCCTGGGAAACCTGGGTGGTCCCGCGCTCAGCGTCGAAGCGGCCTGCAGCGGCTTCATCTACGCGCTGTCGCTGGCCGACAAGTTCATCCGCGCCGGCGAATCGCAGCTCGCGCTCGTCGTGGGCGCCGAGTCGCTCTCGAAGCTCACCAACATGAACGATCGTGGCACGGCGATCCTGTTCGGCGACGGCGCGGGCGCGGTGCTGCTCGGGCCCGATGCCGAGCCGGGAATCCTGTCCACGCACCTGCACGCCGACGGCTCCCACCTGGAACTGCTCCGCTGCACCGGTGGCGTGTCGGCCGGGTTCCACGCGGCAGGCGACCACATCACCATGGCCGGGAGCGAGGTGTTCAAGATTGCCGTGAAGATGCTCGGCAGCGCGGTGGATGAAGCACTCGCAGCGAACAACCTTGGCAAGGAGGCGCTCACCTGGCTGGTGCCGCACCAGGCCAATATCCGCATCATCCAGGCCACCGCGAAGAAGCTGGGCATGCCAATGGAGCGCGTCATCGTCACGGTGGCGGACCATGCCAACACCTCGAGTGCTTCGGTGCCGCTGGCGCTCGATGTCGGCGTGCGCGACGGGCGCATCAAGCGCGGCGACCTGCTGTTGCTTGAGGCCTTCGGCGGCGGCTTTACATGGGGATCAGCGCTCGTTCGATATTGACCACACGGTCGCGCCCCGATACACGCTTTGTTGAACCAGGGTCCGCACCTCATGCGCGACCACGTGGTCAATAGCGTCCGCTGAGACGGGCGGGGACCAAAAAAAAACGCCGCGATATTCGCGGCGTTTTGTTTCCGGCCCGGAGGCCAGAGAAATCAGGCGAAGTAACTTACTTCGACACCGACTTCTTGAACATGCGATCGATCTTCTCGTTGGTCGCATCGACGCCGGACTGCGCGGCCTGGGCGGCAGCCAGAGCCTGGTTCGCGGTGCTCTGCGCAGCGGCAGCGGCAGACGAAGCTGCAGCGGCCTCCGAGCTGGCCTTGGCGGCGGCGTTCTCAGCCGTCTTGTCCGCCATGTGCGCGGCTACGTTGGACTGCAACGTGCCCACCTGAGTCTTGAGCGCGTCGACTTCAGCCTGCAGCGGCTTGAGGTCCGTACAACCAGCCAGACCGACGACAGCCGCAGCGGCAGCCAGCTTCACAAAAATTGCCTTGTTCATTTGAAAAATCCCCATAGTGTTCTTGCGTGTGAGTACCAACCGCGCCACGCCTTCACAACATCGCTGTCGCGGGAGTTCTGCGGAGCGGCAACTTGACCAAATCTGGAGGGATATTGCAAGAGATAACGCGCTGTTGTCGGTATGCTGCGACATATTTATCAACGCCTTAGCGTACCCTGGCGCACAGACTAAACAGCTTTTAATCTGCTAGCATACTGTATATAATTACAGGTATGTCAGACCTTACCCCACGTCAATCCCAGGTCCTGCACCTCATCCGTAGGGCGCTGGTCACTACCGGCATGCCGCCTACCCGCGCGGAAATCGCCGATCAGCTCGGGTTCCGCTCGCCCAACGCCGCAGAAGAACATCTGCGGGCCCTGGCGCGCAAGGGCTGTGTCGAGCTGGTGCCGGGCTCGTCGCGGGGCATCCGCCTCAAGGATACGCTGCGCGAGCAGCTGGGGCTCCCGCTCATCGGTCGCGTCGCGGCCGGCCGGCCGATACTGGCCGAAGAGCACATCGTCGATCATCTCAACATCGACCCGGCGCTGTTCCAGCCGCGGCCCCACTACCTGCTCAAGGTCGTGGGCATGAGCATGAAAGATGCCGGCATCCTCGACGGCGACCTGGTGGCCGTGCATCGCACCAGCGAGGTGCGCAACCGGCAGATCATCGTTGCGCGACTCGAAAACGAAGTCACGGTGAAACGCTACCGGCAGCAAGGCTCGGTCGTGTGGCTGATGCCCGAAAACGCCGATTTCGAACCGATCCGCGTCGACCTGCACCACGAGCCGCTCCTGATCGAGGGCGTGGTGGTCGGGGTGGTGCGGCGCGGCAGCTGAGGGCTTTCAGTGCCCGGCGCGTGACGACTTCGGTTTTCGCTGCGTGCCGCGCTGCGTGCCGCGCTGCTGCCCATCGCCAATGTCGTAATCTTCAAAATCGCTGATCAGTTCGGCGGTGTGCCGCTGCTCCATCCGCCGCTCGAGGCGCCGCCAGGCCGGCTCGCCATTCTTGGCCGCGCGCCGCTTGGCGATTTCCATGTCCTTCATGACGCGATCGACATCGAGCGCGTCGTCGCCGACGCTCTCGTCGCCGTCGTCGTCGTCAAACTCTTCTGATTCCGAGTTTCCACCCATGGCAGCATTTCCGGGAAATGGTGCAAGCCGTCTGTGCGGAAAATAAATCCAACCGGGCGCCGATGCAATGGCGGTAGTTCACATTTTCGTCAGTGGATGAGCGTATTCATCTCGAATATGGGCAACAGCATCGCAAACACGATGCCCATGACGAACAAGCCCATGAAAACAATGAGCAGCGGCCCGAGCAGCCCCGTCAGCGCGGTCACCAGGCCTTCGAGCTCCCGCTCCTGGTTGAGGGCCGCGCGTTCGAGCATGTTCTCGAGCTGGCCGCTGGATTCACCGCTGGAAATGAGGTGGATGGTCATCGGCGGGAACAGGCGGCTCTGGCTGAGCGAGCGGCCGATCGGGGCACCCTCGCGCACACGCGCGGTCGCCTCGGTCACCGCATCGCGCATCGGCAGGTTGTTGACCACCTCCCCGGAGATGCGCAACGCGTCCAGCACGGGCACGGCGCTCGCCGTGAGTATGCTGAGCGTGCGGGTAAAGCGCGCCGTGTTGAAGCCGCGCAGGAGTCTGCCGGCCAGCGGCACCGTCAGGAGCCAGCGGTGGACGCGACGCTGGTGTGCGGGATCGCGTTTCCAGCGGCCGAACAGCAGCGCTGCGGCGATCAGCGCGAGCAGGCCCCAGATGCCGTAGTGGCGGATCAGGTCGCTGACCGCCACCAGCGCGCGGGTCATGAGCGGGAGCTTCGCGTGGCTGTCCTGAAATACCTGCACCACCTTCGGCACCACGTAGGCCAGCAACACGGAGACGATCATGAAACTGAGGATCGTCAGCACGATCGGATACAGCATCGCGCCGAGCACTTTCTGGCGCAGCAGTTCGCGGCTCTCGGTGTAGTCGGCCAGGCGCTCGAGCACCGTGTCGAGGTGCCCGGACTGCTCGCCGGCGGCGACCGTGGCCCGGTAGATCTCCGGGAACACACGCGGGAAGTCCGCGAACCCCGCGGCCAGCGTGTGGCCTTCCATGACACGGGCGCGGACGCCGAGCAAAATCCCCTGCACCCGCGGGCGTTCGGTCTGCTGCGACACCGCCAGCAGCGATTCCTCCAGCGGGAGCCCGGCGCGCACCAGCGTCGCCAGCTGCCGGGTGAGGAGCGAGAGATCGGCGGTCGAAACGCGTTTGCGCAGCGCGAAGCCCTGGCCGGCGCGCTGCGTGCGCGACTCCTGCGCCGCAACCTCCGCGACCGTCACCGGCAGCAGCGATTTCTCGCGCAGCAGGGCGCGCACCTGGCGCGCGGTGTCGCCCTCCAGCACGCCCTGGTGCTGGCGGCCGGCGCTGTCGAGCGCGGTGTATGCGAAGGCGCCCATGGTTGAGGTGCGCTTTTGGGCGTCAATCCTCGCGCGTGACGCGCAGGACTTCCTCGATGGTCGTCGTGCCGCGCAGCGCCTTGGCGAGGCCATCTTCGCGGATCGAGGGCGTGTGCGTTCGTGCCCGGCGCTCGAGATCCTGCTCGCTGGCGCCGTCATGGATCATGGTGCGCATGGCATCGTCGACCACGACCAGCTCGTAGATGCCGGTGCGTCCGCGATACCCGGCGGGACCGGGGGCCGGCCGGTAGAGCGTGGGCGAGGGCTGATCGGCGCCGAGCCCGAGGAGCCGCCGCTCGTAATCACCCGCCGCAAAGCTCTGGCGCGACTCGGGGTTCAGCACGCGTACCAGGCGCTGCGCCACCACGCCGATCAGGCTTGAGGAGAGCAGGAAGGGCTCGATGCCCATGTCGCGCAGGCGCGTCAGTGCGCCCGCGGCGGTGTTGGTATGGAGCGTCGAGAGCACCAGGTGCCCGGTGAGCGAGGCCTGCACCGCGATCTGCGCGGTCTCGAGGTCGCGGATCTCACCGACCATCACCACGTCCGGGTCCTGGCGCAGGATGGCGCGCAAGCCCCGGGCGAAGGTCATCTCCACTTTGGTGTTGACCTGCGTCTGGCCGATGCCGTCAATGTAGTACTCGATCGGATCCTCGACGGTCATGATGTTGCGCGTGTTGTCGTTCAGTCGCTCGAGCGCGGCGTAGAGCGTGGTCGTCTTGCCCGACCCGGTGGGGCCGGTGACCAGCAGGATGCCGTGCGGCTTGTGGATCAGCTCATCAATCAGCGTCTGCGTCGGCCCGTCCATGCCGAGGCTCGCGAGCTCGAGCCGGCCACCCTGCTTGTCGAGCAGGCGCAATACCACCCGCTCGCCATGGCCGGAGGGAATGGTCGAAACACGCACGTCGACCGAGCGGCCGGCAATTCGCAGGCTGATGCGCCCGTCCTGCGGCAGGCGCTTCTCGGCAATGTCGAGCCGCGACCTGACCTTGATGCGCGAGACCACCAGCGGCGCCACCGCGCGGCGCGACTGCAGCACTTCGCGCAGTACGCCGTCGACCCGGAATCGAACCACCAGGCGGTTTTCGAAGGGCTCGATGTGAATGTCCGAGGCGCCCTCGCGCACGGCCTGGGTGAGCACCGCGTTGATCAGGCGGATGATCGGCGCGTCATCGCTGCTCTCGAGCAGGTCGGCCTGCTCCGGCAGATCCTGCACCAGGTCAGCGAGGTCGGTGTTGCCTTCCAGGCCTTCGACCGCCTGCATCGATTCGTTGCCGGCCTCGTAGGTCTTTTGCAGCAGGGCGTCGAATTCCTCCGCGCTGATTGGCGTGTAGGTCATCGGCACGCGCACCAGGCGCCGCACTTCGGCGACCGCCGCCGGCGCGATCGGCGGGCGGTACAGACATTCCGCGGCGCCATTGCCCGAGACGCGCACCAGCAGGCCATGGCGGCGCGCGAATGCGAAAGGCAGGCGTAGTGCGTTCGGATTGGCTGGGACGGCTGCCAACGGAACGCTCAAGGTGTACCCCCGGCCGTGGGTTTCGCAGGAACCGCAGCGGGCGCGTCCGGCGGTGGCGGCGCTGCGGTGGGCGCTGGCGCCTTGAGATCTGGCTGGATGAGGTCCGGCAGGGGGTCGAGCTTCTGGAAGGGCTGCAGCGGCGCGAGCGTGGTCTCGCGACCCAACTTCCGCTGCTCCTCGCGCACGGCGTTGTACTTGCTGTCGGTCTCGAGCGCCGCCTGGCGATCGTTGCGCAGTATGTGGGGTTGCAGGAATACCATCAGGTTGGTCTTGCCCTTGGTGGTATCCCGGGTGCGGAACAGTTCGCCCAGCAACGGGATACGGCCCAGCCACGGGACGCGCTGTTCCGAGTTGATCGACTTGTCCTGCATCAGGCCGCCGATGACCAGCGTGCCGCCGTCGGGAATCAGCACCGTGGTCTTGATGGTGCGCTTGTTGGTGATCAGGTCGACCGCGCCAGCCGAACTGCCGGCGAGGCTCGAGCTCTCGACCTCGACCTTGAGCACGACCGCGTCGCCCTCGTTGATCTGCGGCGTCACGGTGAGGATGGTGCCCACCTGCTGGCGCTGCACCGTCTGGAAGGCGCTGCTGGTGCCCGTGGTGCCGGTGTACTGGCCGGTGATGAACGGCACTTCCTGCGCGACCTCGATCTTCGACTCTTCGTTGTCGCGCATCGTGATGGTCGGCTTGGAGATGATGTTGGTGCGCGAATCGCCCTGCAGCGCACGCACGATGGCGCCGAAGTTCACGCCCGTGGCCTGCAGCCGCCCGATGCCGAAATTGGTGCCGCTGACCTTGCCGAGGTTGGCCGCGCCGCCCTTGGCCGCGGCGTACAGGTCAATGGCCGAGGCGCCGCCGATCGGTTCGATGAACCCGCCCACCGCCAGCTTGCTGTTGGAACCGTCGAGGATCCAGTTCACGCCGAGGTCCGCCGTCTTGTCGGCGGCCACCTCGACGATGATCGCTTCCACTTCCACCTGCGCGCGGCGGATGTCGAGCTTGTCGATCACCGCGTTGAGCGCGCGCATGGTGCGCTGGGGCGCGGTGATGATCAGCGCATTGGTGTCCTTGTCGGCCCAGATCGTGCCGGTGCCGCCGGCCAGGGACACGGTGGCTGGACTGCCGGCGCCGGGAGGTGCGGTTGCGCCTTTGACGGCCGCATTGCCGGAGATCTGCTCCTTGAGCTTGGTGGCCAGATCCTCGGCCTTGGCATAGTTGAGGTAGCGCACGGTGGTTTCGCCGCCGGTATCGAGCGGCGTATCCAGGTTCGCGATCAGGGCGCGGATGCGCAGGCGCTGGGCAGGGTCGCCGCTCATCAGGACGCTGTTGGAACGGTCGTCGGCGACCAGCCGCAGGCTGGTTCCGCCGCCATCGCTCCCCTGCGTGACCAGCGAACTGAGCACGCGCACCGTGTCGGCCGCAGTGGCGCTCTGCAGCGGGATGACGTCGATGTCCGAACCGCCGCTCTGGTCGATGCGCGCGATGATGCGCGTCATGCGGTTGACGTTCGCGGCGTGGTCGGAGATCACCAGCATGTTGGCGCCGGTGACGGCGGCAAGCTGCGCGTTCTGCGGCATCAGCGGCCGCAGCACCGGCACCAGTTGGGCGGCGCTCACGTTGGTGACCGAGATGACCTGCGTCACCACGTCGTCGGAGGTCGAGCTGACGCGGCCCGGCAGATCGTCGCCCGGAACCTGGCGCATGTTGGTGTCCGGAAGCACCTTGATGACGTTGCCGGACGGCACGGCGATGAAGCCGTGCACCTGCAGGACGGAGAGGAACCCCTGGTAGAACTGCTCCGGCGTCATGGCCGTGCCCGGGCCCGACAACCACGTGACCTGCGCATGAACGCCAGGCGCGATGATGAAATTGCGGCCGGTGGCCTGGCTGACCAGGTCGATGAGCTGGGTAATGTCCGCATCGCGGAAGTTCGGCGTGATGCGCTGGCCCTGCGGTGGCTGGGCGCTGCTGCTGACGCCGGTGGTCAGCAGGAGCGCTGCGGCGAGTGCGCTCGCGAGCAGGGCGCGGCGCAGGGCAGGTGCGGGCATGGTTTGCATCAGGATGTTCGCTTCTATTGATCGCTGGGCGATTGTTCGGGTTCCGGGTCCGGCGGCGGCGGCGGCGCGGCTGCGCCATTGTCTATGGGTCCGGGCGCAGCGACGCTGCTGCCGGGTCCGGGCACCCGGCCGCCGCCATTCAGCGGCCCGCCGAAGGCGCCGCCACGTCGCGTGGCCTGTGCAGCCTGCGCCGCGGCGCTTTCGGCGTCGCTGACTACGGTTTCGAGGTTGAGGTTGAGATCCAGCGGCTGCCCGTTGCGCTGCACGGTCAGCGTGGCGCTCGCGGCCGAAGAGAGCGTCTGCAGGATCTCATTGCCGCGATTGACGTCGTCCAGCTGGGTGCCGTTTACCGCCGTGACCAGGTCGCCCGGGCGCAGGCCCAGCTTCGTGAAGGTGCCTATGCTCGCGCGGCCGCCCGGGAAGATCCGGTAGCCGCTGAGCTTGCCGCCGGCCAGGACCGGCTGCGCGCGCACCAGGCCGCCCAGCAGCCCGCCGCTGCCCTGGGCCAGCGCCGACAGCCGCTGCGCCGGGCTTTGCATCGGCGTGGCCGGCGGCGGTGTCGCCGCGGTCAGCGCCGGCTTCTTGGGCAACGGGAGCGACTCGATGACGCCGCCACGATCGAGCAGGACGCGGTCGGGGTAGACGGCGTGCAGCCTGACTCCCCCGGGCACCGCGCCCCCTACCGCGTACAGGCGCGCGGCGGCGGAACTGGGGCCGATGATCGCAAGCCCGCGCTTCGGATCCGGCACGGCGAGCACGCCTGAGAGCACCAGCTGGACGGCGGTCTGCGGCGCATCGGCATCGGTGGGACCAGCAGCGGCTTCGCCGAACAGGTGGGCGGCGACAATGTCCGACACCTGCAGGGCGGCCGGATGTGCCCCCGCCACCCACGGCGAGCGCGGGGCGCCCGATCCAGCCGTGGCAGCCGGCCCGGACGCCGCGCTACGGCTCTGGGGAGTCACCAGGAAACCGGCCTGGACAGCCAGCAGCGCCGCCAGGGCCGCCACCGCCAGCCGGGGGCCGTGCTCAGCGAGCGCCGCCTGCAGCCCCGCGACTGACTTGAGTTCTGCCAATCCACCCATATCACTGCATGATACGGCGCGGCGCTCGCGTCACTCAACTGTATGTTTTTCCGAACTTCTTGGCCTGGTCGGCCGTCGGAGGCACCTGCGGGTGCGGTGTGGCACGGTCGGACTGGTACCGCTCTATAATCGGGAACACATGGCGACCTCGAATGAACGGCCCGAGCAGGGCGTGGCGGTGGCGGAGGCGGTACCCAAGACCAAGGTGCCGCCGCTGTACCGCGTGGTGCTGCTGAACGACGACTACACGCCCATGGAATTCGTGGTGGACGTGCTCGAGCGTTTCTTCAGCATGGCCCGCCACGCGGCGACCCGGGTCATGCTCGAAGTGCACACCAGGGGCAAGGGCGAATGCGGGCTCTTTACCTACGAGATCGCCGAGACCAAAGTAGCGCAGGTCACCCATTATTCGCGCGAGCACCAGCACCCGTTGCTGTGCACGCTCGAGCAAGCCTGACAACGGGAGTTCACAACAAGTGCTGTCCAGCGAACTCGAATTCTGTCTCAACCAGGCGTTCCGCGAAGCGCGCTCGCACCGCCATGAGTTTCTCACCGTCGAGCAGCTGCTGCTCGCGCTCCTCGACGCGCCCAAGGTGCGCGAGGTGCTCACCGGCTGCGGCGGCGATCCCGATCGGCTGGCCACCGATCTGCGCGCGCATATCGAGGCCAATACGCCGACGCTCCGCGAGGGCGAGGAGCGCGAGGTGCAGCCGACGCTCGGTTTCCAGCGGGTGCTGCAGCGCGCGGTGTTTCACGTCCAGTCGAGCGGCCGCAAGGAAGTCGGCGTGGTCAACGTGCTGGTGGCAATCTTCAGCGAGAAGCAGAGCCACGCAGTGTTCCTGCTGGGCCGGCAGAACCTGACCCGGCTCGACGTGGTGCACTTCATCTCGCACGGCCTGGCGCGCGGGAGCGACGCCAAGCCCGATGCGGAAGAGGCCGGTGCCGCGGAAACCGAGCGCGAGGGCGAGGGCGGCAGTGCGCTGGACAAGTACACCA
The DNA here is from genome assembly GCA_025357915.1 of Gammaproteobacteria bacterium. Taxonomy (GTDB): domain Bacteria; phylum Pseudomonadota; class Gammaproteobacteria; order Steroidobacterales; family Steroidobacteraceae; genus FEN-1191. The sequence continues at coordinate 14,555 of JANYLH010000013.1, forward strand.
CCAACCTCAACGCGCAGGCCCAGGCCGGCCGCATCGATCCGCTGATCGGGCGCTCGCTCGAAATCGAGCGCACCATCGAGATCCTGTGCCGCCGCCGCAAGAACAATCCGCTCTACGTGGGCGAGGCGGGCGTGGGCAAGACCGCGATCGCCGAGGGCCTGGCGCGCCTGATCACCGAGGGCAAGGTGCCGGACGTGCTCACCGACTGCACCATCTACGCGCTCGACCTGGGCGCCCTGATCGCCGGCACCAAGTACCGGGGCGACTTTGAAAAGCGCCTCAAGGGCGTGATCAACGAACTCAAGAAGCAGCCCGGGGCGATCCTGTTCATCGACGAGATCCACACCGTGATTGGCGCCGGCGCGGCCTCCGGCGGCGTCATGGACGCCTCGAACCTCATCAAGCCGGCGCTCACCGGCGGCGAGCTGCGCTGCATCGGTTCGACCACCTACCAGGAATACCGCGGCATCTTCGAAAAGGATCACGCGCTGGCGCGCCGCTTCCAGAAGATCGACGTCACCGAGCCCTCGGTCGCGGAGACCATTGAAATCCTCAACGGCCTGAAATCGAAGTTCGAGGAACACCACAGCGTCACCTATGCCCCCGAGGCGCTGCGTGCGGCGGCCGAGCTGGCCGACCGGCACATCAACGACCGCCGGCTGCCGGACAAGGCCATCGATGTGGTTGACGAGGCGGGCGCACGCCTGCGCCTCAAGCCCGTCGGCGAGGCCGTGCAGCGCGTCGAGGTGAAGCACATCGAAGACGTGGTGGCGCGCATCGCGCGCATTCCGCCCAAAACCGTGTCGTCTTCCGACCGCGACGTGCTGCGCAATCTCGAGCGCAACCTCAAGCTGGTGATCTACGGGCAGGATGCGGCCATCGGCACGCTCGCCTCCGCCATCAAGATGGCGCGCTCAGGGCTGGGCGACCAGCGTCGCCCGGTCGGCAGCTTCCTGTTCGCCGGCCCGACCGGCGTCGGCAAGACCGAAGTGACGCGCCAGCTCGCGATCGCGATGGGCATCGAGTTCGTCCGCTTCGACATGTCCGAGTACATGGAGCGCCACACGGTCTCACGCCTGATCGGCGCGCCGCCGGGCTACGTCGGGTTCGACCAGGGCGGGCTGCTCACCGAGGCGATCGCCAAGCATCCGCATTGCGTGCTGCTGCTCGATGAAATCGAGAAAGCGCACCCCGAAGTCTTCAACCTGCTGCTGCAGGTGATGGATCACGGCACGCTGACCGACAACAACGGCCGCAAGAGCGACTTCCGCCACGTGATCATCGTCATGACGACCAACGCGGGGACGCTGGAGATGAGCCGCGCTTCGATTGGCTTCGTGAAATCCGACAACAAGAGCGACGGCATGGCCGCGCTCGACCGGCTGTTCTCACCCGAATTTCGCAACCGGCTGGACGCGACCATCCAGTTCGCCTCGCTCGATGCGGCCACCATCGAACGCGTGGTCGACAAACTGCTGGTCGAGGCCGACATGCAGTTGGAGCAGAAAGGTGTCTCGCTGAGCGTCGATGAGGCGGCGCGCCGCTGGATCGCCGCCAAGGGGTATGACCCGAAGATGGGCGCGCGGCCCATGGCGCGCGTCATCCAGGAGCACGTCAAGCGGCCGCTCGCGGAGGAATTGCTGTTCGGAAAACTCAGCGGCGGTGGCCAGGCGCTGGTCACGCTCGCCGCGGACGGCAACGGGCTCAGTATCGAATGTGTGCCGGCCCCGGAGCCGGAGGTCGCAGCCTAGGTCGGCCGCAAACGCGCCTGGTCAGGCGTCAGCGCCCGCGATAGACGATGCGCCCCTTGCTCAGGTCGTAGGGGGTCATTTCCACCGTGACGGCGTCGCCCGTAAGGATTCGAATGTAATTCTTGCGCATCTTGCCGGAGATGTGCGCCGTGACCACGTGCCCGTTCTTGAGCTTCACGCGAAAGGTCGTGTTAGGCAGGGTCTCGACGACCTCGCCTTCCATCTGAATGGGGTCTTCTTTTGCCATGCCGCTCACGATTGACCTAAGGGGCGCGAATTCTGCATAAAGCCCCACCGCAAAGCAATTCAGCCGGCGCCGGCGGCCATGGCCCGCCCGAGCCAGGCCAGGAACTGCGAGCGCGGCAGGGGCCGGCTGCCGAGGCTCCGCAGGTGTTCCGAGGCTAACTGGCAGTCGATCAGTTCCGTGCCGTCATCCAGGCACTGTCGCACCAGGCCCGCCAGCGCCGCCTTGGAGGCGTCGCGCTCCCGGCTGAACATCGATTCCCCGAAGAATACGCGCCCGAGTCGCACGCCATACACGCCGCCGACCAACCGTCCGGCGCGCCAGATCTCGCTGCTGTGGGCGATGCCGCGCAAGTGGAGCGCGAGGTACGCCGCGTGCATTTCATCGGTAATCCACGTGCCGGGGCTGGAGCTGCGCGGCGCGGCGCAGGCGCTGATCACGGCCTCGAAGTCGCGGTCGACCTGATAGTCGAAGCCGCGCGTGCGCAGTGCCTGCGCCAGGCTCCGCGAAACATGAAACTCCTGCGGAATCAGCACTTCCCGCGGGTCCGGCGACCACCACAACACGGGCTGCCCGGGTGAATACCAGGGAAAGATGCCCCGGGCGTAGGCGTACACCAGCCGCTCGCAGGACAGATCGCCGCCCGCCGCAAGCAGCCCGTCCGGGTCGCGCAGGGCGCGTTCGACCGGCGGGAAACTCTCGGGCGGATCGCCGGGCGCCAGCCAGGCGATCATCGCCTTGCAGCTGGCCTGGCGCAGGCCCGGTCAGGCGCGGAACGGCGTATGGCGGGCGGCAACATCCGCATATTCTGTCACGGCGGCGGATTCACGTTCCAGGTAGTGCGCCACCGCGCTGCGCAGTTCCCGGTCGGCGAGCCAGTGCGCCGACCAAGTGAATGCAGGCTCGAACCCGCGCGCCAGCTTGTGCTCACCCTGCGTGCCAGGCTCGAAGCGCGTCAGCCCGCTGCGGATGCAATAGTCGATGCCCTGGTAATAGCAGGCCTCGAAATGCAGGCTGTGATAGTCGCCATCGGCGCCCCAATAGCGGCCGTAGAGCGTGTCATGCGAGCGAAAGTACACGGCCGCGGCTACGGTTGCGCCCTCGCGTTGCGCCAGCACGGCGATGAAGGCGTCACCCAGTGCGGCCGCCACGCGCTGGAAAAAAGCCGCGTTCAGGTACGGCATATGGCCGTGACGCAGGAAAGTCGTGGCATGCAGTTCGTGGATGCGCAACAGCGTTGCCGCGTCCAGCTGCGCGCCGCCCAGCGCCTGGAATTCGATGCCCTGCTCGGCAATACGCCGGCGCTCGCGCCGCACCTTCTTGCGCTTGTCGGCGGAAAAAGTCGCCAGGAAATCCTCGAAGTCGCCGTAACCGCGGTTGTGCCACTGGAAATGGCAATCGCGTCGCAGCAGCCATCCGGCTTCCGCCGCGGCCACACGCAGCGGTTCGTCGATGAACAGCGCGTGTGCCGAGGAGCGGCCGCGCGCGCGTGCATCGGCCGCGATCGCAGCCAGCGCCGCGCTGCGGTGTCGGGCGCCGCCGTCATCGGCGGCCGCGCACAGCACCCGTGGCCCAGTGGCCGGGGTAAAGGGAATGGCCAGCAGGAGCTTGGGGTAGTAGTCGAGCCCGCGGCTCTCCCAGGCACGCGCCCAGGCGAAATCGAAGACGAATTCGCCCCAGGAATTGGTCTTCTCGTACAGCGGCGCCAGCGCGAGCGGCTGCTGCGGCGGCCCGATCAGCAGGTGGCGCGGCGTCCAGCCCCTGGCGGGCGCAACACAGCCGGTGTCCTCCAGCGCTGCCAGGAACTCGTAGCGCAGGAACGGGTAGTCGCCGGCGAGCGCATTCCAGGCCGCGGCGTCGAACTCCGCCAGGTGCGCGTGAAAGCTGGCGGGCTCCAGCGGACTCATCCCGCTCCGTCGAGCTGCTCCAGGTAGCGGTCGGCATCGAGCGCCGCCATGCAGCCCGACCCGGCCGAGGTGATGGCCTGCCGGTACACGTGGTCGGCGACGTCGCCGGCGGCGAATACGCCCGGGACGCTGGTGGCCGTGGCGTCGCCCGCACTGCCGCCGCGCACCTGCAGGTAACCGCCTTTCATGTCGAGCTGGCCCGCGAATATTGAGGTATTGGGATGGTGGCCGATCGCGATGAATACGCCGGCGACGGCGAGATCTTTGCTGGCGCCACCGGCGGCCTTCACGCGCACGCCGTTTACGCCCTGCGGGTCGCCCAGGATTTCCTCGACCGCGTGGTTCCAGAGGATCTGCACCTTGCCGGCCTTTTCGCGCTCGAACAGGCGGTCCTGGAGGATCTTCTCCGCACGCAGGCGGTCGCGCCGGTGCACCAGCGTGACGTGGGCGGCGATATTGGCGAGGTACAGCGCCTCTTCCACGGCCGTATTGCCGCCGCCGATCACCGCCACGCGCTGGCCGCGGAAGAAGAAACCGTCGCAGGTGGCGCACGCCGAGACGCCGCGACCGCGGTAGGCTTCCTCCGAGGGAAGCCCGAGGTATTGCGCCGAGGCGCCCGTGGCGATGATCAACGCGTCGCAGGTGTAGGTGCCCTTGTCGCCCACCAGCTCGAAAGGGCGCTGCCCGAGCCGCACCGTGTGTATCTGGTCGGCGACAATGTCGGTGGCGAAGCGCTCGGCGTGGAGGCGCATCCGCGCCATCAGGTCAGGGCCCTGCAGTCCTTCGACGTCCCCGGGCCAATTGTCCACATCGGTGGTGGTCATGAGCTGCCCGCCCTGTTCGACGCCGGTGATGAGCAGGGGCTTGCGGTTGGCGCGCGCGGCGTAGACCGCAGCACTGTAGCCGGCCGGGCCGGAGCCGAGGATGATCAGACGACGGTGGGTCAGCGCGCTCATGTACAATTTCCCGATGACTTGCGGCGGCCCATACCGGTGGCCGCCCGAGCGATGGTATGTAACGCGGCGCGCGCGGCCAAGTCATAAATTGATGCTTGAGGTAACCCGTTGACCAATTCCCAGGCCACGCCCAAGTCGCCGCCGCGCTTTTCGGCCACGGTGGCCCGTGGCCTGCGCGAGGCATCGGCGATCAGCCTCGGGGTGGTCGCACTGGTGCTGGCAGTGGCGCTGCTGAGCTTCGATTCGCGCGATCCGGGTTTCTCGTCCACGGGTCTTGGCGACATCACGCACAACCGCATCGGCAATACCGGCGCCTACCTGGCGGATCTGCTGTATTTCCTGTTTGGCCGGCCCGCCTACCTGCTCGCACTCGCCCTTGGTGTGACCGCCGTGCGCCTTGGCCGCGGCCAGACCGCGACCGAGATGACCTCGCGGGCCAACGGCGTAGTGCGCGCCCTGGGCTTCGCCGTGCTCCTGACCTGCAGTTGCGCGCTCGCCGCGCTCCATTGGAACCCGGGCGCTCTGCGCCAGAGTGCCGGTGGCGTGGTCGGCATGGCAGTCGGGAACGGTCTTTCTTCCGGGCTGAACCTGCTGGGCGCCACCCTGGTGTTGCTGGCCGCCTGGGCGGCAAGCGCGGCAGTGGCCTTCGGCATTTCCTGGCTGCGGGTGATCGATGGCATGGGCGCGGCCGTGTGGCGCGCCATCCGCTTCCTGCGCGAGCGCCGGCAGGTGACGCGCGAGGTCAGCGACGGGCTCCTGCGCAAGCAGGCGCGCATGGAGGCCGGCGAGGCCGAGTCAAAGAAGATCCGCGCGCGGCCGCCGCCGCGCATCGAGGCGCCGGCACCGGCCGCGCCCAAGAGCGAGCGCGCCGAGAAGGAGCGGCAGGTGCCGCTGTTCGATCCCCCGCAGGCCGGTGAGTTGCCGGCGCTGATCCTGCTCGATGATCCGGGCACGCGCGAGCCCTCCTATTCGGCCGAAGCGCTCGAGGCGATGTCGCGGCTGGTCGAGCTCAAGCTCAAGGATTTCGGTGTGGATGTCGAGGTCGTGGCCGTGCACCCGGGGCCCGTGATCACGCGCTTTGAGATGCGTCCGGCTCCGGGCGTGAAGGCCAGCCAGATCAGCGGCCTCGCCAAGGACCTGGCGCGCGCGCTCTCGACCACCAGCGTGCGCGTGGTCGAAGTGATCCCGGGCAAATCCGTGATGGGTCTGGAGATCCCGAATGAAAGGCGCGAGGTGGTCACGCTCGGCGAGATCATCAAGAGCAAGGCCTACGACGAGGTGGCCTCGCCGCTGGCGCTCGCACTCGGCAAGGACATCGGTGGCGCGCCCATGGTCGCCGACCTGGCGCGCATGCCGCACCTGCTGATCGCGGGCACGACCGGCTCGGGCAAGTCCGTGGCGATCAATGCGATGGTGCTCTCGCTGCTCTACAAGAGCACGGCCGAGCACGTGCGTCTGATCATGATCGACCCGAAGATGCTGGAGCTCTCCGTGTACGAGGGCATTCCGCATCTGTTGGCGCCGGTGGTCACCGACATGAAGCAGGCGGCCAACGCGCTGCGCTGGTGCGTGGCGGAGATGGAGCGGCGCTACCAGCTCATGTCGGCGCTGGGCGTGCGCAACATCTCGGGCTACAACCGCCACGTCAAGGACGCCGTCGCTGCGGGCAAGCCCATTCGCGACCCGATTCTCACCATGCGCGCCGCGAATGATCCTTCCATCGATCAGCGGCAGATCCCCGACCTGGGCCCGCTGCCTTTCGTGGTCGTGATCATCGATGAGCTCGCTGACCTCATGATGATCGTCGGCAAGAAGGTCGAGGAACTCATCGCGCGCCTGGCGCAGAAGGCGCGAGCTTCGGGCATCCACCTGATCCTGGCGACGCAGCGGCCTTCGGTGGACGTCATCACGGGGCTGATCAAGGCCAATATTCCCACCCGCATCGCCTTCCAGGTCTCGGCACGCGTCGACTCGCGCACCATCCTTGATCAGATGGGGGCCGAGTCGCTCCTCGGGCACGGCGATATGCTTTATCTGCCGCCCGGCACCGCGATTCCGACGCGCGTGCATGGCGCCTTCGTCAGCGACCAGGAAGTGCATCGCGTGGTTGACGCCCTGCGCAAGAGCGCTGCGCCTACCTATATCCAGGCCGTGCTCGAGGGACCCTCGCAACCGCTCGTCGGCATCTCGGGCGAGGAAGACGAAGCCGGTGCCGGCGAAGCGGATGCCGAGCAGGATCCACTCTACGACGAGGCCGTGAACATCGTGGTGCGCGAACGCAAGCCCTCGATCTCCTACGTGCAGCGGCGCTTGAAGATTGGCTACAACCGCGCGGCGCGCCTCATCGAGGCGATGGAGAGCGCCGGCCTGGTCGGTCCATTGCAATCAAACGGCGCGCGCGAAGTGCTGGCGCCGCCGCCGGCGGGGACCTGAGCATGCGCCGCTCGTTATTCACGGTCGCGTTCACAGGCAGATCAATGGCCATCGCGGCCTGTGCTCTGGGGTGGTTTGCGCCGAGCGTGCAGTCGGTCGCGCAACCGGCTGCTACACCCGGCGCCGCGGCCGACACCGCGCTCGATCGCTATCTCGACGGGCTGACGGCCCTGCGCGCGACATTCTCGCAGCTCGTGGTTGACGCCGCCGGCAAGACGCTCGAGACGGGCGAGGGCACGCTGCTGGTGCGTCGGCCTGGACGCTTCCGGTGGGAGTACACAGCGAGCAACGCTGGGCCACAGCTGCTGGTCGCGGATGGCACCAACCTCTGGTTCTACGATCGCGAACTGCAGCAGGCGACGGTCAAGCCGGCTGCCGCGGCGCTCACCGCGACTCCGGTGATGCTGCTGTCGGGCACCACGGCAGAGCTGCGCGCGGCGTTCACCGTTGTCGCCGTGGGCGAGCACGATGCGCTGGAGTGGGTGCAGGTGACGCCGCGCAGCGCCACCGCTGAATTCGCCAGCGTAGAACTCGGCTTTCGCGGTGGCCAGCTCGTGCGGCTGGTCATCCACGATCGCCTCAACCAGACCGACACGCTGACCTTTACTAATAGTGCGCGCGGTGCACGCATCACGGACGCGGAGCTGCGCTTTACGCCGCCCGCCGGCGTCGACGTCATCGGCATGCCGCGGCCGCTCGCAGGCGCCCGGTGAGGCGCTGGCCGAAGCCCTGTGCGGGGCACCGATGAGCACGCTGCGCCACTATCGTGCGTGGTGCCTGCTGGGCGCGATCCTCACCCTGCTGGTGATCGTCAGCAGCCTGGTGCCCGCGCACGACCTGCCGCATTGGCGCGTCAGTGACAAGTTCGAACACCTGGTGGCCTATGGCTCGCTCGCCGTCTGGTTTGGCGGGCTGCTGCCGCCGCGGCGCTACTGGCAGCTTGGCCTGGCGCTGCTGGCGCTCGGCGGCGGCATCGAGATCGCACAGGGACTCATGGGCCTGGGGCGCGAAGCCGACTGGCATGATTTCTACGCCGACGCGCTCGGAGTGGCGTTCGGCCTGTCGCTGAGCCTGGCGGGTCTGCAGCACTGGGCGAGCTGGCTCGAGCAATGGCCGAAGCGGCGCTGAAGTCCTGGCGGCCGCTGGCTGACCGCATGCGGCCTCGAACGTTGGCCGAGTTCGTCGGCCAAACCCAGCTGCTCGCGCCCGGCAAGCCGCTGTACGAGGCCATCGCCGCGCGTGCCTTGCACTCGATGATCCTGTGGGGTCCGCCCGGCACCGGCAAGACCACGCTGGCGCGACTCATGGCCGCGGCCTCGGACGCCGAGTTCATCCCGCTTTCCGCGGTGCAGGCTGGCATCAAGGACATCCGCGAGGCCGTGGCGCGCGCCCGCCAGGTTGCGGCGGCAGGCAATCCGACCGTGCTGTTCCTCGATGAAGTGCACCGCTTCAACAAGGCGCAGCAGGACAGCTTCCTGCCGCACGTCGAAGACGGCACGCTGGTGTTCATCGGCGCGACGACCGAGAACCCATCTTTCGAGATCGTCGGCGCGTTGCTCTCGCGCGCCCGGGTCTACGTGCTCAAGTCCCTGGAGGCCGCCGACCTGAAATCGCTCCTGGAGCGCGCGCTCGCCGATGGCGAACACGGCCTGGGAGACATTGGCCTGGCGATCGAGCCCGAAGCGCTTGAGCTGCTTGCGCAGGCGGGCGACGGAGACGCGCGCCGTGCGCTCGGCATGCTCGAGCTCGCGGCTGGATTGGCCGGCGCGGCGGGCGGCAGCGTCATCACGGCTGCGCAAGCGCACGAAGTGGCCGCGGGTGGGCGTCGACGCTTCGACAAGGGCGGCGAGCAGTTCTACGACCAGATTTCGGCGCTCCACAAGGCGGTGCGCGGATCGGATCCCGACGCCGCACTGTACTGGTACGCGCGGATGATCGACGGCGGCTGTGATCCGCACTACCTGGCGCGGCGCGTGCTGCGTATGGCGAGCGAGGACATTGGCCTTGCTGATCCGCGTGCGCTCAGCATTGCGCTCGAGGCCTGGCAGGCCTACGAACGGCTCGGCAGTCCCGAGGGTGACTTGGCGATCGCCGAGGCCGTCGTGTACATGGCCGTGGCCGCCAAGAGCAACGCAATCTATACGGGCTATGGCGCGGCGCAGGCCGATGTCGAGCGCTACGGCACCCTCGACGTGCCCATGCAGTTGCGCAATGCGCCGACGAAGCTGATGAAGGAACTGGGTTACGGCAGCGGCTACCGCTATGCGCATGACGAGCCCGGCGCGTTTGCCGCAGGCGAGCGCTACCTGCCCGAGGGCTTGCCGGACCGGCGTTACTACGAGCCCGCGCCCCGCGGCCTGGAGCTCAAGATAGGCGAAGCGCTGGCGCGGCTGCGCGAGCGCAATCAGAATGCAGACCAGTCCCGAGCAAAAGTGAAGCCGCGATGATCGACCCCAAGCTCTTGCGTTCCAACCCGGCCGAGGTGGCGCGCAACCTGGCGCGCCGTGGCTTCGTGCTGGACGTGAATGCTCTGGCGGCGCTCGAGGAGCGCCGCCGCCATTGGCAGATGGAGAGTGACCGGCTGCGCGCCGAGCGCAACAGCCACGCCAAGGCGATCGGCCAGGCCAAAGGGCGTGGTGAAGACATTGCCCCGCTCATGGCGCGCGGCGAGGCGCTGGCACGCGAAGTCGAGGATGCCGATCGCGCGCTCGATGCCATCCAGACTGAGTTGAATGACTGGCAGCTCGGCTTGCCCAACCTCCTGCACGAAGCGGTGCCCGAGGGACGCGACGAGAGCGCCAACGTGGAGGTGCGCCGCTGGGGCACGCCGCGCAGCTTCGAGTTCGCGCCGCGCGATCACGTCGAGATCGGTGAGGGGCTCGGTGGGCTGGATTTCGAGGCCGCGGGCCGTATCGCCGGCGCACGCTTCGTCGTGATGCGTGGCGCGCTGGCACAGCTGCACCGGGCGCTGGCGCAGTTCATGCTCGATCTGCACACGCGCGAGCACGGCTACACCGAGGTCTACGTGCCGTACCTGGTGGCGGCTTCGTCGCTGCAAGGCACCGGGCAGCTGCCCAAGTTCGAACAGGACCTGTTCGCGCTGCGCGGCGAGCAGAAGTTCTACCTGATCCCGACGGCCGAGGTGCCAGTCACCAACCTGGTGCGCGAGCAGATAGTGGCTGCTGAAACGCTGCCGCTGAAATTTGTCGCGCAGACACCGTGCTTCCGCTCCGAGGCCGGTGCCGCCGGCCGCGACACGCGCGGCATGATCCGCCAGCACCAGTTCGAAAAGGTTGAGCTGGTGCAGATCACCCGTCCGGACGATTCCTACCGCGCGCTAGAAGAACTGGTCGGCCACGCCGAGCAGGTGCTGCGCCGGCTCGAACTGCCGCACCGCGTAGTCGAGCTGTGCGCCGGCGATGTCGGCCCCGCCAGCGCGCGCACCTACGACCTGGAAGTGTGGCTGCCGGCGCAAGGCAAGTACCGCGAGATCTCCTCGTGCAGCAACTGCGAGGCTTTCCAGGCGCGACGCATGCAGGCGCGCTGGCGGAACCCGGCTACCGGGAAGCCAGAACCACTCCACACCTTAAATGGATCAGGCACGGCAGTTGGCCGCGCGCTCGTCGCGGTGCTGGAGAATTACCAGGACGCCGACGGTTCGGTCACTGTGCCGGAGGTATTGCAGTCCTACCTCGGCGGACGGAAGCGACTCGCTGCGAAGGCCTGATCGCCCCCGATCGGGTGGCAGGCATCCGCGGTGCGGACGCGGTGACACCCCATCCTATGGTGTCGTCGCGTCCGCAGGCGCGGGTGGCGGCTATTTCAACTTGAGTTCGCGGATCAGTTCGTCGCCGAGAATCTCACGGACTGACTCGCGATCTGCTGCCGCCTTGTTGGAGGCGCTGAGCGTCGCGAAATACTTCTTGCTGATCGGATCAGTCTTGGCATTGAGGTCATCGAGCGCGGCCATGTTCTTGTACTCGACGACCAGATACAGATCCGGATCCTTCGGCGTCCTGGGCGAGCCCGCGTAGACGGCATAGCTGAGGACGATGCCGGCTTTCTTCTGTTCTTCCATCATGGGTTTGAACGTCGAACGCAGGAACTGCATATAAGTGTCGAACATCCCCGGCTTGGTCCGCACGGATGTCACATCGCGCACGCTGCCTTCCGTATAGCTGTACTCGTCGTCGGCCGCGATGGACAGTATCGGCACCATCAACAGTGCGACGCCCACCAGCCCGAGTAATTTGGTTTTCATTGCTTTCCCCTCTTATTGGAAATGATGGTATTGAACAAAACGAGGCTACGCCTTTTCCTGGCGGTTTACCTGTAGGCGCTCACTTGCTGGCGGGCAGGACGCGGAGAATTGCAGTAAAGTCAACATTCAAGCCGTGCAATTGCCGGAGAGGTGGCAGAGCGGTTGAATGCACCGGTCTTGAAAACCGG
>JANYLH010000021.1 GCA_025357915.1 Gammaproteobacteria bacterium
CGATTCTCTGGTGCTGCCGCCACAGCTGCTGGGCAGCCGCGATCTCGATGACGGGCAACGCCGCCTGGCAGGCGTGGGCGAGGGCACGGTGCGGCTGTCGATCGGCCTCGAGAGCATCGACGATCTGCTGGCCGACCTGGCCCAGGCCCTGGCTTAGTCCGGCTGGGTTAGCTCCAAGCGCGCGAGCAGGCCTGCGGCCGCGCCGCCAAGCAGTGGCGCCACGATGAACAACCACAGCTGCGATAGCGCCTGACCGCCGACGACCAGCGCCGGGCCCAGCGAGCGCGCCGGGTTGACGGACGTGCCCGTGATGCGGATGCCCACCAGGTGGATGACCGTCAGCGTGAGGCCGATTGCGAGTCCCGCCGTCGCCGGATGCGAACCCTTGCCGGTCGCGCCCAGTATCACCAGCACGAAGATGAAGGTCGCCACCACCTCGAACAGGAAGGCTGCGCCCTCGCCATAGCCGCCACCGTAGCCTGCTCCCCAGCCGTTATGTGCGAGACCGCTGCTGGCGATGTCGTAGCCGGCGATCGCGCCGCTCGCGATATGCGCGAGCACGTAGGCCGCGACGATGGCGCCGAGACACTGCGCGACCACGTAGCCGGCAAACTGCGTGGCGTTCATGCGGCCGGCGACCAGCACGCCCAGGCTCACGGCCGGATTGATATGGCAACCGGAAATCGCGCCGATTCCGTAGGCAGCCGCGATCAACGCCAGCCCGAAGGCGAGGGCGATGCCAAGTACTCCGACCTGCGAGCCGGCGATGACTGCGGTTCCACAAGCAAACAGCACCAGGATAAACGTGCCGATGAACTCGGCTATGTAGGTCTTCATGATCGTCCTCTCTTCTTACTATTGCTTACTGAAGGACCCAGCGGCGCAGGCTCAGCAGCGCGCCCAGCCCTACCACGATGAGCAACGCCCCCGAAGCCCAGTTTACCCGCTGCAGCCAGCGCGGATCAAAACGATCGCGCATGCGCGCGGCGAAGCCGCTCAGCAGCAGCCACCAGATGCCCGATCCCACGAACACGCCGCCCACGAGCACCGTGGCCGCGAGATAGTCACCCGCGACCGCGAGGCCAAGGCCCGCGAAGGCGCCCAGGAACGCCAGGATGGTCAGCGGGTTGGTGAGCGTGATGAGGAGCGCGCTGAGGAACGCGCCGTGTGCCCATGAATCGGGCTGGCGGGCCGCCGACAGGTCCGGATGCGTGCGCATGATGCGCGCGCCCAGCCAGCACAGGAACAGGCCGCCCAGCAGCGCCAGCCAGGTGCGCTCGCCCACCATGAACGAGGTGACCCGCGTCAGTCCGAAGGCCGCTACCGCCCCGTAGCAGGCATCGGCCGTGGCGGCGCCCAGGCCGGTGGCGAACCCGGCCAGCCGTCCGGAACTGAGCGAACGCCGTATGCACATCAGGCCGATCGGGCCGACCGGCGCGGCAATGGAAAAGCCCAGCACCAGGCCCTTGCAAAGAAACGCGAGCATGACCAGTTCTCTCGTCATGCGCGCTGCGGTCGTGTCAAAACGATGGACCGGACTACAGGTTCGCGATCAGTGCGTCGCCAAACTCGCCGCACTTCACCTGCGTGGCGCCGGGCATCATGCGCGCGAAGTCGTAGGTGACGGTCTTCTGGGCGATGGTCTTGTCCATCGCGCCGATGATGGCGTCCGCCGCTTCCGTCCAGCCCAGATAGCGCAGCAGCATCTCGCCCGAGAGGATCACCGAACCCGGGTTCACCTGGTCGAGATCGGCGTACTTCGGCGCCGTGCCGTGCGTGGCCTCGAACACCGCGTGGCCCGTCAGATAATTGATGTTGGCGCCGGGCGCGATGCCGATGCCGCCAACCTGCGCCGCCAGCGCGTCGGAAAGATAATCGCCATTGAGGTTCAGCGTCGCGACGACGTCGAAATCCTCGGCCCGGGTCAGCACCTGCTGCAGCGTGATGTCGGCGATGGCGTCCTTGATGAGGATCCGGCCGCTCTTGAGCGCCGCCGCCTGTTCGGCGTTGGCGGCCGCTTCGCCCTGTGCCGCCTTGGTGCGTTCCCACTGCGGCCAGGTGTAGACCTGCGCGGCAAACTCGCGTTCCGCCAGCGCGTAGGCCCAGCTGCGGAACGACCCTTCCGTGAACTTGAGTATGTTGCCCTTGTGGACGATGGTCACGCTGCGACGCTTGTTGGCGATGGCGTATTCCACGGCGGAGCGGAACAGCCGCTCGGTGCCTTCGCGTGACACGTTCTTGATACCGATGCCTGAGCTGTCCGGGAAGCGGATCTTGCCGTAGTGCTTGGGAAAGTTGTCCTTCAGGAAGGCCATGAACTTGCGGTTGTCGTCGCTGCCTTCCTCGAACTCGATGCCGGAATAGAGGTCTTCGGTGTTCTCGCGGAAAATCACCATGTTGACTTTTTCGGGCGCCTTGACCGGCGAGGGCACGCCCTTGAACCAGCGCACGGGCCGCAGGCACACGTACAGATCGAGCAGCTGGCGCAGCGCCACGTTCAGCGAGCGGATGCCGCCGCCCACGGGCGTGGTCAGCGGACCCTTGATCGACACCAGGAATTCGCGGCAGGCGGCGACGGTCTCGTCGGGCAGCCAGCTGTTGAAGGCCTGGTGGCTCTTTTCGCCGGCGTAGATTTCCATCCACTCGATCTTGCGCTTGCCGCCGTAGGCCCTGGCCACCGCCCCATCCAGGACGCGCACGCTGGCGCGCCAGATGTCGCGGCCGGTGCCGTCGCCTTCGATGAACGGGATGATCGGGCGATCGGGCACCTGCAGGCGGGTGCCGCTGACGGTGATTCTCTGGCCGCCGGCCGGGGGCGTGGGCTTCGCAGTGGTGGGCATCGTCATGGGGATGGAGCGACTTCCGCGGTGGGCAGGAGAGGGCGCAAATGCTAACACAGGGGCCACGGCGGCGGCGCGCTCCAGCACTGGCGCTGCGACCACGAACTGCGGCACACTGGCCAGACCATGGCCAGAGTGCGTATCGATCTGCCCGACCGGCTCCGCGTACGCGGGCGCGGCCGCGTCGAGCTGCAGGATGCGGCGGCGGGGCGCACTCATGGCTGGGACGAGGAGCGTGCGCTCGAGGCGACCGCCAGGCTCGCCGTCGAGCTGGAGGAATTGCAATACAAGCTTTTTGCTGATGGCCGCTACGGCATTCTGGTGGTGCTGCAGGCGATCGACGGCGGCGGCAAGGACAGCACGATCCGTCACGTCTTTTCCGCCTTCAACCCGCAGGGCTGTGCGGTGCGCGCCTTCAAGGCGCCGAGCGCCGAGGAACTGCGCCACGATTTTCTCTGGCGTATTCACCAGCACGTGCCGCCGCGCGGCGAACTCGTGGTCTTCAATCGCTCGCATTACGAGGACGTGCTGGTCGTACGGGTCGACGGCCTGGTGCCCGAGCGCGTGTGGCGAGCGCGTTACCGGCAGATCAATGACTTCGAGCGCATGCTCGGCGAGAACGACATCAGGGTGGTGAAGCTGTTCCTGCATATCAGCAAGGGGGAGCAGCGCCGCCGCTTCGAGGAGCGGATTCACGACCCGCGCAAGCAGTGGAAGTTCGATCCGCAGGACCTGCGCAAGCGCGCCCAGTGGCCGGCTTACCGGCGGGCCTTCGGCGACATGCTGGGCCGCTGCAACACGCGCCATGCTCCCTGGTATGTGGTGCCTTCCGACCACAAGTGGGTGCGCGACCTGGCAGTGGCGCAGATCATGCACGCGACGCTCAGTTCGCTGCCACTGCGCTTTCCGTCGCCGCGCTTCAACCCGCGCAGCATGCGGGTGCGCTAGCGCCTAGAGGCCCGCCAGTTCGCGCCGCGCGGCCGCCAGCCACGGCTCCTGCACCTGGCGGTAATGACGCGGCGCCAGCCGCGCATGCTCCAGGAGGGCAGCGAGCGTGTCGCGCGCCGCGCTGCGCTGCCCCATCCGCGCCTGCAGCTGCGCATGGCGGAGCGCTGCTTCCGCGCCGGCGTAATAACCGGCAACCACGGCATATTCCGCGAGCGCCTTGTCGAGGTTCCCTTCCCCCTCGAGCGCACGCGCGTAGAGCAGGTGCCCGTCCGGGGACTTGAATTGCGGGTTGCGCTCGATCAGTGCGTCCAGCGTGGCGCGCGCTGCCGCGCTGTCGCCGGCCGCAAACTGCGCCTGCGCCAGTCCCAGCATCAGGTTGGGATCATTTTCATACAGGCCCGACAGCGCCTGCCGGTAGACGCCGATTGCCTGCGAGCCCTGGCCCTGGCGCACCAGCTCCTCGGCGTAGCGCTGGCGGCTGGCCACATCACCGGTGCGCCGCGCCGCGTCCTCATAGCGGCGCAGCTGCTGGTGCGGGTCAAGCGCCCGGCGCACGCCGCGCAGCGCGCGGCCGGCGGTGCGGGAGCGGAACAGCTCCGGGATGATTTCCACCGCGACGTAAGCGATCGCCCCCGGCAATGACAGGAGCGCCAGCACCCAGATCCAGATCGTGTTCCGGCCCGTGCGGATGCAATGCACGATCAGCAGCACCTGGATGACGAGCGAAATGAAGAAGATCGGGTTCATGTCTGCGGCGCAAAGCATACGGGTTCGGGGGCGCCGAGCGGAAGCGGTGCCGGCGCGTGGTATTATTTAATGGCTATGCGCTTGACAGCACTCTTCCTCGGCGGACTGTTGCTGGCGGGTGCGGCCGGGGCCGAACCCCCGGCGGTACCTGCCCAGCCCGGCCAGGAATCCGCTGCCCGCCTGCGCATCGGCCTGGTGCTGTCGGGGGGCGGCGCCCGCGGCATGGCCCACGCCGGGGTCCTCGAGGTGCTCGATGAGCTGCACCTGCACGTGGACGCGATCGCCGGCACCAGCATGGGCGCGGTAGTCGGCGGGCTGTACGCAAGCGGCATGTCCGGCCGCGAGATCCAGCAACTGTTCGCCTCGGTCGACTGGCAGGACGCTTTCCGCGACCGGCCGCCGCGTGCCGAGCTGGGTTTCCGGCGCAAGCAGGAAGCCCATGACTTTCTCGTGAATCTCCCGCTGGGCGTGCAGGGCCGCAGGTTGCAGATTCCCTCCGGCCTCGTGCAGGGCGAGAAGCTCACGCAACTCCTGCGTCGCGCCACACTCCCGGTAGCGAGCGTCACGCGGTTCGACGAACTGCCGATCCGGTTTCGCGCGGTGGCCACCGACCTCGAGTCGGGCGCACCGGTGGTCATGGACTCGGGCGACCTGACCACGGCGCTGCGCGCCAGCATGTCGGCGCCCGGGGTCATTGCGCCGGTGGAGCGCGACGGTCGGCTGCTGGTCGACGGCGGGCTGGTCGAGAACCTGCCGATCGACGTGGCGCGCGCGATGGGCGTGGACCTGCTGATCGTGGTGGATGCCGGCTTCCCGCTGCAGTCGCGCGACCGCCTCAATTCGCTCACCAGCGTCTCCAACCAGGCGCTGGCCATCCTGGTGCGCCGCGATGTCGAGCGGCAGCTCGGCACGCTGGGCACGCGCGACGTGTTGCTGCAACCGGCGATGGGGCAGCGTGCGTCCTATGATTTCAATGGCGTTGCCGCCGCGGTCGCAACGGGTGTCAGCGCCGCGCGTGCCCAGGAGTTGCGACTCACGGAACTGGCCGCCGCCGCGGCACCGCCAGCGTCGGGCGCACCGGCAGCCAGCGCGCCCCCGGCCAGGGCCGGGCTGCCGACCGTGCAGTTCATCGCCGCCGCACCGGAGTCGAAGCGCTACGAGCGCCTGCTGCTGGCTGCCTTTGCTGATCAGGTCGCGAAACCTCTGGACCCCGATGCCATCGCGCGGCGCATCTCCGCGATCTACGGCCAGGGCAATCTCGAATTGCTCGACTACCGCGTGGCACGGACGCCCGAGGGTGCCACCGGGCTGATCTTCACCGCGCGCCGCAATTCCTGGGGCCCGAACTACCTGCGCCTGGGCCTGTCGCTCGAAGATGATTTTGCCGGCAACAGCACCTTCAACGCCGCCGGGCGGATCTCCTTTACTGAACTCAATCCGCTGGGCGCGGAGGCCGTGCTCGACCTGCAGGTGGGCGCAGCGCCGCGCGTCGCCGCCGAGTTCTACCAGCCCTGGTCCCCGTTGCAGCGCTATTTCATCGCCCCGCATCTGCAGGCCGAGGCGCACAGCGTGCCGCAGCTGCTGGCCGGCCAGCCCATTGGCGAATTCCGGGTGCGCAGTTTTGAATATGGGCTCGACCTGGGCCGGGAATTCGACAATTGGGGCGAACTGCGGGGTGGCCTGCTGGACGCCCGCGGCACCACGGCCGTGCGCCTCGGCGATTTCAGCGTTCCGGATGTGAGCTATCACACGCACGCGGGTTTTGTGCGCTTCAGCTACGACCGGCTCGACAGCACCACTTTCCCGCGCAGCGGCCAGGCGCTGACGCTGGCAGTGCGTGCCGAAGACTCCGGGCGGGGCGCGGCAGGGTCAGACCTGTTCACTTTCGACTGGCGCGGCGCCTGGTCGCACGGCAAGAACACGGCGGTGGCGTGGCTGTCGGGCGGCAGTACCATCGGTGGCAGCGAGACCAATGTGCGCGCGTATTATCCGCTCGGCGGATTCCTGAACCTTTCTGGCACTGCGGCGCATTCGCGCGCGGGGCCGCACTACGCGATCGTGCGGGCGCTCTACCTGCGCAGCGTCGGGCGCGGTGGCGAGGGCATCCTCAACGTGCCGGCCTACGCGGGCCTGTCGCTCGAACTCGGCAACGTCTGGAGCAAGCGGAACGAGATCAGTTTCAGCTCGGCGCGGAGCGATGCCGCGCTGTTCTTTGGCGCCGACACCTACATTGGCCCAGCCTACCTGGCCGTGGGCTACGACGAGGGCGGCAGCACCGCCTTCTACCTGTTCCTCGGCCGCAGTTTCTAGTACCAGCGGTCGCCCGGCGGCGCGGTTCCGGCCAACCCCGCGGTTCGCCGTCGTGGTTCACAATGATGCTGTCCCCGGGCGGTTTCGCAGCGGCGGACATCGCGGGCAAAACCCTGGTCGCGGTCACGTCCCACATTGGCGCCGCCGCCGCCGCCGACTGCACCGCCCGCGGTGGCCACGTCGTTGCCGCGGCCGCCACCGATCTGGTGACCGAGGATGCCGCCGATGATGCCGCCCGCAATAGCACCGCCTACATTCGACGCGCCGCGACGGTCGCGCTGGTCGACCTGACCGCGTTCCACCCAGCAACGCTGCTCCGCCGGGGGCCACGACGGCCCGCACCGAGGTGACGCGCGCGTTGTCGGTGCGCTCATCGGGCCGACGGCGGTAGTCATAGTTGGGTTCCGACAAGGGCTCAGGTGATCTGTGCCGACGCCTGCGACGCCAGCATGATTGCAGCGGCAGTGACGGCCGATGTGAGTTTCCAGTTCATATGGATTCCAGTCCCTTTGCAGATTCCGGATCGAGATGGGTGACCCGGGCGCCGCATCGCCAACAGGCTGCGCAGCGCGAGGAAAGGTTGCGCGCTGCGAACGGACGCGTCTGTACCGTTACGCGCTTACGCGGCAGCACGGATGCCCCGGGGTTGGGGCGGCGGGCATGGCGGCGGGCTACAGACCGCGGCTGGCGACCAGGTTCTCGACCTTGGTGAACACCAGCGCCGGGCGGTCGCCCGGTCTTGAATATTCGTGTTTGCGACTCATCTCCACCATGGCGGCGTCGCGCAGGGCGGCGGTGGTGTACCAGTGGCTGCGCTGCCAGTCGGCGCCGCAGAGCTTCGCGAACGGATCAAGGGCGCGCAGGCTGACCCGCAGCCCGTAGGGGCGCGGCTCTATGGTCGGCGGCCGCATCAGGTTATGCGAATTGGAAATACCCATTGCCGGAGGTGTCTCAGGACTGAACCAGGCGCTATTCTAACGTCAATGGCCGCCCGCGAACGAGTTCGCGGGCAGGAAACTGGAGGACATGTGAAAGAACAGACCACGGCGACACAGCACTTCGTGAACCACCACACCATTCGTGCGCCCTTTCCGCCCGGCCTCGAGCAGGCGATGTTTGCGATGGGCTGCTTCTGGGGTGCAGAACGCCTGTTCTGGCAGTTGGCGGGCGTCTATACGACTGCGGTCGGCTACGCCGGTGGCACCACAGCAGACCCAGACTATCGCCTGGTCTGCAGCGGCCGCACCGGGCACTCCGAAGTGACGCTCGTGGTCTACGATCCGGAGGTCATGTCCTATGAGCGGCTGCTGCAGGTCTTCTGGGAATCGCACGACCCGACCCAGGGCATGCGCCAGGGCAATGACATCGGTACCCAGTATCGCTCGGCGATCTACTGTTTCAACGCCGCGCAGCGCGCGGCGGCCGAGGAGAGCAGGCGGCGCTATGGCGCGGCGCTGCAAGCCGCGGGCCGCGGGAAGATCACCACCGAGATCCAGGATGCGCCGCCGTTCCATTACGCCGAGGACTATCACCAGCAATACCTTGCGAAGAATCCCAACGGGTACTGCGGGATTGGAGGGTGTGGGGTGCCGTTCAAAATCGCGGAGTTACAGGTGGGGGAGAAGGCTTAGTCGGTGGTGTGACCCTGTTTCCTTCGCGGAGACAAGGGGTTACCGGTTTTATATGCGATGTTCTGCAGGAAAACGCGGGATGTTTTCGGCGCTGAGGTCTACCGGAAGTCTACCGGTGTTTCGCGCCTAGGAAAGTCCGCGGGGAAGCTATCAGGCCGACACGGCAGCGGGCTGCTTCAACCCGGCCTTTACGAGCGGCGCAAATACCTTCTTGAAGATCAACAGTCGTTCGATCTGCCACTTCCGAATATCGATTAGTTCGTCGGGACTATTTTCGATGCTGCCGGGGCGGCTAACGCAGATTCGACATGCTCGTCGTTCTTCAAGCCGCTCCCAAGTAAGCGGAAAGCCACAATCCCTCTCGATTGCGTCCTTCTGGTTGAGAAGCCAATCGAAAAGGTTCTTGTTGGAGGCTAGGTCGCCGACGTCGATGTAAAGTTCAACCCGAGCCGTTCCGTTCCCGGCGAATACAGCGCTGGCTGGTATCCCGGACGTCCCGATTGAAAAGGCGTACCAGCTCTGAGGCTGTGCGACGCGAGCGCCGGTAAATCGATACTTCTCGCGCAGCTCGTCAATCAGAGGCTGGAAATACTGCCGATACGCTTCCCCTCTCGTGGAGGTGGTCGTTGTCGTACGGCTTCGAGTCCTCTTCTGCCAATCATTCGGGAACACCACGGCCCTGAAATTGAATGCCGGCGCGGAACTCTCGATTTGTAGCACCTCTACTACTACGCCGAAGAATTCAGTTTCCTGGTCAGTCCGCTGATTCAACCAGTCCAGTGCCTGACGGTGCTCCTCGCGTATTGCTTCGGATACCCAAACCACAACACCGGCATCGAAACCGCCGGCATAGGTCAGCAGCTTTCCCAAGTGATCGTGGTCCGTCTGTGTAAGTTGATTCTCAACTACGACCAGTCGACTTGAGCCGAGGTCCTTCGCTAGAAGATCGAGCGAGAAGTCGCCGACCGGCGCCTCCTGAGACTGCAGCTCCAGATCCATCCCAAGGGCCTCACCAAGCGCCTGAATATTCTCCGCGAGCCAAGGTGTGAAGTCGGTGGCTTCCTTCTCCCAGATGTCTCGGAGTTTAAGCCGCTTTATTTTGGTTATCTGCTTCAGCGGAGCTCC
>JANYLH010000033.1 GCA_025357915.1 Gammaproteobacteria bacterium
ACGCCGCGATCGTGATGATCGAGAACGCGCACAAGCACATGGAGGCCTGGCACCATCGCAATCCGGGCCAGGCACTGGCGGGCGCCGAACACTGGCGCGTCGTCGGCGAGGCCGCAGCCCAGGTGGGTCCGGCGCTGTTCATCTCGCTGCTGATCATTACGTTCTCGTTCATTCCAGTATTCACGCTCGAGGCCCAGGAAGGACGGCTGTTCTCGCCCCTGGCCTTTACCAAGACCTATGCGATGGCCGCCGCCGCAGGGCTTTCGGTCACGCTCATTCCCGTGCTGATGGGGTATCTGATCCGCGGCCGCATTCCTGCGGAGCACGACAATCCGATCAATCGTGGGTTGATTGCCTTCTATCAACCCTTGTTGACCCGGGTATTGGCCTATCCGAGGGCCACGCTGGCCGGCGCGCTGCTGGTTCTGCTGACGGCGCTGTACCCGGTGCTGCGCATTGGCGGGGAATTCCTGCCGCCGCTCGACGAGGGCGACCTGCTCTACATGCCCTCCGCGCTGCCGGGCATATCAGCCGCCAAGGTGGGGGAGTTGCTGCAGCAGACCAATCGACTCATCAGGACCGTACCTGAAGTCGCGAGTGTCTTTGGCAAGGCGGGGAGGGCGGAGACCGCCACCGACCCGGCCCCGCTGGAGATGTTCGAGACGACCATCCAGTTCAAACCGCGCGACCGGTGGCGCCCCGGTATGACGCCCGAGAAGCTGGTCCAGGAGCTCGATCGCGCGGTGCAGGTGCCCGGCTTGTCCAACATCTGGGTGCCACCGATCCGCAACCGCATCGACATGCTGGCGACCGGCATCAAGAGCCCGGTGGGCATCAAGGTGTCCGGCACGGACCTGCGCGAGGTGGACCGGCTGTCGGGCGAAGTGGAGCAGGTCGTGAAGCAGGTCCGGGGCGTCAGCTCCGCATTCGCCGAGCGATTGACTGGCGGGCGCTACATCGACGTGCAGATCAATCGCGAAGCTGCCGGGCGCCTCGGGCTGAACATCGCGGACGTGCAAGGCGTAGTGGCGGCGGCGATCGGCGGCGACAACATCGGCGAGACGGTAGAAGGGCTCCAGCGCTTCCCCATCAACCTGCGCTATCCCCGTGAATTGCGCGATTCGGTGGAGAAACTCCATGACCTCCCGGTGCTGACCGAACGCGGCGCACAGATCCGCCTGGGCGATGTCGCCGCCATCGGCATCAGCGACGGACCGCCGATGCTCAAGAGCGAAAACGCCAAGCTCACCGGCTGGGTCTATGTCGACCTGCGCGGGCGCGACCTCAGTTCCGCCGTGCATGACATGCAGCGGGCCGTGGCAAGGCAGATCAGGCTCCCGGCGGGCTATTCACTCTCCTGGTCCGGCCAGTTCGAATTTCTTGAACGCGGTGTCGCCAAACTGAAGATCGTGGTGCCCGCGACGCTGATCATCATCTTCATCCTGCTCTACTTTGCCTTTCGCCGTTTCGACGATGCGCTGCTGATCATGGCGACGCTGCCGTTCGCGCTGGTAGGCGGGTTCTGGCTGATGTACCTGCTCGATTACAACCTGTCGATCGCCGCTGCCGTCGGCTTCATCGCCTTGGGCGGCGTGGCGGCCGAAATCGGCGTGGTCATGCTCGTGTACCTCAACCAGGCGGTCGCAAGCCACATGGCGGAAGGGCGCTCGGCGAATGAGACGGAGCTGACCGCCGCGATCATCGACGGCGCGGCCCTGCGCGTGCGCCCCATTGCCATGACCGTTGCGGTCATCATCGCGGGCCTCCTGCCCGTCATGTGGGGCACCGGCACGGGCTCCGAGATCATGCGCCGCATTGCCGCACCGATGATCGGCGGCATGGTCACGGCGCCGCTGCTGTCGATGTTCGTGGTGCCGGTCGTGTATCTGCTGATCCGGCGGCGCGAATTGCGCGGCCGTGCCCGATCACCGTAGCGTCTCTTCTAAAGTTGCTGGCCGACGAGAGCCGACAACGGCGGGGCGAGCAGATCGAGATGATCGTAGAGGCCGTCTACATGGCCTCCGAAGCCGTCAGCGTAGGGAGGGCCCAGGGACAGAAACCGCTTCGGCTCGCGAGCGGCAGCAAACAACCGCTCCCCCTGGTGATAAGGAATGGTCATGTCGCCCTTGCTGTGGGCGATCAGCACCGGCATGCGCAGCGTCGGCATGAGGCTGAGTGAGTCAAAATGCACGCTGGCCAGCCACCTGATGGGCAGGTACGGATAGGTGTCCGCGGCGGCGTCCGGAACCGAGGTAAATGCGCCGAACAGAACCAGCGCAGCGGCAACATGTCTCGCGGCGAGGTTGACGGCCGGGCCGGAACCCAATGAATGGCCCCACACGATGATGCGCTCGGCCGCGATTCCCCGACGGCGCAATTCCGCGTAGACCGCCTCGGCGTCTTCGTTCATGTGCGCTTCCGAGGCAACGCCCGGGGTCAGGCCATACCCGCGGTAATCGAAACTCAGCACATTGAGACCGAAGCTGGCCAGACGCCGCACGTGCTCGAGTTGCTCGGCGGAAAATGCCGAGACCGCGTTACCATGCAGGTGCAATACCCACAATCCGGAGTCGTGTGAGGGATCGGCGCGCAAGATGACGGCGGCGAGCGCGGCCCCCGCGACACCCGGGATTGACACTCTTTCGGCGCCGGCCGGGATCAGACCGGAGACTTCCGTCCGACTGACTTCACTCTCAAATACCAGCTCGTGCTCGTGCCACTTGAGCCAACCCAGGACGGTGCCCAGCGCCAGCACGCCGGCGACGCACAATATGGCCAGGACACGCTGCAAGCGCCACCATCCGCGCGGCGCTGCTTGCAAGCCACCCTTGCCGTCGCTCATATCCCACCATCCCTTTAAGCTGTCGTGACCGAAAAGTCGCCGACCCACGCTGCCATTCTAACCCAGCAGTGCGTTGAGGAAGATACGTGGAATCTTCAGCCAGCCCGGTCGGTACTGGAATGCGACCAGGAGTCGTCCAAGAGTGCGGCCCCTGCGGTGAGTGATAAACCAGGGCGGGCGGGGCAGCAGCGCAAAGGAGAGGCTGAGCAGGCTGCGCGGAAATGGCCTGAACGGCGCCTCGACTACGGTGCGTTGCGCGCGGTCGAACAGGCAGGTGTTGTGGACCATGCCGATGCCACTTTGTACGTCGTCCAGCGTGTGTCCGGGAAAGGCGCCCCAGGTGGCCTGCGGCGTCAGAAAACCCACGCCGGTCCAGGTGTTCACCGCAATGGTGCCGTAGCGCAACCCGATCAACAGCTCCTCGAAGCGCTTGCGCCCGATACGGGCGATCGTGGCAGGGTGGATCACGATATTGGCGCCCAGCGTGCCGTACAACTCCTCGTTTGCAAACCGGATGGCATCCTGCAGGAACAACTCCGGATCGGCACCCGCCAGTTCCGCGAAACCCAGGGCCGGCGCAAAGACTTCAACCGTTCTGACCGTGGCACTGCTTTGTCCATTCAGCGACGCGATCAGCACCTCACCGCTACCTGTGCAGGGCACGGATCGCACATTGGTGTTGTTGGCGGAAAACGCTGCCAGGCGCTCAGCGGCCCCGGGGTAGTAGAGCGAACGCCCTGCGGCGTGCGCAAAGATGCGCTCCAGCGCGCTCATGAAAGCGGCCTTCTGTCGCCAGTCCCGGGACACGACCAGCACCTGGCACGCCACGCAATTGAACCCGGCATTGTGCAATTTTTGCGTCGCCACCTGCTCAGCCTGGAAGGCGATATCGGCCGCCGACCAGGGGCCTGGTACCACGATTGTGGGGCACACGGCCCCAAGTTCCGAGGTGATGGCGCGAGTGTTCCTGGGCGTGCCGGCCGCCTTGCTGGCCAGACCCTCTGCGCCCGCGCCCCAGACGATGGCGTCGTGTGTAGCCCCCGCGCCGGTGATGTGAATCGTCTCCACCAGCGGATGGTTGCAGAGAAACTCCCCGATTTCCTTGCCGCCACGCACGATGCGCAGGACGCCGCGGTCCACCAGCGACTTGAGTGCGGTCTGGAGGAACGCCGCCAGATAATCGTTGATGGGATTCAGCTTGAGGATCACGACTTCATTCTCGGCAATCAACTTGTGCAAAACGTCGAGCGGCGCGATCGCAGCGACGTTGCCCGCGCCCAGCACCAGCGCGACCTTGCCTGTCTTGTGGCGCGGGCTTGCCGGGTCATAGGTCGCGGCCGTGTGCTGCCTGATATTGGCGCGTGTGACGCCCGGTTCCATCCAGACGTCTGCTTTGATGCCGCTGAGCAGCACATGATCCCAGACGGAGTTGGGCAGGACGCGAGCCACCAGTTGCCCGTTGGCGAGCTCCCGCATCGGCACCTGATCAAGGTGCCGGGCACCCTCCACGTGCGAGAGGGTGCGCATCATCTGGTTGCAATAGACCATGAGGGCGTACGGACCCGCCAGCCATTCTTCCCCTTCGAGCGCCGTTCCGGCGGCGATCCCTTTGCTTTTGGCCGCTGCTTCTACCCAGCCATGGGCGACCGACATCACCGCG
The DNA here is from genome assembly GCA_025357915.1 of Gammaproteobacteria bacterium. Classification (GTDB taxonomy): domain Bacteria; phylum Pseudomonadota; class Gammaproteobacteria; order Steroidobacterales; family Steroidobacteraceae; genus FEN-1191. Next base: position 4,503 of record JANYLH010000033.1, read on the forward strand.
CCCTTGATCTCACCGAGGATGGCGATCCGCTCGGCCACCGTCGTCCCGACCCAGTGCGCGCGACTATCGGCCAGGCACCGCAGGTCGCGATCCAGGTCGGCGAACGCCGTTGCCTGAGATCCTGGTGCAATGGAAAGTGCCGCTTCGGTCTGATCAGAATTCATCTCATGACTCGCGGGTGCATAGTGTTTGGGCGTCCAGCGATGGATCGGGAAATATCGAGGTTTCAGACATGGATGTACCAGCCTGGCCGCAAACAGGTGTCGACCGACAGGCCGTGAACGGGCTCTAGTTCACCGTGACGCTTGCGGGAGCCGATGCGATTCCATTGGCGATCACAGCCAGCGAACTGGATCCCGCCTCTGCCCCCATCGGAACGTCGAAGTTGGTTGAGACCACAGCGTTGCCGGTGGCCACGCCCATGCTGCTGTGTCCGTGGGTACGCGCATAGACGACGTGGCCCGAAGCTATATTGGTTATTCGCACCAGGGGATAGTTCGTTGCGGAATTCAATTCGTCCCCAACAGTGGCAGCCTGGGAGAGGCCGTTGAACTGCGTACCTGAAATGGCGTACGTCGAGCCGCGTGTGACAGATGCGGGGGCGGTGCTGATGGCAGGCGCCCAGACCGGATTGCTGCTGCCCGCACCGGCATAGACCTGGGTTACGTCTCCGGTCACCAGTGCCTGGCCATTGGGTAATGGCAAAACGAAATACTCGGTGTAGCCGCCATTGTTCGACAACGCTCCAGTGACTGACATCCTCGCGCCGTCGTACTCGTAAAAGCGCCCCGAAGTGGTGGCAACCAGGACATGGCCGGAGGGCAGCAGGGCGGCGCTCGCGTCTTCCGCATCATCGCCAGCCGCGAAGTCGGGGCCGACGGCAAAGCTGCCGGATACTGCCGATGTCAGCCCGGGCGTGTACAGCGCCGTGTGCGCGACGGAACCGCCCGATGCGGCACCGGTGACAAAGACGGTGCCGTCGGGCAGCAGCAGGGCAGGGCCGATTTCACCCGGCGGAAAGTAGGTGCCTGTGAGTCCAGGGCCGTAAGACACGCCGCCGACGACCGAAGCCGGCGCGGGACCGTACGCCAGACCAGCGGGGTATCCCGTGGGCGAGGACAGCAAGTTCGGCGTTGTGCCATCGCTGAACCATTGCCCTGCGACAACGTTGTAGTGCTCGGCGTGGCGAGGATTGCCTACATCCACTGTAAACAGATCGCCATTCGGCAACAGCGTCCAGCCCTCTTCAGCAAAATCGTCGGCCTTGCCAACAGCGGGAATTGAGGTCCAGGTCAGGCTGAGCGGGTCGAGGCGCCACATCGAACGTCCCAACTTGTCGCCGTAGGCAAAACTGCCATCTGGCAGTACTACGGATGATGGATCACCAATGTAGGCCACGCCGGGAGGCGCGGCGATCATCGTCCACTGATCGGTCACCGGATCGTAGATCGCCGACATGTTGGTCAGACCGCTGGGGGCGAACGGCAGGCTGTACTGGTTCTGGTTGTATTCGCCGCCCACGAACAGCACCCGCCCGTCGGCCAGCACGGCCTGCGCGCCCGCATAGGGCGCATACCCGGCCGGAGGACTTGCGAGTTGGTGCCAGGTGCCGTTGGCATAGTCACCCGTAATATCCGGCACCAGAGCGTAGAAGACGCCGGCGTCATAGTTCGACTGCATCATGACGCTGCCGTCGGTGAGCAGGAGCGTGAGATAGCCCGAATCGGGCGGCTGGTGGGCAAGGGCGGTGAACGGACCACCCGTGCAGTCGATGGTGATGTTGGTCACGTTTGCGGCACTCACCGTTCCCGAACCGTTCATGACGCTGCAACTTTGCGTGGGCGTGGATGGTTGCGTAAGCACGGTCACGGTGTAGGCAGAACCGGTGCCGAGCGTGCCCGGAAAGGTGAACCCGCCGGGTGCGGTTACTGCAAGGTTGCTGCCGCCGTTGATCTGGAGAACCAGACCGGAACCACTGAGCCCGGCAACGGTGCCGCCGATAGCGTATCGCGCTGTGGGCGCCGAGGCACCGCCGCCGCCGGCGCACGCCGCCAGCGCCACGATGAACGTGGTGAGGACCGCAACGCTCGCGGCCTTTGACGCACTTCCTGGATTCATGCTGCAGGTCCGATCAATTCGACAATAGACGGGCTCCGCGCGCGGGCAGCATGCCACGCTTCCGCAGCGGCGACCAGCTATGGATCCTTGAACTTTCCAAAGGGAATTGTCCACCTCACAAGTTCTTCAGGGACGGCGGGCTTCGTCACGACCAACGTCGAAAATCAAGCCGTTCGAATTTTCCCGAAACCCAACCGGGGCGGCATCATCAACTATCAGTACATAGAGGGAAAAAACGATTGTCATCGAATCTACATGAGCTATATCTTTTAACTCATTACTTTATAGGACTTATCATGTTGGACTCGAAATCGCGTGTAAGCGATTGAACTGCTCAGGACTATTTCAGAGCAACTTCGCGGTACCCCCGGCGATACCCCCAATTTCGTGGGCTGCAGTGATACGGATCGATACTTCACCCGCCTGGAAATGGTCCGCGAGTTCGAGACCGCAGAGCTGCGGCGCACCTCGACGGACACCAAGCTGCGCCAGCTATCGGCGCTGATGGCCGCGGGTCATCTCTATGGAAATAATCCCGGCCGCGACAGGGATGTGCAGGCGGTTCGCGAACGCTGGGCCCGGCTGCGGCAGACTGCAGGTGACTGAGCGCGTCCCCGCGTCGCTCCTCGCCGCGCTGACCGACCTCGTGCAATGGCTGGACACCGCGAAAGTACCTCCCATGGTCATCGGCGGCCTGCGTGTGCACTTGCCGCGTATCGAAGACTTGCTGCTCATGAAGGCTGTTGCCGGTCGCCCCAAAGACCTGCAAGACATCGAAGGCCCGCTGGCCGCACACCCCAACGCCGATATTGCAGTCGCGCGGCAATGGATTCAGGAGTTCGCTACGGCGATGACCATGCCGGGCATGTTGGAAGAGTTCAATAAGTTGGTGGCGCGGCGGAAGTAGACTCGCCCTTCCAAACGGCGTACTACTGGTCCCCTGCGCCAGAACAATCGGGGAATTCATTGCGACGACTCGTGCAGGCCGAACGCCGCGTCTTTGTCCACTCTTCGAAGCTAACCGCTTACGGTGCGGTCGCCTTCGCCTTGACGCTCGCCGCGACGGCCTGTTCGGTATTCAGACCGCTGCCCAATCGATCTCCTGCGGGCGATGCCGCCACTGTGACCAAACAGCGGTTCCTTGACATGTTCGCCCGGTCATATTTTCCAGGCCGAAGCGGCCAGATCATGATCGTGCCCCGCGAGGGCGACTTCATTACTCGACCCGATTCGGACGTACCGTTCATGCACGGGTCACCCTGGGCATACGACATCGAGATTCCGCTTATGTTTGCCGGCCCTGCGGTGAAGACCGGCATCTATTCGATACCGGCCGCACACCAGGACATCGCGCCGACGCTTGCGGCTGCACTCGGCGTGCACATGCCCGCGACCGCTACCGGCCGGACCTTGCCGATCCTGCGCAACGGCTTTACGCAACCGCGGGTGGTCATGCTCGTCGTTCTGGACGGCATGCGTCGGGACTATTTTGATCGGTATGCAGCGCTCATGCCAACGCTCACCAACTTACGTCAGCACAGTGCATGGTTCACGCAGTCACAGCTGAACACCCTGCCCTCGAACACCGCTACCGGCCATTCGAACATCGCGACAGGGGCCCCTCCTGGCGTCCACGGCATCACCGGCAACAACGTGTACGACCGTGTTGGCCGCCTGCGTCGTGACGTGTTTTCCGGAACGGCGCCGCAGGACTTGATGGCCCTGACGTTGGCGGACATCTGGCAGTTCTCGACGTCGGGTCGCGCCGTCATCCTGGCACAGGGCAGCGTTGACCGGGCGGCGACGCCACTTGCCGGACATGGGGCGTGCCAGATGAACGGAGTGCCGGTGACTCTCGCCAGCTACGATCAAAAGACGGGCAGTTGGACTGCAAACCCCGACTGCTACCGCCTGCCAACGTACCTGAAGGAGCGGAACTCCAGCACACTATGGGCGGCTGATTCGCAGTGGATGCATCACAAGATCGACTCGCCGGCCGCCGTGCGCTACTCGGCCTTGTTTCCAGCATTCGAAGCCGACGCGATGACCGCGATGATTGAGCACGAGCCCGTCGGCGAAGACGGCGTTACCGATCTCATCCTGCTCAACTACAAGGGCGCCGATTTCGTGGGGCACAAGTACGGCCCGGATTCGGACGAGCTGCGCCTCACGCTCGGCGAAATGGACCGTCACCTGGCGCGCATCTTGAGTGCAGTGCAGGCAAAGGTAGGGGGCAACTATCTGCTTGCAGTGACCGCGGATCATGGCATGCCGTCGGAACCGTCGTCACCCGGTCGTCGACACTTTGCCCCGTCGATCGTCGACTTGTTGAATGAAAAATTCGATCCAGAGGCGAAGCAGATCGTAACCGCATTCGAACCCGAGAACCTCCAGATCTATATCGACGAGGATCGTCTCGCGAAGCTGGGCGCGACGCTGCGCGACCTGGCTGAGTTTCTTAAGTCACAGCCGTACATCTTTACGGTGTTCACCAGCGACGAGGTGTGGCACGCGGCAGCTTCAAGCCATTGAAGTAGCGATCTGGGAAGCCTTCTTGACAGCTCGTACCGGCCGCTGGCGATTGCCCTGAGGCACTTGTTCACTCGCTAGACCGTTCACCGGTTTTGCACCTAATCGATGCGCGTCATAACGGCGCTTCCGGCCAACACAGTTGTCGCCGGGCGGTCAAAGTAGTTGACGGCAGGCAGTCAGCCGGCATAGCGGCTCAATTAACTCGAATCCGGTTGTTCGCACCTTCTCCTGCAATCCAACTAATTCGATGGGTGGCGTGCCGATGTCGGATCCTCGTTCATTCTCAACTGACTGGTCTGGGCTCCCCCCGACGTCCCCCCGCTTTCAGTAGCGTAGGGCATTAGAGTTTTCCGGGATTGTAATAGGCCTTGCGGCCAGTTGCTTCGCATACTGGGTGGGCGTCAGCCCACCCAGGGATTTCTTCGGTCTCTCCTCGTTGTATTCGCGCCGCCAGGTCTCGATCACCGCGCGTGCGTGATGCAGGCTCGTGAACCAGTGTTCATTCAAACACTCATCTCGCAGTCGCCCATTGAACGATTCAACGTAGGCGTTCTGGTTCGGCTTACCGGGCTCGATCAACCGCAACGCAATGCCATGGCGATGTGCCCAAGTCAGCATGGCCTTGCCGGTAAACTCTGGGCCGTTGTCGGTTCGGATCACGGCCGGCTTTCCCCGTTGCGAGCAGATGCCGTCCAAGATGCGCGTCAGATGATCGCCCCCGATGGTGTGCTCGGGCACGACAGCAACCGCTTCGTGCGTGGCATCATCCACTATCGCTAAACACTTCAGGGTTCGCCCCGAGGCGATGCGATCGAACACGAAGTCCATCGACCACACCTCGTTAGCCCGGGCAGGTCGGATCAGCGGTTGCCGGTCAGCCACGGGGATCTTCTTGCGCCGCCGGCGCCGGATATGCAGCTTCTCAAGCCCATAGAGCCGCTCGACGCGTTTGTAGTTGATGAGTTCGCCCGCCTGGCGCAGCTTCAGGTGGATCATGCCAACCCCGTAGCGTCGATGACGCTGTGGCAGGGCGACGATACGGGCCCGCAGCAGCCCATTGCGATCCGGCCGAGGTCGGTAGCGCAGCGCACTGGCGCTCATCCGCACGATCTGCAGTCCCCGTCGTTCGCTGAGCCCCTTCGTCTGCATCCACCGCACCAGCTCGCGACGCGCCGGCGCGGTCACCACTTTTTTCGGAGCGCTTCACGCGTCACCTCGTTCTCGAGCATCGACTCGGCCAGGAGCTTCTTCAGCCGCGCGTTCTCCGACTCCAGCGCCTTCAAACGCTTCGCATCCGACACGTCCATCCCGCCGTACTTACTGCGCCACAGGTAGTAGCTCGCCTCGGAGAAGCCGTGCTTGCGGCATAGCTCCTTCAGCGCGATCCCCTTATCCGCCTCCCGCAGGAACCCAATGATCTGTTCTTCCGCGTACCGCTTCTTCACGTCCAACCTCCCTCTCCGGGGTTAGACTCTAATCCTAGACGCTACTCATAAATGGGGGGACGTCGCCCCCAGGACGGTGTCGCTGGGCACGTGGTCAAAGTGCGCGTGCGCATGGAATCCGTGAACGATGCGAAGCTGCCGCTTCTGGAATTACACGAGCAATACAGGCTGAAATACAGATCAATTCGCTCAACGTCGGCGCCGATGATTTGCGCTGCGAACGAAATTTCAGAGTATCTAATCTACATTAGATAGCATCGCTATCTAATTGATAGTTAATGTAATGGCTCCCCGGGTTGGACTCGAACCAACGACCTGCGGATTAACAGTCCGACGCTCTACCAACTGAGCTACCGGGGAATTGGGCGCGAATTCTCGTGGCTGAGCGGCGGGCCGTCAAGGACGGCAGCAGCATTCTGGCATCAGGCACTCAGAGCCTTGCGCATGCGCTCCACAGCTTTCTCAAGCGTCTCGCGGCTGCAGGCGTAGGACAGCCGCATATGCCCCGGGGCTCCAAACCCGGAGCCGGGCACTACGGCGACGCCGACACTATTAATGAGGTGCTCGGCAAAGGCGTTGTCGTCCTTGAAGCCGAGCCGGGCCATCGCCTGGCTGACATCGGCGAAGGCGTAGAACGCACCGCTCGCCGGTCGGCAGGAAACACCGGGCAGGGTGTTGAGCGCCGCGACGATGTAGTCGTGTCGTTCCTTGAACGCGCGGTTCATGGTGCCGACGCAGGCCTGGTCGCCGTTGAGCGCGGCGATCGCGGCCTTCTGGCTGATGCTGGAGGCGTTTGAGGTCGACTGACCCTGGATGGTGGTCATCGCCGTGACAAGTTCCTTTGGGCCGCCGCAGTAGCCGATGCGCCAGCCGGTCATGGCATATGCTTTCGACACGCCATTGATAGTGACGGTGCGGTCATAGAGCTCAGGCACCACGGTGAGCAGGCTGGTGAACGGCTCACTCCCCCAGTAGATCTTCTCGTACATGTCATCAGTCCCAATGACGATGCGCGGGTGCTTTAGCAGCACGTCGCCGAGCGCGCGCCATTCGGCTGCGGTGTAAGCGGCTCCGGTCGGGTTGCCCGGGCTGTTGATGAGCAGCAGGCGCGATCGCGGCGTGATCGCCGCGGCCAGTTGCTGCGCGGTGATCTTGTAGCCCTGCTCGGGACCGGCATAAACCGTGACCGGTACGCCGTCGGCGAGCAGCGCCATATCAGGGTATGAAACCCAGTAAGGCGCGGGAATGATCACTTCGTCGCCTGGATCCAGCACCGCCATGCAAAGGTTGAAGATCGTCTGCTTGGCGCCCGAGGACACGAGAATCTGGTTGCGCTCGTACTTGATGCCGTTGTCGCGCTGGAACTTGGCGATGATCGCGTCCTTGAGTTCGGGCACGCCATCCACATTCGTGTAGCGGGTGAAACCGCTGTTGATGGCCTGGATGCCGGCCGCACTGATGTGCGCGGGAGTGTCGAAATCCGGTTCGCCGGCGCCGAGGCCGATGACGTCCTTGCCCTCGGCCTTCAGGCGGGCGGCGAGCGCGGTCACGGCGAGCGTGGGCGAGGGCTTGACGCGCAGGGCGCGCTTGGAGACGGCTACAGTCACGGAGATCCTCTGTGGAAATAAATCAGGCGGGGAACCTGCGCTATATTAGCCGACCAACTATGGAAACTCGACTCTTCGAACTTGTTTCGAGCTATCAGCCGGCGGGCGACCAGCCGCAGGCGATCGCGCGCCTCATTGAGGGCCTGGAAACGGGACTGGCGCACCAGACGCTGCTGGGCGTGACCGGTTCGGGCAAGACCTACACGATCGCCAACGTCATCGCCCACGCGCAGCGCCCCACTTTGGTGCTGGCGCATAACAAGACACTGGCGGCGCAGCTGTATGGCGAGCTGCGCGAGTACTTTCCGCGCAACGCGGTCGAGTACTTCGTCTCCTATTACGACTACTACCAGCCCGAGGCCTACGTGCCTTCGAGCGATACCTACATCGCCAAGGATGCCTCGACCAACGAGCACATCGAACAAATGCGCCTCTCGGCGACCAAGGCGCTGCTGGAGCGGAGCGACGCGATTATCGTTGCCACGGTCTCGTGTATCTATGGCCTCGGCGACCCGCAGGCCTACCTCGCCATGGTGCTGCACCTGGTGCGCGGCGAGCGCATCGACCAGCGCAAGCTGTTGCGGCGCCTGGCCGAGATGCAGTACACGCGCAACGACATTGACCTGCAGCCGGGAACCTTCCGGGTGCGCGGCGACATCATTGACATCTTCCCGGCTGAGTCGGCGCGCGACGCGGTGCGGGTCGAGCTCAATGACGACACCATCGAGAACCTGTCACTTCTCGATCCGCTGCTCGGCAAGGTGTTGACGCGGGTACCGCGCTTTACCGTGTACCCGGGCACGCATTACGTCACGCCGCGCGACCGGCTGGTCAATGCACTTGATCTGATTCGCGATGAAATGCGCGAGCGTTTGAAGGTGCTGTACGAGAACAACAAGCTGGTCGAGGCGCAGCGGCTTGAGCAGCGCACGCAGTTTGATCTCGAGATGATCCGCGAGGTGGGTTACTGCCCTGGCATCGAGAATTATTCCCGGTATCTGTCGGGGCGCGAAACAGGCGAACCGCCACCCTGCCTGTATGACTACCTGCCACCCAACGCGCTGCTGGTGGTCGACGAGAGCCACCAATCGATCCCGCAGCTCGGGGCGATGTACAAAGGCGATCGCTCCAGAAAGGAAACACTGGTCGAATATGGTTTCCGCCTGCCCTCGGCGCTCGATAACCGGCCGTTGAAATTCGAGGAGTGGGAGCGGCTGGCGCCGCAGATGATCTTCGTGTCGGCGACACCAGGCCCTTATGAATATGCCCATTTGGGCCAGCTGGTCGAGCAGGTGGTACGGCCGACGGGGCTCCTCGATCCCGAGGTCGAGGTGCGGCCGGCGACCTCGCAAATCGACGATGTGCTCGCCGAGATCAATCAATGCGTGGCGGCGGACGAGCGCGTGCTGATCACGACGCTCACCAAGCGCATGGCGGAGGATCTGACCGAGTACCTGGCCGAGCACAAGATCCGGGTGCGCTATTTACACGCTGACATCGAGACCGTCGAGCGCGTGGAGATCATCCGTGACCTGCGCCTCGGCCGGTTCGACGTGCTGGTGGGCATCAACCTGCTGCGCGAAGGGCTCGACATGCCCGAGGTCGCGCTGGTAGCGATACTCGATGCCGACAAGGAAGGGTTCCTGCGCTCGGCGGGCTCGCTCATCCAGACCATGGGCCGGGCGGCACGCAATCTTCATGGCCGCGTCATTCTCTATGCTGAGCGCGTGACCGCCTCGATGCACAAGGCGATGGACGAGACGCGCCGGCGCCGCGAGAAGCAGGCGCAATACAACATCAAGCACGGCATCACGCCGCTCAGCATCGTGAAACCCGTGACCGACGTGATGGAGGGCGCGCGGGCGGCGCCGCAGGCTGGCGGCGGCGGCAGCGGCCGCAGCGGCAAGGGCTCGGGCCGCGTGGTTCCCGTCTCCGTGCCTCGCAACCTCGCGGAAGCGGCGCGGGAAATCCAAAGGCTCGAGGAAATCATGTACCGTCACGCGCGCAACCTCGAATTCGAGCAAGCCGCCGGCGTGCGTGACCAGATCGAGGGGCTCCGTGCGCTCGAGCTCGAACTCGGCGGCGGTCCGCTGGTGCCCCAGTCGGTCCGCAAGCGCTGAAAACGCTAGGCAAATCCGCGCTTTAGCTTGCCAGCTGATCGGGCCTCCGGTATCGTTCCGGCCCCTGCAACAGGCGCGTAGCTCAGTGGTAGAGCATCACCTTGACATGGTGGTGGTCGCTGGTTCGATCCCAGTCGCGCCTACCATTTCCTTAATTTAGGGAGACTCCGTGCCCGTTATCACGCTGCCTGACGGCGCCCAACGCAGTTTCGATCGCGCGGTCACGGTGGCCGAAGTGGCGCTGAGCATCGGAGCGGGCTTGGCGCGCGCGGCGCTCGGCGGCAAGGTCAATGGCAAGCTCGTCGACACGAGCTTCAGCATCGAAGGCGATGCCACGGTGGCAATCGTGACGGATCGCGATCCGGAAGCACTCGAGATCATTCGTCACTCGACCGCGCATCTGCTCGCGCAAGCCGTGAAGCAGTTGTTCCCGAACGCGCAAGTGACCATCGGACCGGTCATTGACGATGGTTTCTTTTACGACTTCTCCTGCAAGACACCCTTCACCACCGAAGACCTCGCCCGTATTGAGGCGCGCATGCTCGAGCTGGCGAAGGCTGACCAGCCCGTCTCGCGGCGCGAGATGACGCGCGATGCAGCGGTGGAATATTTCAAGGGTATCGGCGAGCAATACAAAGCGGAGATCATCGGCAGCATTCCCTCGAACGAGGCAATCAGCCTGTACGGGCAGGGCGATTGGGTCGACCTGTGCCGCGGGCCGCACGTCCCGTCGACCGGCAAGCTCAAGGCTTTCAAGCTCATGAAAGTCGCCGGCGCCTATTGGCGCGGCGATTCGCGCAACGAGATGCTGCAGCGGATCTATGGCACCGCCTGGCCGGACCAGAAGCAGCTCGATGCCTACCTGCACCGGCTCGAGGAAGCCGAAAAACGCGACCACCGCCGCATCGGACGCGAGCTCGACCTGTTCCACATGCAGGAAGAAGCCCCGGGCGCGGTATTCTGGCACCCAAAGGGCTGGCGCATTTTCCAGCGGCTCATCAGTTACATGCGCGAGAAGCAGGACGCCGCGGGCTTCCAGGAAGTCAACGGACCCGAGCTCATGGACCGGAGCCTGTGGGTCGCCTCAGGCCACTGGGAACAGTTCGGCGAGAATATGTATACGACGCAGACGCCCGACGAGCGCGTCTACGCCATCAAGCCGATGAACTGCCCGGGCCACGTGCAGATCTTCAAGCAGGGAATCCGCAGCTATCGCGACCTGCCAATCCGCTACGCCGAGTTCGGCAAAGTGCACCGCTACGAGCCCTCGGGCGCATTGCACGGCCTGATGCGGGTGCGCGCCTTTACGCAGGACGACGCGCACATCTTCATCGCGCCGGAGCAGATCACCGCTGAATCGGTGGCGGTCACCCGGTTGATCCTCGACATCTACCGGGATTTCGGCTTCGATGACGTGCGCATCAAGTTCTCCGACCGGCCCCCGAAGCGCGTGGGCGACGACGCGGTCTGGGACCAGGCCGAATCCGCCCTCAAGCAGGCCGCCGACGCGGCGGGCATCGAGTACACACTGAACCCGGGCGAGGGCGCCTTTTACGGCCCCAAACTGGAGTTCGTGCTGCGGGATGCCATCGGGCGCGACTGGCAGTGCGGCACCTTGCAGGTGGACCTGAACATGCCCCGGCGCCTGGGCGCCCACTACATCGACGAGCACAGCCAGAAACAGACACCGGTCATGCTGCACCGGGCGATTTTCGGGTCGCTCGAGCGATTTTTCGGCATTTTGCTCGAACACCACGCCGGCAAGCTCCCGGCCTGGCTGTCCCCGGTGCACGCCGTGGCCATGAGCATTACCGACCGCCAGCACGAATACTTAGGCAATGTTGCAGATTTGTTGAAAAAACAAGGGCTTCTGGTCGATACCGACTTGCGCAACGAAAAAGTCGGCTTTAAGATTCGTGAACACACGCTGCAACGCGTTCCTTACCTGTTGGTCGCAGGCGATAAGGAAGTCGCGGCGAACTTGTTATCTGTGCGCTCCCGCAGCGGAAAAGACCTGGGCACCATGAGCCCGCAAGCGTTCGCCGAACGGTTGCGGCAGGAGCTCGAAAGCCGCGGGCGCCACACCTTGGAGGATTGACGTATAGCCACTGCAACGAAGCGCATCCGCCGTAATGAAGAGATCACCTCGCCATCGGTGCGGGTGATCGGAGCGGATGGGGCCCAAGCGGGAGTGATGACCAGGTTTGACGCGCTACAGCTAGCGCTCGCCGCCCAGCTTGATCTCGTTGAAGTCTCGCCCACGGCGGAGCCGCCGGTGGTGCGGGTGATGGACTTCGGCAAGTTCCTCTTCGAGCAGAACAAGAAGGCCCACTCTGCCAAGCGCAAGCAGAAGCAGCAGCAGGTCAAGGAAGTCAAGTTTCGTCCCGGGACGGAAGAGGCGGATTACCAGGTCAAGCTGCGTAATCTGACCCGCTTCCTTTCCGAGGGTGATAAGGCCAAGGTAACCCTGAGGTTCCGTGGCCGTGAGATGGTGCACCAGGATATCGGCCGCAAGCTGCTGGACCGGGTACAAACCGATCTGGCCGCAGCGGCCATCGTCGAGCAGTTTCCGATGATGGAAGGCCGGCAGATGGTCATGGTGTTTTCACCAAAAAAGAAGTGAACTGCATAGCGGCGTCCACGAGGCGCCGCGACCGCGGTTCCGCAGGCAAGCGGGTGGCGAAAGCCACCTTGCGAACCATAGCTATATAAGTGGAGAGAAGTTCATGCCTAAGTTGAAAACCAACAAGGCGGCGTCCAAGCGTTTTCGAAAAACGGCGAACGGGTTCAAATCCTATTCGTCGGGCCGCCGCCATAACCTCGGTCACAAGGACTCCAAGCGCAAGCGTCATGCGCGTTCCGGAGGCAGCAGTCTGATCGACAAGAGCGACGTCGGTCGCATTACGCAGCTGTTGCCGAATCATTAGCCCGGAAAACTAAAGGAGTCGAAACATGGCACGAGTCAAACGTGGCGTGACGGCCGGGCGCCGTCACAAGAAGATCCTTGGCAAAGCCAAGGGCTATTACAACGCGCGGCGCAAGATCTACCGCACCGCCAAGCAGGCCGTCATCAAGGCCGGGCAATACGCCTATCGCGACCGGCGCGCCAAGAAGCGCGACTTCCGGGCGCTGTGGATCACGCGCATCAATGCCGCGGCCCGCATCCACGAGCTGTCCTACAGCCGCCTGATCGCCGGCCTTCGCCTGGCGGGCATCGAGATTGATCGCAAGCTGCTCGCGGACCTGGCGATCCACGACGAGAACGCCTTCGGCGTTATTGCCGCGCAGGCCAAGGCAGCACTGGCGGCCTAGAAGACTGTGGCCGACCTGTCTGCACTGACTGCGCAAGCGCTGGTGCAGATTGGCGCCAGCGAGAGCCTGGCCGCGCTTGATGAACTGCGGGTTCATTGGCTCGGCAAGAAGGGCGTGCTCACCGAACAGCTCAAGGCGCTCGGCGGTCTCAAGCCCGCCGAGCGTCCGGCTGCCGGTGCGCGCATCAATGCCGCAAAGACCGAGCTGCATTCGGCCATCGAGGCACGTCGCACGACGCTCGAGCAGGCCTCGATCGTACAGGCCCTCACCTCAGGCCGGATTGACGTTTCGCTCCCAGGACGCGGTGAGGCCACCGGCGGCATGCACCCGATCACGCGAGTGCGGCTGCGCATCGAGGAGTTGTTCCGCAACGCCGGCTACGAGGTTGCCGAAGGGCCCGAGGTGGAAGACGAGTTCCACAATTTTGAGGCGCTCAATATTCCGGCCGACCATCCCGCGCGGGCGATGCACGATACCTTCTATCTGGAAGACGGTCTGCTGCTGCGCACGCACACCTCGCCGGTGCAGATCCGCGCCATGTTGTCCCGCAAGCCGCCGCTGGCGCTGATCGCGCCCGGGCGCGTCTACCGGTGCGACTCGGATGTGAGCCACTCGCCGATGTTCCACCAGGTCGAGGGGCTGCTGGTCGACACCGACGTCAGTTTCGCGAATCTCAAGGCCGTACTGCACCAGTTCATGGAGGCGCTGTTCGAGCGGCCACTGGCGATGCGCTTGCGGCCCTCCTATTTCCCGTTCACCGAACCCTCGGCTGAAGTCGACATCTCATGCGTGCTGTGCGACGGGCAGGGATGCCGGGTCTGCAAGCAGACCGGCTGGCTCGAGGTCGCCGGCTGCGGCATGGTGCATCCGAATGTCTTCAAGGCCTGCGGTATCGACAGCGAACGCTACACGGGTTTCGCCTTTGGCTTCGGCATCGAACGCCTTGCCATGCTGCGCTACGGGGTCAACGACCTGCGCCTCTTCTACGACAACGACCTGCGCTTCCTCGCGCAGTTCGCCCGGGGTTAGCCGTGAAGCTGCCTGTTTCCTGGCTGCGCGCCTGGGTCGACGTGCCCTGGAGCGAACGCGAGCTTGCCGACCGCCTGACGATGCTCGGTTTCGAAGTGGAATCGCTCAGCCCCGCGGCGCCGCCGTTCAGCGGCGTCGTGATCGCCGAAATCCGCAGCGCGGAACCCCATCCGCAGGCCGACAAGCTGCGGGTGTGCAAAGTGTCGGCGGGTGGTGCTGAACTGCAGATCGTCTGCGGCGCGGCCAATGCCCGTGCAGGACTGCGCACCGCGCTGGCCACGGTCGGTGCGACACTTCCTGGTGACGTGGCCATACGGGCTGCGAAGCTGCGCGGCGTGGAATCGCAGGGCATGCTGTGTTCGGCGCGCGAACTGGGACTTGGCGATGCCGGCGAGGGAATTATCGAACTGCCTGCCGATGCGCCCGTCGGCGCAGCGCTGCGCGACTACCTGCGCCTCGATGAATCACTGCTCGAAATTGCCGTCACCCCCAACCGTGGCGATGCCATGTCGGTGCTCGGCATTGCGCGCGAGCTGGCCGCAGCCAGTGGCGCCGCGCTCCGCAGCGTGCCCGACCCGGCCATGGCCGCGGTGGCCGCGGCGAACGCCGAGCGTTTCCCGGTGCAGCTCGAGCCCGGCGCCGGTTGCGCGCGGCTCGCCAGCCGCGTCATCCGCGGCGTGAACAACCGCCGCCCCGTGCCGCAGTGGCTGCGCGAGCGGCTCGAGCGCTCGGGGCTCCGCTCCATCAGCCCGGTGGTCGATGTCACGAACTACGTGTTGCTGGAGCTCGGCCAGCCCATGCATGCCTACGATATGAGCCGGCTCAAGTCGCGCTTGCATGCACGCCGCGCCGCTCCGGGCGAGAAACTCACACTCCTCGAGGGGAGCGAGGTGGCGCTCACGGCCGATGTGCTGGTCATCGCTGATGACGCCGGTCCGGTGGGCATGGCTGGCATCATGGGTTCTGCCGGCAGTGCCATCGGTGACGGTACGACCGATCTGTTGCTCGAGGCAGCGTGGTTTGATCCGCGCGTCGTGGCGGGGCGCGCTCGTCGTTATGGGCTGATCACCGACGCCAGCCAGCGTTTCGAGCGCGGCGTCGATCCGGCCGGGCAGGAACGGGCCATCGAGCGCGCCACGGCGCTGATCTGTGCGCTTGCCGGTGGGCAGGCCGGCCCGGCCTGTCTCGAGGAATTGCCCGCCGAACTGCCGGTGCGAGCGCCCGTGGAGCTGCGCGCCGCACAGATCACCCGTTTGCTCGGCTCTGCCGTCCCCGAGGTCGAAGTCACCCGAAAGCTGAGCGTGCTCGGCATGAACGTGGAGGCCGCAGGGCCCGGCCGCTGGCAGGTCGCGCCGCCGTCCTGGCGTTTCGATATCGTCATCGAGGCTGATCTGATCGAGGAACTCGCGCGCTGCGGAGGGCTGGACGCCATTGCGGAAGCGGCTCCGGTGGGCGCCCGGATCATCGCCGGGAGCAGTGAAGTGCGCAGCAGTGAAACAAGCGTGCTGCAGCGGCTCGCTGCGCGCGGCTTCAATGAAGCCGTGACGTTCGGATTCACGGACCCAGAACTACAACGCAAGATCTGCGGTGCAATCGAACCGGTGCGGCTCCGCAACCCGATCGCGAGCAACCTGGCAGTGATGCGCGCCTCGCTGTGGCCGGGCCTCCTGTTGGCGGCGCAGGAGAACCTGCGGCGCCAGTGCGAACGGGTGCGGTTGTTCGAGATTGCGACGCAATTTCACCGCGGCGCCGACGGGCGCGTGCGCGAGCAACGGATGATCGCCGGTATCGTCGCCGGGAGCCGCCTGCCAGAACAGTGGGGCAGCGCGCGTGCACCGGGAGACTTCCACGACCTCAAAGGCGACGTCGCGGCGCTCCTCGCGCTGACCGGCCGGTCGGCCGAGTATCAATTCAATCCCGGGGCGACGCTGCCGTGCCTGCATCCCGGACGCTCCGCGCAGATCGTGCGCGATGGCAGCGTGATCGGACAAATGGGTGAGCTGCACCCGGCACTGGTCCAGCCGATTGATTTTACATATGCGCCGCTCCTGTTTGAACTGGACTACCAGGCGGCGACCGGCAACGCCCCGGTGCACTTCGCACCGGTCTCGAGTTTTCCGCAGATCCGCCGCGATATTTCTTTCACGGTGGCGGCCGATGAGACTTTTGGACGCATTGCGGAACGTGTTAGTGTTGCCGCTTCAACCCGGCTGCGTGAACTAAGAATTTTCGACATCTACCAGGGGAAGGGTGTAGAAATAGGTCGAAAAAGTGTAGCTTTGGGGTTGATTTTGCAGGATTTATCTCGCACTCTTACGGATGCGGACGCCGATGAGGTGGTCGCGGCAGTGTGCGCGGATTTGCGCTCGAACCTGGACGCAAGAATAAGAGAATAGGACGATGGCTCTCACCAAAGCAGAAATGGCCGAAGCGCTGTTCAACCAGCTCGGTCTGAACAAGCGTGAGGCGCGCGAACTCGTCGATCTGTTCTTCGAGGAAGTGCGCGGCGCGCTCGCCACCGGCGAACAGGTTAAGCTCTCGGGCTTCGGCAATTTCGACCTGCGCGACAAGAACCAGCGCCCGGGCCGCAACCCAAAGACCGGCGAAGAGATTCCCATCAGCGCGCGGCGCGTTGTCACTTTCCGGCCGGGGCAGAAGCTCAAGGCGCGGGTCGAGGCCTATGCTGGAAGCAAAGAACAATAACGAACTGCCGGCAATTCCCGGCAAACGTTATTTCACGATCGGCGAGGTCAGCGAGCTGTGTGGCGTGAAGCCGCATGTGCTGCGCTACTGGGAGCAGGAATTTCCGCAGCTCAAGCCGGTCAAGCGTCGCGGCAATCGTCGTTACTACCAGCGCCAGGACGTGATCGTCATCCGCCAGATCCGCAGCCTCCTGTACGAACAGGGCTTCACGATCGGCGGCGCACGCAACAAGCTCGGCGGCGATGAAGCGCGCACCGATATCAGCCAGAGCCAGCAGATCGTGCGCCAGGTGCGCCTGGAGCTCGAAGAAGTGCTGCGGATCCTCCGCCGCTGACCTATCATCCACGGTTACGGTCGGGGCGTGGCGCAGCCTGGTAGCGCACTTGCATGGGGTGCAAGGGGTCGGAGGTTCAAATCCTCTCGCCCCGACCAATTGGTTCAGCCTGGTTGATCATATCGACAAAGCCACACGCCGGTCGGCAGCTGACCTGGCGGCGTACCCCAGCCCGGGGTTGCCGCTGAATCCAACTCAAGCCCGTGCGCGATGAGTGCGGTGTGCCTGCCCGGGCAGGGGCAGTGGGCCGCGCTCGTGCCGGGTGCAAGGACATGCGGGGCCCGACAGCGACACTCGGCAATTCCCATGACCTTTTCGCTCTGCATGAAAAACCGCCTCCCAGCCTCCCTGGTCCTCGCGCTGCTTGCCACGGGCGCACAAGCTCAATCTGCACCCACGCAAGCCGCTCCGGCCACCAGTGCCACCGGCAACTGGACCTACAGCGCCGGCGCGGCGGCATTGGCGGCGCCGCGTTTCGTCGGCTCCAGCAGGACGCGAACGATGCTGGTGCCGACTTTCGGAGCCCGATACCGCGACTGGTTCTTTGCCGATCCCATCAAAGGCGTAGGCGTGACGACCAGGTGGTCCGACCAGTGGAGCGCCAGCGCGGCGCTGGGCCTCGACTTCACATCGCGCAAGGGCAGTGACGAGCAACGCCTGGCCGGTCTGGGCGACATCAGTGTGGCCGCCGCATTGCGTGTGGGCGCGGACTACCGATCAGGCAGGGTGTTCACCAGCACCAACCTGACTTCACGCCTGGGTGCGAGCAATGGCCGCGGCATGCTTTTCGATGCTGACATCGGCTACAACGCGTTCGCTTCACGCGCCAAGCTGCTCAGCGTGGGGTTGAATATTGCGGCGATGGACAACCGGTACGCGCGCAATTTCTTCGGTGTCTCCGCGGCACAGTCCGTGGCATCGGGCCTGCCCGTGTTCAACGCCAGCGGCGGTCTGCAAAGTGTGGGGCCGTTCGTGCAAGCGGTGGTGCGGATCACGGACAAATGGACGCTCTTCGGCCGCGCCGCTTACGGACGGTTGCGCGGCGATGCTGCGACCAGCCCCATCACGGAAGCGCGCAGCCAGACTTCCGTGGTAGTGGTAATCAGTCGCAACTTCTACGCAACTTCTAGTGGTGTCGAGCGCCCGGCCCGGCGACGAACGGGGCCCTAGCCACGGGCGTATGCGCCGTACTAGACTCGCAATGCCGACAGGGTCTCGGGCCACGGCTGGAGACGGCTTGCGGGTCATAAAGGCAAAGGGGTAAGACAATGAAAATTATCAGTAGGGTGGCGTTCGCCGCCGCTGCAGCGTTTTGCGTCGTGGCCGCATCGGCCCAGCAAGCGGCCCAGGAACCAGCCCAGCTCGAAGAGATCATCGTCACGGCCGCGAAGCGCTCGCAGACGCTGCTCGATGTTCCAATAGCGGTCAGCGTAACCTCGGCGGAGACGATCGCCGCCACGCACATCAACGACATCCTCGACCTGCAGTCGATCGTGCCCTCGTTGCGCGTCTCGCAGCTGCAGACCTCGACGCAGACCAATTTCATCATTCGCGGCTTCGGCAACGGCGCCAACAACCCGGGCATCGAGTCCTCGGTGGGCGTGTTCGTCGATGGCGTGTATCGCTCCCGCTCGGCCTCGCAGATCGGCGACCTGGTTGATGTGGAGCGCATCGAAGTGCTGCGCGGCCCGCAGAGCACTTTGTTCGGACAGAACGCGTCCGCCGGCGTGGTCAGCGTGATCACCCGCAAGCCCTCGTTCACGACCACTGGAATGCTGGAGGCGAGTCTTGGCAACTACAGCGCGCAGCAGCTGCGTGCCCGCATCTCCGGCCCGATCAGTGATCGCGTGGCCTACAGCCTGTCGGGCAACTGGAACAAGCGCGACGGTTACTTCAAGAATCTGACCAACGGGCACGACATCAACGATCGCAACCGCTGGGACGCGCGCGGCCAACTGCTTTTCAATGCCTCCGACAATCTCTCGTTCCGTCTGATCGCCGACACCGGCCGTATCGACGAAGTGTGCTGCGGCGTCGTGAACCTGCTGAACGGCCCGACCGGCGCGCTCATCGGCGCGGTGGGTGGCCAGATCTACACGGGCAACCCGTTCGACCGGCGCGCCTACTACAACAAGGATCCGGGCAACGTCGTCGACAACGACGGCGTCTCGCTGCACATCGACTGGAAGAACGGCCCCTGGGCGCTGACCTCGATCACCGCCAATCGCAACCAGAAAGCCACCTTCGACTACGACACGGATTTCACCAGCGCTGACCTCGTGCCGACCAACCGCAACGAGCAGCGCCTCGAGACCTTCACCCAGGAACTGCGCCTCGCCTTTGACAACAACGGCCCGGTCACGGGCCTGCTGGGCGGTTACTACTTCAACGAAAAGGTCCGCTACGACAACACGATCGCCTGGGGCAGCGGCTTCCGGCCGTACGCCACCGGCCTGATCGCGGCGCAAACCGGCAGCCTGACGGTGCTCAACAACCTGGAAACCGCGCTGGGCATACCCGCAGGTACGTTCTTTGCTGCCGGGACCGGGAGCACCGTCAACACGCGCCAGGACAGCAAGTCCTTTACGCTGTTTGGCACCACGGACTGGAAGATTACTGATCGCCTGACGTTAACGGCGGGCCTGGCGTACACGAAGAATGACAAGACCGTCTCGGTCGCCCAGACCAACACTGATGTGTTCTCATCGCTCAATCTGGTCAACATTGGATTTGCTGGCGCCTTCGCCGCCCTCACGGGTGGCTTGCCGCCGACGCCAGCCAACCTGGCCGCCAACCAGGTAGCCGCGGCCACGGCCGATTTCCTCAGCGTGACGCCGTGTTCGGCGACGAACCCGCCGCCGGGTTGCAACTCGGCGCTGGCGCTCTACCCGCTGCAGTTCCTTTACCCGGTGGTACCGTTCTCGAACGCGTCGTCGAACGACGGCAAGACGACCTACACCGTCCGGGTGGCGTACGAGTTCAGCGACCGGCTCAAGGGCTACGCCGGCGTGTCGACCGGATTCAAGGCCAGTTCCTGGAACCTGTCGCGCGACACACGGCCATTTGCACCGGCGACAAGTGACCGCTCGCCGCTCGGTGGTCACGCGAATCCCTATTACGGCCGCTACGGCACGCGCTTTGCGGGGCCCGAGGAATCGACGGTCTATGAGATCGGGCTCAAGGGCCACTGGCCAACGGCCTCGGTGGACATCGCGCTCTTCGATCAGGAGATCAAGGACTTCCAGTCGAACATCTTTACGGGCACGGGCTTCTCGCTCGCCAACGCCGGCAAGCAATCGGCCAAGGGCATCGAGATCGATGCGCTGTGCGCCGCCACTTCGCACTGGGACTTTACGTTTGCAGGCACCTTCATGGATCCGAAGTACGACTCCTTCGTGGGTGCCTCGGGAGTGAACGGGCCGACGGACCTGAGCGGCACGCGGCCGCCTGGCATCGCGACCACCAGCTTCGTGGTGGGCGCGTCCTACAAGTGGACGCTCGGGCACTACAACGGATTCGCGCGCGCGGACTACGACTACCAGGGCGAGGTGCCCGTGGTCGAGAATGTCCCGGCCAGCGTCGCTTCGCGCAAGGTCAGCACCGTGAACGCGAGCGCCGGCGTGTCCCGGGACGGATGGGATGTACTGGTCTGGGTGCGCAACCTCACGGACGATAATTACCTGATCAGCGCGTTCCCCTCGGTCGCGCAGTCGGGCAGTTACTCGGGCTACCCGAACCAACCGCGGACCCTGGGGCTCACGGCACGCAAGAGTTTCTGAGCGGCCCGCAATTGCAAGCCTTTCCTTGACTTAGGCGTGCTACGCCCTACAATTCCGGCCTTCCTGACGGTGCGGGAATAGCTCAGTTGGTAGAGCGCAACCTTGCCAAGGTTGAGGTCGCGAGTTCGAGTCTCGTTTCCCGCTCCAATCACTCTTTTGAGGCTAGGTGGCAGAGTGGTCATGCAGCGGCCTGCAAAGCCGTGTACGCCGGTTCGATTCCGACCCTAGCCTCCAGCATCCTAAGCGGACGTGGCGAAACTGGTATACGCAGCAGACTTTGACAGGAGTGCCCGCGGGGAAACCCGCGGTGCAGAACCGCCCAAACTCGGGGAACGCTACCGATTCCGATCCAGGCCAATCCCGAGCCAAGCCCCGCAAGGGGAAGGTGTAGAGACTAGACGGGCGGCGCCTAAAGCCGATGCAAGGAGGCCAGGGCGAAGGGATAGTCCAGACCACGAACGCCAGCGACCGATGCTGGCGGCGGCGAAAGCCGAAGTGGCAGGAAAATCTGCTTCCTTGAAAAGGGAGTGTGGGTTCGAGTCCCGCCGTCCGCACCATTTATGAATCTCCTGTCGGCCCATGACCTGCACCTCTGGCGCGGCGATCTGCACGTGCTGCGCGGGCTCAGTTTTGGCCTGGGCGCGGGCCGGTGCCTGCAGGTCACCGGCGTCAACGGCGCCGGTAAATCGACCCTGTTGCGGGCGCTGGCCGGGCTGCTGCCCCTGGAGTCGGGCGCCGTGAGCTGGCGCGGGCTCGACACGCGCAAGGACACCTTCGCATTCCACAGCGAACTGGCGTGGCTCAGCCATGGCACCGCACTCAAAGGCGACCTGTCAGCGCCGGAGAACCTGCGTTTTTCCGCCGGACTCCGCCGCGTGTTCAGCGAGGCCGACATCGACACGGCGCTCAGTCGCGTCGGCTTCCCGCACAACGATGGACGCCTGGCGCGGCAGATGTCCGCGGGACAGCAGCGGCGCGTGGCGCTGGCGCGGGTGCTGCTGCTCGATTGCGCGCTGTGGCTGCTCGATGAGCCAACCTCGAACCTCGATACGCGTGGCCAGAATATGTTCGGCGAGATCCTGGACGCGCATCTCGAGCGCGGCGGGCTCGCCATCATTGCCACCCACCAGGCGCTGGCCGTGAGGGCGGATCGGCTGCAGGGACTGGAACTCACGTGAGCAACGCCACTCCAACAGCCGTGTCGAGCGCGCGTGCGGGCTGGCTTCTGGTGCAGCGCGACCTGCGGCTGGGGCTCCGTCGGCCGGGCGAGTGGCTGCAGCCGCTGGTGTTCTTCCTGGTGGTCACCACGCTGTTTCCGCTGGCGACGGACCCGCAGATGTCGCGCCTCAGAGACATCGCGCCGGGTGCTTTGTGGGTCGCTGCGTTGTTATCCTCGTTGCTGGCCCTGGAGCTGCTATTCCGTGAAGATGGTCAGGACGGCTCGCTCGAACAACTGGCAGTCTCGGGTCTGCCGCTGTCCTGGCTGCTGCTCGCCAAGACCTGCGTGCATTGGCTGATGACGGGCCTGCCGCTGGTGCTGGCGGCGCCGCTGGTCGCAACAGCCCTGGGTGCGCCTTACGCGGCAATCCCGGGGATACTGGCCGCGCTCCTGCTGGGAAGCGTCGCGCTGAGCCTGATCGGCGCCGTGGGCGCCGGGCTCACCCTGGGGCTGCGCCGGGGCGGGGTGCTGCTGGCCCTGCTGGTGCTGCCGCTGGCGGTGCCGGTGCTGATTTTCGGGGCGCGCGCCACGGCACTGGCGATCGCGCTCGAGCCGATGGCGGCGCCGATGTATCTGCTGGGAGCGATCGTCGTGCTGAGCGCCACGCTGGCGCCGCTGGCGGCCGCGGCCGCCGTGCGCATTAGTCTGGAGTAGGAATGAACTGGACCTGGTTTCATCGATTCGGATCCCCACCGTACTTCTACCGGGTCGCCGGCAAGATGATCCCGTGGTTCGCGTGGCTGGCCGCCATTACCGCGGTGGCTGGGCTGGTGGGAGGCCTGGGCCTCGCGCCCGCCGATTACCAGCAGGGCGAGGGCTACCGCATCATCTTCGTACACGTGCCGGCCGCCGTCCTGTCGACCATGGCCTATTCGGTCATGGCCGTCGCTGCCGGCGTGGGGCTCATCTGGCGCATGAACGTCGCGCACGCCGTCGCGGCGAGCTGCGCCGCCGTCGGCGCCTGGTTCACCCTGGTCGCGCTCGCCACCGGGAGCCTGTGGGGGCGGCCGATGTGGGGCACGTACTGGGCATGGGATCCGCGCCTGACTTCCGAGCTGGTGCTGTTGTTCCTCTACCTCGGCTACATGGGCCTGCGCGGCGCGATCGATGACACCGCGCGCGCCGATCGCGCCAGCGCCGTGCTGGCGCTGGTCGGCGTCATCAACCTGCCCATCATTCATTACTCAGTGGATTGGTGGAACTCACTGCACCAGGGGCACACGGTGCTGAAGTTCGGCAAGGCATCGATGCCACCGAGCATGCTGGTGCCGCTGCTGCTGATGATGCTGGCGTTCAGTTTCTATTTTGCGGCGATCCTGCTGGTGCGTGCGCGTGGCGAAGTGCTGCGCCGCGAGCGCAACGCCCGCTGGATCAGTGAAGCGATAGGGGCCTAGACCATGATGCACTGGCTGAACATGGGTGGTTACTGGATGTTCGTGTGGCCTTCGTACGTGCTGACGTTCCTCGCCGTCGTGCTGAACGTCTACCTGGCCCGACGGAGCCTGCAGGTCGCGAAAACCGAGGCGCGCCGGCGCGCGCAAGCGCAGGGGAGCGGTTCATGACTCCCCGTCAGCGACGCATGACGCTGGTGGCCGTGATCGTGGTGGGGGTGAGCCTCGCCGGTGCGCTCGCGTTGCGCGCGTTTCGTGAGAACGTGATGTTTTATTTCGACCCCACCAAAGTGGCAGCGGGCCAGGTCAAGCAGGGGCAGCGCTTCCGCCTCGGCGGCATGGTCGTCAAGGGCAGCGTACAGCGGCGCCCCGGCACGCTTGATGTGAAATTTGCGGTCACCGATTTCGCGCACACGGTGCCGGTGACCTATTCGAACGTACTGCCGGACCTGTTCAAGGAAGGGGCGGGCGTGGTGGCGCTGGGCCGGCTCGATGCCAGTGGCACCTTCGTCGCCGACGAAGTGCTGGCCAAGCACGACGAGAAATACATGCCGCCGGAAGTGACCCGGTCCCTTAAGGAAGGCCAGGCGGCTGCGGCGGCTGGCACGGAGGCGACACACTGATGCTCATCGAGATCGGACATTTCGCAATGATCCTGGCGCTGGCGCTGACCGCCTGCCAGGCCTTCTTCGGCCTCGCCGGCGCGCATCTCAATCGCGAGCGCTGGCTGGCGGTGGTGCCATCGGCGGTCGCGGGACAGTTCATCTTCCTGTGCCTCGGCACCTACACGCTGGTGCACGCCTTCGTCGTCAACGATTTCTCGGTGAAGTACGTCGCCGAGCATTCCAACTCGGCGCTGCCGCTGTTCTATCGCATCTCGGCCTTGTGGGGCGCGCACGAAGGCTCGCTGTTGCTGTGGATTTTCGTGCTGGGCCTGTGGACCATCGCCGTGGCGCTGCGCTCCGGCCACCTGCCGCGCACCTACGCCGCGCGCGTGCTGGGCGTGCTGGGCGTGGTCAATTTCGGGTTCCTGCTGTTCCTGCTCGCGACCTCAAACCCGTTCGAGCGGCTGATTCCTGCCGCCATTGACGGGAACGATCTCAATCCGCTGCTGCAGGATTTCGCGATGGCGATCCACCCGCCGATCCTCTATGCGGGGTACGTGGGCATGAGCGTCAGTTTCGCCTTCGCCTGCGCGGCGATGCTCGAGGGCCGGACGGATCATGCCTGGGCACGCTGGCAGCGGCCGTGGACGGTCATGGCCTGGGCGTTTCTCAGCTGCGGCATCGCGCTCGGCAGCTGGTGGGCCTATTACGAGTTGGGCTGGGGCGGGTGGTGGTTCTGGGATCCGGTGGAAAACGCCTCGTTCATGCCCTGGCTCGTGGGCACGGCGCTCATCCACTCGCTGGCCGTTACCGACAAGCGAGGCCTGTTCAAGAGCTGGACGCTGCTGCTGTCGGTCACCGTGTTTTCACTCAGCCTGCTCGGCACCTTCCTGGTGCGCTCCGGCGTGCTGGTGTCGGTGCATTCCTTCGCCGCCGATCCAGCCCGCGGCATATTCATCCTGTCGTTCCTGATACTTATGATTGGCGGCGCGCTCGCGCTCTATGCCTGGCGCGCGCCCTCGCTCGGCTCCTCGGTGGGCTTCGAGATGGTCTCGCGCGAATCCTTCCTGCTGTTCAACAACATCCTGCTGGTGGTGGCGGCGGCGGTCGTGTTCGGCGGCACGCTCGCGCCCCTGATCGCCGACACCCTGCACCTGGGCACCCTGTCGGTGGGTCCACCGTACTTCAACCCGAGCTTCCTCGTGCCCATGCTACCGCTGGTGATGCTGGTGTCGATCGGCATGCACGCGCGCTGGCGGCGTGGGGCGCTGGGCGAATCGAAGCGCCGCATACTCGGCGCGCTGGCTGGCGCGCTGCTGATCGGTCTTGCGGTCACCTACGGTGCCTACGGGAGCCGGAATATCCTCACGCCGGTGGGCGCGGTCGTGGGCTTCTGGATCATCCTGTCCTCGCTGATCGATCCCATCAACCGGCTGCGGACCCGCGCCAGTCTCCCGGCAAGCCAGATCGGCATGACCATCGCGCACATCGGCCTCGGGCTGTTCGTGCTCGGCATCACGTTCGTCAAATCGAACACCATCGAGACCGACGTGGCGCTGGCGCGCGGGGAAACGAAGCAGGTGGGTGAGTACGTGTTCCGCTTTGACGGCGGCGAGAGCATTGAAGGCCCGAATTTCGATGGCTTCCGCGGCCACGTTACCGCTTCGCGCAACGGCAAGGTGGTTGCCGTACTCAAGCCGGAGAAGCGCCACTACTTCGTGCAGGGCTCGGTGATGACCGAGGCCTCCATCGACGCGAACTGGAACCGTGATCTGCTGGCGGCCCTCGGCGAAGACGTGGGCGCCGACTCCTGGAGCCTGCGCCTCCAGTACCGGCCGATGATCCGCTTTATCTGGCTGGGCGCGGCGATCATGGCGCTCGGCGGCATCACCACGCTGTTCGACCGCCGCTATAAGGTCGCGCCGGCCGCGGCCGCCGCGCCAACAGCGCTCGTGGGCGGCAAGGCGCCCGTGACGCCATGAAGAGATTCCTGCTGCCGCTCGGCGTCTTCGCGCTGCTGGTGATCGTGCTGGCCTTCGGCATCTACAACGCGCCGCGCAATGGTTCCAAGGTCATCGACTCGCCGCTGCTGGGCAAGCCGGCGCCCGAGTTCACGCTGCCAAAGCTCCTGGAAGCAGGGCAACCGTACGACGGCAAGTCGCTCGTCGGCGGCTGGCACCTCGTGAACGTGTGGGGCACCTGGTGCGGCGAGTGCCGCGCCGAGCACGCGACGCTGCTGCAGATCAAGGGCGAGGGCAGGGTGCCCATCCTCGGCATCGACTGGAAAGACGACGACGCCCAGGCCACCGCCTGGCTCTCGCAGCTCGGCAACCCCTACGAGACCGTCATCGCTGATCGCGACGGCCGCGTCGCCATCGACTGGGGCGTCTACGGCGCACCGGAGAGTTTCCTGGTCGATCCGCAGGGCATAGTCGTCGAGAAGCAGACGGGCGCGATGACCATGGAAGACTGGCAAAAGAAATTCCTGCCACACCTCGCGGCCAATCCGCAGGGCAACGCCAAGGCGGGCTCATGAACATCAGGGCACTACTGGTCACGGCGGCGCTATGCTGGAGCGCGCTGGCCCTCGCGGTCGACAACACGCCGCCGCTCCCGGATCCGCTCATGCAGCAGCGCTACATCGCGCTCATCAACGAGTTCCGCTGCATGCAGTGCCAGAACGAGGCGCTGGCCGATTCCAACGTGAGCCTGGCCGCCGACCTGCGCCTCGAGGTGCACGATCTCATCCTCAAGGGCAAGAGCGACGATGAGATCCGCGACTATCTGGTCGCGCGTTACGGCGAGTTCATCCTGTTCCGTCCGCGCATGAGCCTGCGCAATGCCTGGTTGTGGGCTGCTCCGGCCGTGATGCTGCTGGGCGGGATCGGCATTGCCCTGCGCGTGATGCGCAAGCGCGCCCAGCTGCCGATCACGGACGAAGACGCCAGCGACTCAACCACCGACGCATGAGCGCCTTCATCATCTGGGCGGCGCTGTGTGTCGCCGCCGCGGCGCTGTTTGTGAGCGTGCCGCTGCTGCGTGCGCGCAGCGGCGGCGAACCGCAGGAACCCGTAGTGGGCACCGCCGCCGGTGCGCTGGTGGCGCTCGCCGCCGCGATGCTCTATCCGCAGTGGAGCAACTGGTCGTGGCACGCTGCTCCGCCAGCACAGAGCGATTCGGTGACTGCGTTGCTGGCCGCCACGCTTGAAAAGCCGGACGACGTGCAGGCCTGGCTCAACCTGGGCCGCGGCTACCTGCGCATCACCCAGTGGCCGCTCGCGCGCCGCAGCTTTCAGCACGCCGATCGCCTCAGCAAGGGCGGCAACGCCGAGGCGCTCGCCGGCCTCGGTGAAACCATCGTCTTCGAGAACAACGGCAACGAGACGGCCGATGCCGAGGCGCTCTTCAACCGCGCGCTGCAACTGGACCCGCGCTCCCCGCAGGCGCTGTTCTATACCGGCGTGGCGCTGCTGAACGCGGGCAAGCTTGCCGACGCCAGGACACGCTTCGCCACGATGCGCGACCTGGGGCCGCCACCGCAGGTCATTGACGCACTCGACAAGCAGATCGCCGCCATCGATGTGCAACTTGCGCGGCTCAAGCCCGACCCGGCCACCGCCATACACCTGCAGGTGGCACTCGCGGCAACACTAGCCGGCAAGGTGCCACCGGGCGCTATCCTGTTCGTGTTCGTGCGCTCGCCGCAGGGCGGGCCACCGCTGGCGGTCAAACGCCTGGCCCCGCAATTTCCGCAGCAGGTCGAGCTCTCGGCCGCAGACTCCGTAATCGCCGGCAATAGCATTGAGCCTGGCCAGCGCGTCGAAGTCATGGCGCGGGTCTCTGCGAGCGGTACACCGACGGCGAGCTCGGGCGACCTTTACGGCGTGCTCAAGGTAATCGCGGGCGCCAGGGCTGGACACGTCTTGCAGATCGACCGGCGCAGCCCCTGACTCAGGGCGAATGCCCGGGTCCCCTGATTCCTCATTTACCATAATATACATTATGCGAACTCGGCCTGATCCCTCATTTGCACCCCGTACGTGGGCTTCCGTATGGACCGCAGCGCGCGGGCTCTGCTATATCTCCCCGCCTTGAGACACGAACGCCATATTTCTGTGCTGCTGCTGCTCGCGATGGCAGGCTGCGTCGCTGCGCCCCCTGCGGCGCCTCCGAGGGTCACAACCATGCCCGCGGCGACGCCAAGCGCGCCCGAGGGTCAGTCCGCGACAGCGACGCCTGCGGCGCCCCAGGTGTCTGCGCC
>JANYLH010000055.1 GCA_025357915.1 Gammaproteobacteria bacterium
TTGGTGATCTTCTGCGTGCTCTTCACGCTCGCGATCTTGGTACGAATCTCTTTAGTACCAGGCATAGGCTAACCCTGTGTGCGCGTAAGCGCGCGCACGTCTAGCGCTGCTGGGTGAGCGCCGTCGCTCCACGACGTTAGACGCGCGCGTCCGGCTGCGTGCTGCTGCGCGATTGGAGTATTGATCGTGCCCGGCACCAAAGAAATCCGCTCCAAGATTGCCAGCGTGAAGAGCACGCAGAAGATCACCAAGGCCATGGAAATGGTCGCGGCGAGCAAGATGCGCCGGGCGCAGGACCGCATGAAGCTGGCGCGCCCCTATGCGGCGAAGATGCGCTCGGTGATCGGCAACCTGACCCAGGCCAACCCGGATTACCGGCATTCGTTCCTGATCGAGCGCGAGCCGAAGTCAGTCGGCATCATCGTCATCTCGACCGACCGTGGCCTGTGCGGTGGTCTCAACACCAACCTCTTCAAGACGGTCATCTACCTGCTGCGCGAGTGGCAGGAGAAGGGCGCTGCGATCAACCTGTGCATCCTGGGCAGCAAGGGCCTGGCCTTCTTCCGGCGCCTGGGCCTGCCGATCCTCGGGAGCGTGACGGGGCTGGGCGACCGGCCGCACGTCAAGGACCTGATCGGTTCGGTCAAGGTCATGCTGGACGCGTACCGCGATGGCAAGATCGACCGCCTGTTCCTGGTGAACGCGCAGTTCGTCAACACCATGACGCAGAAGCCGCACGTGCAGCAGCTGCTGCCGGCGGGTTCGATCAAGGACACCGGGCTCCCGGAACACTGGGACTACATCTACGAGCCCGAGGCGATGAATATCCTCGACGGGCTGCTGATGCGCTACATCGAGTCGCAGGTCTACCAGGGTTCGGTCGAGAACGTGGCCTGCGAGATGGCGGCGCGTATGGTGGCGATGAAGAGCGCGTCGGATAACGCCGGCACGCTGATCGGCGATTTGCAGCTGGTTTACAACAAGGCACGGCAGGCGGCGATCACCAAGGAGCTGGCGGAGATCGTCGGCGGCGCGGCGGCGGTTTAGGTTTAAAGGAATTATTGAACATGGCAACGGGCAAGATTACTCAGATCATCGGCGCGGTCATCGACGTGGAATTCCCGCGTGAATCAGTGCCGCGCGTGTACGAGGCGCTGCGGCTCGCCGACGTCGACCTGACGCTCGAAGTGCAACAGCAGCTCGGCGACGGCGTAGTGCGCACCATCGCGATGGGCGCCTCGGAAGGCCTCAAGCGTGGGCTGGCCGTGAATTCCACCGGCGAGCCGATCATGGTGCCCGTGGGCCAGGGCACGCTCGGCCGCATCATGGACGTGCTCGGAGTCCCGCAGGACAACCGCGGCCCGGTGCAGACGAAAGACACACTCCCCATTCACCGTCCGGCTCCGGCCTACGACGAGCAGGCGGCCAGCCAGGACCTGCTGGTCACGGGCATCAAGGTCATCGATCTGCTGGTGCCGTTTGCGAAGGGCGGCAAGGTCGGCCTGTTTGGCGGTGCCGGCGTCGGCAAGACCGTCAACATGCTGGAGCTGATCAACAACATCGCCAAGCAGTATTCAGGCCTGTCGGTGTTCGCCGGCGTCGGCGAGCGCACCCGTGAAGGCAACGACTTCTATCACGAGATGATCGAGTCGGGCGTCATCGATAAGGACAACCTGCAGAATTCGAAAGTGGCGATGGTCTACGGCCAGATGAACGAGCCGCCGGGCAACCGCCTGCGCGTCGCGCTCACCGGCCTCACCATGGCCGAGTTCTTCCGCGACGAGAAACAGGCGTCCGGCCGCGGCCGCGACGTGCTGTTCTTCGTCGACAACATCTACCGCTACACGCTGGCCGGCACCGAAGTGTCGGCGCTGCTGGGCCGCATGCCCTCGGCGGTTGGCTACCAGCCGACACTGGCCGAGGAAATGGGCGTGCTGCAGGAGCGCATCACCTCGACCAAGACCGGTTCGATCACCTCGATCCAGGCGGTGTACGTGCCTGCGGACGATCTCACCGACCCGTCGCCGGCGACGACCTTTGCCCACCTCGACGCGACCGTGGTGCTCTCGCGCCAGATCGCCGCGCTCGGCATCTACCCGGCGGTCGATCCGCTCGATTCCACCAGCCGCCAGCTCGATCCGCTGGTCGTGGGCGAAGAGCACTACAACACCGCGCGCGGTGTGCAGGCCGTGCTGCAGCGCTACAAGGAGCTGCAGGACATCATCGCGATCCTCGGCATGGACGAGCTGTCGGAAGAGGACAAGCTCACCGTGTTCCGCGCCCGCAAGATCCAGCGCTTCCTCTCGCAGCCCTTCAACGTCGCCAAGGTGTTCACCGGGCAGGATGGCAAGATCGTCCCGCTCAAGGATACGATCCGCGGCTTCAAGGGCATCCTGGCCGGCGACTTTGATCACCTGCCAGAGCAGGCGTTCTACATGGTGGGCGCGATCGAAGAAGTGGTCGAGAAAGCGAAGACGCTGCAGTAACGCACGCAGCGCAGGATTCCAGGGCATGGCCAATACCATTCACGTCGACATCGTCAGCGCCGAGGGCGAGATCTTCTCAGGCCCCGCGAAGATGGTGTTCCTGCCGGCGGCGGAGGGCGAGCTCGGCATCGCGCCGCGCCACGCGCCGTTGCTCGCGCTTCTCAAGGCGGGCGAAGTGCGCGTGCAGCCGGTGGAAGGCGACGAGCTGTCTTTTTATGTCGGCGGCGGGGCGCTCGAGGTGCAGCCCGCGAAGGTGACCGTGCTCGCCGACACGGCCGCGCGTGCCGCGGACCTCGACGAAGCAGCGGCGCTCGCCGCGCGGCAGCGCGCCGAGGAAGCGCTCGCCGGCAAGATCGACCGGATCGAGCAGGCCGAGGCGCTGGCCGAGCTCGCCCGCGCCGCGGCGCAGCTCAAACTCATCGAACGGCTCCGCAAGATCAGGGGCGGGCGTTGACGGCCAGCTCATAAGGCCATGACCCCCAAGCGCAAGCCGCTGTCGGTCGTCATCCTTGCCGCGGGGCAGGGCAAGCGGATGAAATCGGACCTGCCCAAGGTCCTGCAGCCGCTCGCGGGGCACCCGCTCCTGGCCCACGTGCTCGACGCCGCCGGCGCACTCAAGCCCGCGATGATCCACGTCGTCTACGGCCATGGGGGCGAACAGGTGCGCCTCGCCGTGCGCGCGCCGAATCTGCGCTGGGTGCTGCAGGCCGAGCAGCTGGGCACCGGCCACGCGGTGCAGCGGGCCATGCCCGGTATCCCCGACGATCATGACGTGCTGGTGCTGTACGGCGACGTGCCACTGATCCGTGCCGCCTCGCTGTGCGAGCTGCTCGCGCTGGCGGGACCGAACAGCATGGGATTGCTCACCGCGATGTTTGACGACCCCACCGGCTACGGCCGTGTCGTGCGCGGCGCCAGGGGCCAGGTGCTGCGCGTCGTCGAGCAGAAAGACTGCAGTGCGCGCGAGCTGAAGATCCGCGAGTGCAACACCGGCGTGCTTGCCGTTCCGGCGAAGCTCCTCAAGCGCTGGCTCGCGAAGCTCAAGCCCGCGAACGCGCAGCGCGAGTATTACCTCACCGACATCATCGCAATGGCGGCGAAGGACAAGATCAGGGTCGTGCCGCTTGCAGCCACCACCAGCAGCGAAGCGCTCGGCGTCAACGACAAGATGCAGCTCGCCGCGCTCGAAGGCGAGTACCGGCGGCAACGCGCGCTGGAGTTGATGCAGGCCGGGGTCACCGTTATCGACCCGGCGCGACTCGACGTGCGCGGCGCGGTGACCTGCGGTCGCGATGTGGTACTCGACGTGAACGTGGTGCTCGAAGGACCCGTGCAGCTCGGCGACGGCGTGCGCGTCGGCGCCAACTGCGTGCTGAGCCAGGTGCAGGTGGGTCGGGGTACCCACATCAAACCCAATTGTGTCATCGAGCGTGCCGAAATAGGCGCCCATTGCGAGATCGGCCCGTTCAGCCGCGTGCGCCCGGAGACTACGTTGCATGACAATGTGCACATCGGCAATTTCGTCGAGGTGAAGAAATCGGAAATCGGCGCCGGCAGCAAGGCCAACCACCTCAGCTATATTGGTGACACCCTGGTGGGCACTGGTGTCAACGTCGGCGCCGGCTCCGTTACCTGCAATTACGACGGCGCCAACAAGTGGCGCACCGAGATCGGCGATGGCGTGTTCATCGGCTCGGGCACGATGATGGTCGCTCCGGTGAAGATCGGCGCGGGCGCCACCATTGGCGCCGGCTCGACCATTACCAAGGACGCGCCGCCGGGGCAGCTCACCCTGGAACGAAGCGTGCAACGCACGGTCGAACACTGGCAACGACCAGTCAAGAAGTAGACTGCAGAGGTCTGGCAGACAGATGTGCGGAATAGTGGGAGCGATCGCCGGGCGCGACGTGGTGCCGATCCTCATCGAAGGCCTCAAGCGCCTCGAATACCGCGGCTATGACTCGGCCGGCATCGCCGTGGTCGACGCCAACGGCAAGATGGGGCGATTGCGCACCGTCGGCAAGGTGCGCGCGCTCGAGGACGCCATCCGCGCCACGCCCACCGCCGGGCCGCTCGGCATCGCCCACACCCGCTGGGCCACGCACGGCGCGCCATCCGAGCGCAACGCACACCCGCATATTTCCCGCGATGGCCTCGCCATCGTGCACAACGGCATCATCGAGAACCACGACGAACTGCGCAAGGAACTCCAGGCCGCTGGCTATGAGTTCGATTCCGAGACCGACACCGAGGTGGTTGCACATCGCATCCACTTCCATATGGCGCGACTCGGCGACCTGTTCAAGGCGGTGCGCGCCACAGTTGCCGAGCTCGAGGGCGCCTACGCACTCGCGGTGATCAGCCAGCAGGACAAGAGCCGCATCATCGTCGCACGCATGGGTTGCCCTGCCGTGGTTGGCCTCGGCGTCGATGAGAACTTCGTCGCCTCCGACGTTTCCGCGCTGCTGCCGGTCACCCGCCGCTTCATGTTCCTCGAGGAAGGCGACGTCGCCGAGGTCACGCGCACCACGGTGCGCATCATTGATCGTGAAGGCAGCCAGGTCGCGCGCGTGCTGCGCGAGAGCGACCTGTCCGCCGACGCCGCCGAGAAAGGCCCGTACCAGCACTTCATGCTCAAGGAGATCCACGAGCAGCCCCTCGCGGTGGCCAACACCCTGCAGGAACGCGTCGCCAACGGGCGATTGCTCGAGGCCGCGTTCGGACCCGCGGCCACGCAGATCTTCGAGCGCACCCAGAGCGTGCACATCGTCGCCTGCGGCACGAGTTTTCATGCCGGCATCGTCGCCCGGTATTTCATCGAGCAGGTCTGCCGGCTTCCCTGCCGCGTCGAGATCGCCAGCGAATACCGCTACCGCAACCCCGTGGTGCAGAAGAACTCACTGCTGGTGACGATCTCGCAGTCTGGCGAGACCGCCGACACCCTCGCCGCGATGCGCCTCGGCAAGCAGCTCGGGTACCTCGCCACGCTTGCCATCTGCAACTCACCCGAGAGCTCGCTGGTGCGGGAAGCCGACCTCGTGATGCTCACCCGCGCCGGACCCGAGATCGGCGTCGCCTCCACCAAGGCCTTCACCACCCAGCTTACCGCGCTCGGCATGCTGGTGATCGCGCTTGCCCGCCACAACGGCGCCGACGCCGAGAGCGAACGCGGCCTGGTGAGCCGCCTGATCGAACTTCCCGGGCTCATCGAGAAGACCCTCGAACTCGACCCGGTGATTCACAAGCTCGCGCTCCGCTTCGCCGACAAACAGCATGCCCTGTTTCTCGGCCGCGGCGCGCTGCACGCTGTCGCGCTCGAAGGTGCGCTCAAGCTCAAGGAAATTTCCTATATCCACGCCGAGGCTTACGCCGCCGGCGAACTCAAACATGGCCCGCTCGCGCTTGTCGACGCCGACATGCCCGTGATTACGGTCGCGCCGAACAACGAGCTGCTCGAGAAACTCAAGTCGAACCTGATGGAGGTACGCGCCCGCGGCGGTGAGCTGTACGTGTTTGCCGACCCCGATTCAGGGTTTGAGTCGAGCGATGGCATCAACGTGATCCTGATGCCCCGCCACGTGACTTATTTCCAGGCCCCGATCGTGTACACGATTCCGCTCCAGCTGCTTGCTTATCACGTCGCCATCCTGCGCGGGACTGATGTTGACCAACCCCGGAATCTGGCCAAGAGCGTGACGGTCGAATAGTACTGCCGGCCGGTCCGCCGCGTGTCCGTCAATCATGTCAGCGATCCAGCGGACTGCGCACCGCGTTCGCACCCTTCTGCATGACGTGCGTGTAGATCTGCGTCGTGGACACGTCCTTGTGACCCAGCAGTTCCTGCACCGTGCGGATGTCATAGCCCGCCTCCAGCAGATGTGTCGCGAAGCTGTGCCTGAAGGTGTGCGGCGACGCCGGCTTGATGATGCCCGCCTGCCGCACCGCGGCACGGACTGCTCGCTGCACTGATTCCTCGACCATGTGTGTCTGTCGCCGCACCCCGGATCGCGGATCCACGCTTGCAGTGGTGGCCGGAAACACGTACTGCCACGCCCAGTCCAGGTGAGCACGCGGATATTTTCGCTCCAGCGCGTAAGGCAGCTCCACGCCTCCAAATCCCCGGGCGACAGCCAGCTCATGCTGCTCCCGCACCCGCTCCAGATGTACGGTCAGCGGCACTATCAGGGCAGCAGGCAGTACCGTCACCCGATCTTTACCCCCCTTGCCATCGCGAACCGTCAGCTGCTGGAACTTCAGGTCGACATC
Source organism: Gammaproteobacteria bacterium (assembly GCA_025357915.1). Classification (GTDB taxonomy): domain Bacteria; phylum Pseudomonadota; class Gammaproteobacteria; order Steroidobacterales; family Steroidobacteraceae; genus FEN-1191. The sequence continues at coordinate 6,753 of JANYLH010000055.1, forward strand.
CTTGACCCGCAAGCGCAATGCCTCCAGTACCCGGAGCCCGCTGCCATACAGCAAGCCTGCGATGAGCCAATGGACCCCTTGCATGTGCCCGATGACCGCCCGCGCCTCCGACTGCGTCAACACCACCGGCAACCGCCGTGGCCGCGTTGCCCGAACCACGTTCGACAGCCATGGCAAGTCAATCTTCAGCACGGCTTTGTACAGAAACATCACCGCCGACAAAGCCTGCCCCTGTGTCGCAGAGGCAACATTGCGCTCGGACGCCAGGTGCGAGAGAAATGCCTCGACTTCGGGCGCTCCCATCAACCTTGGGTGCTTGCGCCCGTGGAAGATTATGAAGCGCCTGACCCAGCCCACGTAGGCCTGCTCGGTCCGAATGCTGTAATGCCGCAGCCGGATCTGGTGCCGAAGCTGATCGAGCAGACGAGGGGTTCCCCCGGGTTTGAGCGGTGTGGGCGTGACGTCTAACACAACGGCCCCTATTGACGTACTAAATGCAGAGTGCTGTAGTGCAATCAGGTGGTTACCGATTCCCAACCGTCTTATGCCGCACTTTTGTCGCCTTATAAAGCGACATTTCGGCGGTCTACTTGTAGTTAGATGCCGATAGCGATGTGGCACTACGTAGTAAAGATCACGCTTACCGCACTGGTAGTCGTTGCGGTATCGGAAGTGGCGAAACGAAGTACCTTCTGGAGCGCTGCGCTGGCCTCACTGCCATTGACCTCGCTCCTGGCCATGGCGTGGCTCTACCTCGACACAGCCGACTCGGCCCGTGTCGCACAACTTTCCGACAGCATCCTGTGGCTCGTGCTCCCATCCCTAGCGCTGTTCATTGCGCTGCCCGTACTACTTCGCGCAGGTGTCAACTTTTGGGCCAGCTTGATGCTTGCTTGTGTGGTCACGGCCATGGCGTACCTCGGCATGGTGTGGTGTTTAAACCGATTTGGCATTCGGGTGTAAGGTGTCGGCATCTAACTACGCGTTCGAGCGGACGGCTAAACAGCAACGCAACCATTGGCGTGATCACGCCGCCGCTCAACGCGAGCGTTAGACGCCCTTAGGCCGAGCTGGCGGTACAATCGCACCATGAGTCCCACCGTTCTGCGCATCGGACCGTTCCGGTTTTACTTTTTCTCCCGCGAAGAGCCCCGAATGCACGTCCACGTGGAGTGCGCCGACGGCGAGGCCAAGTTCTGGCTTGAGCCGGCGGTCGCGTTGGCGCAGAATTATGGCTTACCGAACAGCAGGTTAAGACTGCTCTGGGTTACGTAGAGGCGAATGCAGATGCAATCCGCGCCGCTTGGAAAACACACTTCGGCGGTTGAAGTGTCTAACGTTTCCCGCAACGGCTTTTGGCTATTGCTGGGTAACG
>JANYLH010000085.1 GCA_025357915.1 Gammaproteobacteria bacterium
TCTTCGCCCGAGCGCGTCAGGTAGTAGGCGAGGATGATCGGCACCAGCGTCACGGTGATCACCGCGACGGCGACCACGTTGGTGATGGGCCGGTCGCGGGGCCGGAACAGTTCGTTGAAGAACCAGATCGGCAGCGTCTGCTGGTGGCCGGCGGTAAACAGCGTGACGATGATCTCATCGAACGACAGCGCAAAGGCGAGCATGCCGCCGGCCAGCAGCGCCGTTGCCAGCTGCGGCAGCACGATGAGCCGGAAGGTCTGGAGCCGGCCAGCGCCCAGGTCGGCCGAGGCCTCGATCCAGCTGGGTGGAATTCGCCGGAGCCGTGCGACCACGTTGTTGTAGACAATCACGATGCAGAAGGTCGCGTGGCCCATGACGATGGTCCAGAACGAGGGCTCCAGCCCGGCGAGCTTGATCGCCGAGAGCAGCGCGATGCCGGTGAGGATGCCGGGCAGCGCGATCGGCAGCACGAACATCATCGTGATCGCTTCGCGTCCCGGGAACTTGTGGCGCGCAAGCCCCATCGCCGCCAGCGTACCGAGCATGAGCGCCGCCAGAGTTGCCATGGAGGCGACGCCCAGCGAGAGGCGCAGCGCCGCCCAGATATCGGCGCGCGCCGCTGCTGCTGCGAACCAGTGGAGCGTGAACCCGGGCGGCGGGAACTGGTAGGTGCGATCCTCGGTGGTGAAGGCGTACAGCACGATCACCAGCACCGGAAAATGCATGAACGCGAGTCCCGCCCAGGCAGCGACGCGCCCGCCCACGCTGGGGCGATTCCAGGGTGGCACTCTGGCGCCCTCAGAGCGCATCGAACGCCCCGAGCCGCTTGGCGAGCGCGAGGTAGACGCTGATCAGCACGATGGGCACCACCGAAAACGCGGCAGCCAGCGGTATGTTTCCGGCCGTGCCCTGCTGCTGGTACACCATCATGCCGATGAAGTACCCCGGCGCGCCGACCACGTTCGGAATGATGTAGTCGCCCAGCGTCAGCGAAAAAGTAAACACGGAACCGGCCGCGAGGCCGGGAAGCGCCAGCGGCAGCACGACCTGGCGCAGCGTCTGCGCCGGCGTCGCGCCCAGGTCGGCGGCCGCCTGGATTAGTGAGGTCGGGACGCGCTCGAGCGCGGCCGCGAGCGGCAGGATCATGAACGGCAGCCACATGTACACAAAAACGATGAACATGCCCAGATACGACGACGACAGCGAGGGGCCGCCGACGCCGGGCGTCTCGAGCACGGCGTCGAGCGCGCCGGCGAGACCAAGATGATCGAAGATCCAGAACAGGATGCCCTGCTTGGCGAGTATCAGGCGCCACGCGTACACCTTGACCAGATAGCTGGTCCACATCGGCAACATCACTGCCACATAGAACAACGCCTTGGTGCGGCCGCGCGCGTGGCGTGCCATGTAGTAGGCGATTGGCCAGGCGATGATGGCGCAGGCGATGGTGACCGCGATCGCCATGAACAGCGTGCGGCGCACGATGTCCATGTTCGCGGGCTGGTTGAACAGCGCGGCGTAGGTGGCCAGCGTAGGCTTGCGGACGATGGTCGCGGTGAACTCATCAATCGCGTAGAAGCTCTGCAGGAGCAGCGCGATCAGCGATCCCAGGTACACGGTGCCGAACCACAGGAGCGGCGGCAGCAGCAGCAGGAACAGGTTCAGCCCGGGGCGGCGATAGAGTAGCCCCCCGAGCGCGCGCATGTTCACCTGCGCGGCTCCGCGGCCAGCAGCACCATGGCGGCGCGTGGCCAGGCGATGCGCACCTGGCTGCCCGCCTCGGGGGCCGCGGCGCCGCGTGGCTCGGCAGCGATGACCATGCCTTCGCCCTGCACCTGCCAGCGATTGGTCGCGCCGTGAAACTGCACGTCGAGCAGCGCGCCACGATATTCCACGTGTGCGTCAGGGAGTGGTGCGCCGGCGGCCAGTGCGACGATCTGTTCAGCGCGCACCGCAAAGGCTTGCGCGTTGCCGGTCAGCCGCGATGCGAATTCACCCTCGATGACGTTGCTGCTGCCGACGAAGCGCGCGACGAAGGGCGTGCCCGGCCGGTCATAGAGTTCACGCGGCGGCGCCAGCTGCTCGATGCGTCCCTGGTTGAAGACCGCCACCCGATCGGACATCGACAGCGCTTCGCCCTGGTCGTGGGTGACATAGACGAAGGTGATGCCGAGCCGTCGCTGCAGGCCCTTGAGCTCGATCTGCATCTCCTCGCGGAGCTTGAGGTCGAGTGCGCCGAGGGGTTCATCGAGCAGCAGCACGCGCGGCCGGTTGACCAGCGCCCGCGCCAGCGCCACCCGCTGCTTCTGGCCGCCGGAGAGCTGCCCGGGCCGGCGCTCGCCGAAACCCTCGAGCTTGACCATGGCGAGGGCTTCACGCGCACGCTGCGTCCGCTCCGGTGCGCTCACGCCACGCACCCGCAACCCGTAGGCCACGTTGGTGAGCACGTCCATGTGCGGGAACAGCGCGTAGTCCTGGAATACGGTATTGACGTCTCGCTCGTTGGGCGGGACCGACGATACATTCCTGCCTTCGAGAAACACCTCGCCCGAGTCAGGAGCTTCGAACCCGGCGATCAGGCGCAGGCAGGTGGTCTTGCCCGAGCCCGAGGGCCCGAGCATCGAGAAGAACTCACCGGTTGCAACGCTCAGCGAGACGTCATCGACCGCGCGCGTCACGCCGTAGGTGCGCGTGACGCCGCGGAACTCGATCGCTGCAGGAATGATTAACGCCCGCCCATCACCGCCACGTAGTCGGTCGACCAGCGACTGTAGGGCACGCAGGTGCCCTCGCTCTTGCAGGTCGCTTCCGGCGTACGCCAGAAATGGAGCTTGTCGAACTGGTCAATGCCATTGGTCTTGCAGCCCTCAGCTCCGAGCAATGCATTGTTGGTGCAGGCGGCTGGTACGGTCGGGAGCGAGCCGAACCAGGAAGCCACGTCACCCTGCACCTTCGGCGTGATCGACCAGGACAGCCACTTGTAGGCGCAGTTCGGGTGCTTGGCCGTGGCGTGCATCATGGTGGTGTCGGCCCAGCCCGTGGCGCCTTCGCTGGGGATGGTGCTGGCGATCGGCTGCTTGTTGGCCACCAGCGTATTGACCTGGAACGGCCAGGAGCCGGAAACCACCACGCCCTCGTTGGTGAAATCCTGCACCTGCACGTTGGCATCGTGCCAGTAGCGCTGGACCAGCGGATGCTGCTTGCGCAGCAGGTCGAGCGCGGCGGCATACTGCGTCTCGTTGAGCTCGTACGGATCCTTGATGCCGAGCGCGGGCTTGTGCGCCATCAGGTAGATCGCGGCGTCGGCGATGTAGATCGGGCCGTCATAGGCCTGCACGCGGCCCTTGGCGGGTTTGCCATCCGGGAACTTGCCGCCCTCGAACACCACCGACCAGGAGGTCGGCGCCTTCTTGAACACCTTGGTGTTGTACATCAGCACGTTCGGGCCCCACTGGTAAGGCACGCCGTAGTGCTTGCCGTCGATGAAATGCCAGGCCGCTTCCTTCAGCCGCGCATCGACCGTGTCGTAGCCCGCGACCTTGGCAACATCGACGGTCTGCACCGTGCCGCCGCGCACCAGGCGGAGCGCTGCGTCGCCCGAAGCGGTCACCAGGTCATAGCCGCCCTGGGTCATGAGCGAGACCATTTCATCGGAAGTGCCGGCGGTCTTGACGTTGACCTTGCAGCCGGTGTCTTTCTCGAACTGGCTCACCCAGTCGTAGTTCTTGTCACTCGCGCCGCGCTCGATGTAGCCGGGCCAGGCGACGATGTCGAGCGCGCCCTCCAGCGCATCCGGAGCCGCTGCGGGCGGTGGCGGCGCCGTGTTGCTGCAGGCGGCCAGCGTCAGGGCCGCGGCCGCGAGCAGAGCCAGACGACGATCAATCGGTGAAGCGCGAACCATGGAATTCTCCCCTGTTGTTTTCGGTGGCCGTGCAGTTGCACGGCGCATTGCGGTGGTGGACGGATCATACTCGCGCCCCCGGTCCGTGCAACTTGTGCCGGGTTTCGTGCATCCAAGCCTGCGACAAGGCATCATTTGCTTTTGGCGAGGGGTGGGCGCTTGAAACCAGGCCAATTGGTCAGACTGACTGTCCTGTCATGGCTTGTAGCAGGCACCGCCCAGGCGATGACCGTCGACGGCCAGCTTGACGAGCCGGAGTGGCGGCAGGCTCAGGTTTTCAATGACTTCCGCGTCACCGAACCCCTGACGCGGGTTGCCGCCCCGCACGCAACCGAACTGCTGGTGCTGCCACTTCCCGATGCACTCTATGTCGGCCTGCGGGCCGAGCATCCGCCGGACCAGCGCACCCACGGTCGCTCACCGCGCGACGCGCCGAACATGGACGCCGATCCGGCCATCCTGGTCATCGACTTTGAAGGGCTGGGCAAGACCGCCTATGAATTCACCGTGAGCATCAGCGGCTCGAAGCGCGACAGCATCATCCTCAATCAATCCGACCTGTCGCGGGACTGGGATGCCGACTGGACAGCGGAGACGCACGAGGATGCGCGCGGCTGGAGCGCGGAATGGCGTATTCCCTGGTCAGTGGCTCCCGAGGGCGCAGTGCGCGAGGGCAAACGGACCATCGGCATCTTTGCCGCCCGCTACCTCAAGCGCGACGCCGTCCGTTACTCCTTTCCGGCGATCGAGCTGCTGGGTTCCAATTTCGTGCGGGATTTCAAGCGCATTGAAGTGCCGCACTACGCCAGCCCCGTGCTCGACTGGTATCCATATGTGTCCTTCACGCACGACACGCTCACCGGCACCTCGAAAGGCCGTGCGGGGTTTGACGTGTTCTGGAAGCCCAACGGCCGCAATCAGGTGTCGGCGGCGGTGAACCCGGATTTCGGACAGGTGGAAAGCGACGACCTGGTCGTCAATTTCTCCGCCATCGAGACCTTCTTTCAGGAAAAGCGCCCGTTCTTCACGCAGGGCCAGCAGCTGTTCGACCTGCGCATGTCGCAGGTGGGCCTGGACGTGAGCAACGGCCTGGTGAATACGCGCCGCATCGGTGCCGCGCCAGACGCCGGCCCTGAAGGCGCGAGCGACATACTGGCGGCGGTCAAGTACACCGGCATCCACGACGACCACGAATACGGCGTGTTCGGCGCCGTGGAAAGAAACTCGCAGGCCGCACAGGGGCGCAGCTTTTTCGTCGGCCGCTGGCGTCATGTACACGACGATTTCAGTCTGGGTTACCTGGGCACCGCCGCCTGGCATCCGACCCTCGGGCGCGATGCCTATGTCCATGCGCTCGATCTGAACTGGCGGCCTGCCCCTGGAATAGCCTTTGCGAGCCTGGCGATGATGTCGGACATCCACGTGGACGACGCCAGTAGCAATGGCAAGGCCGGCAGCCGCGGCTACGGCGCCTGGGCCCGGCTCGACTACCAGCCCGGCGGACGCTGGCAACATCAGGTAAGCGCGACCTGGTTTGATCGCCGGCTGGATTTCAACGACCTGGGTTACCAGCAACGCGCCGACATCGTGGAACTGAAGACCGACAGCCAGTTGTTCATCCGCCAATACCGTGCCGAATCACCGGCCGACAACGGCAACTGGCACCTGGCGCTTGACCTGCCGTACAACACGCGTGGCGAGCGGCTAGTTGCAACGACGGAGCTTGGCCACGTATTCCAGTGGCGCGGCGGTGCCAACAGTTATTTCTTCTACTACCATGAATGGCCCGGGTTCGACGATCTGCTGACACGCGGCAACGGGAGCCTTGGCATGCCCACGCGCCACAACTGGGGCATGGACTACCAAAGCGCCATACACGGGCGGTTCCGCTACTACGCCGCCGCCTTCGCTAAGGAACAAGGCTTCACCTCGTACACGCGGCAGTTGCAGTTCAGGCCCAAGTTCTTCGCGACCGAAAACCTGAGCGTCGGACTCGATCTGGATTATTCCGACAGCCCGAACTGGCTCATCTGGATTGCCGGGGCGCAGGTCGGCACCTACCGGCGGCAGGAGCTCAGCACCAGTTTCAACGTCTACTGGTACCCGACGCCAAAACAGGACTTGCGGTTCAAGCTCCAGTGGGTGGGCCTGGGTGCACAGGCGCGCCAGGCCTATGAGGTCGGTGCCGATGGCACGCCGCTGCCAGTCAATGCGCGCCCACAAGACTTCACGGTCAGTACAGTGGGCCTGCAGCTGCGCTACCGCTACGAGTTCCACCCGCTGTCCGACCTGTACGTGGTTTACAGCCGCGGCGGCGATGGCTCACTCGCCAATCGCGACGAACAACTGCAAGATCAGTTCAGGCGTGCGTGGAACCAGGTCAACACCAGCCTGTTGTTCATCAAACTGCGCTATCGCATCTAGAGGGCACACCTGTCATGTCCACTCTATTCGACGAATCCCACCGCGAGCTGCAGCGCCGCTTCGATACCGAGCGCCTGGCCGACCGCATCGAGCAGCGGCTGTGCCGCGAGCAGATCAGCGCTGATGATCGAGCGTTCATTGAACGGCTGGACATGTTCTTTCTGGCGACCGTCAATGCGGCGGGCCAGCCGACCTGTTCATATAAGGGCGGCGATCCGGGCTTCGTGCGCGTGATCGATGAGCGGACGCTCGTGTTTCCGAACTACGACGGCAACGGCATGTACCTGTCGATGGGCAACTTGGCGGCGACCACGCAGATGGGCATGCTGTTCATTGACTTCTCCAAACCCCAGCGACTCCGCGTGCATGGACGGGCCAGCATTATCAGCGCCGCTGCCGTTGCACCTGGGTTCACCGGCGCGCAATTCCTGGTCCGCGTCGCCGTGCAGCAGGTATTTCCAAACTGCCCGCGTTACGTGCACACCATGCGGGAAGAAGCGCCGTCGGAGTTCGTGCCGCGTGAGGGCCAGCGCGCTCCGGTGCCGAAGTGGAAACGCATGGACTGGGCCCGCGATGTGCTGCCGGCGGGCGACCCGGCGCGGCAACCCGACGGCGACTGAGGCGACGTCCATCGCCGTGCGCGTCGACTACTGCGGCGGGCGCCGGAAACGGCGGCGCAGTGCCACGATCCACACCACCAGCGCCAACAGATAGGCGCCGAGGCCGGCGCCGAAGCGGGCGTTGTCGAGCACTGGTGGCGAAACGGCGTTCGCGCTGACGACCAGCCAATGCACGACACAGAGGAAGGCCGCGAGCATCACGCCGAAGAACTGCATGTGCCGGAGCAGGAATTCAATCGTCTGCTCCCGCTGCCCGTCGGCAAGCCAAAGATCGCGGTTGGGCAGGTTGATGCGGGCGTTGGGCGAGGCGAGGATGCGCTCGAAGGCGAAATTGACCAGCCATGGCAACAGCACCACGAACGCCAGCATGAACCGCAGGTAGAAATCGCGCGACATGAAGCCGTTGGCCTCGCCACCGGCGCCGAAGTGCGTGGCGACCACCGGCGGCAGACCACGACTGGTCTGCCACACGAACAGCGCCGCCACCGCAAGCGACAGCAGGAACGGCAGCGAGGTTGCGGATTTCTTCATGGGTTTCCCGAGAGCGGTTGATTGTCAGGCGGTCAGCGCGGCGATTGCGGCCCGATAGGCGGCCGTCGGCTCCTGCGCATCGGCCACGGTGGTGTTCAGGTCACGCAATAGTCCATCCTGCAGGCCGTATACCCAACCGTGCACGCTGAGCTCCTGGCCGCGCTCCCAGGCGTCGCGGGCAATCGTCGTCTGGCAGACGTTGGCCACCTGCTCGATGACATTCAGCTCGCACAACCGGTCGCTGGCGGCTGTTTCCCCGCTGGCAGCCGCGAGGCAGTTTTCATGCTTCTGGCGCACATCCTGCACGTGCCGCAGCCAGTTGTCGGACAGGCCGATGCGATCGCGCCGGAACGCAGCGCGCACGCCGCTGCAGCCATAGTGTCCGCAGACGATGATGTGCCGCACCTTCAGGATGTCTACCGCGAACTGCATGACCGACAAACAGTTCAGATCGGTGTGCACCACCAGGTTGGCGAGATTGCGGTGTACGAACAGCTCGCCGGGCAGCAGGCCGACAATATCGTTGGCCGGCACCCGGCTGTCGGAGCAGCCGATCCACAGGTAAGCCGGTGATTGCTGGCGGGAGAGCTTGTTGAAGAATTCCGGATCCCGCTGGCGGATGCGGTCCGCCCAGACCCGGTTGTTGTCGAACAGCTGGCGGAGTTTTCGCATGCTTAACCGAGCCGGGAAACGATAGCGGCACTCTAGCAGGAGCGCACCGGTCGCCGCCATGTGCTCCCTTCTGGCGGCGCCCCGCTGGCAGCGCCGGGCCAGTGGTCAGTATAGTTGCTGCCACGCCCCCTCTGATCCCGCCGAGGAGTGACCTCATGTCCATGCGCATCACCACGTTGTTCGCAAGCACCGCCCTGCTGCTGTCCGCTGCGACATTCAGCGGGCCCCTCTATCCGCCGGTGGGGCTGGATATGTCGGCCGCGGATGCGGCGACGCGTCCCGGCGACGATTTCTTCCAGTTCAGCAACGGCGCCTGGCTGGAGCGCATGGCGATTCCCGCCGACAAATCGTTCGTGACCGAAGCACAGCGGGTTCGCGATGTCACGGAGGTGCAGCTCCATGAAATCATCGAAGCCGCCGCCGCGCACGCCGCTCACCAGCCCTCGAGCCTCGAAGGCAAGGTCGGCGCTTTCTACAGAGCCTTCATGGATGATGCCCGCCGCGAGAAACTGGGCGCGCGGCCGCTGGCCACGGAACTCAAGGCGATCCGGGCCAGCCGCACGCGTGCGCAGCTCGCCGCGCTCATGGGTCGGTCAACGACGGGGTTCGGTGGGAGCCTGTTCGGTGTCTATATCGACACCGACCTGAAGGACACGGCGCACTACGCGGTCTATATCAACCAGGGCGGCCTGTCGCTGCCCGACCGCGACTACTATCTCAAACCTGATTTCGCCAGGGAAAAACTGCAGCTGCGCGACTACGCCGAGCGACTCCTGACGCTCACTGGCTGGCCGGTGCCGCGGGTCCATGCCGCCGAGATCGTAGCCCTCGAAGCGCGCATCGCGCTGGCGAGCTGGACCAAGGCGCAGCAGCGCGACCTGCCGAAGATGTACAACCGCTACACGCCGGCGGAGCTGCAGGGCTTTGCGCCGGGATTCGATTGGGCGTCTTACCTCAGGGGCGCAGGCCTCGCCGGCAAGCAGCGCGTAGTCGTCGGCGAGCAGAGCGCTTTTCCGAAGCTCGCGGAGATCTTTGCGAAGACACCGCTCGATACCCTGCAGGCGTGGGCCGCCTACCAGGCAGCCGACTCGGCCGCACCGTACCTGAGCAACGATTTTGCCGAAGCCCGTTTCCGCTTTCACGACCAGGTGCTGCTCGGCATCAAGGAGCGGCCGGCACGCTGGAAGGAAGGAGTAAAAGCAGTGGCGGGCGGCGATTGCCTGGCCGGCGGCGCCTGCTTTGGCACGCTGAACTGGGCGGTCGGGCAACTCTACACCGCGCGCTTTTTTCCGGCCGCCACCAAGGCCAGCATCCAGGCGCTGGTCGCGGAGCTGATGGCCGCCTTTCACACACGCATCGAGCATCTTGACTGGATGGGGCCCGCGACGCGCGCCGAGGCGCTGCGCAAGCTCGATACCTATGTCGTCAAGGTTGGCTATCCGGATAGACCCCGTGACTATTCCCGGGTCGTCATCCGCGACGACGACGTGACCGGTAACGTACGACGCGCCGCCGCCGCGGACTGGGCTTTTTCAGTGGACCGGAGCGACGGACCGGTCGATACCAGCGACTGGTTCATGACCCCGCAGACCGTCGATGCCTACAACGGGTCGCTGCGCGATATCGTGTTTCCCGCGGCCATCCTGCAGGCGCCGGATTTCGACCCCGGCGCTGATCCGGCCGTCAACTACGGCGGCATCGGTGCGCTCGTTGGCCATGAGTTGACACACGGCTTCGATGATGCGGGCCGCACGCTCGACGCCAGTGGCGCGCTGCGCGACTGGTGGACCGAGGCGGACGCGGCCGCATTCAAGGAACGCGCAGCTACGCTGGGCGCACAATACGCCACCTACGAACCAGTGGCCGGGCTCCATATCAATCCGGAACTGACCATGGGCGAGAATCTCGCCGACCTCGGCGGCGTGGCGATCGCGCTCGAGGCCTATCACGCCTCGCTACACGGCGCGGCACCCCCGCTCATCGACGGCCTGAGCGGCGATGAGCGTTTCTTCCGCGCTTATGCGCAGAGCTGGCGCGGCAAGGGCCGGGATGATTACATCCGCCAGCTCACGGCCAGCGATCCGCATTCGTTCCGCAAGTTCCGGGTCAATGGCGTGGTGCGCAACATCGACGCCTGGTACGACGCCTTCAACGTGCAGCCCGGCGACAAGCTCTACGTCGAACCCGCGAAGCGCGCGCGGGTCTGGTGATACCGGCCAGGGCCCGTGGGCCCAGGGCCGCTGCGGTAGCGACCGCTACGGCGTGCCGGCCATGCGATCGTGCGCGACGAAGAACTTGCGCGCCAGCGCCGCCAGCTGTCCCTCGGTGGGATGATCGACGGTTTCCCAACCAACGATCCGCGGCGCGATCGCCGCACGGTGCTTGTCGACGTAATGGCGGAAATCCGCCTGCGCCTTGTGCGAGCCGGTTACCAGCACTTCCTTGACGTCCACCAGCGCATCGCACACTTCGCCGAAGAACTCGTGTTCGGTGCGTACCTGGCTGCCGTGCTGGCGGGTGTGGTGATTGTGCGCCTTGATCTTCTGCAGCTGCGTCGCCGCGGCCTCCAGGTACATCACCTGGGCATGTTGATGATCAATCCAGGCCACCGCGTGCAACTTCGACATGAGCTCACCCCAGGGTCAATGGTAATGCAGGCCTCATTGTACCCCAGGCGGCGCATTCGCTCCGCTACCAGCCGACCGCCGCGCCGTCGCGGCGATGATCTGAACCGGCGCGGTAATACCCATCGATCGGGCTGGTGAGTGAATTCACCCGGCCCTGCGCAGCAGCGGCAGGCGGCGCGGGCGCGGGCGCGGGCGCGGGCGTGAACAGGATCGCCTGGTAGCCCCCCATTTCATCGCCGGTGGCCTTGATGACGGTGTGCCCCTTGGCGGCCAGCTGCGTCCCCGCGAGGTCGTAGAGCGCGGATTCCAGCCGCAGCGTGTTGCTGTCCTGGGAATGGTTGAAACGGGCTGCGTCGCCGGCGGCCTGCAGGTTGGCGCCCAGGTCGATCATGTCCACCAGCACCTGCATGTGACCCTGCGCCTGCATGCTGCCGCCCATCAGGCCAAAGGCCATCACGGGTTTGCCCTCCCTCATCACGAAGGCGGGAATGATGGTGTGGAATGGCCGCTTGCGTGGCGCGATGGCGTTCGGGCTGGCCGGGTCCAACGAAAACAAGGCACCGCGGTCGTGCAGCACGAAGCCGTATCCGGGCACCGTGATGCCCGAACCCATCGAGTCATAGACGCTGTAAATGAAGGAAACCATGTTCCCCCAGCGATCGGCGGTGGTGATGTACACCGTGCCGCCCTTGTGTTCGGCCAGGGTCACCGGCGAGGCAGCGTGAGCAGGATCGATCCGCGCGCACAACGTGGCTGCGTGCTGCTTCGAGATCAACCGCTCGGTCGGTATTGAGACGAAACGCGGATCGCCGTTGTAGCGATTGAGATCATCGAACGCGAGCTTCTTGGTCTCCACCAGCAGGTGCCAGTACTCGGGCGAGGTGGGCCCCAGTCTCGCCAGGTCGAAGCCCAGCTGCGGCACGCAGGTCTCGAGAATATTGAGTTCCTCGAGCACCGCGAAGCCCTGTCCGTTGGGTGGCAGCTCGTAGACGTCATAACCGTGGTAGTTCGTCGTAAGTGGAGTGACCCACTCGGCGTGATACTCGGCGAGGTCCGCCGCGGTCATGGTGCCCTCGAGCGCGCGCGACTTGGCAATGATGGCGCGCGCGATCTCGCCCGTGTAGAACGCGTCGCGCCCGTGCTGCTGCAACGCGCGGAACGCGCGCGCCAGATCCGGATTGCGGAAGATGGCGCCGGGCGCGGGCAGCATCCCGTTTGGGTAGTAGACCCGCAGGGTGTCGGGGTCGGCCTTTACCTGCGTGTTGTAGCGATAGGCATCGGCCATGTCGTGGGCGATGCGCTGCGACCAGGGGAAACCCTGTTCTGCCAGGTCGACCGCGGGCTGCAGGACCTTGCGGAAGTCCAGCGTACCGGCGCGCTTGAGCAACTGGTCCCAACCGTCGACCGCACCGGGTACGTCGACGGTGAGTATGCCGAACCCGGGCATGCCCGTGGTCGCGTCGAATCCCCGCGACTTGAGCCGGGCGAGAGTGGCGCCTGCAGGCGCCCAGCCGCTGGCATTGATGCCGACGAGTCTGTGTTCTTTCGCGATGTAGACGATCGCAAACATGTCGCCGCCGATGCCCGCACTGTGCGGCTCGACGACGTTGAGCACCGCCGCGGCGGCCACTGCGGCGTCCACCGCATTGCCGCCCGCCCGCAGTATCTGCAGGCCGGCCTGCGCGGCCAGCGGCTGGCTGGTACTCACCACGCCGTTGCGCGCCATGACTTCGGAACGGCTCTGCGCGAGCCACCCCTCGGCCCGGTCGCCGCGCACCGCGCTGCAGGCCGGCGGCAACTTCGCTGCGGAGTCCGGACTGCAACTCGACAGCGCGAGTCCCGACTGCGCGCCAGCGCAGGCGGACCACAGGGCTGAGAGGAGAATGAGCAGAACAGGTCTGCGGATGCCGTATGCGTTCATGCAAAGCCTCGAATTGGTGGGCCCGGTAGGACTCGAACCTACAACCAAGGGATTATGAGTCCCCTGCACTAACCATTGTGCTACAGGCCCGTCGCGGCAGATGGGGGCAGTCTAGCAGGGCCGCGACAGCTCCGGTCAGGCGCTCGCCAGGAAGGCGTCGCAGCTGGCGCGCGCGGCTTCGAGCTGCGGAATCTTCACGCAGATCTGCTGCATGCGCGCGCGCAGTCCGACCAGCACTTCGTGGTGCACGCCCCTGGTGTCGGTGTTCCATTTGCGCAGCGCCAGGTCGAGCCGCTCGAGCCGCATGCGCGCGCGCCGGTAGATGCGGTCGGGCCCGTCGAGCTCACCGAGCACCTCGCCGCCGACGCTGCTGATCTTCGCCGCGTCGTCCGGCTGGAGCCGCAACAGGCTGGCGGCATAGATAGCCCCCCACTGAAAGCGCGTAGCCGGGCCCTGCGCCTCCGCAAAACCTTCCGCGTACCACTTCAGTGCCTCGCTCTTGCGTCCCAGCCCTTCGGCGAGCTCGCCAAGATCAGCCTTGTAGTAGTACGGGGTCGCTGTCTTGCGAAGCTCGCCCTGCACCACCTTGTAGCCCTGTTCGTTCTGGCCGAGCAGGTCGTAGATTGGCAGCACCGCGTTGATGATGCCCGAGCGCACGTAGGGTATCTGCCGGTCGGCGAGCACCGAGGCCACGCGGGCGCTCGCCGCGCGCGCCACGCCGGCCGGAATCGCGCCGTTGATCGCCTTGATCGCTTCAAGCTTGGACCCGATGGCGCCCAGCTGGTCGGCCTCTGCGTGATCCGGGAGCGCGGCGGCGGCATCCATCACCTTGCTGAAGCGCGCCAGCCAGGGGCCGGCGGCGTCACCGCGCGCCTTCACGACCGCGAAAAAATTCGCGTCCAGGTACTGGAGCGCGTCGGTTACGGCGATGGCGGTGCGTTCGTTCGCCAGCACTTCGTCGACAGTGTTGACGCGCGCGCGCAGCGCGGCGCTGGGCGGTTGTCCGCTCTTGAGTGCGTCGGCCTCGGCCCGGGTCGCGAAGCTGGCCGCGAAAATCCGCAGCCGCGCACGCTCGATGCGCGCATCGGCGGGGCAATACTCGGACGCCGCATCGAGGTGCAGGGCGAGATCGGCATTCGCAGCCGCAGCGGCACCGCCTTCGAGTTCCCAGCTGTTGTAGGCCAACCGGCGGCACTGGCCGATGTTGAGCGCTCGCCCGGACGCGGCCTGGTCGAGCAGGGCCTGCGCGGGTTGCAGATCGGCCAGCGCATTGTCAAGCACCGAAGCGTACTGCCCGAGGTCCAGGCCGCCGGCAATGCGCATGAGTTCGTGACGGTCGGCATCCAGCACCACCATGGTCGGATAACCGGCCACATGGAATTCTTCGCCCCACTTCTGCGCGCCGGCCTCGTCGCCGTCGAGATAGACCGGGATGAACAGGTGGCTCTTGGCGATGAAATCAGGCCGCGAAAATACCGTGGACTTCAACTGCTGGCACGGCGGACACCAGATAGCCCCCCAGTACAGCAGGATCGGCTTGCGCGCGCCCTTGGCCTCGGCAAACGCCGCGCTGACCTCACCCTCGAACCAATCGATCCCCGGCGCGTCGGCGTGCTTGTGCGCGGCAGGCACATGCGCCGGCCCCGCCGCCTGGCCGGTTGGCGTCGCCTCTGGGCTCTTCGCGCAGGAGGCCAGCAGCAGCGCCGTGACGGCGACGACGACGCCAGCCGCGCCGTGAAATCCAGCAAACTTGTTCATGGCGCCAAGATAGCGCCTTGCCTGGCCCCTGCCAATGACCGCCGCGTCATAATCACTTGCGCCGGCGGGCGCCACGCGAAGGCGGCGCTGAGAGCGGGTCTTCCGGCCAGTTGTGCTTCGGGTAACGGCCGCGCATGTCCTTGCGGACCTCGACGTAGCTGGTCTTCCAGAATCCGGCCAGGTCGCGCGTGATCTGCACCGGGCGCTGCGCCGGTGACAGCAGCTTGAAGGTGATGGGGACCGTACCGCCGCCGATCCTCGGCGTGACAGCGAGGCCGAAGACCTCCTGCAGTCGCACGGCGATGGCCGGTGCATTGTCATCGACATAGTCGACGCGGATGCGCGAGCCCGACGGCACGGCGATTTCGCGCGGCGCCAGTTCGTCGAGGGCGCGGCGCTGCGGCCCGGTCAACCGGGCGAGCAGCGCCTCGCCGAGCGGCACCCGTGCCAGATGATCCCGGCGGGTCAGGCCTGCGAGCCATGGGGACAGCCACAGCTCCAGCTCCTGCAGCAGGACCTCGTCATCGCTGGCCGGCCAGGGCCCGTGCGGAGCCCGCTCCAGCTTGCGGACGAACTCCAGCCGCGACTGCAGGTTGCGCACGGCGTCGTCCCAGGGCAGCGCCGCCAACCCCAGCTGGCGGACACCCGCGAGCATGGCCGCGGCTGCGAGTCCCGGCGGCACCGTGGCCAGCGGGCGGTCCTCGATCAGCAGTGCCCCGTAGCGCGTGGTGCGGTGGGCGAGCACCGCGCCCGCGCGCGCGTCCCACTCCACCATTTCGCCCATCTCCAATTGCCTGGCGAACAGCTGTTCGAGTTCCGCGCGCTCGAGCGGCGCGGCGAGATCGATGCGCGCTTCGCGAGCGCGATCATCGAGCTCGACGGCCACGATGAATTCCTGCGCGCCCAGTCCCGTGGCCGCAGGAAAGGCGGCGCCGCGGCCGTTGGCCAGCAGGTAACGACCAGACCCTTCAGTGCGACGCTGGCCGATGCGATCGGGGAAGGCCAATGCCAGCAGCATTCCCGCCGACGCCTGCGGCCGTGACACGGGGCCGGCGCGCTCCCCGCCGGACGCCAGTTGCCGGAACTGCGCGGCGTTGCGCTGTACACGTAGACGGGCGGCGCGATCGGCGGTCTTCGCATCCGGATCTCCGTGCAACATCTCCAGGCGTGTGCGGATATCCGGGTCGCGTTGCGGCCCACTGCGCCGCAGCAGGTCGCGTTCGGACAGGAGCGAGGCGAGCTCGGCTGCCAATGCCACGGCGCCATGCACGCGCGCGGCGAGCACCATGTGCGCAAGGCGGGGATGGAGCGGAAATGAGGCCATCTCGCGACCAAGCGGCGTGATGACCCCGCGCTCATCGAGCGCCTCGAGGCGCTGCAGGAGTTCGCGCGCCTGCGCCAGCATCGGCGGCGGCGGCGCATCGAGCCAGGCGAGCCGCGCGGCGTCCGCACTGCCCCACAGCGCCAGGTCGAGCGCCAGCGGCGCCAGGTCGGCCTCGGTGATCTCCGGCGGCGTATACGCTGCGAGACTGGCGTGCGACCCCTCGCTCCACAGCCGATAGCAGCTGCCGGGTGCGGTGCGCCCGGCGCGGCCAGCGCGCTGCTCAGCGGCGGCGCGCGAGATGCGCATGACTTCCAGCCGACTCATGCCGGTGGCCGGATCGAACCGCGAGCGGCGCACCAGGCCCGAGTCGATGACCGCAGTCACGCCGGGAATCGTCACGCTGGTCTCGGCGATGTTGGTCGCCAGCACGACGCGCCGTACGCCGGCGGCGCTCTCGTTCAAGGCCGCATCCTGCTGCTGCGCGTCGAGCTCACCGTACAACGGCAGCAGCTGCAGGCGCGCATTCGCGAGGTCAGCCAGCGCCGCCTGCACCCGCAGGATCTCGCCCACGCCCGGCAGGAACACCAGCAGGTCGCCGCTCGTCTCGCCGAGCACGCGCCGCACCGTCCGCGCCACGAGGCGCTCGGGCGGCTCGGCACCGCCTGGCAGCAGCGGCCCGCCGACTCCGTCAAATTGAACCGCCACCGCGAACTGGCGGCCCGGGACCTCGACCACCGGCGCGTCGCCCAGGAGCGCGGCGACACGGGCGCCATCGAGCGTTGCCGACATCACCAGCACGCGAAACTGCGCATCGAGCGCGCTGCGCGCGTCGAGGCACAGGGCGAGGCCCAGATCCGCCTGCAGGCTGCGTTCGTGGAACTCGTCGAAGATTACGCAGCCGACTCCGTTGAGCTCGGGATCGCTGTTGAGCATGCGGGTGAGCACACCCTCGGTGATCACTTCGATGCGCGTGTCGCGCGACACGCGCGTGTCGAGGCGCATGCGATAACCGACCGTTGCGCCGACCTGCTCGCCGAGGAGCCATGCCATGCGCCGCGCGATGGCGCGCGCGGCGACGCGGCGTGGCTCGAGCAGCAGGATCTTGCGGCCGCGCAGCCACGGCTCCGCGAGCAGCGCCAGCGGCACGAGCGTGCTCTTGCCCGCGCCCGGCGGCGCCTGCAGCACCGCGTCGCGCTGCGTCGCAAACGCGGCGCGGAGCCCGCGCGTCAGCGCCTGTCCGGCGGGCGCCGCGTCGCTCACTGCGCCGGATGCGGCTCGGGCGCAGCGATGCCGGCGCCCTTCAGGATAGCCCTGGCCAGCGCCGGGTAATCGCCGCTGAAATGATGGCCCTTGCCGACTTCGCCGGCACTCATGGTCGGGCCGGCGAGCTCAGCACAGGGGTCATGTTTCTCACCTTCGCCATACAGGCAACTCGCCTTCAGGCCAGTCAGCTTCTCGATTTCCGGACGCACCGGCAGCTCGCCGATGCTCGAGCCGGGCAGCCAGCCACCGACGCGGATTTCAAAGCTCGTGTTGACGTCCAGGCCGAGCAGGCTCACGCCGGCGATGCGCCCGCGCAGATCGGCCGGCAGGCGATTGACGATGAACGGCAGCACGTTGGCGCCGAAGGAATAGCCCACGAGCAGCACGCGCTCACGGTGCCACGCGGCGAGATAGTGCCGCAAGACCCGCGCCAGGTCGCGCGCCGACTCCTCCGGTGTGCGTGCCCGCCAGTAGTACTTGAGCGTGGACAGGCCCACCACCGGCAGGCCGCGCGCGGCGAGTTCCTCTGCCACGCCCTTGTCGAGTCCTGCCCAACCGCCATCGCCGCTCAGCAGCACGGCGAACGGAAGGTCCGCTGCGCGGCCCGCGGACGGAACCTCGACCAGCGGCAGATCGCCAACCTCGGTCGCGGCAGCCGCGGATGGCTGCGTGGCCGGCGCCAGTTCGTCGAAGAGCTGCTGGTATTGCGTCAGCCATTTCTTTTCGTTGCCGTAGCCGTGGCCGACCCCACTGAGCTGCACCACCCGCGCGCCACCCACCTTCGCGGCGTAGGCATCGACGGCGGCGGCGGGACAGGTCTGGTCCGCCTGGCCCTGGAAGGCAATCCAGCGATCCTTGAGCCGCAGCGCCGGATCAAACACCCACGCTCCCTTCTTGCCGGGCTGGTAGCTGAGCAGATCTTCCGGACCGGGGCACAGAGGCGTGCCGCCGAATTTCTGATCCGGGCAGAACCCGAGGCTTACTGCGGCACCGAAGGTGCCGGGCGGCGACTGCACCAGGGTCGCGTAGGCGACCGTGGCGCCAGAGGAATAACCATACAGCAGCGGCACATGATATTCGTCCAGGCCGAGTTCGCGCTGCACGCGATGAGCGAGCGTTTCGAAGTCCGCCGCCATGTAGCGGCAGGGGCCAGGATGCGCGGCGATATCGGCGAGGTATTGCCGCACATCCAGACCCGCCACCACGGCTCCCTGCTCGACCAGGTGACGCGCCATGCTGACGACACCGAGGTGCCAGCCGCCGTCGCCCGAAAGAAACAGCACCACACCGTGCGGCTGGCCTTCCGGCGTGTAGAGCGTGACGTCGCCGAACGGCGCTCCGTAATGCAGCAGTCGCTCCGCGCTATGCGCGGCGGGCGGCAACAGCGCCAGCAGAACCAAAGCGAGTTTCAGCCCTTTCATTTTGTAAATATCTCCCGCAATCCGCCCGACACCAGCTTGGAGATATCCAGCAGCACGCGCGGCAGCGCCAGCCCACCCGGCGACGCCAGATATTTGGATTCCCACAGCGGATTGAATTTCGCCTTGTAGCGCCGCAGCCCGTCAAAGTTGTAGAAATGCTCGCCGTGGCGGAACACGAAGTTGCCGACACGGTGCCAGGCGGGCGCCAGCGGATGCTGCTCGAGTCCCGCCAGCGGTGCCATACCCAGGTTCAGCCACTGGAAGCCCTGTGCCCGGCCCCACAACATCAGCTCCACGAACAGGAAGTCCATGGCGCCGCGCGGCGCGTCGGGTCCGAAGCGCATGAGATCGACCGCGAGTTCCCGGCCGTCACCGGCGGCCCAGAGCGTGGCAAAGGCCACCGGGTCGCCCTCGCAACGCACCAGTGCCAGCGGAAAATTGCGTACGTATTCGGGCGAGAAGGCACCGACGGAAAAACTTTTTTCGGCGACGGCCTTGTCATCCAGCCAGTTGTCGGAGATGGCCTTGAGGCGCGGCAGAAGCGCTGCGAGGTTGGCGGGCGCGATCACCTCGAAGGTGGCACCGTCGCGTTCGGCGCGCCGCCGTTGCGTGCGCAGCTCGGCGCGCGCACTGCCCTCGAGCGAAAAATCCGCCAGCGGCACGCGCGCTTCCTCGCCCAGCTTGAGCGCGGCGAGCCCGAGGTCGACATACAGCGGCAGTCGCTCGCCGCTCACCTGGTAGAACACCGTCCAGCCGCCGTGGCGGTCGGAGAGTTCGCGGAACTGCCACACCAGCTCTTCATGGCTCTCGCGACGCCCGACCGGATCGCCGAGCGCGATCCAGCTGCGACCGCTCACCTGATACATGAGAAACGCGTCGCGCGCCTCGCTGAACAGCACGCGCTTGTCGCCCATCAGCACCGCACTGGCGAGCGCCTGGTCGGACCGGACGAGCAGCGTGCGCGCCAGTTCCAGGTCTGTGGCCGACGCCTTGCCCGGCTCCGGCCGCGAGGGCCGCAGCAGGTTCATCGCCAGGAAAGCCGCTGCGAGCAGCACGACCGTGAGCGAGGCGCGCAGCATGCGCGGCGCATCGCCCTTGAGTGCGAAGGTCCACCACAGGGAGTGCGAGTACTCGACGTGGCGGTGCGCAAAGAACCCGACCCACACCGCCGTGAAGATCACGATGACGAGGCTCGCAATCCATACCGGGGTAAAGCGCTCGGCCATGATCGCCGCGGGACGATAAAAGGCGCGGCGGCCAAGCCACAGGATGCCGAGCACGACCGCCAGTACGATTGCCTGCTCGACCTCGAGTCCCTTGAGGAGCGAGGCGACGATGCCCGCGACCAGCAGCCACACCGTCAGCTGGTACGCCGCTGCCAGGCGCCGGAACAGCGCACGCGCCAGCACCAGCAGCGCGAGGCCGATGACGCTGCCTGCAAGGTGGGAAATCTCCAGCACCGCGAGCGGCAACGCCTGCCACAACAGGGAAATACGCGAATCGATGGCGGGCGTGGCGCCGGAAACGAGCAGCAGGAAGCCGGCGAGGAACACCAGTGCGCCGCTCACCTGCGGCACGATCGGCGTCACGTACACGGCGACCAGCTGCTCCAGGCGCGAGAGCCGCGGCCGCACTGCCAGGATCTGCTGTCCGCCGAACATGAGCGCCGCCACGCACAGCGGCAGCACGTAGTAGACCGCGCGCCATGCCAGCAGCGAGCCTGCCAGCTGCGCGGCTGGCACCCCGGGGAGCGCCAGCACGATCACCGATTCGAACACGCCGAGGCCACCGGGCACGTGACTGATGACGCCGGCCGTGATGGCCACTGCGTAGACGCCGACGAACACGGGCAGCGTGACCGGCGCATCGGCCGGCAGCAGGAACCAAAGCACCGCCGCGGAGCAGGAAAGGTCGGCCACTGCCAGCAGAATCTGCGGCAAGGCCACGCCCGGTGCCGGCGCGCGCAGCGCCCAGCCGCCCAATTCCATGGCCGCCGGTCGCAGCAGCGACCACAGCGCGTAGCACGCCACGCCGGCGAGCAGCACGACGCCCAAGATTCCCACCACCGGCACGGCAAGATGCAGGGCCGCCGCTCCGGCAGCAGGAGCGGCGAGAAAGGCGCCGCCCGCCAGTACGGCCAGGCCAATCGCGGTGGTCACGCCGCAGAACACGGCCACCGCGGCCACGTCGGCGGCACTCAGGCCCGAGCTGGCGTACAGCCGGTAACGCACCGCGGCGCCGGTGAAACTGGCAACACCGAGGTTGTGGCCAAAAGCGTAGGCGATGAACGCGGTGAAGGCGGCGCGCGGGTAAGGCAGGGGCTTGTCTATGTAGCGCAGCGCCAGCACATCGTAGAAGCTCAGCAGCCAGTAGCTGATGATCGTGAACAGCACGGCGCGCACCACGGCGCCAGGCGGAATCGAACGCCACTCGGCCAGGATGTTGGGCAGGCGGATCTGCACCAGCTCGCGGTGAATGACCCACACGACGAAGACGAACACGAGCACCGTGAATCCCGGCAGCAGCCAGCGGCGCCAGAACTCCTGCACACGGATCGCGTTCATCCGCTTCACCGTTCCAGCGGCGCCCACCGCCACAGCGCCACGGCCGCCACGCACCAGCCGGCGATCAGGCACAGCCCACCCAACGGCGTGAGCACGCCGATGAAGCGCGGCGCTCCGCACAGCAGCAGGTACAGGCTTCCGGAAAACAGCAACACGCCCGCAAGCAGCAGATCCGCGGCAATACGGAACGCGCGGCCACTGTGCCGCGCAGCCAGTGCGCCGAGCGCGAGCAGGCCCAGCGCGTGGATGAACTGATAGAGCACGGCGGTCTGCAGGACCGCGTAACGATCAGGTGCCAGCCGATCGTGCAGTGCGTGCGCAGCAAAGGCGCCGACGACGGTCGCGACCGCCATCAGCAGCGCCCCGGCTACGAGTGCCCGCCGCCCGGAAACAGGCGGCCCCGTCTGCGTACTCACGCGCGGCCCTTGCGCTTGCCGGCCGGGGCACCGGCCCGCGGGCTACGCGGCGTGCGCGGGAGCCCTGTGTGCTGTGTGCGGATCGGCTGGCTGCGCACTGGCGCAGCACGCTGCCCTTCACGCGCCAGCCCCGTGCCTGGCGGCTGCCAGGAGGGAATGAGCTGCTGCTTGCCCGGTCCGATCAGATCGGCACGCCCCATGCGCCGCAGGGTTTCGCGCAGCAGCGGCCAGTTGTTGGCGTCGTGATAGCGCAGGAACGCCTTGTGAAGCCGGCGCACGCGCAGCCCCTTTGGCACCGCGACACCGGCGCTGCTGCGCGTCACGCGCCGCAGCGGGTTCTTGCCGGTGTGATACATCGCCGTCGCCGTTGCCATGGGCGATGGCAGAAAGGCCTGCACCTGATCGGCGCGGAAGCCATTGCGCTTGAGCCAGAGCGCGAGCTCCAGCATGTCTTCGTCCGTCGTGCCCGGGTGCGCCGCTATGAAATAAGGAATGAGGTACTGCTCCTTCCCCGCTTCCTTCGAGTACTTGTCGAACAGTTCCTTGAAGCGATGATAGGTGCCGACACCGGGCTTCATCATCATCGCCAGCGGGCCCTCGCGCACGTGCTCCGGCGCGATCTTCAGATAGCCGCCGACGTGGTGCTGCGCCAGTTCGCGTACGTATTCGGGCGACTCGATCGCCAGGTCGTAGCGCACGCCGGAGGCGATCAGCACTTTCTTGACGCCCGGAAGTTCGCGCGCGCGGCGGTACAGATGCACCAGCGCACTGTGATCGGTATTCAGGTTCGGGCAGACACCGGGGAAAACGCAGGACGGACGACGACAGGCGCTCTCGATCTCGGAGCTCTTGCAGGCCAGGCGATACATGTTCGCGGTCGGACCGCCCAGATCCGAGATCACGCCGGTGAAGCCCGGCACCACGTCGCGGATCTTCTCGATCTCGCGGATCACGGAATCTTCCGAGCGATTCTGGATGATGCGGCCCTCGTGCTCGGTGATCGAACAGAAGGTGCAGCCGCCAAAACACCCTCGCTGTATCGACACCGAAAACCGGATCATCTTGTACGCGGGGATATTTGCGTTGCCATAGGCCGGGTGCGGCCGCCGCTGGTACGGTGCCTCGTAGATCCAGTCCATCTCCGGCATGGCCAGCGGAATAGGCGGCGGGTTCAGCCACACGTCCTGGTCGCCGTGCCGCTGCACCAGCGCGCGCGCGTTGCCCGGGTTCGACTCCATGTGCAGGATGCGCGAGGCATGCGCGTAGAGCACCGGATCATCGACCACCTGCTCGTACGACGGCAGACGGATCACGCTGTACTCGCGGCTCAGATTGGGCACGCGGCGCACAAACCTTACTACTTTCTCAGCGCCTGGCGGCGCGCTATCAACGCGGTCAATCGGCCGGGAGTCCGATTGACCGCGAACATCCGCTGCATAGGGATCAACGGGCGGATTGAGCGGACCGGGCGTATCCAGATGCGTCGAGTCGATTTCTATCCAGCCCTCGGGGACACCACGGCGTGCGTAAGCGGTGCCGCGGATATCGGTGAGCGAGTCGATCGTTGCACCTTCGTCGAGGCGACATGCAATCTCCATGATCTGGCGCTCGGCGTTGCCAAATACGAGCAGGTCGGCTTTGGCATCGAGCAGGATCGAGCGCCGGACTTTCTCCGACCAGTAATCAAAGTGCGCGATGCGACGCAGCGAAGCTTCAATGCTGCCAATCACCAGCGGCACATCTTTGAAGGCCTCGCGCACCCGCTGCGCGTACACGATCACCGAACGGTCGGGCCGCAGCCCGCCCTTGCCCTCAGGCGTGTAGGCATCGTCGCTCCGCACCCGCCGGTCGGCGGTGTAACGGTTCACCATGGAATCCATGTTGCCCGCGGTCACGCCGAAGAACAGCCGCGGACGGCCGAGCGCGCGGAACGGCTCCGCGCTGTGCCAGTCGGGCTGGGCGATGATGCCGACGCGGAAGCCCTGTGCCTCGAGCACCCGGCCGATCACCGCCATGCCGAAGCTTGGGTGATCGACATAGGCATCGCCCGTGACAATGATGATGTCGCATTGGTCCCAGCCAAGCTGCGCCATCTCGGCGCGCGACATGGGCAGGAACGGCGCCGGCGGGCGGCGTCTGGCAGCCGCCGGCAGGATCCAGGACTGAAGTTGCGGGGCGGCGTGCATGCGCTGATTATAGGCGCGCGGGCTAAATCACAGGGAAAGACTCATGAAAATCACCGGCGGGTGCCTCTGCGGTGCGGTGCGCTATGAAAGCTCGGCTGCACCCGTGATTGCGCGCGTTTGCTGGTGCCGGCTTTGCCAGTACCTCGGCGCGGGCAGCGGCACCGTGAACGCCTGCTTCAAGACGGAATCATTCACGGTGCGTGGCGAAACAACCGACTACCCGGGCGTCGCTGACAGCGGCAATATCATGCACCGCCGCTTCTGCCCGACCTGCGGCACGCCGCTGTTCAGCGAAGCGGAGTCGCGACCACACCTGATCTTCGTGCGTGCCGGGAGCCTCGATGACCGCGAGGTCGTAAAGCCGGCCATGACCATCTGGACCTCGGCAGCGCCGAGCTGGGCCTGCATCACTGACGACCTGCCGCGCGTCGAGCGGCAACCGCCCCCGCCCGCGAGCAGCCCGTAGCCCCGGGGCCCCGGGTAGCTAAAGCCCGGCCAGGATCACCGCAAACCGGCGCGCGGCATCCGCCGAGTACGCGATGAACAGCGACGGCTCGGCGAGTTCCAGTTCCAGCACGCAGGGCGCGCCATCATCGCCGCGCACCAGGTCGATACGGGCGTAGAGCAGGGTCTCGAACGGCAGTGCTTCCAGCACTCGCTCGCCCAGCTCGAGTTCGTCGCTACCCGGTGTGCGCGGCGTGATCTCCTCAGGCGCGAACAGCGCGCTGGTCGGCGCCGAGCCACGCTGCAGCAGCGGCCCCTTGCGGATCGCATGACTGAATTGGCCGCCGAAGTAGATGAGCGCGGTTTCACCGTAATCGTCGACCCGCTCGAGATACGGCTGCACCAGGACGCTGCGCCGCTCGGCCAGCAGACGCGACACGTGCGCCACCATGGCCGGGACTTCATTGCGCGGGTGACGCTGGGCGTCGCGCGAACCCGAGCCGACCACAGGCTTGATCACTACGTCGGCAGCCGCATGGCCCTGCAGGAACTGGCGCATGACCGCGGCGGCATCGTCCCCCGGTTCGACGAAAGTGGTCGGCACGATGGCCGCGCCCGCGTGGCGCAGCTCGGCGAGGTAGTGCTTGTCGAGGTTCCAGCGGACCACGGGCGGTGGATTGAGGACGCGGGTGACAGCCGCGGTCCGGTCGAGCCAGGTGAGGAATTCGGGCAGCCGCGCCGAATAATCCCAGGTCGAGCGCAGCAGCGCGACGTGGAAGCGCGCCCAGTCGACACGCTGGTCATCCCACTCGACTACTTCGGCGGGCACCTGCCGCTCGGCGAGGGCCGCGACGAGCGGGGGCAGGTCTTCGTCCAGATCGTGCGCGGCGCGCGCAGTCACCAGCGCAATCGGGCGGGCGGCGGCGGCGGTTCGGGTCATCGAAACGGGTCCTGGCTGCGGTGCGCCATTCTACGCAACAACCGCTAAAATGACCCGATGAATGAACGCGCCACCGAGGCCATCGTCGTCCGCGGCGCCTGCCAGAACAACCTCCGCAATCTCGACCTGGAAATCGCCCACGGCGAACTCACCGTGGTCACCGGTGTATCCGGCTCCGGCAAGTCCTCGCTGGTGTTCGACACGCTGTATGCCGAAGGGCAGCGGCGCTACGTCGAAACCTTTTCACCCTACGCCCGGCAGTTCCTCGATCGCTGCGACAAGCCGCGGGTGACCAGCATCGAGGGTATTCCGCCCGCCATCGCCATTGACCAGGTCAACCCGGTGCGCACCTCGCGCTCCACCGTCGGGACCATGACCGAGATCAACGATCATTTGAAACTCCTCTATGCCCGCGCCGCGGTGCTGCATTGCCGACAGTGCGGCCGGCCGGTACGGCGCGACACCGTGGAGAGTATCGCCGAAAGCGTGCAGCAGCACGCGGCGGCAATGGCGGACGTGCGGCTGCTGGTGTGTTTCCCGGTCACGGTGCCGGCCAGAATGGCCGTTGCGGAGATCCGCGCCGAGCTCGAGCGCCAGGGCTACGCGCGCGTGCACCGCGAGGGCGCGCATGAGCTGGAAGTCATTCAGGACCGAGTGCGCGCCGACGCCGAACACGCAGCGCGGCTGCATGAAGCGCTGGAAGCCGCGCTCCGCTCCGGCCATGGACGAATCGTCATACACGCGCTCGACGCATCCGGGGCAGAGAGTGGCAGCTGGCGCTATTCGAGCGATCTGCACTGCGCCGACTGCGACCTGCACTACCAGGATGCCACGCCTGCGCTGTTTTCCTTCAACTCCGCCGTTGGTGCCTGCGGGCAGTGCCGCGGCTTTGGCCGGGTGATCGGCATCGACTATGCGCTGGTGATTCCCGACGAGGGCAAGACGCTGGGTGGAGGCGCGATCCGTCCCTGGCAAACGCCCTCTTTCAAGGAGTGCCAGGACGATCTGGTGCGCCATGCAAAGCGCCGCGGCATCGCGCTCGACGTTCCCTGGCGCGAGCTGCCCGCGGCCGACCGCGCCTGGGTGATCGACGGGGAAGGCGCCTGGACGAAGAAGACCTGGTACGGCCTGAAGCGTTTCTTCGCCTGGCTGGAGACCAAGGCCTACAAGATGCATATCCGCGTGCTGCTGTCGAAGTACCGCAGCTACACGCAGTGCACACTGTGCAACGGCGCGCGCTTGAAGCCGGACGCGCTGCTGTGGCGACTCGGCACGCACGGCGGCGCACGCGGCGGCAACATTCATGAGCTGGTATGCATGCCGGTGAGCGACTGCCACACTTTCATGAAGACGCTGCGCCTGCCCGCGCCGCTCGATGAGGCCGCGGAATTGGTGCTGACGGAGCTGCGTTCCCGGCTCGGATATCTTTGCGAAGTTGGCCTGGGGTACCTGACGCTCGACCGGCAGTCGCGCACGCTCTCGGGCGGCGAGGTCCAGCGCATCAATCTCACCACCGCGCTCGGCACTTCGCTCGTCAACACGCTGTTCGTGCTCGACGAGCCCTCGATCGGGCTGCACGCCCGCGATATGGGCCGCGTCATCGCCGTCATGCACCGGCTGCGCGATGCCGGCAATACCTTGCTGGTGGTCGAGCATGATCCGCAGATCATGTACGCCGCCGACCGGCTGCTCGATCTTGGCCCCGGCGCCGGTGAACACGGCGGACAGATCGTCAGTTACGGCACGCCCGCCGAGGTCGCCGCCGACCGCAGCTCGCTCACCGGCGCGTGGCTGGCCGGGCGTAAGCGGCTGCCACCGCTCCGCCAAAGCGCAGCCGTCCGGGACGGCGCGGGGCGCTACGACGCGGCGGGTGCCATTGAACTCATCGGCGTGTCCGGCCACAACCTGAAGAACATCGACGTGCGTGTGCCGCTGCGCCAGCTGGTGTGCCTGACCGGCGTGTCGGGGTCGGGAAAATCGACGCTGATCGAACAGGTGCTCTACCCGGCGCTGCAGAAGGCCAAAGGCAAGACCGGCGACGCGCCGCTTGAACATCGCGAATTGCGCGGCGCCGGGCTGATCGAATCGGTTGTGCTCATCGACCAGAAACCGATCGGCCGCACCACGCGCTCGAACCCGGTGAGCTATGTGGGCGCGTTCGATGAGATCCGCGCGCTGTTCGCCGCTTGCCCCGACGCGAAGCTGCGCCGCTACAGCGCCGGCACCTTCAGCTTCAACAGCGGCACCGGGCGCTGTCCCGCCTGCAGCGGCAATGGCTTCGAGCATGTCGAGATGCAATTCCTCGCTGACGTCTACCTGCGCTGCGGTGAATGCCACGGCAGCCGCTATCGCGCCGAGACGCTCCAGGTGCGCCTCGAGGGCGCCGCGGGCGCCCGCGCCGACATCGCCACGGTGCTCAACTTCACGGTGACCGAGGCGCTGCAATTCTTCGCCGCCTCACTGCGTGTGCTGGCCCGACTCCAGCCGCTCGCCGACGTCGGACTCGACTACCTGCGGCTCGGCCAGCCGGTGCCGACGCTGTCGGGAGGCGAAGCGCAGCGCCTGAAGCTCGCCGGGTATCTGGCCGAAGCGGCCACCACGCCGCGGCGCGGCGCGCGCACCCGGCTTGGAACCGCCGCGGCCGCGCCCGCGCCCGCGCCCGCGGCGGACACGGGTGCCAGCGGCAAGTTGCTGCTGTTCGACGAGCCGACGACCGGACTCCATTTCGAGGACGTCGCCAGGCTCCTGCGCGCCTTCGCGTTGCTGCTGGAGGCAGGCCACTCGCTGCTGGTCATCGAGCACAACCTGGAGGTGATCGGTGCGGCGGATTGGATCATCGATCTTGGGCCCGAAGGTGGCGCGGACGGCGGACAGATCGTCGCCTGCGGACCGCCGGAGGCGATCATGGGCGCGCCTGCCTCGCACACGGGAGCCGCGCTGCGGGCCCAGCGGGAAAGGCTGGGCGCCGCGATCATCGCGCCGGCGACGGCGGGCGCGGGCGCACGGGCACAACGCACGCCCGCGGCCCGCCCGCCCCGCATCAGCGTACGGGGGGCCCGGGAGCACAACCTGCGCGACCTTGACGTCGACGTGCCACGGGAGCAATTCACCGTCATCACGGGCGTATCGGGCTCGGGCAAGTCGACGCTGGCCTTCGACATCCTGTTCCACGAGGGCCAGCGTCGCTATCTCGAATCGCTGAACGCGTTCGCGCGGCAGTTCGTGCAACCGGCCGCCAGGCCGGATGTCGACGCCATCACGGGGCTCCCGCCAACAGTGGCCATCGAGCAGCGTGCCAGCCGCGGTGGACTCAAGAGCACCGTAGCC
Organism: Gammaproteobacteria bacterium; assembly: GCA_025357915.1. GTDB lineage: Bacteria > Pseudomonadota > Gammaproteobacteria > Steroidobacterales > Steroidobacteraceae > FEN-1191. The sequence continues at coordinate 28,340 of JANYLH010000085.1, forward strand.
ACGCTCACCGAGATCTACCATTTTCTCAGGCTCCTGTACGTGCGGCTCGCGGTGCAATACTGCCCGGACTGCAACGTGGCGATCGCGCCGCAGACCGCCGAGCACATCGCCGCGTACCTGGAGCGACGGCAGCGCGGCCGGCGCGTCCAGCTGCTGGCGCCGCTGATTGCGCAGCGCAAGGGCATCTACACCGACCTGGCGCGCTGGGCCGCTGCGCGTGGCGCCACGCAATTGCGTGTCGACGGGCGGTTCGTGCCGACCGAACCCTTTCCGCGCCTCAAGCGCTTCGTCGAGCACAGCATCGAGATGCCCATCGCCGCGCTCACCATCGGCGCCCGCACGGCGGCCGGGCTGCGCGCCGCGGTGGCCGCGGCGCTCGAGGCCGGCAATGGCGTCGTGCACGTGCTGGACGAAAAAGACCGCGTCACGATTCACTCGAGCCGCCGCGCCTGCCCGGAGTGCGGCCGCGGTTTTGCCGAGCCTGAGCCACGCGCGCTGTCCTTCAATTCGCCGCAGGGCTGGTGCGTGGAATGCCACGGCACGGGCGCGGCACTCGAGGATTTCTCCGTCGAGCAGACCGGCGAGGAAACCCAGTGGCTGGAGACGGACGGTCGCGCTGCGCCGCCCTGCCCCACCTGCCAGGGCGCGCGCCTCAATCCGGTCGCCCGGCACCTGCGTCTGGGCGGCCTCGCCATCAGCGAGCTGACGGCGCTCGACGTGGACGCGCTCGCGAAGTTCTGCACGCGGCTGCGACTGGACGCGCGCGGTACCGCCATCGCGCTCGATGCCATGGCGGAAATCCGCAGCCGGCTGCAGTTTCTCGGCCGCGTCGGCCTCGGTTACCTGGCGCTCGATCGCGCCGCGCCGACGCTCTCCGGCGGCGAAGCGCAGCGCATTCGCCTGGCCGCACAGCTCGGCTCCAACCTGCAAGGCGTCTGCTACATACTCGACGAGCCGACCATCGGCCTGCACCCACGCGACAACGCCGTGCTGCTCAAGGCGCTCGATGCGCTCGCTGGCGCGCGCAACACGCTCATTGTCGTCGAACACGACGAAGACACGATCCGTCATGCCGACCACATCATCGATCTCGGGCCCGGCGCCGGCGTGCGCGGCGGCCAGGTCATCGCCACGGGCACGGCCGAGGAGCTGCGCCGCAACCCGCTCTCGGTCACCGGTCGCCTGTTGGCTGCGCCGCTCCATCACGCCCGCACCCCGCGCCGGCCGGTAACGAAAACCACCCCCGCGCTGCAGCTGTCTGGAATCACGCTGCACAACCTGCGTTCGCTCGAGGTGCGGATACCGCTCGGACGGCTGGTCGTGGTCACTGGCGTGTCCGGTTCGGGCAAATCGACCCTGGCGCGCGATGTGCTGTATGCGCGACTGCGCGCGGCACTGGACTCGCCCCGGCACGGCGCACGCCCGGCGCCGGGCGGACTGCGCGGAGCGGAATCCGTCACCCGCGTGCTCGAAGTGGACCAGACACCCATCGGCCGCACGCCGCGCTCGTGTCCCGCAACCTACGTCGGTTTCTGGGACGACATCCGCCGCATCTACGCCGGGAGCGACGAAGCGCGCATGCGCGGCTACGGCGCCAGCCGTTTTTCCTTCAACACGGCGGGCGGCCGCTGCGAGGACTGCGACGGCCAGGGCCAGCGCACGATCGAGATGAGCTTCCTGCCGGACGTCAAGGTGCAGTGCGAGCGCTGCGGCGGTCGCCGCTTCGACGCCCAGACCCTCGAAGTGCGCTGGCGCGGCCGCTCGGTCGCCGACGTGCTGGCGATGAACGTCGAGGACGCGGCGGATTTCTTCCACGCGCACAGCCGCGTATTCCGGCCACTCGCACTCCTCCGCGACGTGGGCCTGGGGTATCTCACCCTGGGGCAACCGAGCCCGACACTGTCGGGCGGCGAGGCGCAGCGCATCAAGCTGGTGACCGAGCTGGCGCGGCTCGCGGCAGTGAAGCCCGGCCGGCGCACCGTGGCGCACACGCTCTACGTGCTCGATGAACCCACGGTCGGCCTGCACATGGCGGACGTCGAGCGGCTGACCGGCGTGCTGCACCGGCTCGTAGACGCGGGCAACTCGGTGGTCATGGTCGAGCACAATCTCGACCTGTGCGCCGAGGCCGACTGGATCATCGATATGGGCCCCGAGGCCGGCGACCGCGGCGGCCGCATCGTCGCCCAGGGCACGCCAGCGCAGATTGCCGCGCGGCACGCGCGCTCGCATACTGGTGCGGCGCTGGCGCCGTTCCTGCGTGAGCGTGCTGCGTAGGGAGATTGACGATGGGTCACGGCCTGCTGTGCTGGAAATGTGGCGCCGATCTGGCCGCCCTCACGCTGCCGTTGTCGCGCCGCGATGAGTGCGCGCGCTGCCGCGCTGAACTGCACGTGTGCCGCATGTGCGTCGAATACGACACACGCGTCGCCAAGCATTGCCGCGAACCGATCGCCGAGGAAGTGAGCGACAAACAGCAGGCGAATTTCTGTGATTTTTTCCGCCCGAGTCCCAATGCCTGGGTGCCACCCGACACCGCCGCCATCGACAGCGCGCGCAGCGAGCTCGAGCGCCTGTTCGGCAGGCGCTAGAGCGCGCGACCTAGTTGTTGCCGAGCCGGTCCGCGAGCCGGTTGATCAGCCGGCCGAAGCGCGAACCATTTGGCGTCGCTGACTTCCGCTCGCGCTTTGATGCGTCGTTGAGCAGTTCGCCCCGCCCGTTGTCCACCTGCAATTCGCCGGCGCCCAGGATCTCCAGCGTCTCCTCGAGCGACAGCGGACGATTGTGATTCGGCCGCTTGCTGACCGGTTTCGTACCCTGAGCGACCCGGAGCTTGGCGCGCTTGCCGGGCGTGGCACGAGCGGATACGCCGACCGCCGCCATCGCGGCGCGCACCGCCGGTGTCATCTCGTCGGTCGCAGCCTCGGGCAGCACCAGTGCCGGCCGGCTGCCGCTGGTCGCGGTGTCGGTCTGCACATCCTCGATGAATTTCAGTTCAGGTCCGGCGCTTTTGGCGGTCGAGACAGCCGGGAGCGGCTTGGCGGTCGCCGCGCCGGCGCGGGCCCGCTCGCGCACCGAGACCGGCACCACCGACACCGAGGTGAACTCGGAGCGCACGTACTGCGCCACCTGCTTGGCCGAGACCGCGTCCGTGAAGAACCCGAGCCGCAGGCCGTACCAGCGGCGGCCATCGCGGTTGCCCTCGGCACCATAGAGCGTATAGGCGCTAAAAATGGCCAACTGCGGGACTGCATTCATGTTGATGGGTTGCACCGACCACAACAGCTGCACGGCGAACAGGGCCGGCTCGACGCGCGGCGACGGCGGCGGCGCCATGACGGGCTTGCGGGCAACCACCGGGGCAGGCAGCGGAGCCGCGCGCGCTGCGACAGCGGGCTTCACCACGGGCGCGAGCGGCGCCATCCTTGCGGCAGGCGCCGGTCGTGAAGATTCGAGCAGGCGCAGAACGGCCGCGCCTTCGAGTGCCGTGACAACCGGGGCAGGCGTGAACTCCGCCGCGGGGGCGGGACGCACGTCGTCGAGGGAATCTATGGCGGCACGCACATCGCTCAGCGAGCGGGCCGCGCCGTGGATCATGGCTTCCGCCGCCGCCGGCGCCACGCGCGGCAGGTCGGGCACCAGTTCCAGCTTCAGCGTGGCTGCCACGGACGCAGCGACCTCGGGCGCCGTTGCAGCGGGCGCTGGCGCGGCCGCAGGCGCGGCCGCCGCCGTGCCGGCCGCGGTTGCCTGCGGGGCTGAGGGCTCAGAGGCTGAGGGCTCAGGCACGGCAACGCCGCGCGCCCGCAACTTGATGCCGGGCGCAACGCCGGCCCAGGCGGCGGGGTACACGTCGCGCACCAGGTCGAGGATTTTTTCAGCGTCTTCCTGGCTGTCGAAGTAACCCATATGCAGGCGGAAGCGCTCGCGCCCTTCCTCCAGCCGCCGCGATACGAAGAACGTGAAACGCTTCAGGCCGGCGTGCGTGGGATGCACCAGCCCAACCGGCGTGGTCGAGGCGCACAGGTTGATGACGAAGCGGGGTTTGGCAGCAGCAGACGGCAAATTGTTGCCGGACGTGGGCGCAAGTTTGCCGATCGAACTGCTGGCCTGCTGCATGCAATGGTCCCCGTTGTGCCGCTGAATATTCCGAGCCTGCAACCGGCACGCGGGGATGGCACGCCGGGTTTTTCCCGGGTGGCAACCCCGCTATCCCCTGTCAACCAGGGGGACCGGAGGCTTTGCGTCCCTGTCTTACAACAGGTATGCCTTTACAATGAACGTGACGAAGTTTGGCACGGTGACGCTGAGGGTCAAGCGTGGCGATGGAGAGGCAGGTCACAACTGCTGTAACCGGGTGAACCGGGTCACAGTTTTGTTAAATCCGCTTAAGTTTAACCCGCGGCGCGCAATTCGGTGACGATGGCGGCGCTCCGCCCCTGCAGCAGGGCGGTGATGTCGGCGGCTGTGGCAGGCCGCGCGAAATAGAACCCCTGCGCGTAGTCGCAGCGCCGTGCGCGCAGGAATTCCAGCTGTTCCATCGTCTCGACACCTTCGGCCACCACGTGCTTTCCGAGCGCGTGCGCCATGGTGATCATCGTTTCGGCGAGCGTCGCCGCGGTCACGTTGGTGGCCACGTCCTCGATGAATGAACGATCGATCTTGATGGCCTGCACCGGGTGCGCGCGCAGGTAGCCGAGCGAGGAATAGCCGGTGCCAAAATCATCGAGCGACAGGTGCACGCCCAGCGCCGCCAGGCGGCGCAGCGTCGCCAGTGCCTCTTCGTCGGCGAACACCGATTCGGTGAGCTCGATCTCGAGCTTGTCGGGCGATATGCCTGCGCGCTCGAGCGCACGCCGCACCAGCTTCGGGAAATCAGTCTGGCGCAGCTGGTGCACCGAGACATTGAGCGCCATGCGCGGCGGCGCGATGCCCGCCGCGGCCCACTCGGCCATCTGCGTGCAGGCGGCTTCCAGCACCCACGCGCCAATATCGACGATCAGGCCGCTCTGCTCCGCCGCCGGGACGAATTCTCCGGGGTAACGCATGGCCTCGCGCGGCGGTTGCCAGCGCAGTAGCGCCTCGAGCCCGGAGAGCCGGCCGTCGGCGAGCGCGTACTGCGGCTGGTAATACAGCGAAAATTCACGGCGCTGCAGCGCGTTGTACAGGCCGCTCTCGGCCGCCAGCGCCGGCATGCGCTGCATGGCGCGGTCGTAGAACACGGCGCGCGAGCGCCCATCCTCCTTGGCACGGTACATCGCCAGGTCGGCGTTGCGCATCAGCTCGTCGAGGGCGGTGGCGTCGTCCGGAAACAGCGTGATACCGATGCTGGCGCGCACCTGGTGATCACGCCCGCCGATGTTGACCGCTTCCTGCAGGACCTCGATGATGCGCGCGGCCACGCGCTGGGCGCTCTCGGCCGTGCCGACGCTGCGCAGGATGATGGTGAATTCATCGCCGCCGAGCCGCGCCACCGTGTCGCCTTCCTTGACGCAGGCGCGCAGGCGCTGGGCGACGACCTGCAGCATCTGGTCGCCGGCGCTGTGGCCGACGGTGTCGTTGATCTTCTTGAAATGGTCGAGATCGAGGTACAGGAGCGCGCCGCGCTGGCGGCCATCCGCGGCGCTGGCCAGCTCCTGCGAGAGGCGATCCCGGAACAGCAGGCGGTTGGGCAGCGCGGTCAGCGGGTCAAAATGCGCCTGCCGGTAGAGTTGCTCGCCGCGCGCGCTGTTGGAGAGTGCGACGCCAATGCGCGCCGCGCATTCGGTGCCGTAGCCGGCGACTTCCGCCGCCACCTGCGGCATGTCGCGGTAACCCACTGCCAGCACGGCCACCAGGTTGTCCTGCGAGAGCACCGGCCACAGCCAGTAGAATTCGGCGCCCTGGCTGCGGAGCGGTTCCAGCACGCTGTGCCGGCCGGTCTCGTAGCGCGCGACCGTCAATCCGTGCTGTTCCTGGCACAGCTGCGACAACAGCAACGGGTCGAGGCTGATGCGGCTGACCGGCATGTGCTCGCCGGCTGCCGTCAGATAGGCGCGGCCGAAGTACGTGGCGTCCGGATCGAGCAGCACCAGCATCGCCGCATCGCAGCCGGTGATCTTGCAGATGCGCTCGAGCAGCGGGTCGAGGCACGATTCGAGCTCGGTCGACTCCAGCAGCATGCGATCGATGTCGTTGAGACTGGCCATCGCGCGCATCCGCTCTTCGAGTGCGGTGATGGTGCGATTGAAGGCCAGGGTTGCAGTGCGGGGCGCGTCGCAGGCCATGCCGAGCGGCACGCGCTGGTAGCGCCCTGCCGCCAGTTCGCCGAGCGCGTCACGGAGTCCCTCCAGCACCGGTTCCCAACGTTTCCGCAGCATTGAGCACAGCACCAGTATCAGCAAGGCAGCGAGCAGCACGGGCACCGGCAGCAGGTCCGCGGCTTGCCCCCAGTACGTCAGCACCGAGGCCGCCGGCGCGCACACGATCACGGTCCAGCGGCCACCCAGCAGGTGCGCCGCTTCGGGCAGCACCGGGATGACCGCGCCGCGCCACTCGCGCCGCGCTACGCTCCACGAACGCAGTGCCGGTTCCGACTGCAGCTCACCCTCGGCAGGGCGCTCACGCGCGAACATGGCAAGTAGGTCCGCGGGCAGTGCATCGCTGGAGCGGAGCAGCGCGCCGCTCCCGTCGAGTACCGCGAGCACCGGCGTCCCCTCCGCGCTGTCGTCGTGGCCCTGCCAAAGCCATTCCGGGGACAACTCGAAGAACGCGGTCGCGACGCCTCCGGCGGCCCGCACCGCGTGCACCAGGTAGAGCGGCGCGCCGCCGTTGCGGCGCAGCGGGACGCGCAGCAGCGTCTGCCCGGCGCTGAGCGCCAGTTGATCGGAGCTGTCGACGCTCGCCGGGCCCCGCCCTTTGCCGGGACCGGCCACCACCACGCCGCGGAAGATCTCGGAGCGCAGCACGCGCGCGCGCAGCAGCGCGCCGCCTGGCCCCACGTCGCCGGCGGTCACCGTCTGCACCACGAGTTCGCTGGCCGTGAGGCGGGTGCGCAGTTCCCGCGCATAGCCGCGGCTGAGTGTCACCACGGCATTCATCGTCTGGCGCTGATCCGCGTCGCGCAGGGTGCGCACTACCAGCAGCGAAACCGTGAGCAGGAGCGCCGCCGCGAGCAACGTCATGGCCACGCCGAGGCGGCGGCTCATCGAGAGCGGAAATACACCGGGGGTAAACGGCATGTATTGGCAGGAGGCTCGGAAACTTGAGCCCATTTAACGATAGCCGGGCGGCCGCCAATGCGCGCCAGATCACGATTGCCGCAGTTATGACCGGCGGAGTGCGAAGCGCGTCACATTCGCGCGGCAGTCTTTGTGGTCCGTCCGAGGTCGCGGAGCGATCGCCAGGTGTGGCGATGCACGCCCACGCGCCCGGAGCGCGCCGCCGCAACCATCGCCGCGGCGACGGTGCGTGCGCTGATTGCTCGCCACTGTTGGTAGCGCCCCAACAGCAGTGGGTTGCACAGCGGCATCAACAGTCGGCCCAGCGCTTCCGCGGGCCGCCATTGCGCACGCGGCCCCAATAGGAGCGAGGGCTGCATGAGGTGTAGCGAACGCAGGCGCAGCGCTTCCAGCGCGAGTTCGGTTTGGCCCTTCACCTTGAGATAGAAATTGCGCGCCTCCGGCGCGGCGCCGGCGGCCGACACGACGACAAGAGTCCTGGCCCCGGCCGCCTGCGCAAAGCGCGCAAAGCGCAGGACCAGGTCGTGGTCGACGGCGCGGAAGGCCTGAGGCGAACCGGCCGCCCTGAGCGTGGTGCCGAGGCAGCAGTAGGCGTCGTCGCAGGCGACACCGCGCAGGTCGGTCTCCAGGTTTTCAAACCTGAGGATGCGGTTGACGAGCCGCGGCGACTCCATCGACAACGGCCTGCGGCTCAAGGCAATGACCCGGCGGTATTCACCGCCGTAGGCCAGCGCGCGCACGAGTTCGGCGCCGACCATGCCGCTGGCGCCCGCGACCAAGGCAACCGCACCTGTTTCGGTCTGCATGGGTGCGGAGCTTAACCCGGGCGGCACGTCTATTGGCAGACCCTAGAGCGACAGCTCCAGCTGGCCGCTGCCGCGCGGCGCAAGGAACAACGTGGCATCGAGCTCGGGGTCACGCTCGCCGCTCAGCCCCAGACGCTTGCGGGCCAGTTCGAAGCGCGCACGCAGCATGGCGGCCCACGGTCCGGTGCCACGCATGCGCTGGCCAAAGCGTGGATCGTTGTCCCGCCCGTCCCGCGCCTGGCGGATCAGCGACATGACGTGCGCGGCACGCAGCGGCAGGTGTTGCTCGAGCCAGGCGCGGAGCAGGTCTTTGACTTCATGCGGGAGCCGCAACAGCACGTAGCCCGCACGCGTCGCGCCAGCGGCGGCGGCCGCCTCGAGGAGCGACTCGAGCTCGGCGTCGTTGACGGCGGGAATCATCGGCGCGGCCAGTACGCCGACCGGCACGCCGGCGGCCGCCAGCGCGCTGATGACGCGCAGCCGCGCCTGCGGTGAAGCGGCGCGCGGTTCCAGCGTGCGCTTGAGTTCGGGATCGAGCGTAGTCAGGCTGACCGTGACGTGCACCAGCTTAAGGCGGGCGAATTCCTGCAGCAGTTCGAGGTCGCGCAGGATCAGCGCGCCCTTGGTAATGAGCGAGACCGGGTGGCGCGAGCGCAGCAACTCCTCGAGGATTTCGCGCGTGACCCGCAGCCGCTTCTCGACGGGTTGGTAGGGATCGGTATTTGCGCCGAGCATGATCGGCATGCACCGGTACCCCGGGCGCGCGAGTTCCGCACGCAGGAGTCGCGCGGCATCGGCCTTGTAGAACAGCCGGGTTTCGAAATCGATGCCCGGCGATAGATCGACGTAGGCGTGGCTCGGTCGCGCATAGCAGTACACACAGCCGTGCTCGCAGCCACGATAAGGATTGATCGACTGCGTGAAGGGGATGTCAGGCGATTCGTTGCGGGAAATGACCGTCCGCGCAGCCTCGGCCCGCACTTCCGTGGCGACGGAATCGGGCGTGGCCTCCTGGTACCAGCCATCATCGACCGCCTGCCCTGTCTGCCGCGCAAAACGCCCTGGCGGGTTGATGGTGGCGCCCCGGCCCTTGAGTACGCGCTCCATGGATGTACTGTACGGATATACAGTGCTAGCGCAAGTGTCTTAGTCGACGCAGACCGGGAAAGAGCAGCGCCCAGGCCCCGGCAACGGCCAGCGTCAGCACGCCGCCGGCGACCACGGAAGGCACCGCACCGAACCAGCTCGCGGTCAAGCCGGATTCAAACTCGCCAAGTTCATTCGATGCGCCGATGAACATCGAGGTCACCGCACTCACCCTGCCGCGCAGCGCATCGGGCGTGACCAGCGGCACAAGTATGGCGCGCACGTAGACGCTCACCATGTCGCCGCTCCCGCTCAGCAGCAGCGCCACGAAGGACAGCGTCAGGTTGCGGGAGAGCCCGAAAACGATCATGCAGACGCCAAACACCGCGACGCCGCCGAGCAGCGCGCGCCCGGCGTGATCGCGCAACGGACGTACTGCCAGCGTCACGGCCGCGAGCCCCGCGCCGATGCCGGGCGCCGCGCGCAGGAGCCCCAGGCCAACCGGCCCCGTATGCAGCAGGTCGCGCGCGAAGATCGGCAGCAGTGCTACCGCGCCACCGAACAGCACCGCGAACAGGTCGAGCGAAATCGCGCCGAGCACGAGCGGGCTCCCGCGCACGAAACGGAGTCCTTCGAGAAACCGCTGCGCACTGCCCAGCTCCGGCGGCGCGGCCGGCCGGGTATCGGCACGGATCAACCGCACCAGCAACAGCGTTACCGTGAACAGCAGCAGGCAGGCACCGTAGACGACAGGAGCGCCCACCAGGTAAAGCAGCCCCCCGAGCACCGGGCCCACCGCCGTGGCGGTCTGGTAGAGCATGGAATTCAGCGCCACCGCCCCCGCAAACTCGCTGCGCGGCATGAGCCCCGGCAGCATGGACTGCATGGCCGGTGCCCAGAAGGCACGCGCCGCGCCAAACACGCCGATCACCAGGTAGATCGGCCAGACCCGCTGCGTACCGCCTGCCGCCAGCGATAGCAACGCCAGCGCGCACAGCACGACCAGGAGGTAGGCGCGGCTCGCCACGGCACGGCGCTCCGCGTAGTCGGCAACGTGTCCGCCGACCAGCACCAGCAGCACGAACGGCAGGAATTCACTGAGGCCCACCAGACCCAGCGCCAGTGGATCGTGCGTGAGGGCGTAGACATGCCAGCCGACCGCGACGGCCAGCATCTGCCAGCCTAGCGTGGCGCAGAAGCGCGCGAGCGAAAAACACGCCGGATCACGTCGTCGGAGCGAGGCCAGCGCCGGATGCGCCACACTCCCCGCCCCACCGCCGCTCACGACAGCGACGCCACGAACCGCACTATTGCCTGCGCCACGGCCTCGGGCTGTTCGTACAGCAACATGTGCCCGGCCTCGCTGATGCTCTCGGCTGTCATGCCCGGAATGAGCTCGCGCAGGCGCGCAAGCGCATCGCTCCCGACCGCGCGTTGCATGAAGTTCGACTCGGCTCCGTAGAGCAACAGCAGCGGTGCGCGCAGTCTTGCCCAGCAGGCCTCGAGGTCAGCGCGCGCGAAGCGGATGGCCGTGGGCAGTTGCTGGCGCGGATCGGCCAGGATTTCAAAGCCGCCCTCGCTCGCAGCGGTCCATGCGCTTGCCAGGAACCGGGCATGGGCAATCGGCAGCCGCGGGTTGGCGCGGCGGAGCGACGCGGCGAGTTCCTCCAGTCCACCGTAGCGGCGCGCGGCGGCGGGCGCGCGCAACGCGTCGAGCCACGCGACCAGATGTTCGGGCAGCTGCGCGTGCGGGAGGTCGGGCATGCCGAATCCCTCGAGGTTCACCAGCCACGCGACGCGCCCCGGCCGGATGCCGCCGTACATCGAAGCCACCGTGCCGCCCATGCTGTGACCGATGAGGCGTGCGGGGCGGTCCGGCGAGAGCTCGTCCGCCAGCCAATCGAGTTCCGCCAGGTGATCGGCAAACCAGTAGCGGTCGGCGCGGCGGGCGCTGCGCCCGTAACCGGGCCAGTCGACAGCCACCAGCGGCCAGTCATCCGGCAGCTGATCGACCAGCAGCTGCAACGCGGCGCCACAATCCATCCAGCCGTGGAGCAGCATAATCGGCGACGGATCCGGCGGGCCCCAGTACGTCAACGCGATGCGTCCTTCGCGGCCGCTGCGCTCGGCGAGGCGCGCCCTCCGGCGCGGCGCGTAGACCTGTGCTGGCTCGCGCACGCTCATCGCGTTCAACCGGCCAGGAATGTTCGATAAGCGGGGTTGGCCGTTTCTTCGGTAAAGGGGTAGCCCAGCTCGCGCAGGTGCCCGAGGAACACCTCGCGATCGGCGCGCGGCACCTGGATGCCGGCGAGCACGCGCCCGCTGTCGGAGCCATGATTCCGATAGTGGAACAGCGAGATATTCCAAGTGGTGCCGATTGCCTGCAGGAAGCCCAGCAGTGCGCCCGGCCGTTCCGGGAATTCGAAGCGGAACAGCATTTCGTCGGCAACGCCGACCCCGAGGCCACCCACCATGAAGCGGACATGGAGCTTCGCCATCTCGTTGGCACTCATGTCGACGACGCCGTAACCGGCGGAGCGCAGCCGGGCGACGACCGCGGCGCAGTTCTCCTGACCTGCGCGCAGCCCAAAGCCCACGAACAGCTGTGCGCGCTCGGCGCCCTGATAGCGATAGTTGAACTCGGTGACACTGTGCTGGCCAAGCGCGCCGCAGAATTTGAGAAAACTACCCGGCTGCTCCGGCACCTCGACCGCCAGCAGCGCTTCACGGCCCGCGCCGAGGTCAGCCCGCTCGGCGATATAGCGCAGCCGGTCGAAATTCAGGTTGGCGCCGCTGGCGATCGCCACGTAGCGCTGGCCCGCCGGCGCGCCGCGTGCGACGTAGCGCTTGACGCCCGCCACTGCCAGCGCCCCGGCTGGCTCGAGTATGGCGCGCGTGTCCTCGAAGACATCCTGGATGGCGGCGCAGATTTCATCGGTGTTGACCAGCACCACTTCATCGACGAAGCGCCGAGCGAGCGCGAAGTTCTCCTCGCCGACCCGGCGCACCGCGACGCCATCGGCAAACAACCCCACCTTGTCGAGCGTGACGCGCTTGCCGGCGCGCAGCGACTCGTACATCGCGGCAGCATCCTCCGGCTCGACGCCGATAATGCGCACCCGCGGATGGAGCTGCTTGACGTAGGCGGCGATGCCGGCGATGAGACCGCCACCGCCCACCGGCACGAAGATCGCGTCGAGTTCGCCCCCGGTCTGGTGAATGATTTCCATGCCAATCGTGCCCTGGCCTGCGATCACGTCCGGATCGTCGAACGGGTGCACGAAGGCCAGGTTCTGCTCACGCTCCAGCAACGTCGCGTGCTCAAAGGCCGCGTCGAAGATATCGCCGTGCAGCACCACTTCGCCACCCAGGTCAGCCACGGCCTGCACTTTTATGTCCGGCGTGGTGCGCGGCATGACGATCACCGCACGCACCTGACGCTTGCGCGCAGCGAGCGCGACCCCCTGGGCATGATTGCCGGCCGAAGCGGTGATCACGCCACGTGCCGCGGCGGTCGCACCCAGGTGCGCGATCTTGTTATAGGCGCCGCGCAGCTTGAAGGAGAAGATCGGCTGCAGGTCCTCGCGCTTGAGGCGCAGCTCGTGGCCCAGACGGCGTGACAGACGCGGCGCGTGGTCGAGGGGCGATTCGATCGCCACATCGTAGACCCTGGCCTTCAGGATCCGCTGCAGATAGTCATCGCCCATGCAGCGAAGCTTAAGGCATCAGCGGTACTTTTAGGGGACTGGCTTGCGCAGGAACCTGAAGGTGGTCTTGCCAAAGGTGACCAGATCCCCGGCTTTGAGCTGGCGCCGCGTCACCCGTACATTGTTCACGAACACGCCGTTGGTGCTGTCGAGATCCTCGACGATCGTGCCGCCCTCGCCCATCAGCACCACGGCATGGTGGCGGCTGATGAATTCCGCGTCGATGCGCAGATCGTTGTCGGGCGTGCGCCCAACGGTGTTGCGGCGGCCCAGCACGTGCGCAATGCCGCTGTCACCTTCGGTGCGCACCAGCAGCCAGGTCTGGGTTTCCCCCGCCGCTTCGCTGCTCTCGAGGCGCGCCAGCCGGGCATCGCGCTGCTGCAGCTCGGCCTCTCGGGTCAGAATAAGGTCTTCCGCGGCCGCCAGGTCGCCGCGCAGGGTTTCATTTGCGGCTTCGGCAGCCTGCAATTGCTCGCGCAGTGCGCGCACCACCGTACCCTGGTCGGCCACCTCTGACTCGAGCAGCACGGCACGCTGCTGCGCTTCGAGCGCCACGGTCTGTGCCACCGCGAGCTCCTGGCGCAACTGCTGCAGCTGCGATTCAAACTCACCGATGCGGGCCGACGCAGCCGCGCCGCCCGCGCTCAACGCCTGCGCCTGGAGCTGGGCCTGCTGATCCTGCTGCGCCAGACGCGCCTCGAGGGTCCGCTGCTCCCCGCGCTGCGTCGCCAGTTGCGCCGCGAGCTCATCGGCGAGCTGCTCGCGCTCGCGGAGCATCGAGTCGAAAATATAGCGGCGCCCTTCGGCATGCTGCAACGCTTCCTGTTGCCGCGCGACACGCCGCTGCAGCTCGACAAGATCGGCCTGGCCCCGGGCCAGCGCCAGCGCGCGCGGATCTTCCTCGCCGGCGGCCGCCGGGCGCGCAGCGGCCGGGCGTTCACGCGACTCGGCCAGTTCGACCAGTTCGCCCTGCGCGCGCTGCAGACGTGACTGCAGTTCATTGCGTTCGGATTCGCCAAGTCGCAGCTGCTCGTCGCGGACTTGCAGGCGCTGCTCGAGTTCGCGCAACCTTTCCGCTGCGCCGGCCAGATCCGACTCCACCTGGCGGCGGCCGAGGGTCATCGACGCCAGGTTCGAGCGCAGGCCGTCGATTTCTTCCTGGTGCGAACGCAAGGCAGCGTCGCGTGGGGTGGCGGGCGGCATGGGCGGCATCGCCCAACTATCCGTAGACGAATCGGCGGGCGGGAGACCGGGCATCTCCGCGGTGTCGTCCGGATCCGGTGGCGCGTGCAGCGATCGGCGCTTGTCGGTGTTCATCGCCCCATCGAGTCTACGCCAAGCCCCCGCGGCCCAGCCCGACATCGGCTGAAACTGCGAGCTGGGTACTCATATGCTCTAGGTACGCTTGCCAAAAAACTCAATTAGATCATTGAGATGAGAACTTGCCGAGGCTGTGCTCAGCTGTTCTTCCGCGGGCCCCGCCAGCGGCAGTTCGCGGCACTCGATACCGAGCGAGCGAGCGGCTTCGAGTGAACCCGGTGGCGGTGCCGAAATCACCATGCGACGCACCAGCGTTCCGGGACGAAGCTTGACCAGTGCAAGCGCGGTCTCCGCACCCGCACCATGCGCCAGCACGTCGACCCGCCGCTGGCGCAGCGAATCCAGCAGGTCGAGGAGCGTGGGCGCGTACTGCTCGGCGCCGGCAGGCTGGTTAGCGCCGTCGGACTGACCGCACCCCGGCAGGTCCGGCGCATAGATCGAGCGGTCGGCCCCCATGGGGCCCAGCAGCGCCTGGAAAAACGCACCCGTGCCGCGGGTCCCCGGAATGCACAGGAGCGCGGTGGCCTCGTCGAAACCGCCTCCCGGCGGTATCGCCTGATGCACGTGCAGTTGACCGTAGCGGCAATCGAAGTAGGCTCGCCGCAGGCGCGCGACAGGCTTCACGGGCTATCACCGTCGTCGGCGTGCAGACGGTGCAGGAACCGGTGCACCAACGGCGCCGCGATCACGCCGGCGATCGCCAGCACCGCAATGCCGGAAAAGAGCGCGTAGCTGCCGGCAAAGACCTTGCCCGCGACCGTGGCCGGTGCGACCAGCGGCCCCATGCCGGAGAGAATCATCGCGGCGTTCTCGTAGGCATCGACCCAGCCCAGGCCGACGATGTAGTGATAGCCGAGCATGCCGGCATACAGCGCGAGCGCTATGAATACGAGCCCCACGGCGACACTGCGCAGCTGCCGGCGCAGGAAGTGGTGCCACGGCGCGACCGGCTGCGAGACGCGCTCATAAACGAAGGGTTTTCTGCCGTATATCATGACTTTGGTAGACCCGCAATCGGCCGCAGCAACGGCAAATAATAGGCGATGCCAGGTCGCTGATGTAGTTTTGATTCTGGCAAACGTGGATTGACGCTGCGGCCCCGGCAATGCTCAGATTGCTGCAATGATCAGACTGTCCTGGCCCCTGTTGCTCCTGTTGTTCGCCGCCATGACGGCAAGTGCCGTGGAAAATGCGGCCGTTGCCACCGCCGCACTAGCCGACGACGCGACGCTCGAAGCGGCGGGCGCCCGCTTCGGCACCATCACCATCCGCACCCAGGAGATCTTCGATCTTGGCGATCCGCGCGAGAACAAGAAGCTCTACCGGCTCGCCAATCGCCTGCACTTGAAAACGCGCGCCGGGGCGCTGCGCTCCCAGCTGCTGTTTCGCAGCGGCGAGCGCTACCAGCACCGGCTGCTGGAGGAAACGGAACGCAACCTGCGGCAGCTGAACTTCCTGCGCGAGCCGCGCATCCGGCCGGTGGCCTATCACGACGGCGTGGTCGACATCCTGGTGGAAACGCACGATGTGTGGACGCTGCAGTTCGGCCCGAGCTACGGGCGCAGTGGTGGCCGGAACGACACCTCCATCGAATTCCAGGACCACAACCTGCTCGGATTCGGCAAAACGCTGATCCTCGGCAAGAGCCAGGGGGTCGATCGCAACTCCAGCTACTTCGAATGGCGCGACCCGACGGTGTTTGGCAGCCGCTGGAAGAACTCGGTCCGCTGGGCCAGCAACAGCGACGGCCGTGACCGGCGCGTGCAACTCGACCGGCCGTTCTATGCCCTCGACGTCCACTATGGCGGCGGCTTCACTCTGCAGGACAGCACCGGCAATGACACGCGCTACCGCCTTGGCAGTGAATACGACCGCTACCAGCACGCTGCACGCCTGCTCGATGTGTACGCGGGCTGGTCGCCCGGCCTGCGCAACGGCCACGTGCTGCGGCTGATTGCCGGCTGGCGCAGCGAACGGGACACTTTCGGCGCGCTGTACACGGGCACGCCAGCCGTCAGCGACACGCTGGCGCCGCTTCCCGCTGATCGCGATCTGCACTATCCCTACCTGCGCCTTGCTTGGCTGACCGACCAGTTCCACATCACGCGCAACCAGGACCTGATTGCGCGCACCGAGGATCTGCAGTTCGGGCTGGCTGCGTCGCTCCAGCTGGGCTTCACCACCCCCGCGTTCGGGGCGGACCGCCGCGCCTGGGTCTATACCGGCCGCGCCACCTACGGCTGGCACTTGTCTGCGGCACAGCAGCTCTATGCCGGCGCCAGTCTCAGCGGCCGCACCGAGCAGGGCCGGAGCGTCGACCTGCGGACCGGCGCCGACCTCGCCTGGTACTGGCGCACCTCGCGCCGCACGCTGACCCACGTGCATATCGCCGGCAATGCCGGCCATGCGCTCGATCTCGATCACTATTACCTGCTGGGCGGTGACAACGGCCTGCGCGGCTACCCGTTGCGCTACCAGATGGGCGATGCACGCGC
>JANYLH010000001.1 GCA_025357915.1 Gammaproteobacteria bacterium
CCTCACAGGCCGAGGCGCCAAAAGAAACGTGGTTTGCGGGCGGCTGCACCAGTGCTGGTGGCGCCATGTTGGCGAAGCTCAGACCCGCGGCATGGCAGGCGGCGCAACCGCTGGCGATGTTCACGTGGTTCATCGTCGCGATGGTGTAGTTGCTCGGGTTGCTGTGGCACAGCGCACAATTGTTGTTGTCGGCCGCCGGCAGCGGGATGTGGTTGCTCGGCAGGTCCGTCGCACCCTTGAAGCTCGTGGTGTTGAAATGGCAGGTCGAGCACTCGCCGGTGGCCACGTGAGCTGCACCGCCGGCCTTGAGCGCGGGGCGCAGCAACGTCGCTGGGGTCCCGATCCAGCTGCGGCCCACTTCGTGGCAGGTTGAGCAGGCCATCGAGCTGACCTGGCTGTGCACCATGGAGGGCGGTGCCGTACTGCTGGCGTTGGTGAACATGAAACTCGTGAAATCACCGGGCGCGTGACAACTCTCGCAGGCCGCGGTCCCGAAAGGTACGTGGTTGGCTGGCACCGTCCTGGTGGCCGGAGAGCCCGCGAAGCTCAGTCCCGAGGCGTGGCAGGTGGCGCAGGCCACGCCGGCAACCGCCGTGTGCACCATCGCCGGAGGTGTGGTGCCGCTGGCGTTGGTGAACTTGAAGCCACCGACCGCGAAGCTGCTCGGCGAGTGACAACCCTCACAGGCCGAGGCGCCGAAGGCAATATGGTTCGCCGGCGGCTGCATGAGGGTCGGTGGCGCCATGTTGGCGAAACTCAGGCCCGCGGCATGGCAGGCGGCGCAACCGCTGGCGATGTTCACGTGGTTCATCGTCGCGACGGTGTAGTTGCCGGCGGTCGTGTGACACAACGCGCAGTCGCCGTTGTCAGCCGCCGGCAGCGGGATGTGGTTGCTCGGCAGATCCGTCGCCCCTTTGAAGCTCGTGGTGTTGAAATGGCAAGTCGAGCACTCGCCGGTGGCCACGTGTGCGGTGCCGTTGGCCTTGAGCGCGGGGCGCAGCAGGGTCATGGGCGTGCCGATCCAGCTGTTGCCCGTTTCGTGGCAGGTTGAGCACGGCGCGGCCGAGACTACGCTGTGCACCATGGACGGTGGCGCGCTGCCGCTGGCGTTGGTGAACGTGAAACTCGTGAAATCACCGGGCGCGTGACAGCTCTCGCAGGCCGCGGTGCCGACAGGCACGTGGCTGGCGGGCACCGTCCTGGTGGCCGGCGTGCCCACGAAGCTCAGGCCGGAGGCGTGACAGGTGGCGCAGGCCACGCCGGACACCGCCGTGTGCACCATGGCCGGCGGCGCAGTGCCGATGGCGTTGGTGAACTTGAAACCGCCGATCGCGAAATTCGCATTCGAGTGACAACTCTCGCAGGCCGCGGTGCCAAAAGAAACGTGGTTCGCCGGCGGTTGTACGAGTGTCGGTGGCGCCATGTTGGCGAAGCTCAGGCCCGCGGCATGGCAGGTGGCGCAGGCCTCGGGTGCCACCGCCGAGTGATCCATGGTGTAGAGCGCGAAGTTGGCCAGATTGCTGTGACAGGAGGCGCAGTTGCTCGCCGAACCCGCCGGCAGCGGGATGTGATTGCTCGCCAGATCCGTCGCGCCCTTGAAGCTCATGGTGTCGAAATGACAGGTCGAGCATTCGCCCGTGGCCACGTGCGCGCTGCCATCGGACTTCAGTGCCGGGCGCACCAGTGTCAGCGGGGCTCCTACCCAGCTGTTGCCCGCCTCGTGGCAGGCCGAGCAGGCGGTGGCACTCATCACGCTGTGCACCATGGACGGTGGCGCGCTGCCACTTGCATTGACAAAGGCAAATGTACCGAAGCCCGAATTCGAGTGGCAGCTCTCACAGGCCGTGGCGCCCGTTGGAATGTGATTTCCCGGCAGGGTCACCGTGAGCTTCGGGGAGCTGCCTGAGTCGGTCTTGCCCGCTCCGTGACAGGCGATGCAGTTGCCCGTGAATCCGCTGTGATTCATCGGCGGCACGGCATTGGGGATCACGAAGGTGCTGAACACATCCGGCGCGTGGCAGTTGGTGCAGGCGGTCGTGCCGATCGGAATGTGGTTGGCTGGTTCCACCACGGTCGCGGGCGCACCAGCGAAGCTCAGGCCCGTGTCGTGACAGGTGGCGCAGGCCAGGCCGGTGACGGCCGCGTGCACCATCGCCGGGGGTGCCGTGCCGCTGGCGTTGGTGAACCGGAAGCCGCCGATGGCAAAGCTCGAATTCGAATGGCAACTCTCGCAGGCACTCGAGCCGAAGTCGATGTGGTTGGCCGGCGGTTGCACCAGCGTCGGGGGCGCCATGTTGGCAAAGCTCAGGCCCGCAGCGTGGCAGGTGGCACAGCCGTTGGTGATGCCGTCGTGCCGCATCGCGTAGAGGCCGAAGTCGGCGGGATTCGAGTGGCAGAGCGTGCAGGGCTGGCTGGTCGGAATGTGGCCGGCAGGCTGCAGCGCACCGGTGGTGAATGAGATCGTCGAGGTGTGGCAGTCGCCGCAATCCTGCGTAGTGGGGTGTGGCGCTGGCGGGCGAGTCACGATGGCGACGCCGAAGTAGTTCATGCCCGCCTCGTGGCAATTCGCGCAGGGCATGGGGGGCGTTACCGCGGCATGATTCATCACGGCGCCGGCGAAGCTCGTGTACTGCGTCGGGGCGTGGCAGGACTCGCAGGGCGCGGCGTCGCTGGGGATATGGGTGGGCGGCGCGCCCTTCGCCGAGACGCCGTTATGGCAGCCGGCGCAGCCGGAAACGACGCCGTTGTGGCTAAAAACCGCCCCCGCCCACCCTATCGTCGAATGGCACACATCGCACTCCAGCGATGTGTCGATATGGCCCGGCCCCTTGCCTTGGGCCTGCACACCGTTGTGGCAGCTCGAGCAGCTGCCCTTGATCTCGGCGTGGTCGAAATTTACCGCCGGAATCCAGGCCACCGGAGTGTGGCAGGCCTCGCAGCGATTGGATGTGAGGATGTGGCTGACAGGCTTGGCCGTAGCGCGCACGCCCTGCGTGCCAATGCCGTGGCAGGCCGCGCAATCGCGCGGCGTGCCCTTGAAGACCGCGTTGTTGTGACAAGACTCGCACGGCAGATCGCGATGCTGGCCCGTGAGTTCGTAGCCGGTCGTCAGGTGATCGAAGCGCGCCGGCTTGACGGAAGTTGCGCTGGTGTTGATGGGACCGGAGGCGAATGCTCCTGCGGTCCATGATATGAGCGAGAGCAACAGTATGCCGCGCCGCAGCTGGTGCGCCACACGGCGTGCGAAGGCGTGAATCATCGGCTGGGCCACGCCGGTACAAGGTGTCAGGCGGATACGGTACGCCGTTCGAGGAAACTGAGGCCGCACGAATGAGGAGGGATCGTGTGCATGGCGAATTCCGCTCCCGGGTCATTGCTGCCGGTGGAACCGAAGCTCGCGCACGTACGATGTAGCGCGCCGCGCGAACTTTCCGAGTTGCTCGCTGTCGAGCGGCGCTTATCGTCAACGAGAGTTTGAACTCGCGCACACTGTCGCCTGTGACCGACCGCGATTTGACTTACTGTGTGGCCTGGCAAGGGCAATGCTGTGTGACGGCGTTCACATTTCCCCGGAGTACAAGGGTGCCGGAGTTGCTGCGTGCCGGTCCTTCCGGATGGCTGTCGGCCGGAGGTGCGACAACCCAGCGCCACAGGAACCCGGGGCACGAGGTTCATGCGGGGATGGGCCCTGTCAGCGTAGACTGACGCCGATCTGGGGGAGGGCAACGTGGCCATTGAAAGCAAATCCATCGATTACATCGCCGCGCACGAGCGCCATGGCCGCGTGATCGACCAGGTGCCGTTCTGGTTCCTCGGAAATTTCCAGTTCTTCACGATCGCGATCGGCTTCGTCGGGCCGAGCATGGGCCTCGGCTGGGGCTACACCTCGCTGGCTGGGGCGCTCGGCATCCTGTTTGGCACGCTGTTCGTCGCCTTCCATGCCTCGCAGGGGGTCGAACTCGGCCTGCCGCAGATGATCCAGTCGCGCGCGCAGTTCGGTTTCCGCGGGGTCATCATCGTTTTGGTTGGCACGCTCCTGACGTTCATCGGCTTCAACGTTGCGGACACCGTGCTGGCCGCGCACGGCTTGCGCGGCATACTCGGCTGGAACGAAAATGCGGTTGCAATCTGTGCGGCGCTCGCCGCGGCGTTCCTTGCGCTCTATGGCCACGACTGGTTGCATCGCGTGTTCCGCTGGTGTTTCTTTTTGAGCATGCCGTTCTATACGCTGCTCACGCTGGCGATTGTCTTCGGCCAGGTGCCCGCGACTCACCTGTCCCCGGGCGCTTTCACGTGGATGGCCTTTGCCGGCCAGTTCGCCGCCAGCGCCAGCTACAACATCACCTATGCGCCCTCGGTCTCCGACTATTCACGCTACCTGCCGCGCGACACCCGGCCGCGCGCGATCATCTCGGCCGTGTTCATCGGCGCCACGTCCTCGGCTATCTGGCTCATCTCGCTGGGCGCCTGGCTCGCCACCCGCCTCGGGGCCTCGGACGGCCTGGTGGCGCTACATGACGCTGGCAATACGCTGTTCGCCGGGTTTGGGGTCATGCTCGCGCTCACATCGGTGCTGGCGCTGGTGGCCACGATGGGCTTTAACGCCTACAGCGGGATGCTCACCATCGTCACGGGCCTGAGCTCGCTGTTTGAGATCACGCCGACTCCACGGCTCCGGATCCTGGCGATCGCCGCACTGACGTCAACCTGGCTCGGGCTGTCATTTCTCGTCAGCACCGACTCGATCGCGCTGGTGTTCGCAGTGCTGACGATCATGCTCTACCTGCTGGTACCGTGGACGGCCGTGAACCTCGTGGACTACTTCTTCGTGCGCCGCGGTCGCTATGCGATCACGCACCTGTTCACGCCACGCGGCATCTACGGCGCCTGGGGCACGAGGGGGCTCATCGCCTACTGCGTCGGGTTCGCATCGATGCTGCCGTTCCTGGTGGTGCCCGACCTGTACACGGGGCCCGTCGCGCGCGCACTGGGTGGGGTTGATATCGGCTGGCTGGTGGGGCTCGTGGCCTCGGCCGTGACCTACCTGTGGCTGTCGCGGGAGTTCGATCCTGCTCAGGAGGCGCACGCGATCGCCGCAAGCGAAGCCTCGCTCGGGATTGTGCCCCGTTGATCGCCACGCCGGGGATTCTCGGTATAGACTGAAGGCCCGGGGTGGAATCGAACTATGGCATCGAGGGTGGCGAACGCTCCAGCGCGTACCATTGCCAGTTCGGCGGCCGCGGGCCTCGTTTCTTCCGGCATGTGGCTGGATTACGGCGTAGCCCTGTGTCAACCGGACGTGTTCGACACGGCGCTCGCCGCCCGCAGGGACGCACTCGAGAACGTCAAGATCCGATCCTGCCTCTCGATGCGGCCCCGGGCGGTACTCGAGACCGATCCCGAAGGCAGGCACTTCCACCTGTTCAGCTGGCACTTTTCGGGCTACGACCGCAGGCAGCACGATGCCGGCCGCTGCAACTACCTGCCGCTGAACCTCGGCGAGGTGCCCGACTATTATCGCCGCTTTCTCGATCCAGTCGACGTGGTCATCCTCAAGACCTGCCCGATGGACGAGCAGGGCTACTTTAATTTCAGCGCAGCCAACATGTGGCACCGTGCGGTAATTGAGCGTGCCAGGCTGGTGGTGATCGAGACGACCCGGGGCATGCCCCACGTGTGCGGACACGAGAACGCGGTTCACATCAGCGAAGTTGACTACATCATCGAGGGCGACCACCAACCCGCCGCCGAGCTGCCGAACCCGCCGCCCAGCGAGGTCGATCGCGCCGTCGCGCGGCAGATTGCCGCGGAGATCGAGGATGGCGCCTGCCTGCAGATCGGGATCGGCGGCATGCCCAACGCGGTCTGCAGTCTGCTGTTGGAGAGCGGTGTCAGCAATCTGGGCGTGCACACCGAAATGC
The DNA here is from genome assembly GCA_025357915.1 of Gammaproteobacteria bacterium. Lineage (GTDB taxonomy): Bacteria > Pseudomonadota > Gammaproteobacteria > Steroidobacterales > Steroidobacteraceae > FEN-1191. Next base: position 5,922 of record JANYLH010000001.1, read on the forward strand.
TCACCGACGGGATCGTTGATCTTTATAAGGCCGGCCGCATTTCCGGCTCCCGCAAAACAGTTGATCCCGGCAAGATTGTCTATACCTTTGCGCTCGGCTCGAGCGCGCTTTATGCCGCGCTCGAGCGCAACCCGGACTTCGATTGCTATCCGGTCGACTACACCAACCTGCCGCATTTGATCATGCGCAATGACCACGTCATTTCGATCAACAATACGACGCAGATCGACCTGCAGGGCCAGGCGGCTTCGGAATCCGACGGGCACCGGCATATCAGCGGCACCGGCGGCCAGCTGCAATTCGTGCGCGGCGCATACGCCTCCCGAGGCGGCAAGTCTTTTATCTGCCTGGCCTCGACCTATGAGAAGCGGGGCGAGCGGCGCAGCCGCATCGTCCTGAACCTGACGCCGGGCAACGTCGTGACAACGCCGCGCTCGGATGTCATGTATGTCGTCACTGAATACGGTTTAGTCAACCTCAAGGGCAAGTCCGTGGCCGAGCGCGCCCGGGCGATCATCGGCCTCGCGCACCCCGATTTCCGTGACGGCCTCGAGCGCCAGGCCTACGAGCATCGATTGATACCGCGCGGCGTAACCTTCTAGAGCGCGCCCGGCGCGCGAGGCCTGTGCATGAATACCTCTGCGAAACACGACGAACCTGCTCCCGGCCCGACTCTGCTCAGGGAGGAGCGGCACGGAGTCGTGACGCTGCGCCTGAACCGGCCGCTGCAGATGAATGCCCTTTCCGAGTCGATGCTCGATGCGCTGCAGCGCGAGCTGGACTCCCTCGCCGGCGACGCCGGCGTGCGCTGCGTCGTCATGGCCGGAGCCGGCAAGGCATTTTGCGCCGGGCATGATTTGCGGGAAATGCACAACCACCGGCAACTCGCGTACTACCAGGCGCTCTTCGCCCGCTGCAGCCGGGTGATGCAGGGCATCCGGGCCCTGCCGGTGCCCGTCATCGCGCGCGTCCATGGGCTCGCCACCGCCGCCGGGTGCCAGTTGGTGGCTGCCTGCGACCTGGCGATTGCGGCGGACACGGCACGCTTTGCGGTGTCGGGCATCAACGTAGGCCTGTTCTGCTCGACGCCGTCCGTCGCGCTGTCGAGAAACGTGTCGACCAAGCGGGCGTTTGACATGCTGGTTACGGGGCGTTTCATCGACGCCGCCACCGCCGTGAACTGGGGACTCATCAACGAGGTGGTTCCCGAACACGAGCTGGATGCGGCCATCGAGCGCAAGACGACCGAGATCGCCGGCAAGAGTCCGGCGGCCATTCGCTACGGGAAGTCGATGTTCTACCGGCAACAGGGCATGGAGCTGGGCGCAGCCTACGACTATGCGAGCGAGGTCATGGCGCAGAACATGATGGCCGCCGACGCGGCCGAGGGCGTCGACGCATTCCTGGGCAAGCGTCGGCCGTTGTGGTCGAACTGAACGCCCGGGGAGGGGTTATGGCTTGGGCAGCGACCGCTGCGGGACTTTCTGCACTTTGGCCATGTCGTAGCCTTCCCGTTTCACCAGGTCCAGCAGCTCCTGGTATTGGGCATCGGCGATGACGGGTGTGCGCGCCATGATCCATACGTAGTCGCGCGCCTCGCGCCCAATGATCGTGCGGCTGTAGTCGTCACTGACAAAGACGATGCGGTAGTCGGCCTTGATCGGCCATACGAAGCGCATGCCCCATACCGCGTTGGATTGCCTGTCGAATACGAAGCCGCGCGGGTTGTGGCGCTTGCGCGGGCCGTCGAACGCCCCCTTGTTGAAAGTAAAAGTGGTGTCTATCGTGCCATCGCTGTCCAGGCGATAGGACTCCACGGCCCCGTAGGCGCCTTTCTCGATGAAGGTGGGAATGTTCGCGATCACGTACCAGTCGCCCATGAAGCGCGGCAGGTCTACGTGCGCGGCGGTCGCAATGGGTGGCAGACGCGCAGACTGGCAGGCGCTGAGCATGATTATCACCAGGGGCAAAAGTAACAGACGGGGCGACAGAAGTTTCATAGGAAGTTTCTCATTGCAATTCGTAGTGAAGCCGCCGGCCGTCCGCGGTGGTGGATTCCAGTGCCAGCCACTCCCGGTTCGCTGAGTACCAAAGGTCGATCCGGAGGTTCTCGCCGGCACTGGCATCACCGGTGAGGCGATAGTGGTCCGAGGCCTGAGGCGTGCCGCGCACCCTAAGGGATTCCGCCCCGACATAGTCGACTCGCACCGGCACGTACTCGCCGGTCTGCGGGTTCAGGAGCCGAGTGGCCCCGAGAATCTGTGGGTTCCAGTATGCGAAGGTCTGTACGCAGGGAGCCAGTTCGGTGTCGCGACCAGAGCCGGAAATCACGAAGCGCGCGGCCGTCATCGCGCCGCGCACGGTTTGCCTCGAACCGTTGTCGTCGGTGCGCGCGTCGATCTTGTCCAGGCAGTTGCCCCGCCACGACTCCTGACTGTCGTGCACGTAGCGGTAGGCGTTGAAGAACAGGAACTTGACGCTAAAGCGGGCCTCGCTGTGCAACTCGAGCGCGCTGCCGCGCTCGCTGAGCGCGAAGCGGTGGTAGCCGATGGGGCTGCCATCGAGCGACACGTTAAAGCGCCATTCCCGGGCAGGGCCCGGGGCCACGGCACTTGCCGGCAGCACGCAAAGTGTCGCGAGCAGGGCGCTGATCGATCGTCGGAGGAAAGTGCTGTTCATCGGTCGCTCCGGTCAGGCTGCCAGTGTAGCCCGGATGCGCTCCGCGCCCGCGGCCAGATCGTTGCCGAGGGGAATGGCGCGGGCGCCGACAATAGCGTCGCGTTCGCGCACCGAAGCCATGCCACCCACGAACACCGGAATACCGGCGGACGCCACCAGCCTGGGCAGTTGTTCGCGGAGCACTGCTGGCGCCGGCGAGATCGAGCCTGAAAGCACGATGGCGCCGCATTTTGCGCGCTTGATCGATGCGTACAGCTCCTCCAGCGGCATGTTCGCCCCCAGCAGCACGGGCCGGAGGCCGCGTTCCTGCGCGGCCAGCGCGAACAACAGCAGCCCGATTTCGTGTTGCTCGCCGGGGAGGCACGCAGCCAGCACCCGCACGCCGGTGGCGCCTCGCGCCCGATGGTGGAAGCGGGCGCCGAGCTTGTTGCGCAGGTACACGCCGAAAAAGTGTTCCTCGGCCACTGCGCCCTCGCCGCGTTCCCAGCGGAGCCCCAGTTCCTGCAGCAATGGCATCATGAGCTGCTGAGTCACCTGTTCGATGGGGTGCACGCTCAGCGCCTGGCTGTAGGCGTCCTCGAGGCTGTCTTCGTCGAAGCGGGCGATGGCGCCGAGCATCCGCGACTGGTACAGGGCCCAGTAGTGGGCCAGGGGTGAGTGCTGTTCCGGCGTCGCCTGGGGGCTCTCCTGGTCGAGCGAGTTTTTGACCTGGCTGATCGCCATGCCTTTTTCGAGCAGAGTCACGGCCCGATTGATCCGGTCGATGTCCTCACGGCGGTACAGGCGATGACCTTTCGGCGTGCGTGCAGGCCGGATCAGGCCGTGGCGCTGCTCCCAGGCCCGCAGCGTGATCACGTTCACCCCGGTCAGGCTCGAAACCGTCCTGATAGGGAACAGCTCCTCGGTGGAGCGGGCCTTGATGGCTTTGCTGGCGGGCATCTGCAGGGCCTTGAATTCAGACAAACCTTAGTATAACCTATACAAAGACGATACAGCAAGTATAAAAAAGCTGGAAAACGTCTAAAAAAAGATTATATTAAGCGATACAAGACATATACATGTTCGGAATAACCAAGAGGAGCAGGACCATGAACAAGCGTTTTCAGACCCTCACTTTCTCGGCAGCGATCGCGCTGTCATCGATCGCCATGGCGGGTGGCCTGGGCGAGCGTGGCTACGGGTACAACATGCCCACGATGGCCGCGCCCTCGAACTCCGCGCCCGCCGCTTCAAACTACAGCCAGGAAGGCTGGAAGAAGCAGTGCCGCACGGTTGATGTCGTCCGCCTGCCCGGAAAATCCATCGTCGACGTGGCCGTCGGCAGCCAGGACTTCACGACGCTGGTGAGCGTGCTGTCAGCCGCAAATCTCGTTACCACGCTCCAGGGCCCGGGCCCATTCACGGTCTTTGCCCCGACCAACGCAGCATTCGCGAAGATTCCGGCCTCGGTGCTCGGCGCGATCGTCAGCGACCCGGCAATCCTGACGCAGGTGCTGCTGTATCACGTCGCGGCTGGTCGCGCGGATTTCCGCCGGGCGGACGAGCCCCGCGTGCTGGGTACCGTGCAGGGCGAGAAGGTGTTTGCACGGGTAACCTGCAATGCGGGCACCGCGACGCTGCGCGTCAATAACTCGACCGTGGTTGTGCAACCGATCGTCGTGGACAACGGTATTATCTACGTGATCGACAGCGTGCTGCTGCCGCAGTTCTGATGGCGAACCTTCGTCGCCGGGCCCGCTATCGGGCCCGGCGGCGGAATCCACCGGTAGATGTCCCGTGAAAAAAATCCTGATCATCGGCGCCAGCGGTGGCATCGGCCTCGAGGCAACCAGGGCGGCGCTGGCGCGGGGGCTGGCGGTGCGGGCGTTCGCACGCTCCGCGGCGAATATCGCCATTGCCCATCCCAATCTCGAGCGGTTCTCCGGCAGCGCGCTGAGCGGCAAGGACATCACCGCGGCGCTCGCCGGCGTGGACGCGGTCATCGTGGCACTGGGGATCCCTCTGGGTGCGCAGATGCTGCTGGGCCCGGTACGGCTGTTTTCCGAGGCGACGCGCGTAATCATCCCGGCCATGGAAGCGGCGGGCGTCAAACGGCTGGTCTGTGTGACCGGGTTCGGCGCCGGCGACAGTCACTCGAGCATCGGTCGGCTGCAGGGCCTGGGGTTCCGCCTCGTGTTCGGGCGCGCCTATGCCGACAAGGACATACAGGAATCCCTGATTCGCCACAGCCGGCTCGAGTGGGTGATCGCGCGTCCCGGTATCCTGACCAATGGCCCCGCGACCGGGCGCTACAAGATCCTGGAGTCGCCCTCGAGCTGGAGAAACGGCGTGATTTGCCGGGCGGACGTTGCCGACTTCCTCATGAAGGCCCTTGAGGGCAACGCCTACGTTGGCAAGGCGCCGGTGCTCGTCGGGTGATCCGGCAGCCGGCGAAGCAGCCCGTGTTTCAGAATGCATGCGAGAATCGTCCATGACCAGGCACATGACAGGCGAGGGCGCCGTGGATCCGCAGCCGTCCGTCTCGCGCCGGATCAGGGCGCGCTTGCAGCAGGCGAAACAGCGCTTTCACGCCAACGACAATATTGCGGCGTTCATTGAACCGGGTGAACTGGATGAGCTCTTGCAGGAAGTCTCCGGCAAGGTGGCTGCAGTGCTCGATAGCCTGGTGATCGAGACCGAGAACGACCACAACACCAAGGGCACCGCCCGCCGCGTGGCCAAGATGTACCTCAATGAGGTGTTTCGCGGGCGCTATGCACCGATGCCACCGGTCACCGAGTTTCCCAATGCTGAAAACCTGAACGAGTTGATGATCGTCGGGCCGATTACCGTGCGCAGTGCCTGCAGTCATCATCTGTGTCCGATCATGGGACGGCTGTGGATCGGCCTGATGCCCAACCAGCACTCGAACCTGATCGGACTGTCGAAGTACTCGCGCCTCACCGAATGGATCATGACCCGGCCGCAGATCCAGGAAGAGGCCATCATGCAGATGGCCGAACTGCTCATGCAGATGGTCAAGCCCGATGGCCTGTCAATCGTGATGGAAGCCGACCATTTCTGCATGCACTGGCGGGGCGTTAAGGACAATGCCTCGAAAATGGTGAACAGCGTGATGCGCGGTTCGTTTCTCAAGGATCCGGCGCTGCGCCGCGAATTTCTCTCACTCATCAATCTGAAAGCCTGAGGCGCCTATGCTCGTTCGTTGTCTCTATGCCAGCCGCGCGGCCAAGCCGCTGTCCGCGGCCGTGCTCGATTCGATCCTGGAACAGTCGGCGCGGAACAATCCGCGTCTCGGCATCACCGGCATGCTGTGCTTTACCAACGAGGTCTTCGTCCAGGTCATCGAAGGCGGCCGTGACGAGGTCTGCGAGGTGTTCAATGCCATCGTCCGCGACGACCGGCATCTGCAGGTGCGCCTGCTGGATTTCGAGGAAATCAGCGAGCGGCGCTTCGGCAACTGGACCATGGGGCAGGTCAATATCGACAACATCAGTCCGGCCCTGGTGCTGAAGTATTCCGAGAAGGTCGAGCTGAACCCGTTCAACTGCTCGGGCCGGGTCACGCTGGCGCTGCTGGACGAACTCATGGCCACCGGTTCCATACTCAGCCGGGGCAAATGATCCGGTCCGGTCCGGTATCGGTCGTCATAGGTGCGACCGGCGCGATTGGGGCGGCGCTGTCGGACGAGCTGGAACGGCGTGGCCAGCGTGTGCTTCGGACCGGGCGCAAGAGCCACCCGGGGCTCGACCTGCTCGATGAGGCCAGCATTGCCGCTGCGGCTGCTGCTGCCGGTTCCGGACTGCAGCTGGTGATCGACGCCACCGGCTTTCTGCACAGCGAGCGGTTCAAGCCGGAAAAGAACCTGCGCCAGATTGATCCGGAACACCTGGCCCGCAGTTTTGCCATCAACGCGACCGGTCCAGCCCTGCTCATGAAGCATTTTCTGCCGCTGCTGGCGCACGACGTGCGTTCGGTGTTCGCGACCTTGTCCGCCCGGGTCGGGAGCATTTCCGACAATCGCCTGGGCGGCTGGTACAGCTACCGCGCCTCCAAGGCGGCGCTCAATCAGCTGGTGCGCACGGCTGCAATCGAGCTGGCGCGCACGCACCGGCAGGCCATCTGCGTCGCGCTCCATCCTGGAACCGTCGCGTCGGAACTCTCGGCACCCTTTGCGAAGGCAAATCTGACGGTCCAGGCGCCTGACCAATCGGCTGCGCGCATGCTGGCGGTCATCGATGACCTCACGCCCGCGGACACGGGGCAGCTGTTTGATCACCTCGGAGCAAGAATCGAATTTTGAATGCGCAGGGCTGCCCGGCTGCAGCTCGCCCGCCCGGCGCGCCGGGTGTTAAGGTGTCGGCGTGACGCCCGCTTCGACCGTACTCAGTCGCATTCCCCGCAGCATCTGGGCGTTGGGGTTCGTCAGCCTGTTGATGGACGTGTCGTCCGAACTGGTGCACGGACTGCTGCCGGTATTCCTGGTCACAGTGCTGGGCGCGAGCGCGTTCATGGTCGGCCTGATCGAAGGCGCGGGCGAGGCGACCGCGCTGATCGTCAAGGTATTCTCTGGAGCACTGTCGGACTACTGGGGCAAGCGCAAGCCGCTGACCGTGTTTGGTTATGGCCTGGGAGCGATCTCCAAACCGCTGTTTGCGATCGCGTCCAGTGCAGGTTTCGTGCTGGTCGCGCGGCTCACGGACCGCGTCGGCAAGGGTATCCGCGGCGCACCGCGCGATGCGCTGGTGGCCGATATCGCGCCACCCGAGTTGCGTGGCGCTGCCTTCGGTCTGCGCCAGGCGCTCGATACGGTCGGCGCCTTCCTGGGTCCGCTCCTCGGCATCGCCCTGATGCTGCTATGGGCCAACAATTTCCGGGCGGTGTTCTGGGTAGCGATCATCCCAGGGCTCCTCGCCGTGGCGTTGCTGCTGTTCGGCGTGCAGGAACCGGACCGGCCGCTGGTGCACCGGCGCGTCAACCCGATCACCCGCACGAATTTGCGGCGGCTCCCGGCAGCCTACTGGTGGGTCGTGGGAATCGGCGCCGCATTCACGCTGGCCCGATTCTCGGAGGCCTTCCTGATACTGCGGGCCGCGCAGGGCGGTCTCCCGGTTGCCTATACACCGCTGGTGCTCGTGGGCATGAACGCGGTCTACGCTTTCTCGGCCTATCCCTTTGGCAAGCTCTCGGACAGCACGAGTCACACCAGACTCCTCGCGCTGGGCCTTGCCGTGCTGATCTGTGCCGACCTGGTGCTGGCGTGGAGCAACCACTGGGGTTGGGTGTGGCTTGGCATCAGCCTGTGGGGCCTGCACCTGGGAATTACGCAGGGCCTGCTGGCGCGCATGATCGCCGATGGTGCGCCTGAAGACCTGCGCGGTACGGCCTACGGGTTTTTCAATCTGCTGAGCGGTGTCGCTCTGCTGCTGGCCAGCGCGCTGGCGGGGCTCCTGTGGGACCGGTTTGGGGCGGCGCAGACCTTCATCGCCGGAGCGGTACTCAGTGCCGTGGCACTGGTCGCCATTGTGTTGCGGCGCCAGCCGCAACACTCTGCGGGAAGCGCAGCCGGCTGAGGCCGCTGCCGCGGCGGCCCGTGGGCCTATTGGCAGTTCGCGCCCATCCCACTAATCCACTGCTGCAATAGCGCGACGCCGTTGGCATCGATCACCGTGGTGCCGATCGGCGGCATCTGCTCGGCGCCGCGGCGGTTGACGCGCGCAAGCAGTACGGAGTTCGCCGTATCACCCGGTGACACGATGCGCGCGCCCGCCCCGATGCCGAGGTCGCCGGCTGATGGTGCGATGTCGCAGATGCCGGTCTGGGCGATCGCCGTCGAATAGCGCAGGTCCATGGTGGAAGGTGTGGGACCGCCCGGCCGATGGCACTGCGAACAATTGCTGTTGAGATATGAGCGGGCGCGCTCGGCGACCGTGCCGGCGGTGCCGAACGGATCGGGGTAGGCCGGTAGCGACGCTGGCGCAGTCGTGATGGCCGGATTGAACAGTCCGATCGTGTTCAGGGTCGTGATCTGGTTGGCGGTGCGGCCGGTCTGCGGATAGGTGAGATTGCCGTTCTGCTGCGCGGTCTCCAGCCCGAGGCTCCGACCCGCGGCTGCCGTGTGGCATTCCATGCACTCGGCCTCGCTCGGGTAGATCCAGGTCTGCGTGCCGATCACCTTTGCCTTGCCACCGACCACGCGCGTGGCGTCGGTCTGTGCGCTGTTCCACTCGTAGGTGTAGCCGCCCCAGACGCCGTCCGGATGCCGCATGAACAACCGCGTTTCGATCAACTGGCTGTTGAGCCGGAAGTTCTTGACCAGCACGGTGCCGTTCGGGAAGTCCCAGTCTCCGCTCGCCATGGGCGTGATGTTTAATCCATCGGGCAGCGCCAGCCAGCGGTCCTTGGCGGCGCTGTCCGACCAGAAAGGCGCGTTTGGCACATAGGGAATCAGGCCGCTCGCGGGCAGCATCGCATTCGAGGCGTTGACGCAGCCGGTCAGCGTGAGCTGAGCCGGAATCGTGTCGACCACGCCGGTTGCGGCCTGCAGCGAATAGAGGCCGCCGCTATACCCGACCACATAGAGCTCGCCGTCGTTGCTCTGGCCGAAGGCGGAGATGTTTTCCGGCGCAGTGGTCACCGCATTGGCGGCAGTGAACACAAGGCGCGGGGTTGCGGCCACCAGCGGGTTGGGTGGCTGCAATACGAACACACGGCTCGATACGAAATCGGCGAACACATAGCGGCCGGCCAGCGCCGGGAGTCGCGTGCCGCGGTAGACAAACCCGCCGGTCACGGAGTTGCCGGTGCCATGGTCGTACTCGACCAGCGGGTCGATGAGTCCGCTCGTCGTGCAGCCCGAGCTTGGGTTGTAGCAGTGGCTCGCCTCGCGGATATGCCAACCGTAGTTGCCACCTCGCGTCACGACGTCGACCTCCTCCCAGGCGTCCTGGCCGACATCGCCGACCCACAGATCTCCAGTTTGCCGATCGAAGCTCCAGCGCCAGGGATTGCGCAACCCATAGGCAAAGATCTCGGGGCAGGCGGCGGCGCCGCTGCCGTTCGTGCACTGGGCATTAGCGGCGTTCGGATTGCCGCTGGCACCAGCGGGAATGGCATAGCCCGTGGCCGGGCTGACATCGATGCGCAGCATCTTGCCGAACAGCACATTCTGGTTCTGTGCATTGTTTTTCGGGTCGCCCCCGCTGCCGCCGTCGCCGGTGCCGATGTAGAGGAAGTCGTCCGGCCCGAACACGATGTTGCCGCCGTTATGGTTGCCGTCGGGCTGATTCTTGACGAGCCGCAATATCGTCTGCTCGGAACTCGCGTCGAGCGATGTGCCGCCGTTGCTGGTCGTGAAACGCGATATGCGGTTCTCGACCGGGCTGGCGCCGCGCACCGAGTAGTAGACATACACATACGGTGTAGCCGGCCAGTTCGGGTGAAAGGCCATGCCGAGCAGGCCCAGCTCGCCGCCGGAGTTTACCCGGCCCGAGATATCGAGAAAAGTCTGGACGGAGGCAGGCTGCGCCGCCGGGTCGTTCGGGAAGGATCGAATGCGACCACCCTGCTCGAGCACGAACCAGCGCGTGCTGTTGCTGGGCGCCTGATAGAGTCCGACCGGCGAGGTGAAGCTCAGCGCCGGAAACGCGCGTACCAACTGTACGCCCGTGCCCGCCTGCGGTCGCGCCGGTGCCACGCAGCTGACGTTGGCAGGTCGCGCATCGAGCCCTGAGTTTGGCGCTGATGCCGGCGTGGTCACATTCGCCGCCGCCGAGTCCATCGAGACGTTCGCAGGCATGGCCGCGTCAAAGGCGCGTACCGTGTAGCTATACGTGGTGCTGGCGGCGACGGACATGTCGCTGTAGGTCGTGGCTGGAGCATTGACAATCGCGATCTGCGTGCCACCGCGCAGCACCCGGTAGCCTGCGAGCCCGGCGCCGCCGGTGTCGGTCGATGCGCTCCAGCTGAGGTCGACCCGTGTCGCGCTCGGTGCCGTTGCACTGACACCGGTTGGCACCGAGGGGGGTGTCGTGTCGGCCGGCGGTGGCGGCGGTTGGCTGCTGCTGCTGCCGGAGCTGCTGCAGGCGATGAGCCAGGCCGAGCAGGCCAGGGCGGCCAGAGCCTGAAGGAATATCTTGGGTGGGGTCGTCACCGGATGCATCTCCACATTTTGACATGCGCGGTGGGCGGTCATGAGCTGTCTTTATCCGGCGACAGCAGCCGGCGCCCCGCAGTCGTCATGCCGGCTTATGTAGTGTAGAGCGGGGATGCAAGCCCGGTGCCGCGCTATTTCACGTCACCACACTCAGAAGCTAGCCATTTCGAGCGCAGATCGACATGCATCGTCATGGGCTTACCCGCGGTAGTCATTGTCATGTCCATGGTGCCCGTGACAGCGGTCGGCGAGGTCGCAGTGACGACAAACCGACCCTTGCCGCTTGATTCCTTGTCGCTGCACACGATCGCAGCTGCCATCGTGTGAGCATCGTTCTGGGTGATGGTGTGTGTGCAGTGGCCCTTGTCGTCCTCGTCTTTGAAGAAACCCTTCTTCTGCATCTCTTCCCGGGTGAGGCAGTCACGGTCGGTATGCGACTGCGGCGCCCCCTGGTGCGTCATCATCTGTTTCTGCAGCGCTTCCATCTGGGCGCGTTGCTCGGGCGGCATCTTCTTCATGGCCTCCTGCATCTGTTCCCTTGCTTCGGCAGGCATTTCGGGGGCTCCGGTCATGCTCGTGGTCGACGTGTTTTCCCACAAGCCCATGCGCACATCGAGCTTGGGTGTGTCAGCAGCGAGAACAATGGCGGGGAACAAGGCAAGTGCTGCGGCAATCGTTCGTATCGACATGGCAAAGTCTCCTCGGGTCCAGTTTCGATCGAAATCGGCATTTGCGCCGGGTGCGGTCAAATGCACACTACGCCATCCCTAGTCCCGATCCCAGTAGCGCTGCATCTCCAGGAATGTGAACGACGCCGACCAGGTAATCAGCACGAAGCCGCTCAGCGCCTCCATGCCGGCCAGGAACCGCACTGGCCCGGAAGGTACGAAATCCCCAAAGCCAACCGTCGTGTAGGTGATCGCGGAGAAATACACGTAGTCGAGGTAGCCGCCGCTGGGCACCGGCAAGATCGCGCCGAATGCAAAAGCCTGGGTCAGTACGAACGCGGCGAGCGCAAACATCCAGATCTCGAAGATGTGCAGGCTCAATTGCGCGAAGATGAGCATCAGTATCTTTGCGCGGTGATGAATCGCGCGGCTCCTGATGGTACGGCCGATCAGGCTCAGCCCTTCGTAGTGCAGCAGGACGACGGCCACCACAGTAGCGAAAGTGACGGCAACGGTTACCAGTTCAGGCCAGCCCAGCCTCATCGCGGCAACATCCCCTGGCTGCGTGCGCCGTCGTCCCGGATTGGGCGGCGCCCAGGCACAAATTCTAACTGATATTCGCCGGTCGTTGCGCGCTCAAGCACGGCCGCCAACGCACTGGCCACTGGCCCGTGACGACTGCCGGCAGGATGGCTGCGTGGCTTCGTGTGCCCGCACCACCATCCTGCCGATCGTCGTTCAACTACATATTGAAATCGTCCAGAGTGATGACACTGAGCGGCGCGCCGCCGCCGGTGGCATCGCGCGCAGCGACGGTATACACGCCGCCATTGACGACAGTAATCGCCAGCGGCCCGATCGCCGCCGTCTTCGAACCGGTCGGCGTGACGCTGACCTCGTAGCTGCCGGCGGCCAGATCGACGTAGCCGGTGTCAGCCTTGAAAGGAACGTTGGTAAATGCGGGCGTCGCGCCCGTCAACGAGGTTCCCGGCGCCACCACATAGAGATCGACGTTGCCTGCTGCAGGGGAGGCGTGCACGATGCGTACCCGCGCCTGCGTGGCTACCGGGCGCCGATTATCGGTCAGCACCAGCGGCCCGATCGAACTGAGCGGGCCGACCGCATACACTGAGTACTCGCTGCCGGCGACCAAGGTCACGTTGGCGTCAATGGCAATCAAGCCGTTATTGCCGACGGGCGTGACCTTCAGGTTATACGCGGCCCCGGGCACCTCGACGAAGGGCGTGAAATTCGGGAAGGCGAGAGTCGGCACCAGCGGCGCCGCAAAATTGTCGTTGGCGATGACCTGCACCGCCGGCGCATCGGGTGAGGCATGAATGACGCGCACGCGCGCCGGGGTCGCCTGGTCGAGCAAGCGGAGCGTGGCGCCAGTGGGCGGTATCGCGAGCAGGGTGATGGGTGAGGCGCCTGGGCCAGTATTTTGCAGGGCGGCGACCACCAGGTCGCTGCCGCCAGCCAGTGTTACGGTTCCGGAATCAAAGAGCACCGGCGAACTCGTGTTGGCTGGCGTCACCCGAATCTGATAGTCGCCCGCAGCTACGGTTGCCGCCGGGAGTATGTCCTTGAAGGCGGGATTGCCAACGGGCGTGCTCGTGGCAAGATCGGCGCCCGGAGCGGTCACATAGACCGCGACCGCGGGCGCTGCCGGCGCAGCATGCACCACCTGCAGGCGAACGTTCGAGGAGGCAACAGCCGAAGTGTCACGCGACACCACGAGCGGCTCGATCGCCGCAACATCCCCAACAGCGAACACGGCATACGCGCCCTTGGCCGCAAGCGTAAGGTCTGCCGGCCCGATGACCGCTGCCCGCGACGTGCCGGGCAAGCGACCCAGAACCTCGACATTGAGCACGCCGGCCAGCACGGTGAGCGGAACAGATGCCTGTCCATAGTCCAGGTTCGTAATCGACGAAGCGCCGTTCAGACGAACGTCCACCGCTGGTGCATCGGGGGAGGCGTGGATAATCTGTACGGTGGCCACGGCGATCGGTGTATATGCATTGTCGCTGCCACCGCAGGCAGTGAGCAGCAACACGGCAAGCGCGGGGGCGAAGAGTGCGCGAAGGCGCGAATTCAGGGGGGTCATCGGAGTCTCCTGGTGTTGTAGGGAACGGGCCGGGCCTGCGCACAATCCTCGTGCAGGCTCGCTATCCGTCCATTCGCACCCGGGGTCGATCCGGATTCAGGCAGGGGTATCTGGGGGGGGTGAGGGCGCCGCTAAGTGTGGGTCGGTTTGGCGACCACCACGATATGCTCGCGCCCGGATACCACGACTCCGCCCGCCCGCTCCACGGTCACGGCGAACAGGGCGGGCGCGCCGACCCGGACGCGCGCTGTGATCGGCACGACCACGTCGGTACTGCCCGCCGGAATATCGAAGACTCCGCCGTCAACCGGATAGCGATCATCGCGTGTGCTGTCGAAAATCCACAACTGGTACTCGACCAGACGCCGCTCATTGGGTTTGAGATTGTGGAGGTGCATGTAGCCCCGCTGGCTAGTGCGGTCAAATACAACATCGCCGCTGGCACCGGCTCCGTCGGGATCGCTGGTCGGCGTAAATTCCCAGTGCACGACTCCTGGACCGGTGGCCAGCAGTTGGGCGCGCAGATCGGCAGCGGAGGGTGCCGATGGTGGGAATAAGCGCGGGTACCAACCCGCAATGGCGATCATCACCGCAGCGGCTGTTGCCCACCAACTGAGCGCGCCCGGGCGCCGGCGTGCGGGCACCACGCCGGTCGCGGCCTCGTCGCGAGCGCGGCGGGCCACGGCGATGTCGGCAATTTTCTCGACGCCGTGCACCCCGAGCTGTGCTTCGCCTTGCGTGAGCAGCCGGGCGCACAGCTTCGCCGGCAGCGGTTCAACCGGCAAGCGCGCAGCAAGCGCGACCGCCGCCGCGGCAGGTTCAAATGCGCCGCGCCGGGCGTCCGGGTAGCGCGCCAGGAGCCCATCAAGTTCCGTCGCCTCGGCTTCATCGAGGCCGGTAGTCGCCTCCTGGATAAGCAGGTCAACGCAGCGCTCGTCGTCCAGGAACGTGCCGTTCATGGTGCACCTCCGGCGGTGATCGCGGGACTCACGCCGAGGACTTCGCGGACGCGAATCATGCCGCGCCGCACCTGGGTCTTGACCGTACCCAGTGGCAAACCCGTCTTTCCGGCAATTTCACCGTGCGAGAGTCCGTGGAACACGGCGAGTTTGATCACCAGTTGCTGGGTAGCGGTCAGTTCGCCGACCGCTGCGGCAGCGCGTTCCGCCTCCACGCAGATTTCTCCCTGGGTGCCCGGCTCGGCGAAATCGGCAAACTCGAGTTCTTCGATCGAAGCAAACATGGGTCGCTTTGCCCGCCGGCGCAGCCGGTCGATAAGTCTGCGCCTTGCTATCATGGCGATGAACATCTTTGCAGTTCCCTTCTGGGGATCGTAACGGGCCGCGCTCCTCCAGATGTCTACAAAGATTTCCTGCACTGCGTCCTCGGCTTCGCCAGGATCAGGGGATAGCCGCCTCGCCAACGACCACACGAGCCAACCAAACTCGTCGATGCAGGCGGCTACACCGGCCGGATCGCCCCGGGCGATCTGGTCCAGCACCGACGCATTGTTCTCTTCTGTCATGATAGTTCGGGGCTGAAGAGCATTTGGATTCGTACTATTAATGTATCTCAGGACGCAGTGAATAGCCTTAAGTTATATGCAAACCGCTGGCTCTGGCTCCAACTGGCGCTTCGAAGGGCTGGCCGCGGCCTTGCGGCAGGCCTGAATCGGTCGATTGTGAGACGCTGGCGGTGGCCGTTGCTCCTGTTGTTGCCGGCAATCCTCGTCGTCCTGCCGGCCTGCACGACGCTGGGGCTGCTGGCGCTGAACACGCGGGCATCCCTGGCGCCGGTCGAGCGGCAAGTCAATCTTCATTACGCGACGGGCCGTGCGGGGTCGGTGGACGTCTATCGGCCCAAACCGACAGAGCCCGGCCCGGGGCTCCCCCTGGTGGTGTTCTTTCATGGTGGCGGTTGGGACGACGGAAACAAGGATCAGTACCGGTTTGTCGGGGCGGCGCTCGCCGAAGCGGGGCTGGTCGCCGTGCTCCCCAACTACCGCTTGTACCCGCACGCTCGCCGCGCCGACTTCATGGCGGATGCGGCGCAATCGCTGGCATGGGCGCGAGCGCACGCCGCCGAGTGGGGAGCAGATCCGGCGAAAGTGTTTGTGATGGGACACTCGGCCGGGGCCCAAATCGCTCTCCTGCTCGCGCTTGACGAACGCTATCTCAACGCTGTCGGCGGCACTACACGGTGGCTGCGCGGGGTGATCGGGTTGTCGGGTCCGTACGATTTCCTGCCGTTCACGGACAAGTACCTCGAGGACGTGTTTGGGCCGCCGTCGGCCTTTGCGGATTCGCAGCCGATCAACTTTGTGCGCGCGGGAGCGCCGCCGGCGCTTCTCGCGCACGGACTCAAGGATCGGCGCGTGCGCGTGGCCAACACCGAACGACTGGCCGCGGCCCTGCGGGCGCTGGGGAATGCCGTCGAGACGCGTTACTACGCCTCAGCCGATCATGCGCAGGTGATCGTGGCGTTCTCGCCCGTCGCGCCGCACCGCCTTCCGGTGCTGAGCGATGTGCGGGCGTTCATTGGGGAGAATGCCCGCTGAAGGGGGTCTCCGGCAGTGGCTGGGGCATGCGGTAGCCGTTTGAACGATAGATAAGATCTATGGATGGGATCCATGGAAACGATTGGGCCCATGGGCTCTCACGCGCTAAAGTATCGTCAGCGACGTAATTCTGGACGGCGAACGGAGTAGACATGTCAATTGAAAGCAAGTGTCCGGTTATGGGCGGGCATCACGGGAACACGGCCGCCGGGGCCAGATCGAACCGCGACTGGTGGCCCGACCAGCTGAACCTCCATGTGCTGCACCAGAATTCCCCGCTGCAGAATCCGTTGGGCAAGGGCTTCAATTACGCCAAGGAATTCCGGCGCCTCAACCTGAACGCCGTGATCAAGGACCTTCACGCGCTGATGACGAAGTCGCAGGATTGGTGGCCGGCCGACTATGGCCACTATGGGCCGTTCTTTATCCGGATGGCGTGGCACAGCGCGGGCACGTACCGCGTCGGCGACGGTCGTGGCGGCGCCTCGTCCGGCACGCAACGTTTTGCACCGCTCAACAGCTGGCCCGACAACGTGAACCTCGACAAGGCGCGCCGCTTGCTCTGGCCGGTTAAACAGAAGTACGGACGGAGAATCTCCTGGGCCGACCTGATGGTCCTGGCAGGCAACGTCGCCCTCGAGTCGATGGGCTTCAAGACCTTCGGCTTCGGTGGCGGGCGCGAGGATGTCTGGGAGCCGGAAGAGGATATTTACTGGGGCCCGGAGAGCAAGTGGCTGGCGGATGAACGCTACAGCGGCGAGCGCCAGCTCGACAACCCGCTCGGCGCCGTGCAGATGGGCCTGATCTACGTGAACCCGGAGGGGCCAAATGGCCAACCGGACCCACTTGCTTCGGCGCGGGACATTCGCGAGACCTTCGCGCGCATGGCGATGAATGACGAGGAGACCGTCGCGCTGATTGCCGGCGGCCACACCTTCGGCAAGGCCCATGGCGCTGCTGATCCTGGAAAATATGTCGGTCCCGAGCCTGAGGGCGCTGCCATCGAGCAGCAGGGCTTCGGCTGGCAGAGCAGCTATCGCACCGGCAAAGGCGTGGACACGATCAGCAGCGGCCTGGAAGGCGCATGGACTTCCACACCGGTAAAGTGGGACAACAGTTATTTCGACACGCTGTTCGGCTGCGAGTGGGAACTGACCAGGAGCCCGGCCGGTGCGCAGCAATGGACACCCAAGGGCAGGGCCGGCGCCGGCACGGTTCCGGACGCGCACGACCCATCGCAACGGCACGCTCCGATGATGGCGACGACGGATATCGCGCTCAGGGTCGATCCGATCTACGCGCGGATCTCCAGGCGCTTCCACAAGAATCCGCAGGAATTCGCCGACGCGTTCGCCCGGGCCTGGTTCAAGCTTACGCACCGCGACATGGGACCTCGCTCACGCTATCTTGGTCCGCTGGTGCCAAAGGACCCGCAGCTGTGGCAGGACCCGACTCCGGAAGCGCAGCACAAGTTGGTCAGCAAGAAGGACATTGCCGCACTGAAAGCGAAGATCCTCGCATCCGGGCTCACTGTTCCCCAGCTGGTCTCGACGGCCTGGGCGTCCGCGTCCACGTTCCGCGGCTCCGACAAGCGCGGTGGGGCGAACGGGGCACGCATACGGCTCGCTCCGCAGAAAGATTGGGAAGTGAACCAGCCGACTCAGCTGGCCAAGGTCCTGCAGAAGCTGGAGCGGATCCAGAAGACTTTCAACAAATCGCAGTCAGGCGGCAAGCGGGTTTCTCTCGCGGATCTGATCGTGCTTGGCGGTTGCGCAGCCGTCGAGGCGGCGGCGAAAAAGGCCGGGCATGAGGTAGCGGTTCCATTCACGCCGGGGCGCACCGACGCATCGCCCGAGCACACCGACGTTGATTCCTTCGCGGTGCTTGAGCCGACCGCCGACGGGTTCCGCAACTATTTGCGCAGCGGCCACGGGCAATCGGCTGAGGAGCTGCTGATCGATAGGGCACAGCTGCTGACGCTGACCGCGCCGGAGATGACCGTGCTGGTCGGTGGCCTGCGCGTCCTCAATGCCAACTTTGCGCAATCCGGCTACGGCGTGTTCACGCGGCGGCCCGGGACACTGAGCAATGACTTTTTCGTCAACCTGCTGGATATGAAAACGAAGTGGCAACCGTCCGCTGCGTCGGCTGGCGTGTACGAAGGGCGCGACCGCGCCGGGGATCAACTCCACTGGACCGGCACCCGCGTCGATCTGCTGTTCGGTTCAAACTCGCAGCTGCGGGCCATCGCCGAGGTCTATGCAAGCGACGACTCGAAGGAGGGGTTCGTGAAAGACTTCGTGGTGGCGTGGACCAAGGTGATGAACCTGGATCGCTACGACCTGGCCTGATGCCGGCGGAGATTCTCCGGCGGTAAGTAACGACGGTCGGGTAGGCGCTGGCGTCGACGCCAAACGCCGGGATGGCGTCAGTTGGTGATCTCGGCAGATACACGAATGCGCCACACAAAATGGCCACATCGGTCACGTTGGTCATGCCGATCACGCCTTGACCGTGCCTCACCACGCACCGCTGCGCTGGTGCATGGGGCTGATGAACTATGGCGACGCCGTAGCCTTGTGAGGGGGGAATTCGAAAGGCGAAGGCTCCATTGGCAACGATATCGATTTGTTCGAGGACCGTAGTGTGCTGCGCCAAGTTGGGCAGGTTGAGCAGTTTAATTGTGAGCCCGTGACCGACCAGACCCGATACCGTTCCCCCGACTGTATGGGTGGTGACGGGCCCCGTTACGGTGCGCCCTGAGCCGGTGCCGCATCCGTCACAAGCAGTGAACGCGATCAGCGCAATTACAGAGGCTGTAAATCGAACGCTGGGACGGCATGCAATGCATGCTGCGTCCGCTGTGTATCGAGTAGGGTAGCGAAACATCATTGCCGGCTCGCTGTTTCGTGCAAGGCACCCAGGGAGACCCGAACGGTGGTGGGCCGTTCAGGTCTCCCGATACCGTGCTGTCAGTCCTCGTGCAGGAACGGCGCTCGCTCCAGAACCGCCTGCGCGACGTCACGCCCCTGTTTCAGGCCGACCTCGCATGCCCGACGGAAATGGATGCCCACCAGCATGCGGGAGTACGCATTCTCGCGCGCGGCATCGAGTGCGCTGGCATAGGACCGAGTCGGTGTGGCATCGGGTCCGGCGGCCATCGCGCTCGTCGAGGTATGCTGGAACGGCCGGTTCGCCCCCAGCAGCGCGTCGATGACCGTTGCAGCGGCACCACCCGCTGCCGCATGTGCGGACGGGTAATCCGGCACGGGTGGGGTGACAAACGCGGGTTCCCACGTTGCATCCTTGGCGGTCAGCGGATTTCCATCGGTGTCGGCCGCGCGGATGGCCGTCAACGGGCGCCAGAAGTTATAGTGGAATTTCGATTCGAGCGAGGTTGCGTACGCGTCCGAGATCGCCGCGTTCAAGGTGGCGTAGAGCCGCGCATGATCCAGCAACGACATGCCGCCCGAGAGTTTGCGGGCGATCCGATTCCACGCATACGAGGAATTCTCGTACCAGAAGAACGCGATCGCCGTTTGATCGGAGCTGCGCGTCGTGGAATTCGCCTTGCCAAACGCCTGGATCTCGTTGACATCCATGGCGTACGCCAGCGATTGCAGCGAATAGGGCGGCGGCGCCCGAAACTCTGAGGAATCGTGCACGCCAAAGGTCTTGAATGCGGGCCAGCCGGCGCCTGCAGTGAAGTTGGTGGGCGGCGTGGGCTGGTAGTCGCCCGGTTTCGTTCCCGGCGTATACGGGGCGTTGAGCGCACCGATGACATCTTCGCCAGCCCGGGTTGCGAGCACTTCTGCAGCTTCTTCCTTCCCGATGGCGATTCCATTGCTCTTGGCGGCGCCGGCCGAAATGGCAGCCAGCTCCGCGGTATACACCGCATCGAACGGGGTATTCGGGCCAATGAATATGCCGAATGTGGCATTCAGCACGTCATGAGCAGCCGCTGCGACCGCGGCATCTACATTGGTGGTGCCCGCATGGTCCCGCCGCGTGGCGTCTTTCACAGCGTGCAACATGGCGATGTGCGCCATCGTGTACGCCCGCACTTCGACAAATGGCGGCAGACCGGGCGGCGGCAGGCCGGCCGAAAAATCCGTCATCGCGATGTTCCAACGTTCGATACTGTCCGGGCTGGGCGCTGCCGTCGCTAGTGATGGCGACAGCAGCGCAAGACAGATCAAGGCGGCGCCGCCTGCGGCGATTGCCGGTTGTGATAAATATCGCATCTTCATTTTACTCTCCTGTATTTCCCGGCTTGTAGCCGGATTGGGTCAACGAATCGAGTTCAGAACGTGGTGAAGAAGTCGGCTGAGGTACCGACAGCAAATGGCGAGCCGGGCATCGGGGTTAGCGCGCCCGTTGCAGCGTTCAGCGTGAAGCTGGTCACCGTTCCAGCGCTGCCATTCGCCACATAGAGGAACTGGTTCGCCGGATCGATGCTCACGGATCGTACGTCGGCGCCAACGGCAATGGGGAACCCGGAGAGAGCGGTCAGTGCTCCGGTGGTCGCATCAATGCTGTAACCGCGTATGTCTGTCCCTGTCGTCGCGTACAGGTACGTACTCGTCTGGTCGGCGACGATAAACGTGCACGACGGCAGCGCATAGGGAAAGCCGGTGAGGCTGGTCAGCGCGCCAGTATCCGGGGCAATGCTGAAACCATGGATGGTTGCGGCGCCACCACTGGCGTCGGCAGCGTATAGGAATGTGCCGCCGGCGCCGAATGCCAGACTGCTGACGTTACTCCCCGAGTGGTACGGCGACCCAGAAAGCTCCGTCAGGCCGCCCGAGTAAGGGTCTGTCTGGAAGCCGGAAATATTGTTGGAGCCACCGGCGTTGGCAGAGTAGAGGAATTGACCATTGGGATGAATGGCGATCGCCGATGGGCCGGTACCGGTGGCATAGGAGGGGGGTAATAGCGGTGTCGGCACGCCTGTACGCTTGTCGATGCGGTAGGCTGACAAGCTGTTTGAGCCTGCGTTCGCGACGTAGAGATACCAGTCAACGTGCGAAGGGAAATTATATGGCCCCGTGTCCAGCGGGACCGCGGAATAGAGTGCGAGGCCCCGGGGGTTCGTGCCCGTGTCAAACGGTGATCCGGGAACAGTCGTCAGCGCTCCGGTACCGGGGTCGGCGGCAAACGCTGATACGTCATTGCTGCCGCTATTGGCGACATACACATATTGCTTGTCACTGGTACTGGCTGTCGCGACTGACGCCGTGCCCGTGGTCACCGGGGTTCCGGCCGAATCGATGGCTCCGGTGGTGGCGTCGATGCCAAATGCCGAGATGGTATTGGCTGTTGAATTTGTCACATAGGCGAACTCCCCACACACAACGTCCACATTGGTCACATCGGCTGCCCCGATAACGCCCAGATGGTTCCTTACTGCACAGCGCTGCGTCGGCAATTGGGGCTGCAGTTGGATATGTACAAGGTAGAGGCCTGCGTAGATGCCTGCGGGAAGGTGCGTCGTAAAGAAAAATTCTCCATTCTGGCTAATGTCAACTGTTTCTACGGTAACGAAACTTGGGAGACCACCATGGCGCGAAGGGTCAGGCACCTCGAGCACGACTTCGAGACCCTGACCGACCAAACCGGACACCGAACCACCGATAGAGTAGGTAAGAGGGATGACGCAAGCCACAACCACACTGCTCACGTTGGCTGAGGCCGTGCCCGCGCCGCCCATGACCGTACAGGTCTTCCCAGCCGGGAATCCAGCTACCGTTACCGTGTAGGCACCAGCACTCGCAACCTTGGTGGCGAACATGAACGTGGCATTGGTGCTGACCGTCAGGTCGCTGCCGCCGTTGAGCTGAAGGACGACTGACTGGCCTGCGTCAAGGCCAGAGACAATACCGCCGATGCTGTACGTCGGTGGCGGCGGCGGTGGCGGTAGCGGCGTACTGCTACCTCCGCCGCAGGCCGTGACCGCGACCAGCGCGATCGCAGCAAAGGTGAATCGAGGGAAGTCGCGACGGGCGCTATTCGCCTGCGGCGTGGACACCCCGAGGGTGGCGGCCAGAAGCCGGCAAATCCGGACTATTGCTTGGTGACCCATGACGACGCCCCTGAGCGTTGAAACCGGGGACTGTTGTCGCCGGAACGCGGGGTGCTTGCTTGAACCTTCCCGGAAGGTGGCCTGCATTTTTCCGGAAGATTGCAGAAAAACAGCTGAAGACGCCGGTCCGGGCGCCTTGAGGGAGGGGAGATGCCTTAGGTCACCGTCCCAGGCGCTTCACAATTTGCAGGCTGATCTGTCGTCCAACCAGCGAGGCATTGGCGGCGTCGTAACCCAAATTGGCGCTGTTCAGGTCGAATTGGTTGACGAAGGGAGGCGCTTGATCGAAGAGATTGTTCACGCCGAGATTGCATTGGGCATCGGCCAGCCAGCCATGCCCACCCTCGACGCGGTATGCGAGGTTGAGATCAACCGTCGTCCACGAATCGACGCCGCGCGCCGGTATGGAGCCCGGATCCTGATAAGCGCCGGCGTGGTTGACGATCGTGAGGACCGTCCAGCCCTTCATCGACCAAGACAGATGCGCAGCCATGCGAAGTTTCAAAGGGCTGCCGACGGTGTTGACGAAATCAAAAACCGGGGCCGTAGGCGCGATCTGTTGGTCCTGGAGCAACGTATAGGTGCCGTTCAGGCTGATGATCCACTTGCCGCGCGCGCTGTCGATGGCGTAGTCCAGGGTGAAATCCACGCCACGCGTCCTGAGGCTGGCGAGGTTCAGGAACCGATCGTCGAGGATGGCGGCGAACTGCTGGCTGCAATTGCCGATACTACCTGGCTGGAGGTGGGCGTCTGCGCACACTGCATCGACTTGCGCTGGGGTCGGACTGCGCATGATCACCGAGGCGAAGTACGCCTCCTGGATGAGAAAGAGAGATTCGTTTCCCTCACCTGGAGGGTAAATTTTCCCCTTGTAATCGATGTCGAAGTACGTCGCCGAAAGGGAGAGATTCGGTGTCGCCGGCGGCGCGATGTCCGCGCCGATGGACCAGGCCGTCGAGGTCTCCGGTTTCAGATCCTTACGCGGACCGTATAGCGCGAGTACTCGTGAGAGCCCGGTCGGAGACGTCGACTTCGGATCGGGGACGTCCTCGGGCAGGACGTCACCGATCTGGTTCGGGTTGGAAAAAATGAAGGGCGGCGCGCGGAATGAGGTACCCCAGTTGCCGCGCAGTCCCAACGCATGCGATGGGCGCCAACTCAGGCCGACTTTCGGGTTGAAGGTGCCGCCGACATCGCTGTAGTGGTCATAGCGACCGGCGAGCGATAAGCCCAAGCGATCCAGCGTCGACCCTGCGTGCGCGCCCATGAGCGGCACCGCGAGTTCCGCAAACGCTGCGGCAGCATCCCTGCTCCGGGTCTCGGGGGTAAGCGGAATGCTGAAACCCACCGAGTGCTCGCGCCGGAAGTCGCCGCCCACCGCCAGGCGGATAGGGCCCGCTGGTCCCGCAAGTAGCGTCCCATCGGCGATGACACTCCCCATGTTGATGGTGAATTCATTGGGATACGCCAGCGCGACGCTTTGATTGCGCAAGGCCGCGAGCACCGCGGGAGCGGAGTGAGAGCCGTCGCCAAAGAGATTGAGCGCAGTGGTCGGATCGTCGCTGCCGAGTGCGGCGTCGATGGCGCCAGTGTTGAGATTGTTGTACTCGAAGAAGCCGGTGTGTGATTTCGAATAGACCGTGGAGAGACGAAGCTGCCAGGTTTTCGATAACCTGCCCGTGATTTCC
The DNA here is from genome assembly GCA_025357915.1 of Gammaproteobacteria bacterium. Lineage (GTDB taxonomy): Bacteria > Pseudomonadota > Gammaproteobacteria > Steroidobacterales > Steroidobacteraceae > FEN-1191. The sequence continues at coordinate 29,858 of JANYLH010000001.1, forward strand.
GCCGATATGAATGAGGTTTCGGTGCGTCCACTGTCGACAACCGGCCCGATATCCGGGGTGAGATCGTAGGCCACCAGCACCGGGCCGCCAAGATGGTTGAACGCATTCCCGGCCGGGACAAAGAAAGTGCCAGCCGGTTGTGGAAACGTGACTTCGAAGCCGCGCGATGAGTAACGGCCATCGACGACGAGTCCCCAGTGGCTTGAAAAGTTGTAGGCGGCACTCACAAAGGTGCTGCGCATGTTCTGTCGTGGCAGGATGTCGCTGTCGAAGACGGAGTTGGCGTAGTTGGCTGCACCCGCGATGAGCTGCGAAGCCGTCAAATTTGACCCGTCCTGCCCGTGCGGGACCGCACCGATCAGCGCCCCGGTGGCAGGATCAAAAACAGTTCCGGGGTTCCCACCGACGCTACGCAAATCACTGCCGCCCAAGCGCCTGAAATCGCCGCCGGTTGCGCAACGGGCTCTCGAGCCGCAGGTCAGCGCACGGCTGTCGTCGTATTGAACGCCAAGCAGCACGTGCCCGTCCGACCCGGCGTGGCCCCAAAGGGCGGCGATGGTCCGTTCGTTGGCATCGCCATCGGCGCTTGAGCCACGCGCGCGCGCTTCGAAGCCTTCAAAGTTTTTCCGCAGGACGATATTCACGACTCCGCCGATGGCATCTGACCCATAGAGCGCGGAGGACCCCTCGGGTAGAATCTCGATGCGTTCGACGGCCGAGGCCGGAATACTTGAAACATCGATGAACGAACCCTGGTAACCACTGGCCCCCTGGCGCTGGCCGTTCACCAGTGTCAAGGTGGTGCCTTCGCCCAAACCGCGCAATTGCACTTCGGTTCCGCGATCAAGGTAATTGTGAGAATTGCTTCCGTCGGGAACTGCCGCGTTGTTTCGATTGAAGTTCTGCGTCAGCGTCGCCAGCACATCCTCGATTCGCCCGTAGCCACTGGCATCGATCTGCACACGACTGACCACGATCAGCTTGGAGCCAGCGGCATCGGCGCCGTGAATGTGACTTCCAGTC
>JANYLH010000011.1 GCA_025357915.1 Gammaproteobacteria bacterium
GCCGCAGTTCCCCGAGTCGAGCACGGCGTCAATCTGGTGTTCGAGCCGGGCGCGGATCTCCTGTCCGTCCGTGAGCGGCACGGCCTCGCCCGGCAGCAGCAGCGTCGAACTCATGATCGGTTCACCCAGCTCAGCCAGCAGCGCCCGCGGCACCACATGGTCGGGGATGCGGATGCCGATGGTGCGCCGCTGCGGATGCTGCAGGCGGCGCGGTGTTTCGCGGGTGGCCGGCAGCAGGAAGGTGAAGGGCCCGGGCGTCGCGGACTTGAGCAGGCGGAACTGCCAGGTGTCGACACGCGCGTAACGGGAAATCTCGGCGAGGTCGCGGCAGACCAGGGTGAAGTGATGATGTTTGTCGGCCTGGCGGAGCCGCCGGATGCGCTCCAGGGCCTCCGCGTCCCCGATATGACACCCCAGGGCGTAGCAGCTGTCAGTCGGGTAGGCGATCAGGCCGCCATCGCGCAGGATCTGCACAGCCTGCCGGATGAGCCGGAGCTGCGGGTTATGCGGATGCAATTCGAAATACTGGCTCAAGCGGCTAATATACGCGGCCGCAGTGGGCCCAGTGCCGCAACACCCCTGCCTGTCCAGAGGAACCACCGTCCGATGCAAGCCGCGCTGAATTTCCTGCCGCTGGCCGTCTTCATGCTGGCCTACCATTTCCACGGCATCTATGTGGCCACGGCAATGCTGATGGCGGCCATGGTGCTGCTGGCCGGGATCGATTACCTGCGCCTCCGGCGCGTCTCGCCCATGCACGCGCTCAGCACGGTACTGGTGCTGGTATTTGGCGGCGCGACGCTGGCGTTTCATGATCCCCGTTTCCTGAAGATCAAACCCACCTTGCTGCTGTGGCTCATGGCCGCGGCATTTCTCGCCAGCCAGTGGATCGGCAAGACGCCGCTGGTGCAGCGGCTCCTCGAGCCCGCGCTCACGCCCGGCACGGCGCTGCCGCGCGAGCGATGGTTGCGCGTCAACCTGGTCTGGGTCGTGGCCTACGTGCTGCTCGGAGCCCTGAACCTGTACGTGGTGCGCCATGCCAGCGAACAGGCCTGGGTCTACTTCAAGGGCTTTGGCCTGACGATAGCGCTGATGATGCTGGCCATGGGGCAGGCTCTCTGGCTGCACCGGCGCCCCGTTGCCGGCAGCGGCGGTAGTGGCGGTAGTGGTTCGTGAACCCGACCCCGAATGCGGGCTCCCGGGTTGAACGAATCCGCACGGTGGTGCAGGATGCGCTCCACCCCGTCCTGCTTGAGATTCGCGATGACAGTGCGGCCCACATCGGTCACGCCGGTGGCGGCGGCAAGGGGCACTTTAAACTCGTGATCGTGTCCGAGTTGTTCAGGGGCAAGTCGCTCCTGCAGCGGCACCGTCTGGTGCACGATGTGCTCGCCGGGCTGATCGAGAGTGACATTCACGCGCTGGTGCTGAGCACCAGGGCACCTGAAGAAGTTTCTTAAGTTAAAATTGCAACCTTATGAGAATTAACATGAATATGCTCAGATTCGCAGCGATTTCCGTTCTCGTCCTGATGGCCGGCTGCACACCCAAGGGCGAAAAGGCGAGCGCTGGTGCCGCAGCGTCGAAGCCGGTTGCCACGATCAACGGTCACGCGATTTCCGCCGCCCAGTTCGGTTTCTTCGTCAAGTCCGTGACCGGTAAGGCCGGGGATGCGGCCCTGTCGGGCGAGCAGCGGACGCAGGTCCTGGATTCCCTGGTGCGAGCCGAAGTGGTCGCGCAGCAGGCCGAGAAGGATGGCCTTGACCAGCAGGGTGACACACCGGCTACGCTGGCGATGGCGCGACTGCAGGTTCTGGAGCAAGCGGCCATGGCGAACTACCTCAAGGATCGCAAGCCCACGGACGCGGAGCTCAAGGCCGAGTACGACACCCAGGTCGCGGCAATGCCCAAGACGCAGTACAAGGCCCGCCACATCCTGGTAAAGACCAAGGAAGAAGCGGACAAGATCATCGCCGCGCTCAAGAAAGGCGCCAAGTTCGAGAAGCTCGCCGCCGAGCAGTCACTCGACGGGTCCAAGGCCAACGGCGGCGACCTGGGGTGGTTCAGCCCGGCCAACATGGTCCGGCCCTTTGCCGAAGCCGTGGCGGCGCTCAAGAAAGGCGAAACGACCAGCGCCCCCGTACAGTCGGAGTTCGGCTGGCATGTCATCCGGCTCGACGACCTGCGTGAGACGGCACCGCCGGCGTTCGACTCGGTCAAGGAACGCCTGGTGCAGATTGTCGAGGCGAAGAAATTCAAGACCTACGTCGATGGCCTGATGACCGCCGCGAAGATCGAAAAATCCCCCTGAAGCCCGCGGCTACAGGCCGGCTTCGGGCGGCGCTGCCAGGAACTCCCTGAAAGCGGCCACCGCGCGGACCGCGGGTCGTGGGCCGTCGGCCGCGTAGCCGGGGGCAGCCATTCCCTGCTGCGTCGATGCCGCGAGGTCGATATCGAGGCGCAGCGCCCGGCAGGCCAGCCGGCCGGCGAGAAAACCGATCGCCCGTTCGGCAGCGTCCGCGGTCGCGTATCGGTAGTCAAAACACTGCCAGCGACTGTGACCGGGCGCGACGGGCAATACCTGGATGGCGCTGAGGCCGTCGGGGCGGTATTCCAGCAGCAGATTCGGCCACAGGTACTGCCTTTCCCACGCGATTCCCGCATGGCCGCGAACCAGCGCCCCCAGCCGCTGCGCCGACCAGGATTCGCCTCCGGCAGGCGTCGCGCGCCAGCTGATCAACCGCTGCTGCGGATCGACGTTAAAAGCCGGCAGGCTGAACTGGTCCAGTCCGCCCGCTGCCTCGTGCTCGGGCAAGCGATGGAGCAACAGCTGCTCTACGGCGGTTTTCCAGTCGGCAGCCACATCGAACTCGGTGTAGACGCCTGCTGCGTCGATGGCGCGGACAGCGGTGCCAGTGCGATCGTGCAATGCGGGCGCCGCGAGTGTTCCGGCCGGGTTGACCAGTATGAGGCCGGCTTCGATGAGCGAACCCATCTCCACCAGGCCGGCGCTTTCAGCCGGCCCCGCGGACCTGCCATCCAGCGTAAAACTGAGCCGGTGCAAGGCACAGGAAACGGCGCCTGGCAGATGACCGCGGCGCGCCATGGCCAGCGCGTGCGGCTGGTGCGGGCAGTTGTTGTGGAAGGCGCGCAACTGCGCGCCATCGTGCACCACGAGTGCGCGGCTCGTCGCCACCGCCACCGTGAGGTAATCACCGTGCGTGCCGATTTCCTGCAGGTGGCCGGCCAGCTGCCACGCCTGCGCGAAGCAGCGTGCGCGCTCCTGCGCGAAATTCATGGGCGGCGGCTGGCTGTCGCGGGCGCTCGGGATGCCGTGAGCCGGGAAGTGCCCTGGAAAAACCGAGGACAGGTAGGCCATGCAGCGCCGGCGGGCGGCAGCGCGGTCGATGTCCTCTTCAGCCTGAAAGGCAAACCCCTGCCAGAGCATTTCGAGTACGCCGATCAGGCCCAGGGCGATCGCATCGGCATCCAGGTGGCGCTGGCCGCTCTCCTCGATCATGCGGCCGATGAGTTCGAGCACCATGTCGGCGAAGCGTTGGTCTTTCTGGCCGCAGATTTCCAGGTATTCCTCGCGCGCCGTGGCTTCGCCCCAGAACGCGTACCAGACCGAGACTTTGCGCGTGCTCGCCACCGCCGGATCAAGGTACAGCTCCACCATCTTCTGGAGCGCCTGCACCGGCGAATGACGCAGGCTCCCCACCGGCTCGAGCACCTGCTGTTCGAATTCCGTTGCCAGGAAACGCAGCGATGCCACGAGCATTGCGCCCTTGGACTTGAAGTAGAATCGCACGATGCCCGGCGACAATCTGGCGATAGCCACGACCTTCGCGACCGTCGTGCGCGACGGTCCGTAGATATGCAGCGCCGAGATGCAGGCGTCGATCAGTCTCTGCCGCTGCCGGCCTGCCGACAGGCGCGGCCTGGGAGTGCGCGCGCCGGCGCGGCGCGGCGCGGCGCGGCGGGATTTCACCAGGTTGTACCGGAGCGGGCGCCGATGCGCCGCGAATCGGGCCCGCGCTTCATTGCAGCAGGAAAACCCGCCGCGGATTTGGCATAGTCGCACATCAGATGGATCGCACTTTCCTTCAGCAAAAGCAGCTCGGCAGGCATCGGCGCTGGCTGATTATCGCGCCGCCGTTGCTGTTCCTGCTGGTGTTCTTCCTGATTCCGTTTGGTTTTGCGCTGACGATCAGTTTCGCCCAGACCGCGATCCGCGTGCCGCCGTACACCGACGTCCTGTCGATTGACGCGCACCACCGCCTGCACCTGGCCGCGACGCTGGACAACTACCGTTACCTGCTCACGGACCAAGTGTATGTCCTCTCCTACTTATATTCGCTGAAAACCGCGTTCTTTTCCACGCTGATCTGCCTGGCCATAGGCTACCCGATGGCCTACGCCATCTCGCGTACTTCCCGGAGTACCCAGAGCATCCTGCTGCTGATCATCATCCTGCCGTTCTGGACTTCCTTCCTGCTGCGCGTCTACGCGCTCGAGGGGATCATCCGCGACAACGGACTGCTGAACCAGGCGTTGCTCTGGCTGGGCCTCATTCACCAACCGCTCAAGATCATGCACACCAGCACGGCCGTGTATCTTGGCATCATCTATTCCTACCTGCCCTTCATGGTGCTGCCGCTGTTCGCGACTCTGGAAAAACTTGATCGCACGCTGCTCGAGGCTTCGGCCGACCTCGGCAGCCCGCCGTGGCGCGCATTCCTCGATGTAACGCTGCCGTTGTCGATGCCAGGCGTGATCGCCGGCTCGATGCTGGTCTTCATCCCGGCCATTGGCGAGTTCGTGATTCCGACGCTGCTGGGCGGCGCCGACAACCTGATGATCGGTCGCGTGCTGTGGGACGAGTTCTTCGGCAATCGTGACTGGCCCGTGGCCTCGGCGGTCGCCGTGGTCTTCCTGGTGCTGCTGGTCGGGCCCATTGCCATCTATCAGCACTACCGTAGCAAGGAACTCGAGGGTCAGGAGGGTCACGCATGAACGAGCGCGCACCCACCATGCTGCTGACCGTACTGGGTATCGGCGTTGCCCTGCTCTATATCCCGATGATCGTGATGATCGGCTACTCCTTCAATTCCTCTCCACTGGTGGGCATCTGGGGCGGTTTTTCCACCCACTGGTACCTGGAATTGACCCGCAATGACCAGCTGATCGCCGCGGCCTGGCTGTCGCTGCGCATCGGCTTCGTGGCCGCGACCGTCGCGATGATCCTCGGCACGCTGGCCGCCATTGCCCTGGTGCGATTCAGGAATTTCCGTGGCCGCTTCACGCTCACGGCCATGGTCAATGCGCCACTGGTGATGCCCGAGATCATCACCGGTATCACGCAACTGCTGCTGTTGATCTCGATGCTGAATCTGTTCGGGTGGCCGCACCGCGGGTTCCTGACCATCGTGCTGGCGCACGTCGCGTTCTGCACGGCGTATGTCACGGTCACGGTGCAGTCGCGCCTGGCTTCTGCGGATCGCTCGCTGGAGGAAGCCGCCATGGACCTGGGCTCGGGCCCGGTGCGGGCCTTCGTCGATACCACGCTGCCGATCATCGCGCCGGCGCTCGCGAGCGGGTGGCTGCTGAGCTTCACGCTCTCGCTCGACGACCTGGTGATCTCGAGCTTCGTGTCCGGTCCCGGCGCCAGTACGCTGCCGATGGTGATCTTCTCCAAGGTGAAGCTCGGCGTCGCCCCGGACATCAACGCGCTGGCGACGCTGATCATTGCCACGGTGGGCGTCGGCGTGCTGATCGCCGGGGTCGTCATGCGGCGCGCTGATCGCCAGCGGCTGCGCGACCTGCAGCTTGCCGCGCAGTAGGCGCGGGGCACCCCGCTTGCGCTACTTGCCGGTCTTGATGCGCGTCCAGACGCGCGTGCGGATGCGCTCGGTCGCTATGCTCGCCTCCCTGCTCGGGTAGAGGCGCGCCTCGACTTCGGGGGTCGGGTAAAGGTTCTGATCGCGCAGGATTTCCGGCCTTACAAAGGCATTGGCGGCAAGATTGGCATTGCCGTAGTAGATCTCGTTGGTGATGCCGGCGATCACTTGTGGGTCCATCATGTAATTGAGGAACGCGTAGGCGGCTTCCGGGTGCGGCGCGCCCACCGGAATCAGGAACGATGACAGGTTCTGGTTGGCGCCTTCCCTGGGCAGCGTGAACGCCAGGTGTACCGGCGCCCCGGCCTTGCGCGCCCGCGCCATGACCGTGGCATAGTCGGCCGACCAGGACATGGCGATGCATACTTCCTTGTTGGCCGACGCGAGGATTATCTGGCCGCGGAACGGCTATTGCTCAAGGTGCGCCCCTTCATCCGCACCTTTGATTCGGTCGAATACATGAACGCGCTGGCCAACAAGGAAGTATGCATCGCCATGTCCTGGTCGGCCGACTATGCCACGGTCATGGCGCGGGCGCGCAAGGCCGGGGCGCCGGTACACCTGGCGTTCACGCTGCC
>JANYLH010000039.1 GCA_025357915.1 Gammaproteobacteria bacterium
AGGCCTACCGCCTGTTCGGCTCGCATCACTACGCGCACTACGACTTCCTGCTCTCGCTCAGCGACTCGGTCGAGCAGCTCGGCCGCGAGCACCACCAGTCCAGCGAGGACGGCCAGGACCCCAGTTACTTCACCGACTGGGACAAGACGCCGGCGCATCGCGACCTGCTGGCGCACGAGTTCACGCATTCCTGGAACGGCAAGTTCCGGCGCCCCGCCGACCTGTGGACCCCCAGCTACGAGGTACCGATGCGCAACAGCCTGCTGTGGGTCTACGAAGGGCAGACCGAATACTGGGGCAACGTCCTGGCCGGGCGTTCCGGCCTGCGCACGCGCCAGCAGTCACTGGACCAGTTCGCACAGATCGCCGCGTATTACGACGTTCAGGCGGGCCGCCGGTGGCGCGCGGTGCTGGACACGACCAGTGACGAGATCATCAATCCGCGGCGGCCGATGTCATGGAGCTACTGGCAGCGCTACGAGGAATACTACGACGAGGGCCTGTTGATCTGGCTGGAGGTCGACACCCTGATCCGCGAACGCTCGAACGGCAAGCGCTCGCTCGATGATTTCGCCCGTGCTTTCTTCGGAATCAACGACGGCAGCTTCACGCCCGTCACTTACACGTTTGCCGATGTCATCAAGGCGCTCAATGATGTGGAACCGTACGACTGGGCAGGGTACCTGCGCCCGCGCATCGATGGTGTGGATCGCCCGGTGCCGCTGGACGGGCTCCGGCGCGGCGGCTACCGGCTGGTGTATACCGACAAGCCAAGCGATTATCAGGCGGCAATGGACACCCAGCGCAAGCGCACCGACCTGATCTATTCGCTCGGCATCCAGATCGACGAAAGCGACCAGGGCGGCGAGATTACGGATGTGGCCTGGGACAGCCCGGCCTTCAAGGCGCGGCTCACGGAAGGAACCCGGATTCTCGCCATCAACGGCATCGCCTATGATGCCGGGGTGCTGCAAGATGCGGTACGGGCGGCGCAAAGCGGCAATTCGCCCATCGAATTAATCGTCAAGACCGCTGACCGTTACCGGGTCGTGGATATCGACTACCGCGGCGGATTGCGCTACCCGCGCCTCGAGCGCGATCCCTCGGTGCCGGCGCGGCTTGATGACATCCTGAGTCCGCGCCCCTAGGCGGCCTGCACCCAACCGGAGCACGAAATGAATAAGGTCCTGCACGCAAGACTACTCGCGTTTTCCAGCTTGCTCGCGGTGGCGGCGCTGGCCGGGCCGGCGGGCGACACGCGGACGCTGGACGTGGTCATCAGCAACGGCCACATCGTCGACGGTACGGGCTCGCCCTGGTACTCGGGCGACCTTGGCATCCGCGACGGGCGCGTCGCCGCCATCGGCAATCTGGCCGCTGCGGCACGCAAGCGCACGATTGATGCCAGGGGAATGGTCGTGGCGCCGGGCTTTATCGACATGCTGGGCCAGTCGGAACTCACCATCCTGGTTGATCCGCGTCTGCCCTCAAAGATCTACCAAGGCATCACCACGGAGATCACCGGCGAAGGCGGATCGGCAGCCCCGCAGAACGATGCCATCGTCCGGGAAATGGAGCTCACCTACAAACACCTGCAGATCGATTCGGACTGGCGCACGCTGCGTCAGTACTTCGCGCGTCTCGAGAAGCAGGGAATGGGCATCAATCTTGCTTCCTTCGTGGGCGCCACGCAGGTGCGGGAAATGGTACTGGGGTTTGATGACAGGCAACCGACACCGGCGCAGCTCAATGAGATGAAGCAACTGGTCCGCGTAGCGATGCAGGATGGCGCCGTGGGCGTGTCCACCTCGCTCGAATATCCACCCGCGCCCTATGCGAAGACCGACGAACTGATCGCGCTCGCAGCCGAGGCCGCGCCGCTCGGCGGCATCTATGCCACGCACATGCGCAGCGAGGGCGATGCGATCATGGCATCGCTCGACGAGACCGTGCGCATTGGCCGCGAGGCGCATATACCGGTCGAGATCTGGCACCTCAAGGTCGCGGGCAAGGCCAACTGGGGACGCATGGGCGAAGTGTTGGCAAAGATCAACGCCGCACGCAGCGCCGGCGTCGATATTTCGGCCGACACCTACGCCTACACCGCCTGGTCCAACGACCTGTCGGCCTTCGTTCCGCCGTGGGCGCTCGATGGTGGGAAGGCGAAGCTGGTCGAGCGCCTGAAAGATCCTGCCACGCGCGCGCGCATCCGCAAGGCGCTGCTCACGCCATCAAGCGATTGGGACAACGAATGGAACGAGATCGCTGGTCCCGAAGATGTCCTGATCACCGCGGTCCAGAATCCGCAGCTGGTGCCATTCCAGGGTAAGCGCCTGACCGAGGTCGCCAAGGCGTGGAACAAGGAACCGATGGACGCGCTGTTCGACTTCCTGATCGCCGACCAAGGATTCACCTTCTGTGCAGTGTTTGGCATGTCAGAGCCCGACGTGAGCCTGGCGCTCCAGCAGCCGTGGGTCGCGGTCAACAATGATTCTTCGGGCGCTTCGCCCGAGGGGTTGCTGGGCCAGGAGCACCCTCATCCGCGCGCTTACGGTACCTTTCCGCGGATCCTGCGCAAGTACGTGCGCGAGGAGCACAAGCTCACGCTTGAAGACGCCATCCGGAAATTCTCCGCGCTCCCGGCGCAACGTATGCGCCTCACGGATCGCGGCGTGCTCAAGGAACACATGTGGGCGGACGTTGTCGTCTTCGACCCCGCCACCATCAAGGATCTGGCCACGTTCGATGACCCCAACCAGCTCTCGCAGGGCATGGAATACGTATTGGTGAACGGTGTGCCCGTCATTGACGGGGGCAAGATGACCGGGCAGCTGCCCGGCAAGGTGCTGCGCGGTGGCGGTTACCAGCCCTGATCCTGGCACACCAGGTGTAAGCGATCTGTAAGCCCCCGGTGGGCGAGCGGTAACGTGCCGCCGCAGCCCCAGCAGCGGTTCACGAGCATTGGCGCAGAGTGATCAGGCCGGATCAAGAATGTGCCAGGCAATGCACATCTGCGACCCGAATCCGACCACGAAAGCCACGGTTCGTACCCACGGTATTGCGAAGGTGTAGGCCGCCGCATGCGCGACGCGCGCCCAGAAGTAAACCGTGGCGGCACCGGCAATCGCGGCATTGTGGATACCGGCCGCCTGTGCGACCAGCACCAGAGCAGCGAACACCGCCAGATTCTCGACAGCGTTGTAGTGAGCAGCCTTCATGCGCTGCGCCCACTTCGCCAGCGGCTTCGGGTTGTCCGGATAGCCCACGGCGTCGACCACGCCGCGCACCATGATCTCATTGAGTATGTACGGCACCCACAGCAGACCGGTCAGTACGCTGACCATCGCCAGGTAAGTCAGTTCGGTGTTCATGATCTCCCCTCCTGAAATGAAATAGTATCGCTCCCCTGATCGGCGCCGAGTCTACTGCCGCCCGCTACCCCGAATCGAGGAATCGTCCATGAAAATGCTTCCGTCATTGTCCCTGCTGCTCGCGCTCGCCTCAGCCGCTGTGTCGGCCGAAGGTGCAAAATTCACCTTGGCCAGCGCCGACATCAAGCCGAACGGCATGATTGCCAACAAATTTGTCTACCAGGGCTTTGGATGCAAGGGTGAGAACGTTTCGCCAGCCCTCAGCTGGAGCGGAGCGCCCAAGGGTACGCTGGGTTTCGCCTTGCTGGTCCACGATCCCGACGCGCCGACGGGCGGCTCGGGCTGGTGGCACTGGGTGGTCTACGACATCCCGGCGGACGCCACCTCGCTAGCGCAGGGCGCGGGCACCGCCGCAGGTACGGCGCTCCCCAAGGGCGCGAAGCAGGGCAGGACCGATTTCGGCTCGGCGGATTGGGGCGGCCCTTGCCCGCCGGTCGGCCACGGCAAGCACCACTACAATTTCACGCTGCACGCCCTGAAGGTCGCACAGCTCGAGATTCCCGCCGGCGCATCGGCAGCGCTGATCGGCTACATGGTCAACGCCAATTCGCTGGGCAGCGCGACGTTCACCGGCCGCTACGGCCGGTAGCGCTGCGCAACCAGGCCACCGCGTGCCTAGAGCCGCGCGCGTAGCCCGACGAAGTAGGCGCGGCCCCACGCTTCGTAGTAGGCCGGTACGTTGCGGTAGGTGCTGAAGCGGAAGTCCGCGTTGTTCAGCAGGTTCGACCCTTCAGCATAGGCCGTCAGGTGACGGTTGAAGGCGTAGCTCACCGTTGCCGACAGATCCTTGTACGCATCGGACACGATGGGGAGGCCCGGGATGTACGGCGAATCCAGGTCATGCGTGAAGCTGGAGGTGTAACTGTAGGACACTTGGTTGCTCCAGCCATATTTCTCGTACAGGACCTTCAGGTTGTAGGAATGCGGAATCACACCCGGGAGCTTGCCCGAGACGCCGCCGAGCAATGAGGTCGAGCTGGTGGCGGTCAGGTTGGCCACTACGCCGAAGCCATTGTCGAACAGGTATTGGCCCATGAGTTCCGCGCCGCGCACCGTGCCGCTGTCGCCGTTGACGACGTCTTCCTCGAAGTAGTCGTAGTCCAGCCCGGAAGGATCATGAAACACCTTCTGCACCGAGGCTCCGGTTACGAAATTCTTGAGGCTCTTGTAGTACAGGGCCGCAGATACGTACGACCGGGAATTGATGTACCACTCCAGCGAAGCGTCCCACTGCGTGGAGTCCGTGGGCTTGAGATTCGGATTGCCCAGGAAATAGGTGATGAAGCTCCCGGATGCCCAGTTGCTCCAGTCGCTCGCCGGCGTGAGCTGCACCAGCGACGGGCGCGAGAGTACCTTCGAGGCGGCCAGCCGCAGGCGCAGGTCGGGGCGGATGTCATAGGCAAAATTGACGGCCGGGAGTGGTTTCGTATAAGACCCGCCGCCCTGCACCGGCTCAAGGTTCGTGAACACGACCGTGTAGTCCGCGGAGGCCGGAAGCTTGGTCACGCTTTCGGGAAATTTCGAGTACCCGGTGGACAGCACCTTGGTGTGCACCAGGCGCAGACCGATGTCGCCCCGCCAGCGCTTGCCGGAGAAGTCGAACTGGAAGTAGGCCGCCGTGGTCTTTTCATCCACGTCAAACGATGCGGGCAGGTCCGGTGCCAGTACCTGCGTGGACCATCCGGCCGGGTATTGAGTGCAGGGCAGGATCGGATCGGGACAGTACGTGAGTATGTTCGGGTTCTGTTCCGCCCGCACCAGTGAGTTCAAATAGGTGTCGATGTTGAAGGTCGCGAAGTTGCGCGGAAAGTTGCCGGGCAGATCGCCCAGCAGGCCCGTGATCGGCAAGGGCTGCACGACGTTCGCGCCGATGTCCGCGAAGGTGAATGGGTAGCCACAGAACTGGCAGGCGGTGTCGTTGTTGTCGATCTGCAGGCTGCTCTTGCGCCGGTCGGTGAAATTCACGCCGAACTTCAGGGTCTTCACCGCGCCCCAGTCCAGGGCAAGCTTGCCGTCGAGCTTGCCGCTGTTGACCCGGTCCTTGAGATTGTCGCCGTAGATGCCGATGTAGTGCGGCCGGTAGTCGGCATTCGTGGCCTGGTCGAGCGGGCGGCCGTCGGCCAAGGTGATCTGAAGGTCGGGCAGACCGTTGTTACGGGTCGCGAATACGCCGCTCGCATCGGGTATGCCGGCCACGACGAAGCGGTCCAGACCACCGCTGTTGCGTGCCGCCTCGGAGAGGTAGGCGTCCCCCGTGAGCTGCAACCGGTCCGTCACATCCCACCGCAGGTTTCCACCGAACAGCCGCGTGGTGACCGCGCGCGCATTCGTATCGTCAAGCACTTCCGCGACCAGCTGGTTCATGGAGAAATTCGTGATCACACCGTTGGCGTCCGCGCGGATCGTGGCGGGATCCCACTTCAGGGCGGCGGGGTCTGCCAGCGTTCCGGGTTCCTGGTCTTCTCGTGGCGTCACGTGGTTGGACGAGGCAAAATTCTCGGTCGAAGCGTCGTAGTGCCCGTACAGGCCGTCGAGCGTCAGCAGTACGCGGTCGTTGGGCTTGAACTGGAAAGAACCCGAAACGCCAAGCCGCTTGTGGTCGCCCAGAATGGTGCCGACGCTGTAGAACTGCGGGAAGATGAACTGCTGGCTGGTATCGCCGACGCCGCCGATGCCGTTGAAATCAACGTTCCAGTCCTGCTCGGTGCCGGCGGTGGAAGAGATCTCGTGCAGATTGTCAGTGCGGGTGAAACGTTTGGAATAGGAGACGGTCAGCAATGCTCCCAGCCGCCCGTCGTCAAATGTATTGCTGATGACGCCGCTGATTTTCTTGCCCCACTTCCCGGGCAACGTGCCGTACTCGCCTTCGACCGAGCCGGCCAGGTGGAACCCCTGGAAATCGAAAGGCCGCGCTGAGCGCAGGTCGACCGCGCCACCGAGCGTGCCTTCCAGGGCCTGTGCCTGCACGGCCTTGTAGACGTCGGCACCAGCAATCATTTCGGAAGGCAGCACATCGAAGGAGAACTCGCGGCCCGAATCTTCCACCGCGAGAATCCTGCCGTTGAGCGTAGTGATGTTGAAATCGCCCCCCAGGCCGCGAATGGTGATGCGCTGGCCTTCGCCGCCGCTGGTGCGCTCGACCGTGATCCCGGGAATGTTGACCAGCGCGTCGGCTACGTTGCGGCTCGGAAACTTACCGAGCTCTTCGGCCGAAATCGCGTCCATGATCGTGCCGGCATCACGCTTGGCTTCGATTGAACGCATGAGGCTGCCGCGTACCCCGGTCACGATGATCTCTTCGAGTGCGGCGGGCTCCCCGCTGCCGGAAATGGCAGCGCCGGCGGGCGCCGCTTCCTGGCTGAAGGAGGGCAAGCTCACGAGAGCCGCGAGGGCAACGCACAGAAGCAATCGCGGTGGCGGACAGAGTGACGGCATGTGTGTTCCCCAAGTCTTTCGCGCGACTCCTGAGTGGCTGGAGTCATCGCTCACGGTAAACGAAACACAATGAACGTTCAAGAGGAATCATTAAGTGTATAGTCCAGCCTGAAAATGCCAAATCAAGCGCGTTATGTCATTTACTATTCTAAAAAGATGTCTATTGAAACTTCTTGACGTTTCGAATATAAGATTCGAGAGTACCTAACGCATGTCATCCCGCACATGGCTGGTTTACGCCCTGGTCACCCTCGGATTCTGGGGTGTCTGGGGTGCGTTCAGTGGTCTCCCGGCCAACCACGGCTTTCCGGAGACCCTGATTTACTGCGTGTGGGCCCTGACGATGATTCCGCCCGCGATTTTTGCGCTCAGCCGGGTTGGCTGGCGCGTGCAGCGCGATGCCCGCTCGCTGCTCTACGGTTCGCTGATCGGCCTGCTCGGCGCCGGCGGCCAGATGCTGCTGTTTCACGCGGTGCGCACAGGTCCCGCGTACCTGATCTTCCCCGTCATATCACTCTCGCCGGTCATCACCATTGGTATGTCGCTGGCGCTGCTCCGTGAGCGCACCGGCAAGCTGGGCGCGCTGGGCATCCTGTTCGCGCTGTGCTCGCTCCCTTTGTTCGACTATGCGAGCGGCCCGGAGGCAGGCGCCTTCGGTCAGTTGTGGTTCCTGTCGGCGCTCGGCGTGCTCATTGCCTGGGGTGTGCAGGGCTTCTTCATGAAACTCGCCAACGCCACGATGGATGCCGAGAGCATCTTCTTCTACATGGCGGTGACCGGGTTGCTGCTGACGCCGATCGCGATCGCGATGACTGATTTTTCGGTACCGGTCAACTGGGGACTGGACGGTCCCTACCTTGCCGCAGCGATCCAGATCCTCAATTCCGTCGGCGCGCTGTGCCTGGTCTACGCATTCCGCTACGGCAAGGCCATCGTGGTCTCGCCGCTGACCAACGCGGGCGCGCCGCTGATCACGGCCGTCATTTCCATCCTGCTGCTCGGGGCCGTGCCCAGCGGCACCAAGATCGCCGGCATCCTGCTGGCACTCGCGGCAGCCGTGCTGCTGGCGATCGAGCCCGAGCCTGCGCCGGAGTCTGCATCGCGATGATCGTCCGCCGCGACACCAGCAGCCGGCGCGAGCGCATCGTCGCGATGCTGCGCGAGCACAACAGCGTGCAGATCCACAGTCTCGCGGATATCTTCGGCGTCTCCACGCAGACGCTGCGCAAGGACCTCAATTTTCTCGACGCCAAGGGCGTGTGCACGCGCTCGCCGGGGGGCGCGCTGCTGCGACTGGGCGCGCTTTCGCCAACCGAGGAAGCCATTGACGTCAAGCGCAAGCGCTACGCGGACGAAAAAGTACGCATCGGCCGGGCCGCGGCCGCGCTGATAGGCGCGGGCGAGTCGGTGCTGCTCGATTCGGGCACCACCACGCTGCAGGTGGCCCGGCACCTGAACCCCGCAGACCCGTTGGTCGTGGTGACCAACGATGTTGGCATCCTGAACGAGCTGGCGGCGCGGGAGGCGGTGCAACTGGTGGTGCTCGGCGGCACGCTGCGGCGCAAGAACCTGTCGTTCTACGGCACGCAGACCGAGCGCGCCCTCGAAGGCCTGCACGTCGACAAACTGTTCCTGGCGGCCGACGGTTTTCATCCCGAAAAAGGTATTACCACCCACTTCGAGCCCGAGGCGCTGCTGAACCGGCTGATGTGTCGGGCGGCCAGCGAGATCATCCTGGTGGCAGATTCATCGAAATTCGGACGCATCTGCCTGCACAAGATCCTCGAGCCACAGGGCATCGCCCGGCTGGTCACCGATGAGGGCATCACGCGCGAAATGCGCGAGGAGCTCGCGCGCATCGGCGTCGAGGTGATCGTCGCGTGAAACCACTGCTCGACATCATCGCGCGGCACAAGGCTGGAGCGCCGGCGGGCATCTATTCCGTATGCTCGGCCCACCCGCTGGTCATCGAGGCGGCGTTGCGCCGTGCACAACGCGATTCCGGTTACACCCTCATCGAGGCAACTTCGAACCAGGTCAACCAGGACGGCGGCTATACCGGCATGCGTCCGGCCGATTTTGCGCGCTTCGTGCACGAGATCGCCCAACGTGTGGGACTGGCGCCGGAGCGCGTGCTGCTGGGCGGCGACCATCTGGGCCCCAACTGCTGGCAACAGCTTCCCGCAGAAGCAGCGATGCAGCGCTCCGAGCTACTGATCGCCGGCTACCTGAGCGCGGGTTTCCGCAAGATTCATCTCGATTGCTCGATGTCCTGTGCGGGCGATCACGCGGTGCTGGGTGACGCGGTGGTCGCGCAGCGTGCCGCGCGGCTGTGCCGCGTGGCCGAGCAGACCTGGAAGCGCGTGGGTGGCGAGGCGCCGGTCTATGTCGTCGGCACCGAAGTGCCGGTGCCCGGCGGCGCGCATGAACTGCTGACGGAATTGCAGCCTACTGCCCCGGCTGCGGCCGCGGCGACCATCGATACGCACCAGGAGGCGTTCGCGGCGGCGAAGCTCGGCGAGGCATGGTCGCGGGTGATTGGCCTGGTGGTGCAGCCCGGAGTGGAGTTTGATCACTATAAAGTGATGGATTTCAGTCCCGGACGCGTGGCTGGGTTGAGCGCACTGATTGCGGCACGCCCATCCATGGTCTACGAAGCGCACTCCACGGATTATCAGACAGCTGCGAATCTGCGTGCACTGGTGCGGGCGCATTTTGCAATCCTCAAGGTGGGTCCGGGGCTGAGTTTTGCGATGCGCGAGGCGCTCTGGGCGCTGGCGCAGATCGAGAGTGAATGGCTGCCCGCTGCGCGCCGCTCGGGACTGCGCGAGACGATACTCGGAGCGATGGCCGCAGACCCCCGACACTGGCAAAAATATTACCTGTCGAGCGGAGCGCAGCTGACACTGGACCAGCAGTACAGCCTGAGTGATCGCCTGCGTTATTACTGGCCCGTGGCGACGGTCGAGCGCGCACTGGTGCGGCTGCTGGCCAATCTCGAGGAAAGTCCGCCGCCGCTCACGCTCCTCAGCCAGTACTTGCCGCAGCAATACGCGGGCGTGCGTGCCGGGAGCCTGGGCCTGAATGCGCGCGAATGGGTCCTGCACCACATCGATCGCGTGTTGCAGCAATACGCCGCCGCCTGCGGCGCGGCAACGGATTGAAGCCATGAAATTCCTGGACATCGACGAGACTGCGCTGCGGTCCGCGCGCGCGCTCGATACCGCGCGCGAGATCGCGCACCAGCCTGCGTGCTGGCGGCGTACCGAGGCACTGCTGCTGCAGCAAGCCGCTGCGATCAGGAGCTTCCTGGCACCGCTCCTGGCGGAGCCTCGGCTGCGCATCATTCTCACGGGCGCGGGCAGCTCGGCCTTCATCGGCGAATGCCTGGCGCCGCTCCTGATGCGGCAACTCGGGTGCCGCGTCGAGGCCATCGCCACGACGGACCTGCTCTCGGGGCCGCAGCAATACCTGCAGGCCGCGGTGCCGACGCTCCTGGTCTCATTTGGCCGCTCCGGCAGCAGCCCGGAAAGCGTGGCGGTGGTGGAATTGTCCGAAAGCCTGGTCGAGCGCTGCTACCAGCTGGTGATCACCTGCAATGAGCAGGGGACGCTTTACCAGCGCTGCCGCCACCGGCCCAACAGCCTGGCGATTCTGTTGCCGCCGGAGACGCATGACCAGAGTTTCGCCATGACCTCGAGCTTCACGTCGATGCTGCTTGCGGCCTGGCTTGTGTTCAGCGACCTGCGCGCGCCACCGCCGGGAGTCGAGCGGATTGCAGCGGCTGTGCAGGCAGTGCTCGCGCAGCACAATGCGGGTTTGCGGAGCCTCGCGGATCGAAAGTTCTCGCGGGTCGTGTTTCTCGGCAGCAACGTGCTGCGGGGGCTGGCGCGCGAGGCGGCGCTGAAGCTCCTGGAGCTGACCGACGGCCAGGTTGTCGCGACCCATGATTCGCCGCTCGGGTTCCGCCACGGACCCAAAACGATCATCACCGGCGACACCCTGCTGTTCGTGCTGCTCGCCAACGATCCCTATACGCGCGCCTATGACCTTGACCTGCTGCGCGAACTGCGTGCCGACGCGCGAGCGGGCCAGGTGGTTGCCCTCACCGCGCGGGCCGGGGACGGCGCGATGGACGGCGATCACCTGCTCGTCGCTGGTCTCGCGGATGCTGATGACGGTGTACTGGCCTTCCCCTACGTGGTGTGCGCGCAGCTCTATGCCTTTCATCGTGCCCTCCTGCTGGGCAACGCTCCCGATCAACCCAGTGCCTCCGGCACGGTCAGCCGCGTGGTCAGTGGCGTGACGATCCATGCTTTCGCCGCGGGGAGCTGCTGATGTACCTCGGCGTCGATGGCGGTGGCACCAAGACCGCACTGGCGCTGATCGATCATGACGGCAACGTTCGTGCCATGCACTCCGCTCCGGGCGCCTATTACGTGACGAGCGGGATGGAGGCTACCGGCATCGTGCTGGCCGAAGCCGTGGCGACCGTACTCCGTATCGCGGGCGTCGCCTCGAGCGCCGTGGACTTCGCGTTCTTCGGGCTGCCCGCCTATGGCGAAGATTCTACGCTGGGCGGCGCGCTCGACCGGCTGCCTGCGGCATTCCTACCCGCGGCAGCCTATCGGTGCGGGAACGACGCGGTGTGCGGTTGGGCCGGCTCGCTCACGTGCCGCGACGGCATCAGCGTGGTCGCCGGGACCGGCTCCATCAGCTACGGCGAGCGGGCCGGGGCCAGCGCCCGCTGCGGCGGCTGGGGCGAACTGTTCAGCGACGAGGGCTCCGCCTATTGGATCGCCTGCCGTGGCCTCGCGCTTTTTTCCCGGATGAGCGATGGCCGGGCGGCCCCGGGGCCCCTGCTGGAACTGTTCAGGTCCAGACTCGCTCTGGCAGCCGACCTCGATCTGTGCGGCCATGTCTACACGCGGCTGGCCGGCGATCGCGCGCGCATCGCCCAGCTCGCGCGCCTCGTGCAGGAGGCCGCAGGCGCCGGTGACGCGCAGGCGATCGCGATCCATGCCGAGGCTGGCGAAGAACTGTCCGCCCTGGTCGAGGCCACGCGCCGCCGGCTCGGGTTTGTGGCCGGTGAAAGGGTGCCCGTGTCCTATTCGGGCGGAGTCTTCGATCATGCAGGCGAGCTGCTGCTACGCCCGTTCCGCGCCGGGCTCGAGGCGCGCCACGAGAGCTACCAGCTCGAAAAGCCGGCGCTTGCGCCGGTACTCGGCGCCGCGCTCTACGCCGCAAAGTGTTCCGGCCGGCCGTTGCCGGCGATGGCGATCACACGTCTGCGCGAGCAGGGCGCCGCGCTGCTCAAGGCAGGTGAATCATGAAGATCGCGGCGCGGTTGAGCATCATGCTCTGCGCCGCGGGCCTCTTGCCCGTGGTCGCCGGCGCTGCCGGCTCGTACACGCTCGCAGACTTCGCCGCGCTGCCAAAGATCGACGTGCACGTGCACATCAATTCCGCAGATCCGGCGCTGGTCGAGCAGGCGGCGGCTGACGGGTTTCGACTCATCACGATCAACGTCGATTACCCGGATTTTCCGCCGCTCCCGCAGCAGCGCTCGCTCGCCACGGGCCTGGTGGCGGCCCACCCGGAAACCCTGGCCTGGGTCGCGTCATTCGAAATGCGGGGCTGGGACGAAGCGGGTTGGCAACAGCGTGTGCTGGGCGAACTCGGCACGGCCTTTGCGGACGGTGCGATCGGCGTCAAGGTATGGAAGAACATCGGCATGGAATTCCGCGATCGCGCGGGGCAACTGGTGATGATCGACGACCCGAAGTTCGACCCCATCTTTGCGTTCGTGCGCGAGCGCGGCAGGGTGCTGGTCGGTCATCAGGGCGAACCGCACAACTGCTGGTTGCCGCTCGCGCAGATGACCGTCAATAACGACCGGGAATACTTTCGCGAACATCCGCAGTACCATATGTTCCTGCACCCCGAGCTGCCCAGCTACGAGCAGCAGATGGCCGCGCGCGACCGGATGCTCGCGCGCAACCCACAGCTGCGCTTCATGGGCGCGCACATGGCGAGCCTGGAATGGAGCGTCGATGAGCTGGCGCGCTTCCTCGACCGGCATCCCAATGCGGTCGTGGACCTCGCGGCGCGCATGGGACAGGTGCAATACCAGTCCAACCTCGATCGCGACAAGGTGCGGCGATTCTTCATCCGCTACCAGGAGCGATTGCTCTACGGCAGCGATCTGACGCAGGAGCCGGACGCCAGCGCGGCCGCCACCCGCAAGGACGCGCACGAGGTATGGTTGCGCGACTGGCGGTACCTGACTACGGATACGGTCCAGCAGGTGCCTGAACTCGACGCCCCCGTGCGGGGGCTAGCCCTGCCGCGCAATGTGATCCGCAGGATCTATGCCCGCAACGCCGAGCGCTGGTTCGGTGCGGCCTGGAAGGCACGGCCGGCGGTCGCTATTGCGGACGCACCTCGATGAGGAGCGAGCGTTCGAAGCTCACCTTCAGGCTCGCAGCGGGACCGCGCACCACGCCCAGGTCGCGATCGTTGACGTAGTCGCGCACCCGATAGCGGCCCGGCTGCAGGCCGCGCAGTGCCACGCGCCCGTTGTACTGTTTGGCGTAGAACGCGTAGTACATCGCCCCGCCCTTGCTGATCACGTGTGTCTCCGGCACATCGAAACCGATGTCGTAGAGCGTGCCGAGGTATTCGCCATCGACGAGGCGTTTCTCCTGGTAGAGCTTCGTCCACTTGCCCCAGATGGCCGCGCGCTGCGGCGTCAACAGCAGCTTTGGGTCCTTCTGCCCGGGCGCACCGGGCCAGGCGAAATTGCTGCCGATTACGCCGCCGACGCCAAAGCTCGAGGCGAAGTCGGTGCCGCCTTCGCTCATCTCCACGTGATCGCCAAAATATGCCGTGCGATCACCCAGCAGCGCCTTGATCGTCTTGCCCTTGAGACGCACCTGCCAGGAGCTTTCCGGGTCGGAAGCGACAGTCATGTTGAGGTAAGGCATCGTGAAGAATGAATAACCGGTGCCGCAGGGGCAGATCTCGATGACGGAACCGGGCCTGGTCTGCTGGGCCGCGTCCCAGATGGCCTTGAAGAATTGCGGCACCTGCTCGGCGGCCTCTTCCGGCGCGGCGTGGCCGTGGAGCTTGCTGAAACAGGGCGGCGCGGCGTTGAGGTGCTGGCCGTCCACCTTCAGGCCATCGAACCCCCAGAGCCCGAGCGCCTTGCGCACGAACGCCGCCGCGTCTTCCTGCACCGGCCCGTAGGCGGGGCACAGATAGTCGGAGTCCCACCAACTGATCTTGCGCGGTGAGCCGTCCGCGTTCTGCAGCAGCCAGTCGTGGTGCTCGCGGTCGGTGCGCGAACCCGGGTCGGCGGCCAGCGGCGCCCACCACAGCTGCGCCTTCATCCCGGCCGCGTGTATGCGATCCACCATGGCCTTCATGTCCGCATCGCCCGCGGGAAACTTGGCAGGATTCGGCGTCCACTCGCCCTCGGCTACTTGCCAGCCATCATCCAGCACCGCCCAGCGGAAGCCCAGTTGCTTCACGACCGGCAGGCTATCGAACACTTGCTGCGGCGTGAATTCGCGCCCATAACCCCAGGCGCACCAGATCGGCTCGAAGGCGTCCGCCGGCGCCGCATTGATCTTCAGTCCCTGGCCCTGCATGAGCGCGCCGTAGGCGCGGAGCGTTGCGAAGTGATCGCCGTGGTGCACGCTCACGAAGCTGCGCAGGGAATCGAAGCTCGCGCCCGGCGCCAGCGCGAACTCGCGCTGCACGCGCAGGCCCAGCTGCGCGTTGCCACTGCCGTGGCGCTCGAGCGGGAGCGACACCAGTTTTGGCGTCAGTTCGACGTGGCCGACCGCCAGGCCGATGTCCCGGCGCCAGACATCGATGACCGGCGTGCCGCCGCCGTAGTCATCGGCGTTCATGCCGAGGAAATTGCCGCGCGCGTAGCCCGCGTTTACCGGCAGCAGCCAGTCCGGCCGCTTCTCGTAGGACGCGCTCTGGTAGGACCAGAACGCCGGCTCGCCGCGGCTCCGGTCCGGTTCAAATTCGTAACGGTCGCTCACGTAACCCCGCACCTGGAGCGGCGTGGCGCCACCATTCGTGTAGCGCACACGCAGGAACAGCCAATGCGGGTGCGAGGGGTAGGCGCTGACCTCGACGCGCTTGCTGATCGCGCCCGAGCGCCCGGTCAGCACCACGCTGTGGCCGGCGCCGAGACCGTCGCTGACCTCGGCTTCCACGCGGCTCTCGAGCGTGAAACCGTGCAGCTCGCCATCGGCCGTGACGAGCGACTCCGATTCCGTATAGGGGCCCAGCGCTGTTTCCGCCCCGAGTGTGGCGACCACCCGACTGCGCATCTGCGCGTCAAAATCGAGCCGCAGGCCATCGCCGCTGACGGAGGTCAATGAAGACAGCAGCAGGAGTCCGGCGGCAAGCATGGGCCGATCATAGCAGCGCCGGTTGGAGCCCCGCGGGGGGCGCCACCGACCCGGTGGGCAAGGGGCCGACCTTCCGCTAGACTAGACATAAGCGAGGACTTAGTTCTACGTCCTTGAGTAAACACGCTTTTTAGGAACCGCCTGCCGGATGGACCGCACCCTACAAGATCCGATCTCATCGACGTTGCTGTCGGGCGGCAATGCTCCCTTCGTTGAAGATCTTTACGCGACGTATCTGCGCGACCCCACCGTGGTGAGCCCACAGTGGCGCGCCTATTTCGACGCGCTCCCAGCGCCGGGCACAACGGGATCGGCGACCTACGCGCCGGACGCCGCAGACGCGGGTGCGGCCGCTGCGAGTGAAAAGCAGGGCGCGGTCTCGCGCCTGGTACAGACGCTGAGCAACCGCGGGCACCTGATCGCCCGCATTGATCCTCTGGGACTGATGAAACGCGAGCGGCCGCGCGTGCTCGATCCGGGCTACGTAGGATTGGGCGAAGCCGACCTCGACACCGAGTTCTACACCGGCAGCCGCAACGGCTGGATCCCGAAACGCGCGACGCTCCGGGAGATTCTCGCGCGCCTTGAGCAGGTCTATTGCGGCACCATCGGCGCCGAGTTTGCGCACGTCTCCGACACCGACGAGCGCATCTGGCTGCAGGACGAATTCCAGCTGGGCCGCATGCAGCAGCGCTTCAGCACCGAGGAGCGGCGCAACATACTCTGGCAGCTCACCGCGGCCGAGGGCCTCGAGCGCTACCTGCACACGCGTTTCGTGGGGCAGAAGCGCTTTTCGCTCGAAGGCGGCGAGGCGCTGATCGCGCTGCTTGACGATCTGGTGCAGGAGAGCGGCCGCGGCGGCGTCGAGGAGACCATCATCGCGATGGCGCATCGCGGACGCCTGAACGTGCTGGTCAACGTGCTGGGCAAGGCGCCGGGCGACCTGTTCTCGGAATTCGAAGGCAAGGCGCACCACGACCAGGGGTCGGGCGACGTCAAGTACCACAAGGGTTTTTCAGCCGACCTGCGTACCCCGGGCGGCAACGTGCATGTCATGCTGGCCTTCAACCCTTCGCACCTCGAGATCGTCAATCCGGTGGCGGAAGGGTCGGTGCGCGCGCGCCAGGAGCGGCGCGGCGACACGCGCGGCGAGAAGGTGCTGGCGATCCTGGTGCACGGCGATGCGGCGTTCGCGGGCCAGGGCGTGGTTATGGAAACGCTGCAGATGTCGCAGACGCGCGGCTATGGCACCGGCGGCTCGATCCACGTCGTGATCAACAACCAGGTGGGCTTCACCACCAGCGAGCCGCATGACGCGCGCTCGACGACCTATTGCAGCGACGTGGCGAAGATGATCGAGGCGCCGATCCTGCACGTGAATGCGGATGATCCGGAAGCGGTGATTTTCGTGACGCGCCTGGCGTTGCGCTACCGGCAGAAGTTCCGCAAGGACATCGTCATCGACCTGGTTTGCTACCGGCGCCTCGGCCATAACGAGGCCGATGAACCGGCCGCGACGCAACCCTTGATGTACCGCGCGATCCGCCAGCATCCGGCGGTGCGCAAGCTCTACGCCGAGCGCCTGGCCGCCGAGGGCGTGCTGGCCACCGGTGAAGCCGAGCAGCTCGCCGAGCAATACCGTCAATCGCTCGATGAAGGGCGCCACCAGGTGCACCCATCGCTCGGCATGATCGGCAACCAGCACACGATCGATTGGTCGCGTTACCAGAGCAGCGACGCCCACGAGCCGGTCGTCACTGCGCTCGCGGCGCCTAAACTGGCGGCACTGGGTCGCCGGATCCTCCAGTATCCAGACGGCTTTACGCTCCATCCGCGCGTCGCGCAGGTCGTCATCAACCGCTCGAAAATGCTGGCGGGTACGCAGCCGCTGGACTGGGGTTGCGCCGAAACCCTGGCCTACGCCTCGCTCCTCGATGACGGCTACGCGATACGGATTTCCGGCCAGGACTGCGGGCGTGGCACCTTCTTTCACCGTCACGCGGTGCTGCACGACCAGAACAGCGATCGCAGCTACACCCCGCTCCAGCACATCAGCGAGAAGCAGCCACGCTTCACCATCATCGATTCGCTCCTGTCCGAAGAAGCCGTGCTGGGTTTCGAATACGGTTATTCGAGCACCAGCCCGGACTGCCTGGTCGTCTGGGAGGGGCAGTTCGGCGATTTCGTCAATGGTGCACAGGTGCTGATTGACCAGTTCATCAGCTCGGGCGAGGCGAAGTGGGGGCGGCTGTGCGGCCTGACGCTGTTCCTGCCGCATGGTTACGAAGGGCAGGGGCCCGAGCATTCCTCGGCCCGGCTCGAGCGCTTCCTGCAGCTGTGCGCCGAGAACAACATGCAGGTGTGCGTGCCCTCGACCCCGGCGCAGATGTTTCACATGCTGCGACGGCAGATGCTGCGCCCGCTGCGCAAACCGCTCATCGTCATGACGCCCAAGAGCCTGCTGCGTCACGAACTGTCGGTCTCTTCCATTGCGGACCTGAGCGACAGCGGCTTCGCCGCCGTCATCGATGAT
Organism: Gammaproteobacteria bacterium; assembly: GCA_025357915.1. Lineage (GTDB taxonomy): Bacteria > Pseudomonadota > Gammaproteobacteria > Steroidobacterales > Steroidobacteraceae > FEN-1191. The sequence goes on from JANYLH010000039.1 coordinate 17,832, forward strand.
CTCGACGCGCCGCCCCCGGCGAGCGTGCGGCGCGTGGTGTTCTGCAGCGGCAAGGTCTATTTCGACCTGCTCAAGGCGCGCCGCGCCGAGAGCCTGTCCGGCATCGCGATCGTCCGCATCGAACAGCTGTACCCGTTTCCGGCAATGGAATACGCGGCGGTGCTCGAGCGCTACCCACACGCCACCGAACTCGTCTGGTGCCAGGAGGAGCCGCAGAACCAGGGCGCCTGGTTCCAGATCCGCCATCGGCTGCAGGAGTTCGCCGGCGAGACGCGCGTGGTGTACTACGCGGGGCGCGCCTCGGCTTCCGCTCCCGCCACCGGGTTGGCGCGCATCCACGAGGCCGAACAGCGCGAGCTCGTGCGCACCGCCCTCACCGCGGCCTCCGCCGAGCAGACGGCGCTGCGGCTGCCACGCCTGACGGTGCCGGCTGACATCAATCAGAGCGCCGCGGCGCAGTTGAGGAAATCATCATGAGTGTCGAGATCCGTGTGCCGCAGTTGCCCGAATCGGTCGCCGACGCAACGTTGGTGGCGTGGCGCAAACAGCCGGGCGAGACGGTCAGCCGCGACGAGAACCTCGCCGATCTCGAGACCGACAAGGTCGTGCTCGAAGTGCCTTCGCCGGTGGCCGGCGTGCTGCAGGAGATCCGCGTGCAGCCGGGCACCAGCGTCAAGAGCGGCGAGCTGCTGGCGGTCATCAGTGCAGGAGCGATCGCCGCGGCCGCCGTGCCGGTGGCCCCGGTAGCTGCGGTGGCAGCAGGCGCGGCGAATGCCGTGGCAGCAGCGCCCAAGCTGGGTCCGGCGGCGCAGCGCGTGGCGGAAGAACTCGGCCTCGGCGACACGATGATCGCCGCGGCGGCCCGCGGCGGGCGCGCCTCGAAGTCCGACCTGGTCGCCGCCGCGAGCGGCGTGCCCGTGCCCGTGCCCGTGCCCGTGGCCGCGCCGGCGCCAGCCGTGCTCAAGGCGGTGCCGGCCGCGAAGCAGGCGGCGGCGATGCCCGCGCCGCCGGCAGCGCGCGGCGCGCGCAGTGAGAAACGCGTACCGATGACACGGCTCCGCCAGCGCATCGCCGAGCGGCTGGTGCAGGCGCAGGCTACGCAGGCGCTGCTGACGACCTTCAACGAAATCGACCTGACGAACATCAACGAGCTGCGCGGCCGCTACAAGGACGGCTTCGAGAAGCGGCACGGCGTGAAGCTCGGCTTCATGTCCTTCTTCGTCAAGGCGGCCATCGAAGGCTTGAGGAAGTACCCGCTGATCAACGCAGCGGTGTCCGGTACCGACATCGTCTATCACGAGTATTTCGACATCGGCGTCGCGGTGTCGACCGACCGCGGCCTGATGGTCCCGGTGCTGCGCGATGCCGACGCGCTCGATTTCGCCGGCATCGAGCGTGGCATCGCCGGCTACGCGCAGCGCGCCCGCGAAGGCACCATCGCGCTCGAAGACCTCACCGGCGGCACCTTCAGCATCACCAATGGCGGCGTCTTCGGCTCGCTCCTGTCCACGCCGATCGTCAATGCGCCGCAGAGCGCAATCCTCGGCATGCACAAGACGATGCTGCGGCCGATGGTGGTCGACGACCAGATCGTGGCGCGGCCGATGATGTACCTGGCATTGAGCTACGACCATCGGATCATCGACGGCAAGGAAGCGGTGCAGTTCCTCGTGACCATCAAGGACTGCCTGGAGGACCCGGGCCGCATGCTGCTCGGGGTCTAGAGTCATGAGCGACGATTTCGACTATGACGTTGTGGTGATTGGCGGAGGCCCGGCCGGGTACCCGACGGCGATCCGCGCCGCGCAGAACGGCCTCAAGGTGGCTTGTATCGATGGCTGGAAGAACCGCGACGGCAGCAGCGCGTTCGGCGGCACCTGCCTGAACGCCGGCTGCATTCCCTCCAAGGCCCTGTTGGAATCTTCTGAATTGTGGCACCGCGCCCGGCACGAGTTTGCCGTTCACGGTATCAAGGCGGGGAACCTCAGCCTCGATCTGGCGGCGATGCAGAAGCGCCGCGCCGCTATCGTCCGCAGCATGACCGGCGGCATCGCCTCGCTCCTGAAGGGCGCCGGCGTAGCGCCCATGTTCGGCACCGGGAAACTCCTCGCCGATCGCGTCGTCGAGCTCACGGGGACCGATGGCAAGGTGTCACGGCTCCGTGCGCGCCACGTGGTACTCGCCAGCGGCTCGGTGCCCACGGAACTGAAATCGCTCCCCTTCGACGGCAAGCAGATCATTGATTCCTGGGGCGCGCTCGAACTCGAGGCCGTGCCCAAGCGCCTGTGTGTGATTGGTGCCGGCGTCATAGGCCTGGAACTCGGCAGCGTGTGGCGGCGGCTCGGCGCCGAGGTGGTGATGCTCGAGGCACTCGAGTCGCTGCTGCCCATGGCCGACGTGCAGCTCGCGACTGAGGCGGGCAAGCATTTCCGGAAGCTGGGTCTCGATATCCGCCTCGGCGCCAAGGTCAGCGGCGCGGCTGCGGGCCCGGATGGCGTGAGCGTGCAGTACACCGACTCGAAGGGCGCGCAATCGCTGCTGGTCGATACGCTCATCGTGGCGGTCGGACGCCGGCCCTATACCCACGGGCTGCTGGGCGAGGGGAGTGGGGTCAGGGTCGACGAGCGCGGTTTCATCAGCGTCGATGATCATTGCGCCACCGGGGTCGAAAACGTCTGGGCCGTGGGCGATGTGGTGCGCGGGCCGATGCTGGCGCACAAGGGGAAGGATGAGGGCGTCGCCGTCGCCGATCGCATCGCCGGCAGATACGCACACGTCAATTACGCGCTGATCCCCTCCGTGATCTACACGGCGCCCGAGATTGCCTGGGTAGGCCAGACGGAGGCGCAACTCCAGGCCGCCCATGTCGAGTTCAAGGTGGGCGTGTTCCCCTTCGCCGCCAGCGGGCGGGCCAGGGCGATGGAGTCTTCGGCAGGTTTCGTGAAATTGATCGCGGCGCGGGCGACGGACGAGATCCTCGGCGTCCACATCATCGGCCCGCTGGCCGGCGAACTGATTGCCGAGGCGGTGCTGGCGATGGAATTCCGCGGCAGCGCCGAAGACCTGCAGCGCACGATCCATGCGCATCCGACGTTGTCCGAGGCGCTGCACGAGGCGGCGCTCGCCGCCGACAAGCGCGCCATCGACAATCTTAATCGCTGAAGTCGCCCGCTCCTAGAGGACGCGCACCGCGCGCAGCACGCTGTTGACGCCAGCGAGCTTCTTCAGCACCTGCTGCAGTTGCGCCGCATCGCGCACCGCCGTGCGCATGACGATCGTGGCCACGCGGTCGGCCGGATCGGTGTTGGAGTTGACGCCCTCGATGCTGAGCCGCTCCTGCGCCATCACGTCCGAGACGTCGCGCAGCAGGCCGCGACGGTCGTAGGCTTCGACGCGGATCTGCACCGGCATGAGCTGTTCCGTGTCGCGGTTCCAGTCGACCTTCAACGCCCGCTCCGGGTGCAGCGCACTCATGCGGCGCAGGCTGCTGCAGGCCGCGCGATGCACCGTCACGCCCCGCCCGAGCGTCAGGTAGCCGGCAATGGCCTCCGGCGGCACGGGCGCGCAGCAGCGCGCCATCGTGGTGGGCATGTCGCCGACGCCCTCGATGTCCACGGCCGCAGCGCTGCGCTTGGGCGCGCGCTTCGGCGCCGGCGCGATTGTCATCACATCCGGCAGTGGCACCTGGGCCGGCGTTGGTGCTGGCGTGGGCGACGCGGCAGCGCCGGGGCCGGCGGCCTGCGCTGCCGTGTCCTGCTGGTGGAACCAGGCGCGCACCTTGGCGCGGCTGCGCGTCGAGGCGAGGAAGCGGCTGTCGGCCGCCAGCCAGTCGCGGCTCGGCCCGCCGACGCGCCCGGTGATGATCTCGACAACCTCGCCGTTGGCGAGTGGCTGGTCGAGCGGTGCGATGCGGCCGTTGACCTTTGCACCCCGGCAGCTGTGCCCGAGCTGGGTATGCACGTGGTAGGCGAAATCGAGCGGCGTAGCGCCGCGCGGCAGATCGATGACTTCGCCGCGCGGCGTGAGCGCGTACCGGCGGTCGGTGAACAGGTCGTGCCGCACGCGGTCGATGAAATCGCCACCGGCATCGGCGGCCTGCGCCGGATCGAGCATGCGGCGCGCCCACTCGATCTTGCGCTCGTAGCCGGCGTCGCGTGCGCCGCCCTCCTTGTAGCGCCAGTGCGCGGCAACGCCGAGCTCGGCGTGCTCGTGCATGTCACGGGTCCGGATCTGGATTTCCAGCGACTTTCCCTCCGGGCCCACCACCGCCGTGTGGATCGAGCGGTACTGGTTGTCCTTGGGCGTCGCGATATAGTCGTCGAATTCGCCCGGGACGTTGCGCCACCGGCCGTGTACCACGCCGAGCGCCGCGTAGCAGTCGGCCACGGTCTCGACCACGATGCGTACCGCGCGCACGTCGTACAACTGCTCGAATGCCAGGTGTTTACGCTGCATTTTGCGCCAGATGCTGTAGATGTGCTTCGGGCGGCCGTAGACCTGCGCGCGGACGCCGGCGGCCGCCAGCTCGGCGCCGAGCAGCGCGCACAGCTCTTCGATGTACCGCTCGCGGGCGACGCGCCGTTCGGCGAGCGCCGTGGCGACCAGATGGTAGTCGGCGGGCTCGAGCTGGCGGAAGGCCAGGTCCTCGAGCTCCCACTTGACGCTCCAGATGCCCAGCCGGTTGGCGAGCGGCGCGTAGATCTCGCGCGCCTCGAGCGCCAGACGCTGCCGGTCGGCTTCGGGCAGTGCGCGTGCCTGCCGCAGGCGCACCAGTTCCATCCCGAGGCGCGCGACGATCAGGCGCGGATCGGCGGCGATTGCCAGCAGCATCTTGCGGAGCGTTTCGGCCTGCTGCGCGTTGAGCCCGCGGTTCGCCGACCAGTCGGCCGGCAGGCCGATGTCGCCGAGCAGTTCGAGCTGGCGGGCGAGGCTTTCGGCAGCGCTCCCGAAACGGGCGGTGGCCGTGGCCGCATTGCAGGCGAGGCCCGCGGCGCGCGCCCGGACGATCCATGCCGCCACCGCGATGTCCGGCTCCTCGGTGATCTGGCCGACCAGCTGCGCGAGGTCCGCGCCGGCTTCCAGTTCTGCCTGCGCCAGGCCGAGCTCGGCGAAAGCGCCATGTGCTGCGGCGATCGCTGCCGCTGGAGCAGCCGGGTTTTTCGGTGCGGTTTCCAAGATATTCAGGCGTGCATTGGGCGTGTGGCGGCGGGCTCTTCCGGCTATCATTCTGGTAATGAGCGTCAACAGCAAGAGGCGGCATGCCGCGCTATTCCGGCAGTTCCTGGCGCAGCTACCGGCCTAGTGCCGCGGTCGCGGGCGCGAGGGCGGAACCGAGCGGTATTTCGGCCGATTGCCGCATACTCGGGCTCGATCCGGGCTCGCTCCGTACGGGCTACGGGTTGATCGACTGCACGGCCGCCGGCGAGCGCCACGTAGCCAACGGCTGCATCAATGCCGGGAGCGGCGATTTCCTGCTGCGGCTCCGCCGGATCTTCGACGCCGTGGTCAGCCTGATCGAAGAGCACCGCCCTGGGGAAATCGCCATCGAACGGGTGTTTGTGCATCGCAATCCAGACAGTGCGCTCAAGCTCGGCCAGGCCCGCGGCGCCGCGGTCTGCGCCGCGGTGGGGCTCGGTGCGAGCGCCCATGAATACGCACCGCGCGCGATCAAGCTGGCGGTCAGCGGCTATGGCGCGGCCGACAAGGCGCAGGTGGCGCAGATGGTGACCGCGCTCCTGCACCTCGAGCGCCGGCCGGCTGCTGATGCGGCCGATGCCCTGGCGGTGGCACTGTGCCACGCACAGACGCGCCGGCTGGCCGCACTCCTGGCCGTGCCGGCGTTGCCGCGTGTCGCCGCACGCCGCGCCGGCCGACCCGGTGTCAGGCCTGGCGCCCGTCCATGATCGGCTCGCTCGCCGGTCTCCTCGTGCACAAGTCGCCGCCCGCGCTGCTGGTGGAAACCGGCGGCGTCGGTTACGAGCTGGAAGCGCCGATGTCGACGTTCTACAGCCTGCCGCCCGTGGGCCAGCCGGTGCGGCTGCTCACGCACCTGGTGGTCCGCGAAGACGCTCACATCCTGTACGGTTTTGGCACCAGCGAGGAACGAGCGCTGTTCCGCAGCCTCCTCAAGGTCTCGGGCGTCGGGCCGCGCATCGCGCTGGCGATACTCTCGGGCTCCACTGCCGAGGCCTTTGCCGCTTGCGTGCACTCCGGTGACGCCGCGTCGCTCACGCGTATCCCGGGGGTCGGCCGCAAGATCGCCGAGCGCCTGATCGTGGAAATGCGCGACCGGCTGGCTGCCGCGGCAGCGGGCGACCACGGAGTGATGGCGGCCTCCCCCGTTGGGGTCGCCGCGGAGGCCTTCAGCGCCCTGGTCGCGCTGGGCTACAAGGGTGCCGAAGCCACGCGCCTGCTCAAGAACGTTCCCGCGGGCGGCAGCACGGAAGAGATGATTCGCAGCGCGCTGCAGGGCGCGGCGCGCGAATGAGCGGCCCGATGCAGGAGGACCGGCTGGTGAGCGCCGCTGGGCGCGGCGATGAGGAAGTCGTCGACAGGGCCATCCGCCCGCGCGCCTTCAGTGAGTACGTCGGCCAGGATCAGGTGAAGAACCAGATGGGCATCTTCATCGAGGCCGCGCGCCAGCGTGCCGAGGCGCTCGATCACGTGCTGATCTTTGGGCCGCCGGGCCTGGGCAAGACCACGCTGGCGGTGATCATCGCCGCCGAGCTCGGCGTGAACCTGCGCCAGACCTCGGGTCCCGTGCTCGAGCGGCCGGGCGACCTGGCCGCCATTCTCACCAACCTCCAGCCGCGCGACGTGCTGTTCGTCGATGAGATCCATCGCCTCAGCCCGATCGTCGAGGAAGTGTTGTACCCGGCGATGGAGGACTACCAGCTCGACATCATGATCGGCGAAGGGCCCGCGGCGCGCTCCATAAAGCTCAACATTCCGCCCTTTACGCTGGTGGGCGCGACCACGCGCGCCGGGCTCCTCACTTCGCCGTTGCGCGATCGCTTCGGCATCGTGCAGCGGCTCGAATTCTACAGCGTGGCCGAACTCGAACGCATCGTCACGCGCTCGGCCGGCATCCTGCAGGTGCCGATCGTGGCCGCCGGCGCGGCGCGCATCGCGCAGCGCGCGCGCGGCACGCCGCGCATCGCCAATCGCCTGCTGCGGCGGGTGCGCGATTTTGCCCAGGTGCGCGGCACGGGGCAGGTGGACGAGGCGATCGCCACCGCGGCGCTCGACCTGCTGGAGGTCGATCCGCTCGGTTTCGATTCGCTCGACCGCAAGCTCCTGCTCATGATCATGGAGAAATTCGACGGTGGCCCGGTGGGCATCGAGAGCCTGGCGGCGGCAATCGGCGAAGAGCGCGGTACGCTCGAAGACGTGATCGAGCCTTATCTCATCCAGCAGGGGTTCCTGGCGCGCACCGCGCGCGGGCGCATCGCCACGCGCAGCGCCTGGCAACACTTCGGCCTCAAGGTGCCCGAGCGTGCCGCCGCCAATCTGCCGCTGTTCGGGGACAATCCGTGAGCGCTTTCCACTGGTCGACGCGCGTGTATTACGAAGACACGGACGCCGGCGGCGTCGTCTTCTACGCCAACTACCTGGGTTTCCTCGAGCGGGCCCGCACCGAGTGGCTCCGGGCGAAGGGACACTCACAGCTGGCACTGGCCGCCGACCCGGGAGTCCTGTTCGCGGTTTCAGAAGTCAATATCCGTTACCGGCGCCCCGCCAGACTCGATGACCTGCTGGTGATCAGCTGCGAGCCGGCGCCCGGCGGAGGCGCCAGCGTGGTCTTTGCCCAGCAGATACGCCGCGACAGTGCGGTCGGGGAATTACTGGCGGAGGCCACGGTACGCGTCGCCTGCGTCGACGCGGGCGATTTCCGCCCGCGCCGCCTGCCGCCGGGCATCTTCGGGGAGTGGAACTAGATGGGCGGCGATCTATCCATCCTGCGGCTGATCGTGCAGGCGAGTCCGGTCGTGCAGTTCGTGATGGCACTGCTCCTGGCCGCCTCGCTGATGTCCTGGGCGATCATCTTCAGCAAGCGCACCATGGTGCGCGGCGCACGCAGCGATGCCGAACGCTTCGAGAACAGTTTCTGGTCGGGCGGTGACCTGACGGCGCTGTACCGCTCGATCGAGTCGCGCGGCGGCGCCACCGGCATGGAAAGCATTTTCGAGTTCGGCTTCCGTGAATTCGCGCGCCTGCGCCAGCAGGACGGTGCGGCGGCCGACCTGCTGCTCGAAGGTGCGCGGCGCGCGATGCGCGTGGCGCAGCTCAAGGAGATCGAGCGGCTCGAACACAATCTGGCCACGCTTGCCACGGTGGGCTCGACCAGCCCCTACGTCGGCCTGTTCGGCACCGTGTGGGGCATCATGAGCGCGTTTACTTCGCTCAGCAATGTTCAACAGGCTACCCTGGCCGCTGTCGCACCAGGCATTGCCGAGGCGCTGGTGGCGACGGCCTTTGGCCTGTTTGCCGCCATCCCGGCGGTCATCGCCTACAACCGCTACGCCGACCAGGTGAGCCGCCTGGAAATGCGCTACGACGCGTTCATGGAAGAATTCTCGACCATACTGCAGCGGCACGCCACGCGCGGCGCCGCCCCCGGAGCCTAGCGTGGCCGTGTCGGGCCGGCCCAGGCGTCGGCTCATGGGCGAGATCAACGTCGTGCCTTATATCGATGTCATGCTGGTGCTGCTGATCATCTTCATGGTCACGGCGCCGCTCCTCACCCAGGGCATCAAGGTCGAATTGCCCAAGGCCGGCGCGGAACCGATCGATGCCAGCGCGGTCAATAACCTCGAGCCGCTGGTGTTGTCGGTGGATGCGAGTGGGCGCCTGTACTTGAACGTCGGCGCGAATCCGCTGCAACCGATCGACGATGCCACGGCGCTGGCGCGCGCGACCGCTGCGCTGCGCCGGGCGCCGCAGCGGGTAGTGCTGGTCAAGGGTGATGCGGCGGTGAACTACGGGCGAATTGTCACGGCCATGGTGATGCTGCAGCGCTCGGGCGCCAGCAAAGTAGGGTTTCTCACCGAGCCGCTTCCGCCGCCTGCCGCGCCCGGGCCATGAGCCCGGCGGGCGAGGGCGAACCTGGCCCCGACCGGTGGCGCGCCATCCTGCTCTCGGTGCTCGTGCATGTCGCGGTCGCGGGCCTGCTGGGCTGGGGCTGGTGGCGCTACCGCGTCCCCAAGCCGGCGTTGCAGCAACTGGCCATTGAAGCGACTGTAGTGATGGACCGCTCGACGGCACTTGCACCGGCGGAACCGGCTGCGCCTGCGCCCGCGCCCGAACCCGAACCCGCGCCGACACTGGCGCCAACGGCCGATGCGCCGGCGGAGCCGGACACGAAGCAGCAGGCAGCGCAGCAGCGGCAGGAGCAACGCGAGGCGCAGGAACGCGAGGCGCGGAAACGCGCAGCAGTCCAGCGCGCCGCGGCAGATGAGCGGGCGCTGCGCGAGCGCGAGCAACGCGAGCAGGCGGCCGCCGAGGCGAAGCGCCATGAGCAGGACGTTGCTGCACGAAAGAGCGCGGAGGCGGCAAAGCGCGCGGCGCAGGACAAGGCCAGGCGCGAATCGGAACTGCAGGCCCAGCTGGCTGCGGAAGAGCGGGTCAACGCGGCGCGCGGGAGCGCCGCCGAGGCGGCCTGGGTGTCGCTGATCCGCGACCGCGTGACCCGTGCCTGGATCCGCCCGCCGAGCGCGCGCCCTGGAGTAAACTGCGAGCTGCGCGTGACGCAGGTGCCCGGGGGCGTCGTGACCAGAGTGCAGATCGGCGACTGCAATGGCGACGCGGCGGTGCGCGAGTCGATCGAGGCTGCGGTCTACCGGGCCTCACCTTTCCCCTCGCCTTCGAATCCGGATCTGTTCGATCGCAACCTGAAATTCAATTTTCGTCCCGACGAGTAACCACAAACCGTGAAGATTCGCCCATTTGTGTGCTTGAGGCTGGCCGGCGCGCTGCTTGCGGCACTTGCCTGCGCCAGCGGCGCGCGCGCCGAACTGCAGATCGACATCACCCGGGGTGTAACCGATCCGATCCCGATTGCGATCGTGCCGCTGGCGGGCGTTGCCGCCGGTGCCGGCGTGTTTGATTTCGCGGCGGTCGTGCAGCGTGACCTCGGCAGCAGCGGGCGCTTCCGTACCATGGAGCGGCGCGCGATGCGCACGCTCCCGGCGCGGGCTGCGGAAGTCGCCGCTGCCGACTGGCATGCCGACGGCCAGGACTACGTATTGGTCGGCTCGGTGAGCGCGGCCGACGGGGCCCGGCTCGGCATCAGCTGCGACCTCGTGAACACGCTTACCGGGCAACCGCTCGGCAGCACGCGCGTGATCGCCAATCCGGCGAACCCGCGGGCCGCAGCACACCAGCTCAGCGACTTCGTTTACCAGAAGATCATGGGCGCGCGCGGCGCCTTCGCCACGCGCATCGCCTATGTGGCCGTGGACGGCGCGCCGCCCGCTCAACACTTCCAGCTTATCGTCGCCGACGCGGACGGCGAGAACGCCCAGGTGGTGCTCGATTCGCACCAGCCCATCATGTCGCCGGCGTGGTCCGCCGACGGCCAGTGGCTGGCATACGTGTCATTCGAAAACCGCGTGTCCTCGATCGTGGTCCAGCAGCTGCGTAGCGGCGAGCGCCAGCGCGTCTCGGCGCGCGTTGGCGTCAATGGCGCGCCAGCGTGGTCGCCGGATGGGCGGCGCCTGGCACTGACTTTGTCCGGGTCGGGCGGCAACCTTGATATCTACGTGCTCGAGCTGGCCACACAGGTGCTCACGCGTATTACCGATGATCCGGCCATCGATACCGAGCCGGCGTGGAGCGCCGACGGCGCCGATCTGTACTTCACCTCCGACCGCTCCGGTGGCCCGCAGGTGTACCGCACAGACGTGGCCACGCATCAGCGCGTAAAACGCATCACTTTCGACTCGGCCTACAGCGCGCGCCCGCGACCCTCGCCCGACGGCCGCTCGCTGGCGCTGGTCTCGCGCGAGGGTTCCGATTATCGTATTGCCGTGCTGGACCTGGCGAGCGGCGGCACGCGGGTGCTGACGCGCGGGAGCCTGGATGAGTCGCCAAGTTTTGCGCCGAACGGCATGACCTTGATCTATGCCGGCCGCGCGGGCGGCCGGGGAACGCTGGAGACCGTGGCCATCGACGGCCAGGTGTCGCAGCGGCTGAAGTCGGATCGCGGCGATGTGCGCGAGCCGGTCTGGGGCCCGTTTGCCGGCCCCTAGTTACCACTGGAGTATGCGGAAATGTACAGAAAACTCATGGTCGTCCTGGCCGGCGCGGCACTGCTGATGGTGGTCGGCTGCGCGGGCAAGAAGGCAGTGAAGGCTCCCACTGCGACCGGGGCGGCAGTTGGTGATAGCAGCGCGACGGGCAGTGGCGCCGAGGGCGCCGGTGCGAGTGCGGCGAATGCCGGCACGGTGGGCGACACGGCAGGCAATGGCGCTTCCGCGCCGGCCGGCGTAGGCCGCCTGGTCTACTTTGATTTCGACAGTGCGGAGATCCGCCCGGAATTCGTCACGGTCATCGCGGCCCACGCGCGCGCCATCTCCGGCAATGCCAGCATCCGCGTACGGCTCGAGGGACACACGGACGAGCGTGGCTCGCCTGAATACAACATCGGCCTCGGTGAGCGCCGCGCGCAGGCGGTGCGTCGGGCGCTGCTGCTCCAGGGCGTTGGCGAAGCGCAGGTGGCGACTGTCAGTTACGGTGAGGAGCGCCCGGCAGTGGCCGGCCAGACCGAAGCGGAGTGGGCAAAGAACCGACGCGTCGAAATCGCCTACCTGAACTAGGTGTTTCAATGAGAGTTTTCTTCTTTACCGCAACAGCCACGCTGCTGCTGTCGGCCTGCGCCACCAATCCGGCCGATGACCCGGTGCAGATCAAGCTCAGCGACGTGGACGCGCGGCTTGGAAACGTAGAGCGGGTGGTCAGCAACCAGAGCCTGGTCGACATGTCGCGACGCATCGACGCGCTCGAGATGCAGCTGCGTGGACAGCTTGGCAGCGTCGAGATGCTGGAGAAAGGCGCCGAAACAACCCGCAAGACGCAGCGTGACCTGTATGCCGATCTCGACAAACGTCTCGCCGCGCTGGAGGGTGGGCTGCGATCGACACCGGGTGCGGCAGCTGCGGT
>JANYLH010000002.1 GCA_025357915.1 Gammaproteobacteria bacterium
GCGCTCCGTGCCTGCACGGATCTGGGCGGTGCGGTCGCCGCCTCGGAGCTGACGTTCATTGCCGTGGGAACGCCGGCTGCGGACGGCAAGATCGATTTGCAGCATGTCGAGCGTGCCGCCGCTGGGATCGGCACTGCGCTGCGTGACTCCGACCGCTATCACACGGTCATAGTAAAGAGCACGGTGATTCCCGGTACCACCACCGGAGTGGTGCGCCGGGCGCTTGAAGCGGCATCGGGCAAGCAGGCCGGGAAAGACTTCGGGTTGGGAATGAATCCCGAGTTTCTGACCGAGGGCACTGCGGTCGACGACTTCCTGAATCCCGACCGGCTGGTGTTCGGTGGCATCGACGGGCGGACACACGGGTTGCTCGCCGAGCTGTACCGCGGCTTTGACGCTGCGGTGCCGCGCATCACCACCAATCCGACGACGGCTGAAATGATCAAGTATGCGTCCAATGCGGCGCTCGCCACGATGATCTCGTTTTCCAATGAAGTTGCGCGCCTGTGTACGGCCGTCGGCGGCGTCGATGCCGTGGAGGTAATGCACGGCGTGCACCAGGCGAGCTACTTTACGGCGCGGCGCGGCGCGGAGCGCATCACGGCGGGCATCTGCGCTTTCCTGTTGCCGGGCTGCGGCTTCGGCGGCAGCTGCCTGCCCAAGGACGTCGCCGCGCTGGTTGCCCAGGGACAGAGTCTCGAGTTGCGGCTGGCACTGCTGCAAAGTGTGCTGGATATCAACCGCGGCCAGCCGGATGAAATCATGAAGCTGATCGGCAGGCACTACCCATCGCTCCATGAGGTGCCGGTGGCGACGCTCGGAATTGCATTCAAGCCCGATACCGACGATGTGCGCGAGTCGCCGACGTTTCCCATTATCGCGCGGCTTCGGGCCGCGGGCGCCCGCGTGACCGCGTACGATCCAGTGGCGCGGCCCCTGCAGCATGTCGGCCTTGCCGGAGTGACGTTGGCGGCATCGCTTGATGAGGCCGTTGCCGGGGTCGAGATCGTGGTGCTGGTTACGCGGTGGCCGGAGTTCTCGCGCCTGGCGGAAATCCTGCGGGGAAGATCGCGCCAACCACTGGTCGTGGACGGGCGCCGCGCGCTGGATCCGGCGGACTTCGAACGCTACGAGGGTATCGGGCGTTGAACACGGCGACCGCAAGCCTCGCCGAGTACGCGGAGCTGGGCCGCACCGCCTACGCGATGATCGGGGAGATGTACCCCATCTGCCGCAGCATCACTGGCAAGGGCGTGCGCGATACGCTGGACATACTGCAGCGGCGCATACCCCTGACCCGCACCGAGATCGCGAGCGGCACGCCGGTGTTTGACTGGACCATTCCCCTTGAATGGAGCATCAGCGCCGCATACATAAACGACCCCGCCGGGAACCGTATTGTGGATTTTCGCGAACACAACCTGCACGTGGTCAATTACTCCGTGCCGGTGCGGGCGCGCATGCCGCTCGGGGAACTGCGGCTGCACCTGCATACGCTGCCGGCACACCCGGATTGGATCCCGTATCGCACCACCTATTACCGTGAGGCCTGGGGCTTCTGCATGACGCAGCGCCAGTGCGATGCGCTGCCTGACGGCGACTATGAGGTCTGCATTGACTCGCGGCTGGCGCCGGGTTCGTTGACGCTGGCCGAATGCGTGGTGCCGGGTGCGGTAGCGGATGAAGTACTGATCTACGCGCACGATTGCCACCCTTCCCTGTGCAACGACAATCTGGCGGCGCTGGCGCTGGCGACGCTGCTGGCGCAGCGCCGCGCGCTGTCGACATCCAGGCACTACACGTGGCGGTTCGTGTTCGCGCCCGCCACCATCGGCTCGATCGCCTGGTTGCAACTGAATGAAGCGCGCGTCGGATTGATACGCCATGGCCTGGTGCTTGCGTCGCTGGGCGATCGCGGGGCGCTCACCTACAAGCGCAGCCGTCGCGGCAACGCCGAGATCGACCGTGTGTGCGACTATATCGTCACGACCAGGCATGCGGGGAGCAGCGAAGATTTCTCTCCGTACGGTTACGATGAGCGCCAGTTTTGCTCGCCGGGCTTCAATCTGCCTGTTGGCCGCCTGACGCGTACGCCGAACGGCCGCTACGCTGAATACCACACGTCGGCGGATAATCTGGATTTCGTAACGGCGCATGCGCTGTCAGATTCGTTGCGCGCTTGCGAGGCGGCACTGACGCTGCTGGATACGAACGGCCGCTATCTTAATCTGTCGCCCAGGTGCGAACCGCGCCTGGGTCCGCGCGGCCTGTTCAATCTGGTAGGCGGGCACAGCCCCGGCGATTTCGAGCATGCGGTGCTGTGGGTGCTCAATCAGTCGGACGGCGAATCCGATCTGCTGGCCATCAGCCAGAAAGCGCGGCTGGACTACTCGATCGTAGCCAGCGCCGCCGCGGCACTCGTCAATGCCGGACTGCTGCGGCGGCTACCGTAGGGTCCGGGGCGCACAACATGTTCCGGCACGCTTGCTCTGGGCGCTAAGCCGGGGAGTCGTGGTCGGCGGGCTGCCAGACCTTCCAGGGGCAATGGCCACTTGCATCCATTCGGTCGAAGCTGATCTTGTCCTTGAAAGTGTCCATGCATTGCCAGAATCCCGGCCAGCGGTAGGTGTGCAGCTTTCTTTCGGTGATCAACCGGGCAAAGGGTTGCTCGACCAGTTCGTCCCCTTCTTTGATGTATTCGAAGATCTTCCCGCGGCACACGAAGAATCCGCCGTTTATCCACAATTGCTCGTTGGCCAGGGTTCCGATGCTGGTCACCACGCCGCCCGGGTCGCTGCGCACGACGTGGAAGCTTTGTGAGCTGTTGACAGAGGAAAAACTTGCGACTGCGTCGCTTGCCTGGAACTCGCCGATTTGGCGATCGAGCGGCAGCGCAGAAAGGCCATCGGAATAGTTGGCCAGAAAATACTCTTCGCCTTCGAGGTACTTGCGGACCCGCAGCAGCCGTTGCCCTATATTGCTGTGCAGGCCCGTATCCACGAACGTGATGCGCCAATTGCCCAGATCGAAACCATGCAGGTCAACTTTCTTGCCCCCCTCGCTCAATGTGAAGTCGTTGGTCAGCGCCTCGTTGTAGTTGAGAAAGTACTCCCGGATCAGGTCTCCGCGGTAGCCGAGGCACAGTACAAATTCCGTGTGACCGAAGTGCGCGTAATAGCGCATCAGATGCCATATGATCGGCCGGTTGCCGATGTTCACCAGCGACTTGGGGGTGATGTCGGAGCGTTCGCGCAGACGTGTGCCCAGCCCGCCACAGAACAGTACAACTTTCATTGCGCGGAACACTCCATTGGAAAGCCCCAAGCTATTGCAGGGACCATCTTAAATCCAGTGCCTGCTCTGCCGCGCCCGCCAAAGGCGCCACGCTTTTGCGCGGAGTGCCAACTGGGTCGCACTCCTGATCCGGCTCGCATGCCGGCAGTACCGCGAGTCTTTGTTTGCCGACGGCGGCGTTGCAGCCGCGCGCAACGATGAGCGCGATGAGCTCAGCAAGCCTGGTCGATGAGGCCTACTCGAACAGGTCGAGGCCGTCGAGGCGGTCGGCGCGCAGCCGCCGGTCTTCGTCGTTTGGATCGGATTCGGCGCGCCCGTCTTCGGGCTCGACGTCCACCGAGCCGCTCCAGTCTTCCGGCGCTTCGGCAACTTCAAGCGCGCCGCTTGCGCGCTGCGAGCGCCAGTCTTCAAGGTCGAATTCCTCTACCGTGCCATCGAAGTACTGCACTTCGATCGTGCCATCGGCGCTGTCGAAAGCGACGACCTCGAGCAACTCGCCGCTGCTCAGGCGGTACCACTCACCGATCTCTGGTTGCTGCATGCTCATGGCGGTGCCTCCGTATTGATGTTGCTCCCGGCTCCCGCGCGGAGCAAGCGTTATCGGCAATGATCTCGCCGATGATTTTGCGTGATGCGCCGCATCAGGCCGTGCGCAGGTAGCTCAGGTCGCTGACGGCGTGCCCAAGGCGCAGACCGCGGCGCTCGAAGCGGGTTGCCTCGCGCCCGGCTGGGTCGCCACTGCCCAGCGGCGCCAACAGCGTGCAGGTCCCGAGTACCTCTCGCATCTGCTCGGCATAGGGCGCCCAATCGGTCGCCAGGTGGAGCCGGCCGCCGGTTCGCATCCGGGAGGCCACCAACGCCGCGAATTCCGGCTGGATCAGCCGGCGCTTGTGATGGCGTTTCTTGGGCCAGGGGTCCGGGAACAGGATCTGCACCTCATCGAGAGCGTCCGGTGCGATCCGGGTGCGCAGCACCTCGACCGCGTCCTGTTCGATGACGCGCAGGTTCCCGAGGTCGGCCGCCGCGGCGGCGCGCAGCAGGTGGCCGATGCCCGGCAGATGGACTTCGATGCCCAGGAAATCGCGCTCCGGTTCGGCCTGCGCGCGCGCGGCCAGGTGATCGCCGTTGCCGAAGCCGATCTCCAGCGTGCAGGGTGCCGCCCGCGCGTACAGCGCCGTGAGGTCCAGCACGCCATCGCCGGGCGGTACGCCGAAGCGCGGCCACAGCTCGACGAGCGCGCGCTGTTGCGCATTGGTCATGCGCCCGGCGCGGCGGACGAACGAGCGCACCGCGCGGTGTTCCATCGGCTACCTCTTGCGCCTGGTCTTGCCGGCCGGCGCCTGGGACGCGGCTGCCGGCGCGTGTGCCGCTCCGGGCGGGTTGGCGAAATCACGTGCCATCTCGCGCAGCCACGCCAGAAGCGACTGCACTTTCGGCATTGTCAGGTAAGACTCGGGGCATACGAAATAGTAGGAGCGCGGGCAAGGCAGGACCATCGGGCTGGCCAGCGCGAGCCGTCCGAGCCGGATGTCGCCCGCTGCCAGGCACCAGCGCGTCGGTGCCAGCCCCTGGCCCTGTTCCGCAGCGATGAGCACCGCGACCGAATCGTCGTACGCGGTGCCGTGTTCCTTCCAGTCGCGCTCCACGCCAGGCCGGTTCCACAGTTGCCAGGGTTCGTCGGACGAGCGCAGCAGCGGGTAGCGCTTGAGGTCTGCGCTCTCGCGCACCGGCCCCAGCCGCTTGTAGAGTTCCGGGCTGCATACCAGCACAAACCACTCGTCGAGGAGCTTCTCGCTGTACAGGCCCGGCGCTGGCCCGGTCGCCATGCGGATCGCGCCGTGAAAATCGGTCTGGCTGAAATCCACCGGCTGGCGCGAGGTGTGGATCCGCAACTGCAGGTCGGTATGGCGATCGTGGAGTTGCGGGAGCCGTGGCAGGAGCCACTTCTGCAGGAAGGAGCCGAGCGTCGATATATTGAGCGTGCCGGCGCAGCGGCTCTGGCGCAACTCGTGCAGCGCAGCCTGCAGGTCAGTGAGCCCGCGGCGCACGCCCGGCAGGAGCAGTATGCCCTCGGGTGTGAGTTCGATGGCGCGGCCCGCGCGGCGGAACAGCGGCACCTGCAGGTAATCCTCGAGCGTCCTGATCTGCATGCTCACGGCAGCTGGTGTGACGTGCAGCGTGTCGGCAGCGTCGGCGAAACTCAGCCGGGTGGCGACCGCTTCGAAGACCCGCAGCGCATTGAGCGGCAGGCGATCAAACGCTGCAGCGGGTTCAGTTGTGTCGATACGGCGCCGCGCCATCAACTGCTCCTGCCCGGCGCGTGCGCCGGGAAATGCACGCGGAAACAGGTACCGCGCTGCCCCGCGCCGGTGCTGATCCCGATGCTGGCGCCGTGCAGGTCGGCGATCCGCCGCACGATCGACAGGCCCAGCCCGCTGCCATAATCGTGCGTGCCGCTGGCGCGGTAGAAACGCTCGAACACGCGCGCGCGCTCCTCCCGGGGGATGCCGACGCCTTCGTCATTGATCACCAGCTCGACACCGTCGGCAAGGGTATCGCAGGAAATGACTACGCGCGTATTGGCGCGCGAGTAGCGGATGGCGTTATCGACCAGGTTGCGCAGCAGCACCGCGAGCAGTTCGCGATCACCGCGGACCTTTGCGGGCTCGGTACTGGTTTCGATCTCGACCTGGCGGCGCGCTGCAAAGCGTTCATGCTCGGCCACCTGGGCGTGCACGAGCGGCGCCAGATCGACGATCTCGAAGCGCTGCGGCAGGCTCGCGCTGGCGTCGACCCGGGCCAGCGCCAGCAGCTGCTCGATCAGGCGTCCGCTCCGATCGACGCTGGCCAGCAGGTTCACCGCGGCAGTGGTGAATTCCTCCGGCGTGCGCGCGCCCTGCATCACCTGCGTATTGGCGCGGATCGCCGCCAGCGGCGTGCGCAGTTCGTGCGCCGCGTCGGAGGTAAAGCGCCGTTCGAAGGCCAGCGTTTCGCGCATGCGCTCGAGCGCGCGCACGCTGCGCAGGCTGCGGGCGATGATCCACCACAGCAGCGCCACACTGACCGGCACCAGCAAGGCCAGCGCGGCTGCCAGCCGCCACAAGATCGCGCGCGGCAGAACCTCCCGGTACTGCTGCGATTCGACGATCTGCAGCTGCAGCGTATGCTGGCGATTCCACAGTGCGAAGCTCCGCCAGGGCGCGCCATCGATGCGCGTCCAGCCAAAGCCGCTGGCGTCCAGTGGCATGAACGGCGTCGCCGGCGCGTCGGCCGTGCGAAAGGCTGCGCGCATGTCCTCGGTCCAGACCTGGAAGCGGAACGAGTTGGGGTCGGATTCCGTCTCGGTCTCGAGCAGCGTGACCCCGAGCGAGCGGCCGTGTTCAATCAATTCGTGTTGCGCGAGCTGCAGCAGCAGTTTACCCGTCTCGCGCAGCGAATCGTCGTAGAGGCGCTGGCTGCTGGCGCGTGCTTCAATGAATATCAGCGCCGCACCGACACCCATCAGGCAGCAGATGGCGACGACCGTCAGGACCAGCAGGCGGCTGCGCGCCGACCCGCCGGGGGGGGCTTCAGCCCGCGACGCTGGTGGCTTGGTGAGGCTCCGGAACATCGATCATGTAGCCGTGGCCGTGCACCGTGCGGATGAGCTCGCGGCCGAGCTTGCGACGCAGGTGATGCACATGGACTTCGACGGCGTTGCTCTCGATGTCATTGCCCCAACTATAGAGTGCGTCCTGCAATTGCGTGCGACTTTGCACACGGCCGCGGTGCTCGAGCAACTGCAGCAGCAGGGCGAATTCGCGGGCGGTCAGGGCGATGGACACGTTGCCGCGCCGCACGCTGTGCGAGGCGGGATCCACCCGCAGCGTGCCGTGCTCGACGATCGCGGCCGCGCGGCCCACGGCCCGTCGCGCCGCGGCACGGAGCCGGGCTCCCAGCTCATCCAGATCAAAGGGTTTGACCAGGAAATCGTCGGCCCCGGCATCGAGGCCGAGGATGCGCTCCGGAATCTCGTCGCGCGAGGTAATGATGATGACCGGCTGCTGGTAGCCGCCACGGCGCAGTTTCTCGAGCAGTTGCATGCCGCTTTGCCGGGGGAGTCCCAAATCGAGCAGCACCGCGGCGTATTCACTGCCCAGGGCTGCCGCCTCGCCGGCGACGCCGTCCCGCACCCAGTCGACAGCATGCCCCTGTTGCTGCAGGCCGGTCTGCACCGCCTTGCCCAGCATGGCATCGTCTTCGATTAACAGGACCCGCATGGAGCCTCCGGGAAATACCGGCCGATAGCAGGGAACGGCCGCGTATCTGGAGGCTATCTTATGCTTATTAAGATAAGCTTACGTGTCTTAATATGGCGTCAGTGGCAGCCCGGTCAGCCAGCCAATGCTGCGCGAATGGCCCCGATGAGGGCAGCGATGACCAGCACGATAGCCGGGACCATGCTCAAACTGAACCCCAGGCTCCGCTTCTTAGGGTCGCTGACATAGGCGACCAGATAGATAACTCGGCCGATCAGGTAGATCACGCCCAGGATCGCTGCGTATTTTGGTGACCAGTACCTGGCCCCGAGATAGAGACCCGGGAGGAACACCAGCAGGGCCTCTACCGTGTTCATCTGCACGCGGTAATAGCGCTCGAAGATCGGGTGCCCCGTGGTCGCCGGCGCGGCGACGCCGTAGGTGCCGCGCGCGCGACCCACCAGCGTGCCGAAGGCGATCAGCTGTACTACGGCCAGCAAGCCGACGATGTCTACCCAGGCCATGATTCTTCTCCCCTTAAACTGGTTGGCCGATTGTATAGGCAAGCACCGCGCCCGGTACTCCGCGCTGCAATCGGCAACTCGTCAGGTCTTCTTGTACAACAGCGTGAGCGGCACATCGGTCGAACTCACGGTGCCGTGCATCAGGAACAGCATGAGTGGCGGCACGTTGACCGAGTCGATTGCGCCGATGCCCTGGAAGCTCGTGCCGTTGAGCAGGGCATTGGCCGCGGAGCAACCGCTGAAGCTGATCTGCCCGGCATACACCGCGTAGCTGGCATCAATGATGCTGACCATGCCGTTGCCCACGCACTGCGTCCCGGCGGGATCGGCATAGGTGATCACGCCGCCGGTCGTGATGCTGAGCGTGTCGCCCGAGGTAACGGAGTTGGTGTAGTTGCCGGAGATGGCAGTCAGCGACGAGGGTTGTGAATAGGTGGGATCGTTGGCCAGCATCAGCGTCGCGGTCACGACGGTATTCAGCGAGGTCGTGAATGTGACCGTGCCGTTGACCGAAGCATGCTCCACGATCGTGCCTGTTGCCGTGCCCGTGCCGCGCAGCGAACCGTCCGAAAATGTGCCGCCGCTGGAAATGACCGCGCCGGTAAACGAGGCCGTGAACTTGCTGCCCATGGAGCTGATCGTTCCCCAGTATTGGACGGCGAAGGTATTTCCCGCGTCGGTTTCGACGAGCTCCAGCGTGCCGTTCTCGGCGCTCAGCCCGGTCATGTTGTAGGACACGCCGCTTACCGTGAGCGTGCCGGTCCACAAGCCGCCCAGTTTGGCGTTTGGCACGGGCCCCACGGACGAGCCGCCACCACCACCGCAGGCGCTTAGCAGCGCCAATGCCAGGGCTGCCCATCCCGCGGATGCGATTTTGCACATGGTTTCTTCCCCTGATTCTGGTTCACGGCTGCCGGGAGGCGCTGTGTATGCGATTCGTATACGCCCCGCCGGGCCGGCTGGCAAATCGTCGGTGATATGTAAGACGTTGGTAAGTTGCGTCCCGGTCCTCGCGGTGCAATGCTCGCCTGCAAGGACCTTCACGTTGCGCCGGGCGTAGGCGCGACGGGTGTTGCGTTCCCGATCAGGAGATCAGCACATGCGAACCATCACGAGCCTGGCTCTGTTCACGGCATTGCTCACGGCCTGCGGTGGCGGTGGAGGCGGGAGCAATACCACGATGGCCCCCGTGGGCTGGCAGTCCGGCGTATTCCAGCCGGCATCCGCTTTCGCCAACAAGTGCGCCGCGCCGCGTACCGGCGTCGATCCGTTTACCCAGATGGCCTATCCCGATCGCGCCGGCGCGATCCTGGACGAGAACAACTGGCTGCGCTCCTGGACCAACGACCTGTACCTGTGGTTCAACGAAGTGACTGACCAGAATCCTGCAATGTTTACGACCACCGACGCGTATTTCAACGTGCTCAAGACCAACGCGACGACCACTTCCGGAGCCAAGAAGGACAAGTTTCATTTCACCTACCCAACCGCCGATTGGGAAGCACTCTCGCAGGGTGGCGTGCAGCTGGGTTACGGTGCGCAGTGGGTACTGATCAGTACCAGGCCGCCGCGGCAGGCGCTGGTGGCGTATACCGAGCCGGGGTCGCCCGCGGCGAGCGCACCAGCCAATCTCGCGCGCGGCGCCGAAGTGCTGACCGTCGACGGCGTCGATCTTGTCAATGACAACACGCAGGCCGGTATCGACACGCTCAACGCGGGCCTGTTTCCCTTGACCACCATGCCGCACACCTTTGTCATCCGTGATCAGCCGGGTGGCGCGACGCGCTCGGTGACGATGACTCCGGCGAGTATCACCTCGCAGCCGGTGCAGAATGTCGCGACGATTCCGACCGCGACCGGCAGCACCGGCTACATGCTCTTCAACGATCACCTGGCCACTTCCGAGGCGGCGCTGGTGAACGCATTCACGACGCTGCAGGCGGCGGGTGTTACCGACCTGGTGCTCGACATCCGTTACAACGGCGGTGGCTATCTCGATATCGCCAGCGAGGTGGCCTACATGGTCGCCGGGCCGGGCAGGACGAGTGGCATGACTTTCGAAGTCACGCAATTCAACAGCAAGCATCCGACCATGGATCCGGTCACCGGGCAGGCGATCACGCCGGTGCCTTTTGAGTCGGTATCGCAGGGTTTCGCGCCCAACCTTCTTGCGGGTGGACAAGCGCTGCCAACACTGAACTTGCCGCGTGTGTTCGTGCTCACCGGGCCCGATACCTGCTCGGCGAGCGAGGCGATCATCAACGGTCTGCGTGGGATCGGCGTCACCGTCGTGCAGGTCGGCTCCACGACCTGCGGCAAGCCCTACGGTTTCTACCCGCAGGACAACTGCGGCACGACGTATTTCTCGATCGAGTTCCGCGGCGTCAATGCCATGAATTTCGGCGACTACACCGACGGCTTCTCGCCGCAGAACGCGCCGGCGCCCACCAACGCGGTCCTGCCCGGCTGCTCCGTCGCCGATGACTTCACGCATGCGCTGGGCGATCCGGCCGAAGGCCGGTTGGCAACCGCGTTGAACTACCTGGCCGGCGGCAGTTGTCCGGTACCCGCTTCCGGCCTCGCCAGGTCGCTCGTGGCCCAGCAGGTCTCGGCGGTCGATGGCCGGCTGCCTGATTCGCCGCTGCGCAACCTGCGTATTCTCAGGCGCTAGCGCTTCCTGGCGCGCTTGCGCCGCCCGTGCACCCAGGCGGCGGCGAGCGCCAGAGCCACCGTTGCCATGCTGGTGTAAAACTCGCTGGCCATCGAGGGCGTGATGGCCATGGCCACCAGCACCACGGCCATGCCGGCGACCGCCACGTAGCTGGCGAAGGGGTATAGCCACATCTGCACCGGCAGGGCCTTTTGCTCCGCCGCGCTGCGCGCACGGCGCAGCCTGATCTGCGCCACCGCGATGATCATGTAGATCAGCACGACCAGCGCCCCGGAAGCGTTCACCAGGAAGGCGAACACCACCTGCGGCGAGATCGTGGCGGCGGCGATGCCCGCGAGGCCCGCGACGCTCCCCATCAGCACCGAGCGCACCGGAACGCCGCGGTGATTCAATTTCACCAGCGCGGCGGGTGCGTCGCCCCGCGCCGCCAGCGCAAACAGCACGCGCGAGGTGATGTAGTACGCCGAGTTCAGGCAGGAGAGCACCGCCGTAAGGATGATGAAGGACATCGCCGTGCTCGCCCAGCGGAAGTGCATGGCCGTGAGTGCGGTCGTGAAGGGTGATTTCCCGGGTACGATCTGCTGCCAGGGCACGACCGTGACGATCAGCAGGATCGAGCCGACGTAGAAGATCAGGATGCGCGCGATCACGGAGGTGGCCATGCGCGCCACGGCGCGCGTGGGCTCGCGCGACTCGGCAGCCGCGATGACGGTGATCTCGGCACCCATGATCGCGAAGAATACGCTGGTAACGCCGGCCAGCATGGCCAGCACGCCGCGCGGCGCGAAGCCGCCGCCGCTGACCAGGTTGCTCCAGGTGGGCACGCCGCCCGAAGTCAGGCCGAACGCCCAGGCCGCGGCCGTAAGCATGAAGGCGATGGTCGCCGCCACCTTGATGAGCGCGAACCAGAATTCGAACTCGCCGTAGGAGCGTGCCGACATCAGGTTGACGCCGGTCATGACGGCCATGAGCGCGACGCCCAGTGCCCAGGCGGGCACGGCGATGCCCAGCTGTGCGATCCACATCTGCAGCAGCTGGGCACCGGCGATCGCCTCGACCGGCACCACCACGACCCAGAAATACCAGTACAGCCACCCGACCGTGAAACCGGCCCAGTCGCCAAGGCCGGTGCGCACGAAATCGCCGAACGAGCGCAGGTGCGGCATCGCGACCGCCATTTCACCCAGCATGCGCATGATCAGCAGCACCATGGTGCCGGCAATCAGATAGGAGAGCACGATGGCGGGGCCTGCCGCCGCGATCGTGACGCTGCTGCCCACGAACAGGCCCGCGCCCATGATGCCGCCGATAGTGATCATCGTGACGTGGCGCGAAGCCAGCACGCGCCGCAGTTCGCCACTGCCCTCAACCATCACGGTGTCGCTTTGCATCGCGTGAACTCCCCCGGCCGTATTCTAGAGTTTGTGGGTCGACAGCAGCAGGCTGGTTTCCGTGCTGGCGATGCCCTCGACCTTGCGGATGCGCCCGAGCACGCGATCGAAGGCCTCGAGCGTGTCGGCGCGCAGCTCCGCGATGATGTCCCAGCGGCCGTTGGTGGTGTGCAGGGTGCGCACGGCGGGGTCGCCACGCAGGCTCCGCAGCACCGCGTCCGCGCTATTACCCTCCACGGCGATCGTCATGAGCGCGGTGATGCCCTGTTCGTCGAGCTGCGTGCCGATCCGCACCGTGTAGCCGGCGATGACGCCGTCGCGCTCCAGGCGGGCGATGCGGTTCTGGATCGTGCCGCGCGCCACCTGCAGCTGCTTGGCCAGCGCCGCGACGCTCAGGCGGGCGTTGCCGCGCAGGCGGGCAATCAGCTGGTGATCGAGCTCATCCATGGGCCATTTTTGATCAGAATGACAATTAACCCTGACATTATAACCAATATACCCCACATATTGCGCACCTAGCTCGCTTCTTGTTAGCCGTGCCCGGAGGGATGATCAGCCTTGGGGCCGCAGCCAGACCGCGGCGGCCCGGGCTTGAGGAGCGCGTGTCATGGTGGATTACATCGGCGTCAGCGACATCCAGAGGTTGGTGCAATCCCTGGGCGCGGGTGCGTTCATGGAACGCCTTGCCAACGAGATCGAGGCCGACTACCGGCGCTGGAACGAGTTCGAGAAATCCGCGCGTCTGGCGAGCCACTCCAAGGTCGGCGTGATCGAACTCATGCCCACCAGTGACGGGCGCCTCTACAGCTTCAAGTACGTCAACGGCCACCCACAGAACACGGCGGCGGGGCTACTCACGGTCACCGCCTTCGGTGTGCTCGCCGACGTCGACACCGGCTATCCGCTGCTGCTGTCCGAACTGACCGTGACCACCGCGCTCCGCACCGCCTCGATGTCCGCGCTCGCGGCGAAGTGGCTGGCGCGCAAGGACAGCTCGGTCATGGCGTTGATCGGCAACGGCGCGCAGAGCGAATTCCAGGCGATCGCGTTCTGCCGCATGCTCGGCATTCGCGAGCTGCGCCTGTACGACGTCGACGGTGCGGCCACCGCCAAGCTGGAGCGGAACCTGCGCGCGCTCCCGGAAATGGCGGAAGTGAAGCTGGTGCGGTGCCGCTCTACGGCCGAAGCCTGCAAGGGCGCCGACATCGTCACCACCGTGACGGCCGACAAGAAGTACGCGGTGATCATGACCCCGCCGATGGCGCGTGAGGGCATGCACATCAACGCGGTCGGCGGCGACTGCCCCGGCAAGACCGAGCTGCACGGCGATATCCTGCGTATGAAAGAGGCACGCGTCTTCGTCGAGTACGAGCCGCAGTCGCGCATCGAGGGCGAGATCCAGCAAATGGAAGCCGATTATCCGGTGACGGAATTCGCCTCGATCCTCAGCGGCGCAGCTCCCGGGCGCACCAGCGCACAGGACATTACCATCTTCGACTCGGTCGGGTTTGCGCTCCAGGATTACTCGGCGCTGCGCTTCCTGCACGCGCTCCTGCACGAGGAGCGCGGGAGCCGCCGGCAGATCGACCTTGTGCCGCAGCTCGCCGACCCCAAGGACCTGTACGGCGGCACGCTCGGCAGCGGCAAGCGCGCGCGCCTGCGCCTGACGGGCTAGCGCGTGGCGTCGGCAATCGGCCTGATCGGCGCGCCGACGGATATCGGCGCCGGCATGCGCGGCGCGTCGATGGGCCCCGAAGCGCTGCGCGTGGCCGGCATCCAGGGCATGCTCGAATCGCAGGGACTCGTGGTCAGCGATCAGGGCAATCTCAACGGCCCCGCTAACCCCTGGCTCCCTTCGCAGGATGGCTACCGGCATCTGCCGGAAGTGGTGGCCTGGAATCAGCTCGTGCACACCGCAGTGCTGGGCGAACTGCGCTCCGCACGCCTGCCGATCCTGCTCGGCGGCGATCACTCATTGGCCATCGGCTCGATCAGCGCCGTGGCACGCCATTGCCGCGAAGCGGGCCGGCGGCTGCGGATCCTCTGGCTCGACGCGCACGCCGATTTCAACACCAACGTGCTCACGCCCAGTGGCAACATCCACGGCATGCCGGTCGCATGCCTGTGCGGTCACGGGCCGCGCGCGCTCCTCGAGATCGGCGGCACCGTGCCGGCGATCAGCGCGGACATGATCCGCCAGATCGGCATCCGCAGCGTCGACCAGGGCGAGAAGCGGCTGGTGCACGAGGTGGGCCTCGAAGTGTTCGACATGCGCTACATCGACGAGAAAGGCATGCGCCACACGCTCGAGCAGGCGCTCATGGGCCTGGACGCCGACACCCACCTGCACGTGAGCTTCGATGTGGATTTTCTCGACCCCGACATCGCGCCCGGCGTTGGCACCACCGTGGCCGGCGGCCCTTCCTATCGCGAGGCGCAGTTGTGCATGGAGATGATCGCCGACACGGGGCGCCTCGCCTCGCTCGACATCATGGAACTGAACCCCGCCCTCGACCTGCGCAACCGCACCGCCGAAGTGGCCGTGGATCTGGTGGCTTCACTCTTTGGCAAGAGCACGCTGATGCGGCGTGCTTAGGGTGCAATCCGCCTAGCCCGTCGCCGCCCGCTGCGCTACTGTGTCGCCCAGCAGCGAGGAGGGCTTATGTTCCACAACGAATGGCTCAGCACGATGCTGTCGGAGTTCACGGCATCGGCACTGTTGGTAGTAGCCGGATTCCTGATAGGCCGCTACCGTGAGCGGCGGCGCTTGAAGGGCCGCGACCTGCACGAGTACGACTTCTTCCCGTACATTGCTACGCCCGAGAAGTTCGCCGAATTCAGCCTCAAGGACTTCCGCCTCGGCGTGCACTTCCTGCTGCGCGGCCACGACGCGCGCGCCGCGCGCCAGCTGATCTTTATCGGTGAGCAGAACAACGTGCGCGCGCTGCTCGGCGCCGACGACGTGCGCGCCTACGAGAAGCTCTATGCGAAGTTCCACGGCGACAGCATCCAGGACGATTCGCGCGAGTTCCTCGACAATTACCGCAACATCGCCCGGCTCATCGGCCGTACCTTCCCGCACATGGGCATCGAGGTGCTGATACACGACCTGTCGAACCCGAGCAAATCGATCACCACCATCGAGGGCGGCGAAGTCACCGGGCGTTCGCTGGAGATGGGCACCACGACGCTGCTCGTCGACCTGATGCGCCGCGTGAACCTCAACCAGGACAAGCTGAATTACGAGTTGCAGATCGGCGCGCGGCGCTTCAAGTGCACGACCATTCCGATCCTGCGCAAGGATTACGGCGTGGTCGGTGCGCTGTGCATCAACATCGACGTCAACTACATCGACGACTACGTGCTCGCGAGCGCCGAACACACCGCGGAGTTCTTCCGCCTGTACAGCCGGATCGACATGCACATAGAGGAGAATATCCTCAGCAAGGACGAATACCGGCTCGCCCAGGCTGGCAGGCGCCATTTCCGCGCCGCGGCGCCTGCGGGCTGAGGCGGCCCGGGCGCGCGGACGATTGCCTTTGGCGCCGGGGCCTGCAATCATTGAGCCGCGGCAGGCCTTGAATGACAAGAATCGCTGCGCCTGCAGCGGCCGCCGCACACAGTTCCACGGGGAGTCTACAGCTTGGTATTCAACACGCTGACGTTCGCAGCGTTCTTTCTGTTCGTCGTGCTGCTGCATTCGCTGCCGCTTGGCTGGAAAGTGCGCAAGGTCAACCTGCTGCTCGCCAGCTACGTGTTCTACGCGGCGTGGAACCCGCCGTTCATCCTGCTGCTGTGGATCTCGACGGTCGTGGACTGGTACGCCGCCCAGGGGCTGGTGCACGCCGAGCGTCCCGGTGCGCGTCGCGCCTGGATGCTGCTGTCGGTGGTCGCGAACCTTGGCATGCTGCTGTACTTCAAGTACGGCACCTTCCTGCTGCACAACTTCACCGTGGTCATGGCCGCGTTCGGCGTGCACTACCAGCCGCCGCCGTTCGACATCGTGCTGCCGGTCGGCATTTCCTTCTATACGTTCGCCACCATGTCCTACACGCTCGATGTGTACCTGCGCCGCTCGCTCCCGGCCCGCAATTTCCTCGACTACGCGCTGTTCGTGACTTTCTTCCCGCACCTGGTGGCCGGCCCGATCATGCGTCCGACCGAACTGGTGCCGCAGTTCGAAACGCCGCGCCGCGCAAGCATGCAGCAGCTATGCTTTGGCCTGGGGCTCATGACCATCGGGCTGTTCAACAAGGTCGTGCTGGCGGACACTTTCCTGTCGGGCGCCGCCGAGCGCGTCTATGACGCGGCAGGCGCACCGGGATTCCTCGATGGCTGGATCGGCACGCTGGCCTTCAGCGGCCAGATCTTCTGCGATTTCGCTGGCTACTCGACCACGGCCATCGGCGCCGCGCTGTGCCTCGGATTCGCGATGCCCGACAACTTCCGCTTCCCGTACGCGGCGATCGGCTTCTCTGATTTCTGGCGGCGCTGGCACATCACGCTGTCGTCCTGGCTGCGCGACTACCTGTACATACCGCTCGGCGGCAATCGCCATGGCCCGCTGCGCATGAACCTCGCGCTGATGGGCACGATGCTGCTCGGCGGGCTGTGGCACGGTGCGAACTGGACCTTCGTCGCCTGGGGCGGGCTGCACGGCATCTACCTGGTCGCCGAGCGGCGCATCCGCGCGCTGTTTGCCGGCTACCAGCCCGGCCCGCTCGCGCTGTTCGGACTCGGGCTCCTCACCTACCTGCTGGTGAACCTGACCTGGGTCTTCTTCCGCGCCAAAGATTTCAGCGTCGGCTGGCAGGTGCTGCGCGGCATGCTCGGCCTGAATGGCAGCGCCAAGCCCATCCTGCCGACCGTATTCATCGCCTCCGTGGCAGTCATCATGCCCCTGCTGGTCGCCGTGCACTGGTACATGCGCGATCGCACGCTCGAATCGGCGCTGGCGCGCGTACCGCCTGCCGTGATCGCACTGGTGTGGGGTCTGATGGCGTTCCTCATCGTGATTTCGCAGGGGGCTGGCAATGCCTTCATCTACTTCCAGTTCTAGGCGCTTGACGGCATCCGACCGTCCCGGCGTCGCGCAGCCGGTGCCGGTGCGCGATGTGCCGGAACACCGCTGGGGCCTGTTGCTGGTGATCGCATTGCTGCTGGCGGTCGGGCTCACCGGCACCTGGGAATGGCACTGGCGCCACTACGGCGTGGTGGCGAGCATGCGCGACGACGCCGAGCTGTGGGCGCGGCAGCGGCGACGCATCGACAATGGCGACGGCAATGCCACAGTGCTGATCGGCGCCTCACGCACCTTCTTCGACGTGCAATTGCCGGTGTGGGAGCGCCTGTCGGGCAAACGGCCGATCCAGCTGGCACTCGTCGGCACCTCGCCGCTGTTCGCGCTCGACGACCTGGCCGATGATCCGAATTTCAAGGGCCGGATCCTGATGGGCGTCGCCCCCGACGTCTTCTTCAGCGGCTACGAGTACCGCGGCACCTTCCTCAGGTTCTTCCAGAAGGAATCTCCTTCACAGCGGGTCGGCAAGTGGCTGTCGATGCACCTGGTCGAGCCGCAGCTGGCGTTCTACGACCCGGACTTCGCGCTATTCACGGTGATCAGGCGGCAGGACTGGCCGCAGCGCTCGGGGCTGAAAGGCGGCCTGCAGGTGCGCAAGCTCTCGCTCTCGGCAGCGGATCGCCAGTCATACATGTGGAGCAAGGTCGAGAACGACTCTGAGTACCGCGCGCTGACGCGCCGCATCTGGGCACAGGATTTCAATCCTCCTGCGCCGACTCCTGCCGAGCTCATCGACAAGGAAAAGACGCTCTACCTGCAGATAGCGCGTGCCACGGCGGCAATTGCGCGCCTGCGCGCGCGCGGCGTGCCCGTGATCATCGTGCGGGAACCGAGCACGGGCGAGTATCTGAAGTTCGAGACCAGCAACTTTCCGCGCGCCAAGGCCTGGGATGTGCTGATCGCAAGGACGGGCGCGCCGGGCATCTACTTCGAGGACTATCCGGCACTGCGCAGCGGCTATGAACTGCCGGAATGGTCGCACATGACCCGCGCTTCGGCCGAACGCTATACCGTCGAGCTGTACCGGATCATGGAGCGGGACTTCCCCCCGGCCGACGGTTCGCGCTGGTAACGAGCTTCCATACGGTCTTCTAGAGGTGCCACCACACCAGGCCGCTGATGCGCCCGTCGTGGTCGAGTGAGTACCGCAGGTAGATTTCGCCGTGCGCGTGCGTGGCCCGGAACAGCAGTGTGGGTTCGCCATCCACGGGCGCCGCGCGCAGGAACTGCCAGGTCACGAGCGGCCCGAGCCGAGGCAGGCGGCCCGTGAAGGTGCCGCGATTCGCCCACATGGTGGGTTGCAGGTGCGTCGTGTAGCGCTGCAGGTCCGGCGTCCCGGCCAGGAACAGTTCGTAGTCGTGGCGTAGTCCGCTTGCTGCGGGCGGCTCGCCGCCCTTCGGCGCCACCAGATTCCGGAGCGCGAGTTTCGGCTCGAGCATGCCTGCAACGGCTATGGCCAGCCCGGCCGGATCCGACCCCTGCGGATGCTCGAGGTTGGTGAAGACCACCACACCCAGGTCGAGCGCCGGGAATTTCACCCAGGCGACCCCGCTGTGCCCGGTATGCAGGATCAGCCGTTCACCCAGCACATCGTCGAGTCCGGTTCCCAGGCCATAACCGCTGAAGGAATAGACCTCGCGCGCCGGCGATCCGTCGGCCAGCAGGGTTTGCGTCCACATCCGTTGCACGCTCGCGGCGCTGAGCGGGCCGTGGCCGTCGAGCAGGATCAGCCAGCGCGCGAAATCGCCGATGGTCATGCCGAGGTCGTTGTAGAAGGTGTCGTAATCAACGTCGGTACGGTCGTCGCGGATCAGTCGTTGCTGCTCGTCGAAGGTGTAACCCGAGACGCGGTGGGGAATGATGTCGTGCGGGTCGAATTCCACCACTTTCAGCATGCCGGCCGGGCGAAACAGCGACTCCTGCATGAACTGGAACCAGGGGCGGCCGGTTGCCTGCTCGGTGGCGAGCTGCGCGAGGAACAATCCGGCATCTGAATAGGAATACTGCGCGGCAGACGGTCCTTTGAGTTCCGCGGCGCGCACCGCCGCCAGCAGTTCCGCGGTGCTGTATTGTTGAAAAGTACGAGCGCCGTATTGCGCGGCCAGCAGCTCGCTCATGTCCGGGAGTCCCGAGGTGTGGCTCAGCAGCATGGCGAGCGTCATCCCCGGAAACGGCACGGCGACGTGTTTACTGATCGGGTCGTCGAGCGTGAGCTTGCCCAGCTCGGCGGCCTTGAGTACCCCCGCGCTGGTAACCCCCTTGTCAAGTGAGGCGATGGGGAATATCGAGTCCGGCGTGACCGGAGTATTGGTCTCGAGGTTGGCGCTGCCATAGGTGGAGATGCGCTCGACGTGCCCGTGGCGCACGATCGCCATGGCGAGGCCGGGAATCCGCCTTGCGGCCTGCTCCTGGACGAGGTAGTCGTCGATGGCGTCGGCCTGGGCGACCGGCATGGCGATCCGGGCCAGGGCGAGGAACAACGCCATGCGGATCAGCGGGTGCAGCGAACGGCTTGGCCTTCGCGCGCGGTTCGTGTTCATCGCACCATGATAACGCACTAGGTGCCTGGCTTCCGCCGGTGGCACAATCGTCGGCCGCCGCTCACAGGAGAATCCCCTTGAAGCTCTACTACCATCCGGTTTCCACCACCAGCCGTCCGATCATGCTGTTCGCCAGCGAAGCGGGCATCACGCTGGATTTCCAGGTCGTTGATCTGTTCACCGGCGAGCAGTACGGGCCGGCCTACAGCGCCGTCAACCCGAGCCATCAGGTGCCGGTGCTCGAGGACGACGGGTTCCGTCTCACCGAGTCTTCGGCGATCCTGAAATATCTGGCCGACAAGAGTGGCGCCGCGGCTTACCCGTCCGATCTGCGCCAGCGGGCGCGTGTCAACGAGCGGCTGGACTGGTTCAACACCGGCTTCTACCGCGATTTCTCCTATGGGTTTCTCTACCCACAGATCTTCCCGTTCATGCGCCGGAGCGATGAGGCCGTGCAGGCGGCGACCATCGCCTACGGAAAAGAGAAGGCGCTGGGCTGGATCAAAGTGCTCGACGAGAGCCTCATAGGCCCACGCAGCAAATTCCTGTGTGGTGACGCGGTCACGCTGGCCGACTATCTGGGCGCCATCATGGCGCTTGGCGTCGAGGCTATCGGCGGCGATTACGCGGCCTTTCCCAACGTGACGCGCTGGCTCGGCAACATGAAGGCGCTCAAGAGCTGGGGCCAGGTCAACGAAGCGTATTACAAATATGTCGTCGACCCGAACAAGGGCAAGTCTTTCACGCGGCTGTAAGGAACCGACATGATCAAGGGTCTGCACCACAATGCCTACCGCTGCCGCGACTCGGAGGAGACGCGGCAGTTCTACGAGGATTTCCTGGGACTCCCGTTGTCGGGGAGCCTCGAGATCCGCGAGACCAAGACCGGGCGCCCGACCGCCGTACTGCACACCTTCTACCGGCTCGACGATGGTTCGTACCTGGCTTTCTTCGAGGCGCCCGACATGTCTTTCGAGTTCAAGGCCCAGCACGATTTCGACCTGCACATTGCGCTCGAGGTCGCGACGCCAGTGCTGGCCGAAATGCTGGCGAAGGGCCAGGCGCGCGGCATGGAGACCCGCGGCATTTCCGACCACGGCTTCGTGCGCTCGATCTACTTCCGTGACCCGAACGGCTATGTGATCGAGCTCACCGCGAAGACGCCGGAGCACGCGCAGCTGATGGATCCGGCGACCAACCACGCGCGGGATATCCTGCAACGCTGGCAGGCGGCGAAAGCCCGGTAGCCCTGGCGGCGGCGATGGCCCGGTGGGCGGGTGGGGTCAGCGCAGCAGGCGGTTGTGCTTCGCCAGCACTTCGCGCAGCTTCGTGTGGTTCAGCGCGGTCACGTGATGATCGTCGATCCCGGTCATGTCTTCGGCCGCGATCAACGCGTTGACGACGGCTTCCTCCGTGGCTTGTACGGTGGCGGCAAACAGCGGGTCGAGCGAATTGTTCGCCACCATTTTCAGGGTGGCGAGCGCGGTGGACCTGCTGGCATCCGGGTTGGCGGTCGAGAAGGCGATGAAGATATCTCCGGAGCCGTTGCCGGCGGTGCTCCCCGCGCGGCCGAGGCCCAAGGACACACGCCGGGCAATCCGCTTCAGCTGGTGCGGCAGTAGCGGGGCATCGGTCGCGACCACGACGATAATGGAGCCGCGCTCCTGGATGTCCGACGGCACAAAGGCATACGGATCCTCGCTGAAAATGTCCGCGCCTACCGGGATGCCGGCGATGCGCAGGTTAGCGCGGGTGCCGTAATTGCATTGCACGAGGACGCCCAGGGTATAGCCGCCGTCCTTCGCGGCGAGCTTGCGCGATGCGGTGCCAATGCCGCCCTTGTAGCCGTTGCAGATCATGCCCGTGCCGCCGCCCACGCTGCCTTCCTCGACGGCACCGGAATGGGCGCCGTCGATGGCCTGGAACACGTGTTCGGGTTTTACGTGAAAGCCGTTGATGTCGTTCAGCCATCCGTCCCAGGTCTCCGCGACTACCGGTAGCGACCACCACGCTCCGGTGTTATCGGCTGGGCCGTGTTTGACGCGCCAGGCGATGACTGCATCGTGTACCACCCCGACGCTGTGGGTATTGGTGATCATCACCGGGCCTTCGAGGAACCCGGATTCCTCTACCCAGGTCGTGCCGGTCATCTCGCCGTTGCCGTTTTCCGCGAACCACCCGGCGAACGAGAAGCGCTCGATGGAGGATGGGCCGCGCGGCAGGATCGCCGTAACCCCGGTGCGCACCGGGCCCTTGCCGACCGTAAGCTTGCCATTGCCCGAGATCAGTGTCGTGTGACCGACCAGGACTCCATCGACGTCGGTGATGGCGTTGAACCGGCCCGGCGTGCCCTCAAACGGAATTCCCAAATCACGCGCACGTGGCTTCGGCGCGGCTTCGGCAGCACGCGCGGGCGGTGCAGGAGTGCCAAAGAGCAGCAGCGCGAGCACAGTAATGATTCTTGGCAGCATGATTCAGGCCCCTTTTCGCCTGACCGGAAAGCGCCCCGTCGTGGCGGGCCGTAGGAATCATACGCGGGTATGCGCCCACCCGGCATGGGGGATGCGCGGCAGGTAGTTGGCGAATCGGCAGGAGCCCGAATAGAATCACCGCCCCCGAGCGGGTGTAGTTCAATGGTAGAACTGCAGCTTCCCAAGCTGCTAACGTGGGTTCGATTCCCATCACCCGCTCCATATACATAGCGCGTGGCCCCCGGGTCGGCGCCGGACTCGCCAGGCGATGACACTGCTGACCCTTCTCGATGCCGAACTCGCCTACGGGCTCACGCCGCTGCTCGATGCGGCTGCCTGCACGCTGAACGAGGGTGATCGCATAGGCCTGATCGGCCGCAACGGCACCGGCAAGTCCACGCTCCTGGGCGTGATCGCCGGGCGCGTCACGCTCGACGACGGCGAAGTGAAGCGGCGCGAGGGCATGCGCGTCATCAGCGTCGAGCAGGAGCCGGAGCTGCCGCCGGCGGATACGCTGTTCGAGAGTCTGCGCCAGCGCGGCGGTCTCGAGGACATAGAAGACGAGCGACGGCGCTGGCGCGGCGAGGCGCGGCTGGTGGAGTTCGCGACGCGCTTTGGGGTCGATGGCACGATCGATCCGGCCAAGGCTTCGGGAGGTGAGCGCAAGCGCGCGGCGCTGGCGCTGGCGCTGTCGCTCGAGCCCGAGCTGCTGCTGCTCGACGAGCCCACCAACCATCTCGACATCGGTGGTATCGAGCAGCTCGAGGAGCTGCTGCTCAAGGCCCCGGCGCTGGTGTTCGTGACGCACGATCGCTGGTTCCTCGATCGCGTCGCGACGCGCATCCTCGAGCTCGACCGGGGGTGGTTGCGCAGCTACCCGGGCAACTACTCGGCCTACGAGCGGCAGAAGGCCGCCGAGCTCGCGGCCGAAGCGGTGGGGCGGCGCAAGTTCGACAAGTTCTGGGCGCAGGAAGAGGTCTGGATCCGCAAGGGCGTCGAGGCGCGCCGCACGCGCAACGAGGGCAGGGTGCGGCGCCTCGAGTCGCTACGGAACGAGCGCGCCGACCGGCGCGAACGCATCGGCAACGTCCGGCTCGCAATTGATGCGAGCGAGCGCTCGGGCAAGCTGGTCGCCGAGCTCACGAAGGTGTCAAAACGTTTTGACGAGCGGCCGTTGGTCACGGAGCTGAGCTTGCGTCTGATGCGCGGCGACCGGCTGGCGTTACTCGGCCCCAATGGCGCCGGCAAGTCGACGCTCATCAAGCTCATCCTGGGAATTCTGGAGCCGGACTCGGGCACTGTGCGGCTCGGCACCAACCTGCAGGTTGCCTACTTCGACCAGTTGCGCGCGCAGCTCGATCTCGACAAGACCGTGGCCGACACCGTGAGCGAGGGGTCCGACTACGTCGAGGTCAACGGCGAGAAGCGCCACATCAGCAGTTACCTCGGCGACTTCCTGTTCTCGGCCAAGCGTGCGGCGACGCCGGTGCGCGCGCTCTCGGGCGGCGAGCGCAACCGCCTGCTGCTGGCGCGCCTGTTCGCCCGTCCGGCGAACCTGCTGGTGCTCGATGAACCCACCAACGACCTGGATGTGGAATCGCTCGAATTACTCGAGGCCTCGCTGCAGTCGTTTCCGGGTACGCTCCTGCTAGTGAGCCATGATCGTACCTTCGTCGACAACGTTGTGACGCAGACGCTGGTTGCCGAGGGCGATGGCCACTGGCAGGAGTACGCCGGCGGCTACCGCGACTGGCTGGCGCAGCGGCCGGCGGCCGCCACTGCGAGCGGAGGCGGCGCACTGCCATCGGGTGCAGCAGCGACATCTGCGGCGGCGGCTCCCGGCGGATCGGCGGCCACGCCACGCCGCAAGCTCTCCTATATGGAGTTGCGCGAGCTGGCGTCACTGCCCGAGGCCATCACCGCGCTGGAGTCCGAACAGCGTGAGCTCACGACGCGCATGTGCCGGCCCGATTACTTCCGCGAAGGCGCCGAGCGCATGCGCGCCGACCGTGCGCGCGCCGCCGACATCGAAACGCAGCTGAGCGCGCGGCTGGAACGCTGGGAACAGCTGGAGCGGGCGCAGGCCGAAGCGGCGCTCTAGGGCCCACGCCCGGCCTGCTGGTGTCGCCGGCCGTGACCGCGGGCCGCTTTCCGCTTTAGAATCGTACATTGCCATCAATCCTCAGGGGATCCCATGCGCCCAATCCAGTTGTTGATTCGCACGCTACCCTGCTTTGTTGCAGCCGCGCCGTTCTTTGCCGCCAGCGTCGCCTGGGCGGAACCGACCCCACCGACGGCAGCGACCGCCACGGCCGCGGATACCGCCATTGCCACCTGGGACCTGACAGACCTGTACGCGAACCTGGCGGCCTGGGAGGCTTCCTACGCCCGCACCCGCGCCGCCGCCGACAAGCTCGCGGTGTACAAGGGCACGCTGGGCAAGGGTCCGGCTGCGATGCTCAAGGCGCTGGTTGCCATCAGCGATCTGAACCGCGAGGTGGCGCGCCTTTATACCTACGCATCACTGGCCTCCGACCTCGATCTGCGCGTCAGCGCCAACCTGGAACGCAATCAGCAGGCCCAGGCTTTGCTTACGCACCTGAACGAGAGCACCTCCTGGGTCGCCCCCGAGATCCTCCACGTGGGGGCCAAGAAGGTGAGTGCGTTCCTCGCCGCCGACAAGACGTTGCGTGAGCGGTTTGACTATTTTCTCAACAACACGCTGCGCGGGGCCCCGCATACGCTGGGCGCTGAAGCCGAGGGTATCCTGGCTTCGACGGGGAGCCTGCTCGCACAGCCCGACACCCTGCACAGCCAGCTGGCGAACGCCGAGCTGCCGGTGCCCACCGTCACGCTCAGCGACGGCAAGCAGGTCAAGCTCAGCCAACCGACGTTCCAGAAGTATCGCCAGTCGGCCGTGCGTGCCGACCGCAAGCTGGTGTTCGACGAATACTGGGGCGCGTGGAAGAAGTTCGAGGGCACGGCCGGCTCCATGTTGACCACGCAGATCATGGGCGATCATTTCACCGCGCAATCGCGCAAGTTCGGCACCGCGCTCCAGGCGGCGCAATTCCCGGACAACATGCCCGATACCGTGTACCGCACGCTGGTGGCGGAAGCCAACGCGGCGCTGCCCACGCTCCACCGCTACCTGCGCCTGCGCAAGCGCCTGCTCGGCATCACCGACGACCTGCGTTACTACGACAACTACCCGCCGATGTTCCAGCTCGCAAACGAACCGCACTTCAGCGTCGCGGAGTCGGAGCGCATCACGCTCGAGGCCCTCCAGCCCCTGGGCGAGGACTACCTGGGGCTGCTGCGCAAGGGCTTCGGGTCGCGCTGGATGAGCGTCTATCCGCAGGAAGGCAAGAAGCTGGGCGCCTACATGAATGGCTCGGCCTATGACGTGCACCCCTACCTGCTGCTCAATCACAATGGCGACTACGACTCGATGTCGACGTTTGCGCATGAATGGGGGCACGCGGTGCACACCCAGCTCGCAGCGCGTGCGCAACCCTTCGAGAAGGCGAACTACTCGACCTTTATCGCCGAGTCGGCCTCGATCGGCAATGAGATGCTGCTGAACGATTACATGGTCGAGCACGCGGCGAATCGCGAGGAAAAACTCTACTACCTGGGCGAGGGACTGGAATCAATCCGTACCACCTATTTCCGGCAGGTGATGTTCGCCGAGTTTGAGCTGGCGATTCACGAGGAGCTCGAGCAGGGCCGGCCGCTGTCGGGCGAGCGCATGACGGCAATGTACTGCGGGTTGCTGCGCAAATACTACGGCGAGGCCGAAGGCGTCATGAAGATCGACCCCGAGTACTGCACCGAATGGGCCGTGGTGCCGCACTTCTACTACAACTTCTACGTCTACCAGTATGCGACTTCGATCGCCGGCGCCGCCGGGTTCACCGACGCGGTCATTAAAGAGGGTGCGCCCGCGCGGGCGCGTTTCCTGACCTTGCTGAGCGCCGGCGGATCCGACTATCCGTATGAACTGTACAAACGCGCTGGCGTCGACATGGCGACCCCCGGCCCATATCGCGCACTGGCGGCGCGCATGAATCACCTGCTCGACGAAATCGAGGCGCTCGAGGCGCAGAAATAGGCGCAGGCCCGGGCCGCGCTGCCACCGGGCGAGCGCTCGCCTGCCGAGCGGGAGCTCGGCGAACGGCTGACGTTGGCGCTCGCGCCTCGCTCCCGTAGACTGGCTGGCGATGACTCACAAGGCCGATATTGCTCCGGCGCTCCTCGCCTGGCATGCGCGCCACGGCCGCCACGGCCTGCCCTGGCAGCGCGACCCCACGCCCTACCGGGTGTGGATCTCCGAGATCATGCTGCAGCAGACGCAGGTCGCGACGGTCCTCGCCTACTTCGAGCGCTTCATCACACGCTTCCCCGACCTGCAAACCCTCGCAGCGGCGCCGCTCGATGAGGTGCTGCATTTGTGGTCGGGTCTGGGCTATTACTCACGCGCCCGCAATCTGCAGCGCGCCGCACAGCTGGTCGTCGCGGAACACGGCGGTGAGCTGCCAGCCGACGCCGCCGCGCTGGCAACGCTCCCGGGCATCGGCCGGTCTACCGCGGCGGCGATTCGCGCACTGAGCGCCGGGGAGCGCGCCGCGATTCTCGACGGCAACGTGCGCCGTGTACTGGCGCGTTATTTTTCGGTGACGGGCGTGACCACGCAGCGCGCCGTGCAGGAGCGCCTGTGGAAACTCGCCGAGTCCTGCACACCCGGGCGCGACGTCGCCGTGTATACGCAGGCGATCATGGATCTGGGCGCGACGGTATGCGTGCGCCGCCGGCCGCTGTGCCCCGTCTGCCCGCTGCAGCAGGACTGCGGCGCGCGACGCAGCGGTCGGCAGCACGAGATTCCCGCAGCCCGGCCGCGCGCCGTGCGCCGCACGCGCAGCGTCGTCATGCTGCTCGCGCGCCAGGATGACGGCAGCGTGCTGCTGGAGCGCCGCGCGGAGCGGGGCGTGTGGGGCGGGCTGTGGTGCCCGCCGCAGTTCCCCAGCGTCGAGGCGGCGCGTCTTTTTGCCAAGACGCGCCTGCGGGGCGCCGAGGTGGAGCCGGAGTCGCGCACCATCCTGCGCCACGCGTTTACGCACTTCGAGCTGGAAATCTCACCGCTCCTGGCGCGCTGCGCTGGCTGGAACGGCGTGATGGATGGACCGCCGGTGCTCTGGTATAACCCCGCGAGCCCCCAGCGCCTCGGGCTTCCGGCCCCCGTAACCGCACTCATCCAGAGCATCTCATGACCCGCACCGTGCAATGTGTCGTCCTCAAAAGCGAGGCCCCCGGGCTCGAGCGCTTGCCCTATCCTGGACCGCTGGGGCAGCGGATCTTCGCAACCGTCTCGCGCGAAGGCTGGGCGCGGTGGGTCAAGCACCAGGTGATGCTGATCAACGAATACCGCCTCTCGCCGGTCGAGCCCAAGGCCCGCAAATTCCTCGAGGCCGAGATGGAGAAATACTTCTTTGGCCCCGGATCCGCTGCCCCGGCCGAGTTCAAGCCGCCGGAGGCCTAGCTCCGGCCCGGTCGACCTGCGTTCGCCTTGACGCTTGCGCCCAAGGCCCGGTCTAATACGCGCCCCCGACTCCGGCGGCCAGGTAGCTCAGTTGGTAGAGCAGCGGATTGAAAATCCGCGTGTCGGTGGTTCAATTCCACCCCTGGCCACCAGCTCTATAAGCTATTGTTTTTAAGAGACTTTTGTCGATAATCCGCTTCGTCTCCGCGGAAATCGAATTCTCAAGTTGCGTGCGCATTCGCTGAATTTCCTGCCGTGATCGGCGCAATTGCCGTGAACGGCCCCCGACGACGCGCAGTAATTCGGGGCAAGTATCGGGGCAACTGTCGGGATTCGGCGGACGCGGGGGCAACAGACTCGCGCGCTACCTACAACCGTTTCGGGAGATGCCCATGCCCCTTACTCAAACGCTCGTCGTCAACACGCAGCCTCGCCAGAAAAGCTATCGGCTCTTCGACGGCTCGGGCCTCTACCTCGAGGTCACGCCTCGAGGTGGAAAGTGGTGGCGATTCAAGTATTCCCTGGCCGGCCGTGAGCAGCGCCTGTCGTTGGGCACGTTCCCGGCCGTGAGCCTGGCGCACGCCCGGAGCCGCTGCGCAGAAATCCGCACGCAGCTCGCTTCAGGTATCAATCCTTCTGAATGACGCAAGGAAGCCAAGCGGAAGATCGCGCGCAAAGAAGAGACCTTTGAGGCGATCGCACGCGAGTGGCACGAAGGGCTGGCCGCGAGATGGACCGACTCTCACGGCGATCGCACCTTGAGTCGCCTGCAAAGCTATGTCTTTCCCTGGATCGGCAAACTGCCTACAACTATCTCATCGTTGAGTACTATGCATCCTGGTGCTCACCGTGCATTGCATCCCGCAAAGCGTTAGAGGCATTCATGGCCTCGCGCGAGTCGCGAGGTTACGTGTCCCTCGTGGTGGACTTCAGTGCGCTGCAGGGCTGAGCCTCGTGTGGGTTAACTGCGCGTTGGCGCGGGCCTGGGAATCGTCCGCGCGATTGAAGCGCTGGCGGTCGGCCGCTCAACACGAGCGCTAGTTTTCACTCGAAGGGCTGCCATGCTTCATCCGAATCAGTTCAGGGTCAATGAGGCATGGATTGCGTTTCGGCTGAATGAGGTGCCGATCGACACCGTGCAAGATGGCTCCTTTAACTGTGTGAGCCT
>JANYLH010000040.1 GCA_025357915.1 Gammaproteobacteria bacterium
GTCGCCGCCGGCGACACCGTGCAGCGCGGCCAGGCGATCGCCGTGGTCGGCTCCACCGGCCGCTCCACCGGTCCGCACGTGCACTTCGAAGTGCTGAAGGACGGGCGGCAGATCGACCCGATGGCGTTTATCGGGCACTAGCTCACTCGCGTAGCGCCGCCGCGCACGCCACCCGGGTCCAGATTGAAATACTGCATCGCGGTCACGCTCGGGCCGCGGTGCCCTCCGACACATTCTGAACCTCGGTGGCGTGCGCGGCAGCGGGCGGGCATTGCGCCTGAGGGCAGGCTCCCGCATTCTTGAACGCAGTCATGAGCGAGTCGAACAAGGCCGTATTCCTCAGCTACGCATCGGAAGACGCCGGGGCCGCGCGGCGCATCTGCGAGGCGCTGCGGGCCGCCGGCATCGATGTGTGGTTCGACCAGAGCGAGTTGCGGGGCGGCGACGCCTGGGACCAGAAAATTCACCACCAGATCCGCGACTGCGCGCTGTTCGTACCCATCATCTCGGCAAACACCGCGGCACGTCCCGAAGGCTACTTCCGGCTCGAGTGGCGCCTCGCCGAACAGCGCACCCACCTGATGGCGCGCAATAAGTGCTTCGTTGTTCCGGTCGCGATCGATGCCACGCCGGACCGCGGCGCCGACGTGCCCGAGTCCTTCGTCAGCGTGCAGTGGACGCGCCTGCCGGGCGGCGAAACGCCGGAGTCGTTCTGCCGGCATGTGGCGCAACTCCTGGCGGGAAGCGAGCCGGCGGGCAATGCGCCGGCCGGCGACACGCCGGTGGCCTCGATCCCGCGCAGCGGCGGCGGATCCGGCTGGCGCATTGCGCTCGCCGTTGCTGTCGTGCTGGCCAGCGCAGTGGCGCTCGTGTGGTGGTGGCTGATGAGGGCAAAACCCCACGCCGTACTGGCAGCGCCCGGTGCGGTGCCGGCGCAGGCCGCCGCCGTGCCCGCAAATTCAATCGCAGTCCTGCCGTTTGCTGACCTGAGCGCGCGCAAGGACCAGGAGTATTTCTCCGACGGGCTCGCCGAGGAACTCCTCAATCTCCTCGGCAAGGTCTCCGGCCTGCAAGTCGCAGCCCGGACTTCGGCATTCTCCTTCAAGAACCATGCGGTCGATGTGCCGACGATTGGTCGCCAGCTGATGGTCGCGCATGTGCTTGAGGGGAGTGTGCGCAAGGTCGGCAACCATCTGCGCGTCACGGCGCAGCTGGTGCGGACCGACAACGGCTACGAAGTCTGGTCGGAAAGCTACGATCGCGACCTCGTCGATGTCTTTCGCATGCAGGACGAGATCGCGGCGGCGGTCGTCAAGGCGCTCAAGCTCAAGCTGCTCGGTGCCGTCGCCCCGCACAGCACCGGCACGAAAAATCCCGACGCCTACCTGGTGTTCCTGCAGGGCCGCGCCAAGATGGCCAGCCAGCGGCTCGCGGACACCACCGGCGCGAGAGCCGATTTCACTCGCGCGCTCAAGCTCGATTCCAACTTTGGCCCGGCCTACGTCGAACTTGCGGCCGCGAAACTGCAACTGGCCGAGTTCGAAGTCAGCGGCAATCGTCAGGCGGCATTCGACGCAGCCATCGCGGAAGGCAAGCTGCTGGTCGAGCGGGCGCTGGCGCTCGACCCCGCCGACGCCCAGGCATACGTTGAGCGCGCTTACCTGCGCGCCTTCAGCGACCTGCGTGGCGCCGAGCAGGATTACCGGCGCGGGATCGAGCTCAACCCGAACTCCGCGCGCGGCTAC
The DNA here is from genome assembly GCA_025357915.1 of Gammaproteobacteria bacterium. Lineage (GTDB taxonomy): Bacteria > Pseudomonadota > Gammaproteobacteria > Steroidobacterales > Steroidobacteraceae > FEN-1191. Next base: position 1,746 of record JANYLH010000040.1, read on the forward strand.
GATGGACTCGCCGCGGTGCTCTATGAAGACCCGCGCCGGCGCGACGAGGCGCTCGCGATGCTTGATCGCGCGCGCCGGCTCGATCCGCTCGAGCCCAAGTACGACGTCCTGAAGTCGATCATCCTCGACTACGGGCGCAGCGATCTGCGGGCGGCTGAGGCGATCCTCACCGCAGTCGTGGCGCGCCACCCCCTCTACCCGCCCGGGCTGATGCGCCTCGCCGAAGTCCTCAGTGCCGAGGGACGTTACGCGGAAGCTGTCCTGTACGGCGAGCAGGCCCTCAAGCTCGATCCGCTGTCGGAGTGGGCGCTACGTTCGTTGATCCTGAATTATCTGAGCGCGGGGGACCCCGCTGCAGCGCGTCGGGTTGCCGAACAGGCTCCGCACCGGCTGCCGGTCCAGCGCCTGGATTTGCTCATACTGGACGGGGACTGGCGCGATGCAGCTGAGGTGAGTTACGCCGCACTGGTCGATGGCACAATGCTGCCGATCAGCGAACCGTTCGGGAATCTTGCGCTGCGCATGGACGCACGCAGTACCCATGATTTTGCCCGAGCGCGCGTGGCTCTCGAGCGGCTGAGCGGGGTCACGTGGAGTATCGGCGGGGTGCCAACGCTCCCGACACAGCTCGGCCTCGCCAGTGCGAGCGTCGCGCTCGGCGACCTCCTGATCCTGAGCGGTGAGCGCCAACGCGGCGAGCGCCTGCTGCGGGCGAGCCTCGCGGACATGGATTATGTCGCGCGCGATCTCAAGCGCGGTGACCTCTGGTACCTGAACGAGCGGGCGATTGCGCTGGCTCTCCTCGGCGACCGCAAGGCTGCCCTGGTGGCGCTGCGCAGGGCGGGAAGTGTAGGTCATGTGTCGACGTGGCTGTTCCTCACGCTAGATCCGGCTTTTGCAGCGTTCCACGGCGACGCCCAGTACCAGGAGATAGTGCAGCAGATGCGGGGAAAGATTGCTCTTGAACGGCAGAAACTGGACCGGCTGCGTGCCGAGGGTCGTGTGCCGGCCCGCGCTGGCCCAGCCGCCCCGGAGCGACCCTCGCCCAAGGCGCCATAGGGGGCGCCCGAATCCGCAGTATTTCGGCCAGGATTGTGGTGGCCGGTGCGGCAGGAGTAGACTCGGGCTATTCGTTGCTCAGCGGGGGCCCAATGAACAAGCTGTTTCCAATTCTCACGGCCCTGACCATCGCGGCGCTGTCGATGGCGAGCCCGCCGGTTGCCCAGGCCTGCGGCGACAAACTCACGGTGCTGGGCGGCGGCCTGCCCTTCGACCGGATTCACACCAACCACCGGCACGGCAGCGTGATCCTGTTCCTCAGTCCGGATTCGCGCCTGGCGGCGACCAACGGCGACGTGGCGCTCGACCGGACGCTCACGCGCGCTGGCCACCGGGTGCGCTCGGTCCGCACGAGCGCCGAGCTCAGGCAGGCGCTCGGTACGGCGCAGGTTGACTTCGTGCTGATGGACTGGAGCGAAGCGCGCCAGCTGCAGGCGGGCCTCGGGACCAGCGTGCCCGTCGTGCCGGTCACCTACGGCGGCAGCGCCGAAGAACGCGCGGTCGCGCAGTCGCGCTCGGGTTGCGTGGTGCAATCCACCAGGGGCCGCGGCCGCCAGCTGGTGCGCGAGGTCGAAGCGCTGCTCGAGAACCAGTCCGGGCTGGCCTCCAGTTGCGCTGAATCGCTGGCGACCACGAGCGGCTGAAACGCGTGCGCATCGCGAGGGGGCAGGCACCAGCACTGACGCTGGCGGCGGGTTTCCTGTGGGTTGGCACCGCTCACGCGCAGGCCTGGCTGCCCGATGGTGGCACGACCAGTTTCGGGGTGTCCTACACGGACACCTTTGACACGAAGCACCTCACGCCAAGTGGCTTCGCGGTCGACGCAGGCCACATGCGCTTCTACACCTACGGCTTCGCCGCCGCATACAGCCCAACCGACCGGATCATGCTGAGCGCGACCTTGCCTCTCATCAACTCCGAGTACCACGGCCCGGATCCACATCCGACCGAAGTCGACGACAGCAACTACCACGCGACCCTGACCGACCTCAGGATCGAAGCCCATTACCAGCTCGGGCTCGAGCCGCTGGCTATCGCGCCGTATATTGCGTACGTCCAGCCGACGCACGGCTACGAAACACTCGGCCACGCGGCCCCGGGGCGCGGCCTGCGCGAGACCTGGCTCGGTGTGGCGGTGGGCAAGAGCCTCGATGCCTGGATTCCCCGGACGTACCTGCAGGCGCGCTTTACTTACGCGGTGGTCGAGCACGTGCAGGGCATAACCCACGACAAGGAAAATATTGAGTTCGAGGCGGGCTACTACCTCACTCCCGACCTCAGCGTACAAGGACTCATGCAGTGGCAGAAAACACTGGGAGGACTTGAATTTCAGGGCCCTCCCCAGGAATCCGATCCCTTGTTCCCGTATCACGACCAGCTCGCCGCCACGGGGTTCACCAATGCAGGTATGGGTGCCTCGTGGTACTACTCCGATCACTCGTCGGTCTCTTTGAGCTATATGGAAGGCCTCAACGGGCGTAATGGCCATAAGCTCGGACGCTCGATTTCGATTGGCTACAGCTACGGGTTCTTCGGCTTCAGGCCGCGCTGAAGGCAGCCTGCCGCTGAGCCCGGCCGGGCGCTCCGGTGAGGCGAGCTGCCCTTGAACGAATTCCTCCCCGCCCCATCTATCCGTACAATGCGCGGTTCCGCAGGGCGGCCCTGAATCCGTGACAGGGCGTTCGGCTTGATTCCAAAGGATTTTTCAAGTGCTAAAGGCCCTGACGCGTGTGTTCGGGAGCCGCAATGAGCGGCTCGTAAAGGGATTCGGGCGGGCGGTGCGGGCCTCGGAGGCCCTCGAGCCCCAGATCGCTGCCCTCAGCGACGGGCAGCTGCGTGACAAGACCGAGGAATTCCGCGCGCGGCTCACCGCCGGCGCCAGCCTCGAGGAACTGCAGTCCGAGGCTTTCGCGGTGGTGCGCGAGGCGGCCCAGCGCGTGCTCAAGATGCGCCACTTCGACGTGCAGCTGATCGGCGGCCTCGCGCTCCACCAGGGCAAGATCGCCGAGATGCGCACCGGCGAAGGCAAGACGCTGGTCGCGACGCTCCCGGCCTACCTCAACGCGCTGCCGGGCCATGGCGTGCACATCGTCACCGTCAACGAATACCTGGCGCAACGCGATGCCGACTGGATGGGGCCGGTCTACAAATTCCTCGGGCTCTCCGTAGGCGTGATCAAGAGCCAGCAGGATTCGGCCGAGAAGCGCGCCGCCTACGCCTGCGACATCACCTTCGGCACCAACAACGAATTCGGCTTCGACTACCTGCGCGACAACCTGGCGTTCCGGCTCGAGGACCGCGTGCAGCGGCAGCTCGCCTACGCGATCGTCGACGAGGTCGACTCGATCCTGATCGACGAGGCGCGCACACCTTTGATCATCTCGGGCCCGGCCGAAGAGAGCACCGAGGTGTACCAGCGCATCAACGCGCTGGTGCCGCGCCTCAAGCGCCAGCTCGAGGAGGACGGCCCGGGCGACTTTTCGGTCGACGAGAAAGGCAAGCAGATCAACCTCACCGAGGACGGCCACGAGCACGTCGAGCAGTTCATGCTCGAGGCGGGGCTGCTGCGCGAGGGGGAGAGCCTGTACGACGCCACCAACGTGCGGCTGATGCACCACCTCAACGCCGCGCTCCGGGCGCACGCGATCTACAAGCGCGACGTCGAGTACATCGTACGGAACGGTGAAGTGATCATCGTCGATGAATTCACCGGGCGCACCATGATCGGCCGGCGCTGGTCCGACGGGCTCCACCAGGCGGTCGAGGCCAAGGAAGGCGTGAAGGTGCGCGAGGAAAACCAGACCGTCGCCTCGATCACCTTCCAGAACTACTTCCGGCTCTACAAGAAGCTCGCCGGCATGACCGGCACCGCCGACACCGAGGCGCCGGAGTTTCTGCAGATCTACGGCCTCGAGGTGGTGGTCATCCCCACCCACCGGCCGATGATCCGCAAGGACAGCGCCGATCACGTCTACCTGACACAGCCCGACAAGTTCGAGGCGATCATCGCCGACATCCGCGACTGCGCCACGCGCCAGCAGCCGGTGCTGGTGGGCACCACCTCGATCGAGACCTCCGAGTACCTGGCCGGTCTGCTGCAGAAGGAAAAGATCGAGCACAACGTGCTCAACGCCAAGCAGCACGAGCGCGAAGCGCACGTGGTCGCGAACGCCGGGCGCCCCGGCGCGGTGACCATCGCCACCAACATGGCCGGCCGCGGCACCGACATCGTGCTCGGCGGCAATCTCGAGGCCGAGTTGCGCGCGCTCCCCGAAGAGACCGATGAGGCGGCGCGCGCTGCGGTGCGCGCGGCCTGGCAGCAGCGACACGACGCGGTGATCGCCGCCGGGGGCCTGCACATCATCGGCACCGAGCGGCACGAGTCGCGGCGCATCGATAATCAGCTGCGCGGCCGTTCCGGCCGCCAGGGCGATCCGGGCTCGAGCCGCTTCTACCTGTCGATGGAAGACAACCTGATGCGCATCTTCGGCGATCCGGCCCGCACCAAGCGCTGGCTGCAGATGGCCGGCATGAAGGCGGGCGAGGTCATCGAGAGCGGTATGCTCACGCGCCAGATCGAGAAGGCGCAGCGCAAGGTCGAGGCACACAACTTCGACATCCGCAAGCAGCTGCTGCTGTTCGATGACGTCGCCAACGACCAGCGCAAGGTGGTCTACCAGCAGCGCACCGAGATCCTCGGCACCGAGGACCTGAGCGACGCGGTCATGGGCATGTACGAGGACTCGGTCCGCGGGCTGCTCGACGCGCACTTGCCGGTCGGCAGCGCGCAGCACAACTGGGACCTCAGCGCGCTCAACGAGGCGCTGCAGCGCGATTTCAACGTTTCGGTGGACGTCGCCGCCTGGCTCGCCGCCGATCCGCAGATGGAAGACGAACTGGTGCGCACGCGCGTCGTGCAGGCCGTGCTCGATAACTACCGGCACAAGGTGGAGCGCATCGGCGCTCCGGTCATGCGTCATGTCGAACGCGACGTCGTGCTGCGCCAGCTAGACCAGCACTGGCGCGATCACCTGGCCGCCATGGATTACCTGCGCCAGGGCATCCATCTGCGCGGCTACGCGCAGAAGGACTACCGCTACGAGTACAAGCGCGAGGCCTTCGTGCTGTTTACGGCGATGCTGGGGCGCGTGAAGTACGATGCGGCCGCGATGATGAGCAAGGTCGAAGTGCGCACGCAGGAACAGATCGACCGCGAAGAGGCCGAGCGGCGCGAGCGGCTGATGCGTGCGCTCCAGGCGCAGCACGCCGAGGCGCAGACCGCGCTGGCCCTTGAGGCGCGGGCCGAGCCGGGCGGCGCGCAGGTCGGTGCAGGCGCAGGCATGGGGGCAGGCATGGCCGCAGGCGCGGGCATGGGCGGCGGCGCGGCGGCCGGCGTCGAGCCGGCGATGCCCTTCGTGCGGGGCGATCGCAAGGTCGGGCGCAACGAGCCGTGTCCCTGCGGGTCGGGCCGCAAGTTCAAGCAGTGCCATGGTGCGCTCGAGTCTTGAAGCCCACGGTGCGCGTGGTCGCCGCGGTGATTTATGATGACCAGCGCCGTGTGCTGGTGACGCAGCGCCCGGCCGGCAAGGCGCTCGCCGGTGAATGGGAGTTTCCCGGCGGCAAGCTCGAAGCCGGCGAGGAAGACGCGGCGGCGCTGCGTCGCGAACTGCGCGAAGAACTCGGTGTGCAGGTCACAGCGGCGCGGGCGCTGTTCGAGCTGTCGCACGAGTATCCCGAGCGGCACGTGCAGCTGTCGATCTGGATGGTCGAGGACTATGCCGGCGTGCCGGCCGGACTCGAGGGCCAGCCGCTGCGGTGGGAACGGCCGGCGGCGCTGCGCGCGCTGCCGCTGCTGCGCGCGGACCTGCCGATCGTCGAGTGGCTCGAGAACACGGACAACGCAAGCTAGAGGAACGGACCATGGCCCAGGAACCCGGAATGCCCGACATACAGGTGGACGCCAACGAGCTCTACCGCGATGAGCTGTTTACCGACCGCAAGGCCGGCACCATCCGCCGGCTCACGCCCGTGACGGCCGAAGGCCACGCCGATGCCTCGCGTGCGGTGCTTTATTCCGGGCAGACCCAGTTGCTGACGCCCGGCGGCGTGCTGCCGCTGTCCTTCGACATCGAGGCGAATTCGCTGGCCGAGGCGGTGCAGCGCTTTCCGGCGTCGGTCCACGCCGCGCTCGAACAGGCCATCGAAGAGGCGCGCGAATACCGCCGCGAGAGCTCCTCGCGCATCGTGGTGCCGGACGTGGGCGGCGGGGCGCTGCCCGGCGGCGGCAAGATCAAGCTCTAGATCAGGCCTTGCCCGGCGCCGGCAGCCCGAGGTCGCGCGCCGCTGCCGCGTGCACCACGCGGCCCTCGAAAACGTTGAGGCCGTTGCGCAGGCCGGCGTCGGCCGCCAGCGCGTCCTTCCAGCCCTGGTCCGCCAGCGCCTTCACGTAGGGAAGCGTGGCGTTGTTGAGCGCCAGCGCCGAACTGCGCGCCACGGCGCCCGGCATGTTGGTGACGCAATAGTGGATGACGCCGTGCAATGTGTAGACCGGATCGGCGTGCGTGGTCGGGCGGCTGGTCGCAAAGCACCCACCCTGGTCGATGGCAATGTCCACCACCACCGATCCTGCACGCATGCCCTTGATCATGTGTTCGGTGACGAGCTTCGGCGCCGCAGCGCCCGGCACCAGCACCGCGCCGATCACCAGGTCCGCGTCGGTCACGGCGCGTTCGATCGATTCGGCGGTCGAGTAGATCGTCTGCACCGCACCGTGGAACTGCACGTCGAGCGCGCGCAGGCGCGGCAGCGAACGGTCGATCACCGTGACGTCGGCGCGCAGGCCGTGCGCCATTTCGACCGCGTTGGTGCCGGCGACGCCGCCGCCGATGACCACGACCTTGCCCGGCGCAACGCCGGCGACGCCGCCGAGCAGTACGCCGCGCCCGCCCTGGGCCTTCTGCAGGTAGTAGGCGCCGACCTGGATCGACATGCGGCCCGCCACTTCGCTCATCGGCACCAGCAGTGGCAGCGACCCGTCGGGCGCGGTGACGGTTTCGTAGGCGATGGCGACGGCGCCTGATTTCATCAGGCCGTCGGCCTGGGCGCGATCGGCGGCGAGGTGCAGGTAGGTGAACAGCACCTGGCCCGCGCGCAGCATGGCGCACTCGGCCAGCTGCGGCTCCTTGACCTTGACCACCATGTCGCAGCCGCCAAACACCGTGGCGGCATCCGGCGCGAGCAGCGCGCCCGCAGCGCGGTAATCCTCGTCGCTGCAGCCCACGCCGAGGCCGGCGCCGCTCTGCACCGTGACCGTATGGCCGGCGAGCGTGAGTTCGCGCACCGAGGCGGGCATCAGGCCGACGCGGTACTCATGAATCTTGATTTCCGAGGGAACGCCGATACGCATGGTCCAGACCTCCTGGTGAGGCGCGTATTGTGCTCCGGCCCCGCGGCAGATAATTGCGAATCAGGCGCTTGTTGGATCGGAAAGTGGCAGAATCTTCGATAAATGTCCCACCGTACGGTGGTTTATGCAAATAGATCGTACAGACCGGAAGATCCTCGGCGAGCTGCAGGCCGACGGCAGTATCGCCAACGCGGCGCTTGCGGTGCGCGTCGGGCTGTCGGAGTCGGCCTGCCTGCGGCGCGTGAAGCTGCTCGAACGCTCGGGCGTCATCGAACGCTATACCGCGGTACTCAATCCGCTCAAGGTCGGCATCAGCGTCAGCTTCGTGGTGCGCATCACGCTCAAGGGGCAGACCGATCGTGACCTGGGCGCCTTCGAGCAGGCCGTGTGCCGCGTGCCGGAGGTGGCCGAGTGTTACCTGACCACCGGCGAGTGCGACTACATGCTGCGCGTGGTGGCGCGCAGTGCCGCCGATTTCGAGCGGCTCCACAGCAAGGTGCTCACCAAGCTCCCGGGCGTCGCGCGGGTCGACTCCAGCTTCGTGCTGCGGCCCGTGGTCAAGCAGGCGGGTCTCCCTCTGGACTAGGCCTGTTGGGGTCGGTCGCCATTTCGTCGATCGGTTCGCCGGGTATGGCGTGCGCCTCGCTGAGCCACGCGCCCAGGTCGACCAGCTTGCAGCGTTCGCTGCAAAATGGCCGCCAGGGGAATTGCGCGCTCCATACGATCGCGCGCTTGCAGGTGGGACAGGCGAGGCGCGGCGGCGCATTCACGATCGGTGGCTCAGGGGCAGCAGGTCAGCACGAAGGGCACGTCGGCCTCGGTCTGCTTCGGCCGGCTGTCGATAGTCTGCCATTCCAGGAAGCGCATGCTGCAGCGATGGTGGCTGCCGCTGATTTCCGGATACAGTGCGGCGCCGGCGGGCAGCGTGATGCGCAGCAGCTGGTAGGGTGTGTCGCGGTCGAAAACCACGCTGAACATCCCGCCCTTGGCGAGTTCGTCGCGCGGGCGGCCGTTCTGGCGCGTGAGCCACAGCAGCTCCGCGATCGCGTCGCACAGCGGGCGCAGGAGCCCCTGCCAGCGCACGAAGGCCTCCATGCGCACGCTGTCGGGCTGGCTGAGCCAGAAGTAGTAATCGGGCAGGTCGAATTCGCAGGTGCCGCCGGGGATGGCGCTGCGGTGCTTGATTGCGGCGAGAAACTCCGAATCACGGAGCGGCTGGAGCCAGGCGGCGCCGGCGGCCGCGAGGTCGGTACGGAGCCGCAGCAGGTTGCTCATCAGCGCGCGCAGCCGCGTGGCGTCGATCCCCGGGTGATTCTGGTATTCGTTGAGCTTGGCGACGTGGCGCTCGAGTTCCTTGAGCACGTCGCTCCGTACATCGCCCCGGGTGGCGATTGCCAGCATGTCGAGCAGGCTCGACATCGCCGCGCGGCTTCCCCAGCTGCTCGCCTTGTCGTTGTGGTACAGCGCCTGGCTGTAGAGGAAGTCGAGCCGCAGGAAGGTGCGCAGCCGCTCGTTCAGCGGCTGCTCGAACACGGTCGGTTCCGCGCTGGTCGCGGGCGCCGCGCTGCGATGGGTTTCGTTCATCGCGCTATTGTGCGTCAGCGACCGCTCAGGCGGAAGGCGCGGGCGCGCGATCGGCCGCCAGTCGCAGGTAGTGACGGTGCAGCTCCAGCACCTGCGGGGCAAGCGCCGCGGCCGCGCCGTCGTTGCGGATCACCTCATCAGCCAGCGCCAGGCGCCCGGCACGGGAGGCCTGCGCGGCCAGGGCCGCTTCTACCTGCGCGGCGCTTGCGCCATCGCGCAGGGCGAGGCGCATGCGCTGCAAAACCGCGTCGCAATCGACGACCAGGACCCGGTCGTAGTCGCGGGCCGTGCCCGATTCGGCGAGCAGCGGGATGACGATGATCTGGTAGGCGCCGCCGGCCGCGCTCAAGCGCTCTGCCGTGCGCTCGCGAATGGCCGGATGCAGGAGCGCTTCGAGCTCGCGCCGCACGGCGGCGTCCCCGAAGGCAATGTCGCGCAGCGCGCGCCGGTTCAGCGATCCGTCGCCGCTGCGCACGGCGGGCCCGAAGCGTGCCAGCACCTGGGCGAGGAGTGCGCTGCCGGGCGCCACGACCTCGCGCGCGATCTCGTCCAGGTCGATGACCGGGACGCCCAGCTTCGCGAACAGGGCTGCGACCGTGCTCTTGCCGCTGGCGATGCCGCCGGTGAGTGCGATGCGCAGGGGATGGGGCGCGTTCATGTCCCCAGTTTAATACTCAGGGGCGGGTGTATAGCGCGAAGTACGCCCCGACCCATTCCGGACCTTTCATCATCGCCAGCCATCCGGCCGCGGCCAGAAACGGCCCGAATGGGATCGGCACGGCACGCCCCCGCCTGCCGCTCACGATCAGCGTGATGCCGACCACGGCGCCGACGCTGGCCGAGCCGAGGATGATCGGCAGCAGCATGCGCCAGCCGAGCCAGGCGCCGAGCGCCGCGAGCAGCTTGAAATCCCCGTACCCCATGCCTTCCTTGCCGGTGCACAGGCGGAACAGGTGATACACGGTCCACAGGGACAGGTACCCCGCCACGGCGCCGGCGATGGCTTCCGCAGGGCTTACCGGGAGGCTGCCCGATGTACCGGCGCCCGGCATGAGCGAGGCCAGGAGGCCTCCCCACACGAGCGGGAGCGTCAGTGCATCGGGGAGCAGCTGGTGATCGAGATCAATCCCGGTGAGCGCGATCAGCGTCCAGGTCACGGCCATGGCCACCAGCGCCTGGGCGCCGAAGCCGAAGCGCCAGGCGACAGCCGCGGTCAGCAGCGCGCACAGCAGCTCGACCAGCGGATAGCGCACGCTGATCGGAGCCTGGCAGCTGGCGCACTGACCCCGCAGCCACAGCCAGCTCAGCACCGGGATGTTCTGCCAGGACTTGATCGGCGCACGGCAGGCCGGGCAGGCGGAGCGGGGCACCACCAGGTTGTAGCGTTCCGCGGGAATTGCCGGCGTGGCCACTGCGTCGAGCCCGGCGCACTGCTCGCGCCACTGGCGCTCGAGCATGATCGGCAGGCGATGAATGACGACGTTGAGGAAGCTGCCAACCAGGAGCCCAACGACCCCTGCCAGCACGACCCAGGCCGCCGGAACCTGGCTGAGCAGCTCCAGCACGGAGCGTTTAGACGACGGAGCCGAGCTTGAAGATCGGCAGGTACATCGCGATCACCAGGCCGCCGACCAGCACGCCGAGTATCGCCATGATCAGCGGCTCGAGCAGGCTCGACATGCCGTCTACGGCGTTGTCGACGTCTTCCTCGTAGAAGGTGGCGACCTTGCCCGACATCGTGTCGAGCGAGCCCGATTCCTCGCCCACCGCGATCATCTGTATCACCATGTTGGGGAACATGCCGGTGTTCTCCATGGCGCGCTGCAAGCGCTGCCCGGTGGCCACTTCGTCGCGCATCTGCATGACGGCGTTTTCGTAAACGATGTTGCCGGTGGCGCCGGAAACCGACTCGAGGGCCTCGACCAGCGGCACGCCGGCCGAGAACATGGTGGACAGCGTGCGCGCAAAGCGGGCGATGGCCGACTTGTTGAGGATCGGGCCGACGATGGGAAATTTGAGCATGGCGCGATCGAGGAACTCGCGCATCTTGCGCGAACGCTTGTAGAAGTAGGCGAAGGCGTACCCGCCGGCGCCGAGCACCATCAATATGAACACTCCCTGGTGCTGCACGAACTTGGACAGATTGATGACCATCTGCGTGAAGGCGGGCAGATCGGCGCCGAAGCCCTTGAAAAGAGTTTCAAACTGCGGGATCACGAAGATCAGCAACACCGTGGTGACGATCAGTGCCACCACCAGCACCGCCGCCGGGTAGAACAAGGCCTTCTTCACCTTCTTCTTGATGGCTTCGGTCTTTTCCTTGTAGGTCGCGATCTTGTCGAGCAACGATTCGAGCGCGCCCGCCTGTTCACCGGCCTCGGTGAGGTTCACGTACAGGTCGTCGAAATACAGCGGGTGCTTGGCCAGTGCCTCGTGGAGCGAGGTGCCGCCCTCGATGTCGGCCTTGATCTCCATCAACAGCCGCTGCATGGACGGCTTGTCGTGCCCGGCGCCGATGATTTCAAACGCCTGCACCAATGGAATGCCCGCTCCCAGCATCGTGGCGAGCTGCCGGCTGAAAATGGAGATATCGCCCGCGTTCGGCTTGCCGCCGGCCCCGCTGCTCGAATGCTTCCTGATCTTGGTGGCGGCGATGCCCTGGCGGCGCAGCTCGCCCCGCACCGCCTGTTCATCCTGCGCCACGGTCCGGCCCTTGACCTTCTGCCCTTTGCGATCGCGCCCTTCCCAGTTGAAGGGCAGATCGCGCTTGATACTGCGGATTGCGGTGCTCGCTTGCGCCATGGTGCTTACTCGATCGTTACGCTGTTGATTTCGGCGATGCTGGTGACGCCGGACTTGACCTTCTCGAGACCCGCGCGCCGCAGGTCCCAGACCCCTTCCTTGGCGGCCTGGTCGGCAATGTCGATGGCGTTGCCGCCGGCCATGATGATGCGGCCCACCGCTTCGGTGACTTCCATGACCTGGTACAAGCCGACGCGCCCCTTGTAGCCGTCGGTGCAGTTCTGGCAGCCCTTGGGCGCGTAGATCTTCATGCCCGGGATATCCGCCTCCTGGAAGCCTTCCTTGCGCAGTGCTTCGGCGGGGATATCGACCAGCTGCTTGCAGCTGCCGCACAACTTCCGGGCCAGTCGCTGCGCGATGATCAGGCTCACCGAGGTCGCGATGGCGTAGGGCTTGACGCCCATGTCGATGAGGCGCGTCAGCGTCTGCGGCGCGTCGTTGGTGTGCAGCGTCGAGAGCACGAGGTGTCCGGTCTGCGCGGCCTTGATGGCGATTTCGGCGGTCTCGAGGTCGCGGATTTCGCCGACCATCACCACGTCCGGGTCCTGGCGCAGGAACGAACGCAGGGCGGCGGCAAAAGTGAGGCCGACCTTGTTGTTGACGTTCACCTGGTTGACGCCGGGCAGGTTGATTTCCGCCGGGTCTTCGGCGGTCGAGATGTTCGTGTCTTCCTTGTTGAGGATGTGCAGGCCGGTATACAGCGACACGGTTTTACCGCTGCCGGTCGGCCCGGTGACCAGGATCATGCCCTGGGGCTTCGCCAGATGCTTAAGATACAGTTCCTTCTGCTGTGTTTCATAACCCAGCGCATCAATGCCCAGCATCGCCTGCGACGGATCAAGAATACGCAGCACGATTTTCTCGCCGAACAGCGTCGGGCAGGTGCTCATGCGGAAATCGATGGCGCGGGTCTTCGACAGGCGCATCTTGATGCGGCCGTCCTGCGGCACGCGCCGCTCGGCAATGTCGAGTCGCGACATGACCTTCAAGCGTGCGCTGATCTTGCCGGCCAGCTGCACCGGGGGCTGGGCGACTTCCTTGAGGATGCCGTCCATGCGCAGCCGCACGCGGAAGGTCTTTTCGTAGGGCTCGAAATGGATGTCCGAGGCGCCGCGGCGGATCGCATCCAGCATGACCTTGTTGACGAAGCGCACGATCGGCGCGTCCTCAACGTCGTCGCGGGAGACGGCTTCACCGAGGTCCTCGTCGCCGCCGCTGACCTCGAGCGCCTCGAGATCGACGCCTTCCTCGTCGCCGAGGTTGGGCATCGAGGTGTCGGCCTGCTCGATGGCCTTGTCCAGATACTTCTGCAGCTTGTCGTCTTCGACGACGATCGCTTCGACGGCGAGGCCCGTCTGGAACTTGATCTCGTCGATCGCGTGCAGGTTGGTCGGGTCGGCGACGCCCAGGAACAAGCGCTTGCCGCGCTTGAACAGCGGCAGCACGCGGTGTTTGCCCAGCAGCTTGTCGCTGACCACCTTGACGGTGTCCAGATCGATGGCGAGCGCGTTCAGGTCGAGCAGCGGCACGCCGTATTCGCTGGCCGCGGCGAGCGCGATGTCGCGCGCCGTGGCGGCACCCGAGGCGATCAGCTGGGTCACGAAACTGGTGCGCTTCTCGGTCGCGGCCCGCAGCGCCGCGTGCATGCCGGATTCGTCGACCACGCCATCCTGGACAAGGCGCTGCGGGAGGCCGCCCAGCCCCGAGCGCGTCGAGTTTAAAACCAGAGAAGCGTTTTCGCTCATGGACTTAGGAACGACTCCAGCCCGCGATTCAGGCCCTAGTCTAACTGACAGGGAACGACTATCAATGTCAAATCCACCGGCATGTTTGCATATCCGCCAGCGCCACTAAGTGATGGGTTTCCCAAAAGAAGAAGCGCTATTGCACGGCGACTCGCTGCGGCCTCCAGGATCTGGTTTCAAGCGTCACCTGCGGGGCCTGGCGTCGTCTTTCGGCGTCGGACAGTGACACTTGGCGTCAGCTTGTGCCGCCGTGGGTCAGGCACGCCAAGGGGGGTGGCCGTGAACTGTGTCACGAGGTTATTTAGAAAAAGGTTCAGGTTCAATGAGTTACAAACAGGCATCGCAACTGGCACGCGGTTTGCTCTCTCCTCGGTCAGGCGAATGGCGCCGACAGTTTGTTCAGTTCTTAACCAGGAGATTCAAATGTTGAAGCAGATTCAAAAGGGTTTCACCCTGATCGAGTTGATGATCGTCGTCGCGATCATCGGCATTCTGGCGGCCATCGCCATCCCGGCCTACCAGGATTACGTGGCGCGCTCACAGGTCTCGGAAGTGTTCATTCTGATGGACGGTCAGAAGACGTTGGTTGCGGAAGCGTGCAATAACCTCGGCACCTGCACGGCCTCGGCTCCGACTACGCTGACGGCTACCGGCAAGTACTCGGCCGTTGCCGTCGCGGACGCCAACGGCGTGCTGACCGGCACGATGGGTGCGGCGGCTCCGACCAGCACGCTGGTGCAGGGCAAGACGGCGATCCTTACGCCGACGCTGCTCAACGGTGCCATCACCTGGGCTTGCACGGGCACGCTGCAGGGTACGAAGTGGGCGCCCAAGTCCTGCTAAGAGTAGTTGCTCTGCAACTTCGGAGAAAAGGCTGCCCTGCAGCCTTTTCTTCTTTGTGGAGGACCGACATTGAATAGCGCAAGAAATTTCAACTGGCCGTTCCGGCGCAAGGCCAGCCTGATTCACCTTGCAGCCAGCGTGGCGCTGGCGATCATCCTGGCCGCGGTCATCTTCGCGCTCTGGTTTCCCGGGGCCTACCGCAGCATGTCCGGCGGATCGGAGCTGTTTGCATTGATCGTCAGTGTGGATGTGGCGATCGGCCCATTGATCACACTCGCCATCGCCGACAGCCGCAAGACGCGCCGACACCTCGGGTTCGACATTGCGGTGGTCGTGGCGTGTCAGCTCGTGGCCTTGGGTTACGGGCTGCACACCCTGAGCATCGCCCGACCCGTGGTGCTGGCCCTGGAACAGGACCGTTTCCGGGTGGTTGCGGCCCTGGACGTGTACCGGCCGGAACTGCCGGCCGCGGCGCCCGAGTACCGGCGGCTGTCGCTCACTGGACCCCGGTTGCTGCGGAGCCTCGTGCCCACCGATCCAAAGGGCAAGTCCGACGCGCTGAAAATTGCCATGCACGGATATGACGTCGGCTCACGGCCGGCGCTGTGGCGTCACTGGGACGCAGCCGCGCGGGCCGAGGCGCTCGCACACGCCAGGCCGCTGGCCACGCTGATGCGTCGCTATCAGGCCCGCCAGGCCGAGTTCGCCGCACCGATTGCCGCGACCGGCAAGCCGGCGGATGATCTGGTCTATCTGCCGATGGTCACCTTTCGCGGCGACTGGGTTGCACTGCTCGACGCCAGGGCGGGCAACGTGGTCGGCTACGCGCCCTTCGACGGATTCTGAGTGCCTCAGGCGGGCGACTGGCGAGCTACTCGATGCCGAGCTTCTTGACCTTGTAGCGCAGGGCGCGAAAGGTCATGCCCAGGAGCCGTGCCGCCGCGGTCTTGTTGTAGCGCGTCTGTTCGAGCGCCTTGAGGATGGCGTCCCGTTCGATGTGCTCGAGCTGGTCGCCAAGCGCCGAACCGGCCGGGTTCTCTGCGGTCGCCACGGATCCAGCATGGTGAGCTGGCCCGCCGGTCACGTTGTTGCCCTGCGCGGGACCGGCAGCGGGGCTGCGCAACTGCAGGTCGGCGACAGTAATCTGATCGCCGGCGCACAGCGTCAGGGCACGCTCGAGGATGTTCTCCAGCTCGCGCACGTTGCCCGGGAACGCGTAGCCTTGCAGTGCCGCGAGCGCATCGGCCCCCAGAGACGGTGCCACTTCCCCCAGGCGACGTCCCAGTCGCCGCAGCAGCGCCGCAGCCAGTTCAGGGATGTCGCCGGCGTGTTCGCGGAGCGCAGGCACGTGGATGTCGATCACGTTGATGCGGTAGTACAGGTCTTCGCGAAACTTCCCCGCCGCGACCAGCGCGGCCAGGTTCTTATGGGTTGCCGACAGTACGCGCAGGTCGATCGGCTGTTCGTGCTGCCCGCCGACCGGGCGCACGGTTTTTTCCTGGATGACGCGCAGCAGCTTGACCTGCATGTGCAGCGGGAGGTCGGCCACCTCGTCGAGAAACAGCGTGCCGCCCTCGGCGCTCGGCACGAGTCCCTGCTTGTCGCTGACCGCGCCGGTGAAACTGCCGCGCTTGTAGCCGAACAGCTCGCTCTCCATGAGCTCGGTGGGAATCGCGCCGCAATTGACCGGGACGAACGGCCCGTCGCGCCGCGCGCCGCTGCTGTGGATGAGCCGCGCGACCAGTTCCTTGCCGGTGCCCGATTCACCGGAGATGTGCACCGGCGCCTGGCTGCGTGCCACGCGGGCGATGAGCGCGCGCAGGGCGTCCATGGCGGGCGAGGCGCCGAGCAGCTGCGGCCCGTGCCGGCCGGTCGCGGCCTCGGCGTCGGCGTCGGCCCCGAGGCGGATCGCCACCGCGACCAGCCGCCGCAGCACGCCTAGGTCGAGGGGCTTGGACACGAAATCGAAGGCGCCGGCCTTGAGCGCACGCACCGCGGTCTCGACGTTGCCGTGCGCGGTGATCACCGCCACCGGCAGCTGCGGCTGGTGCTGCT
Source organism: Gammaproteobacteria bacterium (assembly GCA_025357915.1). Classification (GTDB taxonomy): domain Bacteria; phylum Pseudomonadota; class Gammaproteobacteria; order Steroidobacterales; family Steroidobacteraceae; genus FEN-1191. The sequence continues at coordinate 18,240 of JANYLH010000040.1, forward strand.
GGATCCACGCCACCAGGTCGAGCCCGTCACCGTCAGGCAGCCGCATGTCGGTGAGGCACAGGTCGAAGCGCCGTTCAGCGAGCGCCCGGCGCGCGCTGGCGAGGTCGCCGGAGGCCGCGGTGGCCAGGTTCATGCGCTCGAGCGTGAGCTTGACCAGCTCGACCAGATCCGGCTCGTCATCGACGATCAGTACGATGGGTTTGGCCATGGGGATACTTCAAGCCGCCAGCGAATGGGTAATCATAGTACCGGTGCTCCCGGCAGCATCACCGAGGCCCAGCGCGAGGAATCGGCGAATACCAGGCGGAATACGCTCCCGCCGCCCCTGCGCGGCTCGTACAGGAGCGTCGCGCCGTTGATTTCGGCGAGCTCGCGCGCCAGGAACAACCCGAGGCCCGTGCCTTGCGCGCCGCGCGTAAAGAAAGGCTCGAAAATGCGCTCCAGGTCCGCCGTTGCGACCCCGGCGCCGCGGTCGGCCACCTCGATGCACACGCGCCCATAACGGGCGACGCGCGCCAGGTACACTTCAACGCCGGCTTTATCGCCGCCGCTACCGCCGTGCCGGTAGGCGTTTTCGCACAGATTCCACAGGATCTGGTGCAGCTGGCTCGGATCAATCGTGGCCTCCAGATCGGGGGCGGCGACCTGCAGCTGGAACTGCGCCGGGTCGCACTGCGTGGTGGCGCAGAATTCCGTGCGAAAGCGCGCGCACCATTCCGCCAGCGCAAGGCGCTCCGGGCGCGGCGCTTCGCGGCGCGAGAGGCGCAGCACATTGTCGATGATCGCGCTGACGCGCTGGGCGTTGTTGCGCATGATCTCGGTCAGGCGCAGTTCCGCGGGCCCCAGTCCGCTGGACTCGCCCAGCAGCTGGGCCGCATGGCTCATGGCGCCGACCGGGTTCCTGATCTCGTGCGCGATACTGGCGGTGAGCCGGCCGAGCGCCGCGAGCTTCGACTGCTGCACGCGCGCCGCCAGCGCGCTCGTGTCCTCGAGAAAGATCAGCACCGGTGCCGGCTCGGCCGCCCCGAGCGGCGCGAAGTGCGCCTCGACGATGCGCGCGCCGTCGGCCGTGGCGAAGGTGCCGAGCGGTGCCTCGCCCGGCTGCAGCTCGGCTTCGCTCCGCCAGGTTGTCAGCAGGTAGAGCAGCCGCGGCGAGACCTCGCCGAGCAGCGCGCCGGGGACCGCGGTCGCGTCGCCGAGCATTTCCGCGGCCGACTCGTTGATGAGGCGGATGCGGTCGCTCGGGTCGACCACCAGGATGCTCTCGCGGAGCCGCTGCACGATGTACTGCGACAGCTGCGCCATGTTTGCCAGGTCTATTTCCTGGCGGCGCACCTGCGCCTCGCTCTCGCGCAGCCGGTTGGCGACCGGCCAGGCGGAAGCCGCGACCAGGAATACGATGGCGCCCATGACGCCGGCGAGCAGGTAGTCGCCTGCGCCGCTATCGCCCTGCAGCTGGCTGGCAGCCTGCTGCACCAGGATCGCCAGCGCAGCAATGGCGGCGATGATCAGCGCCTCGCGGCCGACCGCCAGCAGGGCCATGGAGCCCACCGGAATCACCATCAGGATGCCGAGGTTGCTGTTGACGCCGCCGCTTGCGTACATGAGCAGCGCGATCGCACCGGCGTCGATCAGCGCGTGCGTGAGCACCAGCGTGCGGCGCCCCGGCCAGTGACGGCGCCCGGCGAGCGCCAGCAGCACCGCCAGGGTGAAATAGACGAACAGGATCAACCGGAACAGTCGCGGCGCGACGCTCCCGAAGGCTGGCGCCGGCAGGGTGAGCAGGTGCACGCTCAGCATCACCAGCACCGCCAGCAGGCGGTAGAGATTGGTCAGGCCGACGATGCGCCAGGCCAGATCGGTCTGCGCACTCTCGCCGCTCGCGGCCGGATCCGGCTGTAGGCTCATGCCATCAAGGTAGCATCCGTCGCGGCTTTCCGCGACAATTCCGCACCTCCAGCTTCAGGCCCAACGATGAACCTGCACGAATACCAGTCGAAGAAAATTCTCGCCAGCTACGGCATCCCGGTTCCGGAAGGGATCGTGGCCGCCAATCCGGGCGAAGCCGAGGCCGCCGCGCGCGCACTCGGCGGTTCGGTGTGGGTGGTGAAGGCGCAGGTGCACGCCGGTGGCCGCGGCAAGGCCGGCGGCGTCAAGCTGGCGCGGGATCTGGCCGCCGTCGCGGACGCCGCGGCCGGCATGCTCGGTCAGCGCCTCGTGACCAAGCAGACGGGCGCGGCGGGCCTGCCCATCGAGCGCGTGTATGTCGAGGCCGGTTCAGAAATCGAACGCGAGCTGTACCTGAGCTTCACGCTCAATCGCGAGCAAGGCCGCATCGCGGTGGTCGCTTCGGCGGCGGGTGGCATGGATATCGAACAGGTGGCGCACGACACGCCCGAGCAGATCCATTCGGTGACAGTGCATCCGGCCGCGGGCCTGCAGCCGTGGCAGTGCCGGCAGCTCGCCTTCGGCATTGGCCTCAAGGGAAAGGCTGCCGCCCAGTTCCAATCCATCCTGATGGCGCTGTACCGGCTGTACACGGAAAAGGACGCCAGCCTGATCGAGATCAATCCGCTGATCGTCACCCGCGAGGGCCAGCTGGTCGCGCTCGATTGCAAGCTCGACATCGAAGCCAATGCGCTGTTCCGCCAGCCGGAGATGGCCGCGCTCCGCGATGCGGGCCAGGAAGATCCGGCCGAGCGCATCGCCAGCGAGCATGACCTCAACTACGTCTCGCTCGACGGCGACATCGCCTGCATGGTCAACGGGGCCGGGCTCGCCATGGCGACCATGGACCTGATCAAGCTGCACGGCGGGTCACCCGCCAATTTTCTCGACGTCGGTGGCGGCGCGACCGCTGAGCGGGTCACCGCGGCCTTCGAGCTGATCCTCTCGAACCCGAAAGTGCGCGCGATCCTGGTCAACATCTTCGGCGGCATCGTCCGCTGCGACCTGATTGCCGAGGGCATCATCAACGCGGTACGCGACGTGGGCGTGCGCGTGCCGGTGGTGGTGCGGCTCGAGGGCACCAATGCCGAGGCGGCGCGCGCCAAGCTCGCCGGCGGGTCGCTGGCGATCATCGCCGCGAGCGATCTCACCGATGCGGCGCGCAAGGTCGTGGCCGCGGCCAGGACCGGCGCGGCCAGGACCGGCGCGACCAGGGGTTCGAAATGAGCATCCTGGTCAACAAACGCACCACGGTCATCTGCCAGGGTTTTACCGGCAAGCAGGGTACCTTCCATTCCGAGCAAAGCATTGCCTACGGCACGCGCCTGGTCGGCGGCGTCACGCCTGGGCGTGGCGGCGAGCGGCACCTGGGCCTGCCGGTGTTCGACACGGTGCGCGATGCCGTGAAGGCCACCGGCGCCACCGCCAGCATGATCTACGTGCCCGCGCCCTTCGCGGCCGATGGCATTCTCGAAGCGGCCGACGCCGGCATCGAGCTCGTCGTGTGCATCACCGAGGGCGTACCGGTCAACGACATGATCCGCGTCAAGGCCGCGCTCGCCGGCACCGGCACGCGCCTGGTCGGCCCCAACTGTCCCGGCGTCATCACGCCGGGCGAATGCAAGATCGGCATCATGCCCGGCTTTATCCACAAGAGCGGCTGCGTCGGTATTGTTTCCCGCTCGGGCACGCTCACCTACGAGGCGGTATTCCAGACCACGAATATCGGACTCGGCCAGAGCACCTGCGTCGGGATCGGGGGCGATCCGGTGCGCGGCATGAATTTCATCGACGTCATCGAGCTGTTCGAGCGCGACCCGCAGACGGAAGGTATCGTCATGGTCGGCGAGATCGGCGGCAGCGACGAAGAAGCCGCGGCCGAGCACATCCGCCGCTTCGTGAAGAAACCCGTGGTGGCTTACATCGCTGGTGTCACGGCGCCCGCCGGCAAGCGCATGGGACATGCCGGTGCGGTCATCGCCGGCGGCAAGGGGACCGCAGCCGACAAGTTCCGTGCGCTCGAGGCCGCCGGCGTACGCACCGTGCACTCGCCGGCGGAACTGGGCAGCGCGATGGCCGAAGTGCTGCGGCGCACGCGCGCCGTGCGTGCCCGGGCTGCGCACATTGCGCCGCGCAAGCCCGCCCCACGCCCGGCGAAACGCAAGGCCCGGCCGAAGCCGAAGCCGAAACAGAAGCCAAAGCCAAAGAAGACGGCAAAGACAAGGAAGAAGACGAAGGCCAGGCCGATCGCCACCCGCGCTCGCACTCGCACCCGCACCCGCGCTCGCGCCGCCGTTCGCCGCCGCCGTTGAGTCCATCGCGGAACCGACGAGTACGACCGGAGCCTGATTGAACGCCACCCTGCGGCTGACCCTGGCCCTCGCGCAGACCAATCTGCTGGTCGGCGACGTGACGGGTAACCTGGCGCGCGCGCTGCGTGAAGCGGCGCGCGCCCGCAGCGAGCTGGGCGCCGACCTGGTGCTGTTGCCCGAGCTGACGCTGTCCGGGTATCCGCCCGAGGACCTGCTGTTTCATCGCGGCCTGCGCACGCAGATCGAACGCGCATTGCAGGGCCTCGGCGAGGCCGCGCCCGAAATCGGCATGGTGCTGGGCTTTCCCGAGTACCAGGGCACGCACATCTTCAACAGCGCCGCTGTTTACCGCAACGGCCGGCGCCAGGCGCTGACCCGCAAGTCCTGCCTGCCGAACTATCGCGTCTTCGACGAGAAGCGCTACTTCACTGCGGGCGAGAGCCCGTCGGTGTTCGAGTGCCAGGGGTTTCGTCTCGGGCTGCTGGTCTGTGAAGACATCTGGGAACCCGAGCCCGCACGCCGCGCCTGCGCCGCCGGCGCCGAAGTCCTGCTGGTGATCAACGCCTCGCCCTTCGAAGTGAACCGCCAGCACGCGCGCGAACGTGTGGTGCGCGAGCGCGTCGCCGAATGCGGCGTACCGGTGGTCTACGTGAATCTGTGCGGCGGCCAGGACGAACTGGTATTCGACGGCAATTCATTCGTGATGGACGCGCAGGGCCAGCTCGCCATGCGCGCCCCGGCCTACACGGAGGGACTGTATCGCGTGCAGTTCGAGCGTCGCGGCGGCAAGGCGGTGCCCGTCGCTGGCGAGATCGCGCCGGAACTGGGCGTCGAGGCGAGCGTCTACCAGGCGCTGGTGCTGGGCGTGCGCGACTATGTCAACAAGCACGCCTTTCCCGGCGTGGTCATGGGACTGTCCGGTGGCGTCGATTCCGCGCTGACGCTGGCCATCGCCGTCGATGCGCTGGGCGCCGAGCGCGTGCAGGTCGTGATGATGCCCTCGCGCTACACCTCCCGGATGAGCATCGAGGACGCGACCGCGCAGGCGCGCAACCTCAGCGTGCAGATCAGCACGATCCCGATCGAGGGCATGTTCGAGGCCACGCTCGGCGCGCTGGCGAACGAGTTCGCCGGCCGCGCGCCCGACACCACCGAGGAGAACATTCAGGCGCGCACCCGCGGCCTGCTGCTGATGGCGATCTCGAACAAGACCGGGCGCATGCTGCTCACCACCGGCAACAAGAGCGAGATGGCGGTCGGCTACGCCACGCTCTATGGCGACATGAACGGCGGCTTCGCGCCGATCAAGGACTGCAGCAAGCTGCTGGTGTACCGCCTGGCGAACTATCGCAATTCGCTGGCGCCCGCCGCGGCGCCGGTCATTCCCGCGCGCGTGATCGAGCGCGAACCGAGCGCCGAGCTGCGTCACGACCAGAAGGACACCGACTCCCTCCCGCCTTACTCGGTGCTCGACCCGATCCTCGAGGCATTCATTGAGGAAGACCTGTCGGTCGATGAAATCTGCGCCCGCGGCTTCGAGCGCGCGGTGGTCACGCGCATCCTGAACCTCGTGCAGCGCAACGAATACAAGCGGCGCCAGGCGCCGCCGGGCGTGCGCGTGAGCGCCCGGGCATTCGGGCGCGACTGGCGCTACCCGATTACCAGCGGCTACCGGCGCTAGCGCGGCCGAACCAGCACGCCGGTCACGGGCCGGCCGGGCGTTATTCGTATTGGTTTGGCCGATGTGGTCGGCCGCGCCTCCAAAGCGAGGCGAACCTTGCCGCTCGCTGCCGGAACGGCTTGTTGTGGCAGCGTAAACCATGACGAAAGCACCGCGTTCCGGCGACGCTCACGGCAAGGCGGCCTCCAACACATCGGCCAAGACAATACGAATAACGCCCGGCCGGCCCGCAAACCGCACGTTGGCGCGTCCGCGCTGCCACCCGCAGCCGCGGGTAGCACGCGCGCCCGCGTGGCAGGCGCAGCGCAGCGCGCGAGTACTCACGGTCTGCACCGCTCGATTGTGTGTCGGAGGGTGGCGAAGCGCGGCCCAGCCGCGCGCCAGTACTACGCTTGATCTATCGCTGACCTGCTGGGGCCGCGCGCGGCGGGCTGCGCGAGCTTCGCCGCTGCACGCGCCGTCTTCTATTTCTTACTATTTGCTCTTCCGCAGCGGCGCACCCGACCACACAATTGAGCGGTGCAGACCATGAGTACCCGCGCGTTACAACATCTGCCGCGCGGCTGCGCGTGCTACCAGATGCGCCACCATGAACGCTGCTTTCCCTGCCTGCTGTCTTCATGGAAGTTGGCCTGGTAGACCTGCTCGACGTTGCCCTGCAGGTCCTTGAGGTCGAGGTGGTGGTAGCAGTCGATCATGATCTCGAGCGCCTGGCGGACGGCCGGGGCGCCGTCGTACTGCTCGATCACGCGCTGCGCGCGCTGTGCGGCGGCAGCGTAGGCACCGCGCTTGATGTAGTAGCGGGCGACATTGATCTCGTAGTCGGCCAGGCGGTTGCGCAGGTAGATCAGCCGGCGCTGCGCATCATGGGCGTAGGCACTGGTCGGGAATTGCTTGACCACCGTGCTGAATGCCGTGATCGAAGAAGCCAGCGAAGCGGGCGGGCGCTTGGCCATGTCCACGCCAAACCAGCGTTCGAAAACCCACGGCGTATGTTCGTAGTCGACCAGGCCCTTCATGTACCAGGCGTAGTCGATGCGCGGGTGCGTGGGGTTCTCACGCAGGAACTGCTCGGCCGCGTCGGTGGCCGACTCGTTCTCGCCCTTGCGGTAGTAGACGTAGATCAGGTCGAGCCGCGCCTGGCGCGCCTGGTCGGAGAACGGAAAGCGCGAGGTCAGCGCCTCGTATCTCTTGACCGCGAGCTCGTAGTCGCTGTTGACGAGGGACTTGTGGGCGTCCTGGTAGAGGCTCTCGGCCGTGTAGCGATTGGTGTCGCGCGTCTTGCCGCGGCTCTGGCAGCCGGCGAGCGCGGCACAGGCCACCAGCAGCACTACGCCCAGCGACCGCCCCAATGTGCCTCTGCTGGCGGGAGCTGGGGTGCGGGATGGGGCGGGAGCGGAGACCTTGCTGAGTGCCACGTTGTACCCTGCGACGCTAAAGCGCCAGTATAGCGAATAAACCCGACCCACCTGCGACCACCCCATGAGCGCCAAGTTCCACATCCACGACCTCGAGCTGCCCGCCGCCGCTGCGGGCGAGCGTTTCGATGTCGCGTTGGCAGCCGCCCTGCCGCAGTATTCCCGCGCGCGGCTGCAGCGCTGGATCCGTTCGGGCGCGGCGCTGCTCGAGGGCCGCACGGTGCAGCCGCGCGCGCGCCTGGCAGGCGGCGAGCGCGTGCGTGTGCAGGCCGAATTCACGGCCGATACCACCGTGGGGCCGGAGGCCATCGCACTGCGCATCGTCTACGAGGACGAGACCTTTCTGGTGGTCGACAAGCCCGCGGGGCTGGTCGTGCACCCGGGTGCCGGCAATGCCGCGCATACGCTGCAGAACGCGCTGCTGGCGCACGACCCGGCGCTGGCGCTGGTGCCGCGGGCCGGGCTCATCCACCGGCTGGACAAGGACACGAGCGGGTTGCTGGTGGTGGCGCGCACGCCGGAGTCCCACCATGCGCTGGTGGCGATGCTCCAGCAGCGCGCGATCGCGCGCGGCTACCTGGCGCTCGTTTTCGGCGCGCCCACGGCCGGCGCCACGATCGATGAGCCGATCGGCCGGCATCGCTCGGTGCGCACGCGCATGGCGGTGCGGCGCGATGGCCGCGAGGCGGTGACGCACTTTCGGATCGAGGAGCGGTTCGAGGGGCTGACGCTCCTGCGGGTGCAGCTCGAGACCGGGCGCACGCACCAGATCCGCGTGCACCTGGCGCACATCGGCCTGCCGATCGTCGGTGACCCGGTGTACGGGGGGCGGCGCCGGCAGATCGCCGGAGCGGGGGAGGCGCTGCAGTCGGCGCTGCGCCGCTTCCGCCGGCAGGCCCTGCACGCGCAGCGGCTTGCGCTCGACCATCCCGTGACCGGGCGCCACCACACTTTCGAATCGCCCCTGCCTGCGGATTTCCGCGAACTCCTCGAGGCCCTGCGGCGAGACGCGGACGAGGAGCGTGAGTGAGCGTCGGGTTCCTGGAAGCCCTCTGGCACGCGCCGCCGGGGGTGCGCGCCGGGTGCGCCTTGCGCACCGGGGGCCTGGGCGCTGCCCCGTACGCGAGCCTGAACCTCGGCACTCACGTCGGCGATGAACCTGCTGCCGTGGCCGAAAACCGGCGGCTCCTGCGTGCCGCACTGCAGTTGCCATCCGAACCGCTCTGGCTGCAGCAGGAGCACGGCATCCGGGTCATCGATGCGGATGCGCCCGGAGTTCCGGGTCCCGCCGATGGTGCGGTGACCCGCCAGAGCGGGCGCGTGCTGGCGATCCTGGTGGCTGATTGCCTGCCGGTGCTGTTTGTGAGCGCGGACGGCACGGTACTCGGCGCGGCGCACGCAGGCTGGCGCGGGCTTGCCGCGGGCGTGCTCGAGGCCACGGTCGCGGCGATGCGCGTCGATCCGCAGGGCCTGTCCGCCTGGACGGGCCCACACATCGGCCCGGATCGCTTCGAAGTCGGCGCCGAAGTGCGCGCCGCCTTTGTGGCTCACGATGAGCGCGCGGCAGCAGGCTTCGCCGCCAACGCCCGCGGCCGCTGGCAGTGCAACCTGGATCTGCTGGCGCGCCAGCGCCTCGGCGCACTCGGCGTGCAGCACATCACCAGCGCCGGCCTGTGCACGCACTCGCAGACCGCACAGTGCTTTTCCTACCGGCGCGACGGGCGCACCGGGCGCATGGCGGCGCTGGTCTGGCGCCAGGGCGCCGTGCCATAAGGCACATGCTAGAGTGATCGGCACATGCCCACACTGATCTGGATCCTGCTCGCGACGCTGTTTGGCGGACTGCTCAGTGCCGCGCTGGCGGGCCTGTTCCTGCTGTTCCCGGAAGCGCGCCGCGCGCGGCTGCTGCCGCACCTGATCAGCTTCGCCACCGGCGCCATGCTGGCGGCCGCGCTGCTCGGGCTCCTGCCCGAGGCGGTGGCGGAAGTGGGGCCGGGCCGGGTCCAGGGGATTGGCGCGGCGCTGCTGGGTGGCATCGCGCTGTTCTTCGTGCTGGAGAAATTCGTGCTCTGGCGCCACTGCCACACCGAGGACTGCGAAAGTCACCAGGTGCCCGACAGCCAGCACCGCGACCGGGCCGCGGGCTGGATCGTGCTGATCGGCGACGGGGTGCACAACGGCTTCGACGGCGTGCTGATCGCGGCGGCCTTCCTCACCGATGTGCGGCTGGGCATCGTGACCACGATCGCCATCACGGCCCACGAGATCCCGCAGGAACTGGGCGACCTGGCCGTGCTGCTGCATGCCGGCATGAAGCCCGCGCGCGCGCTGTTCTTCAATACCGCCAGCAGCCTCACCTCGATCATCGGTGGGCTGGCGGGCTACTACGCCCTGCGTGGCACGCTCGAGGTGCTGCCGTACGCGATTTCGGTGGCGGCGGCCTCGCTGATCTACGTGGCCGTGGCGGACCTGATCCCGGGCCTGCACCGGCGGGTGGACCCGGCCGGGAGCATCATGCAGGTGGTGCTGATCCTGGCCGGAATTGCCGTCATCTGGGTGGCGGAAACCGTCCTCGGCGCTTGAATATCCCGCCTGGCGGCCCCAAAACTGGCACTACCGATAGCTGAACACAGGGCTGGGCTGCAATGCGCATGGACAAGCTGACAAGCCACTTCCAGGAGGCACTGGCGGAAGCCCAATCGCTGTGCGCCAGGCGCGATCACCAGTTCATCGAGCCGGCCCACGTGCTGCTGGCGATGCTCGATTCCCAGGGCGGCGGCATCGCTCCGATCCTGCGTAACGCCGGCGCGGACAGCAATAAGCTTCGCGCGCTGCTCGGTGGCGCACTCGACCGGCTGCCGAAGGTGGAAGGCACGCCGGGCGAGATTCACATTTCAAACGACCTGAACCGGCTGCTCAACGTCACCGACAAGCTGGCCCACCAGCGCGGCGACACGCACATCTCCAGCGAGCTGTTCCTGCTCGCGGCCTTCGAGGACAAGGGCGCGCTGGCGAAGATCCTCAAGGACAGTCGCGTACAGAAGGCCGCGGTCGAGAAGGCCATCGAGCAGGTGCGTGGTGGTGAAGCGGTCAAGGACGCCAGCGCCGAGGGGCAGCGCCAGTCACTCGAGAAATACACCGTCGACCTGACCGAGCGCGCCAAAGCCGGCAAGCTCGATCCGGTGATCGGGCGCGATGATGAGATCCGCCGCACCATCCAGGTGCTGCAGCGCCGGACCAAGAACAACCCTGTACTCATAGGCGAACCGGGTGTTGGTAAAACCGCAATAGTGGAGGGCCTCGCGCAGCGCATCATCAACGGCGAGGTGCCCGAGGGCCTGAAGAACAAACGCATCCTGGCGCTCGACATGGCGGCACTGATCGCCGGCGCCAAGTTTCGTGGCGAGTTCGAGGAGCGGCTCAAGGCGGTGCTTACGGATCTCGCCAAGCAGGAAGGCCAGGTGATCCTGTTCATCGACGAGCTGCATACCGTGGTCGGCGCCGGCAAGGCCGAGGGCGCCATGGACGCAGGCAACATGCTCAAGCCGGCACTCGCCCGGGGTGAACTGCACTGCGTCGGCGCGACCACGCTCGATGAATACCGCAAGTACATCGAGAAGGACGCCGCGCTGGAGCGCCGCTTCCAGAAAGTGTTGGTGAACGAACCGACCGTCGAGGACACCATCGCCATCCTGCGCGGACTCCAGGAACGCTATGAGGTGCACCACGGCGTCGACATCACCGACCCGGCCATCGTGGCCGCGGCGACGCTCTCGCACCGCTATATCGCCGATCGCCAATTGCCGGACAAGGCGATCGACCTGATCGACGAGGCGGGCGCCCGCATCCGCATGGAGATCGACTCCAAGCCCGAGGCCCTCGACCGCCTCGACCGGCGCATCATCCAGCTCAAAATCGAGCAGATGGCGCTGAAGAAGGAGCAGGACGAGGCCACCAAGAAGCGCCTGGCCGCGCTCGAGGAGACGCTCGCCGGGCTCGAGAAGGAATCCGCAGATCTCGAGGAGATCTGGAAGGCCGAGAAGGCCACGCTCCAGGGCGGAGCCGCGATCAAGGAGGAACTCGAGAAGCTCAAGCTCGAGATGGAGGCCGCACGCCGTCACGGCGATCTCGGCAAGGTCGCAGAGCTCCAGTACGGCAAGATCCCGGCGCTCGAGAAGCGCCTGGCCGAGGCGCACGCTGCGGAGAGCAAGGACACGCAGCTGGTGCGCAACAAAGTCACCGAGGAGGAAATCGCCGAGGTGGTTTCCAAGTGGACCGGCATCCCGGTCGCGAAGATGCTCGAGGGTGAAAAGGAAAAACTCCTGCGCATGGAAGTAGCCATCGGCAAACGCGTGGTCGGGCAGGAAGAAGCCGTGCGTATCGTGTCGAACGCCATCCGCCGCTCGCGCGCCGGGCTCGCGGATCCGCGCCGGCCGAATGGCTCGTTCCTGTTCTTAGGCCCCACTGGCGTCGGCAAGACCGAGCTGTGCAAGGCGCTTGCCGAGTTCCTGTTCGACACCGAAGACGCCATGGTCCGCATCGACATGTCCGAATTCATGGAAAAACACTCGGTGTCGCGCCTGATCGGCGCGCCGCCGGGCTACGTCGGCTACGAAGAGGGCGGTTATCTCACCGAGGCGGTGCGCCGCCGCCCCTACGCGGTGATCCTGCTCGATGAAGTCGAGAAGGCGCACCCCGACGTGTTCAACGTGCTGCTGCAGGTGCTCGACGACGGCCGCCTGACGGACGGCCAGGGCCGCACGGTCGACTTCCGCAACACGGTCATCATCATGACCTCGAACCTCGGCTCGAACGTGATCCACGAGCTTGCCGGCGAGGGCAACTACCAGCGCATGAAGACCGCGGTGATGGAGATCGTGCAGCAGAACTTCAAGCCGGAGTTCATCAACCGCATCGACGACATCGTCGTGTTCCATCCGCTCGGCACCGAGCAGATCCGTGCGATCGTCGACATCCAGCTGGGGATGCTGCGCCGCCGCCTGCTGGAGCGCGACATGGTGCTCGAGCTCGACCTCGCGGCCCGCGACTCGCTGGGCGAGGCCGGGTTCGATCCGGTCTACGGCGCCCGGCCGCTCAAGCGCGCCATCCAGCAGCAGATCGAGAACCCGCTGGCACAGCGGATCCTCGCCGGCACCTTCCTGCCCGGCGACCGCATCCGCGTAGGCGTGGAAAAGGGCACGCTCACCTTCGCCAAGTCCACCTGACCGGCCTGGCGGGCGTGGCGCTCGCCGGCCGCCGTCGGTGAAAGGCAGTTTGCGTCGCTCCCCGATACTCGCTTTGGCAAACTGCCTTTCACCACCGACACCCGGCGCGTGCTACGCCCTATAATCAGAAGCGGGTGGAGGAGTGGTTAAGCTATGCCTTTTTATGAGTACGAGTGTCCAGCCTGCAAGTACTACCTGGAGGTACTCCAGAAGATCAGCGACAAGCCGCTGAAGAAGTGCCCGTCCTGCGGCAAGGCGGGCTTCAAGCGGCTGATGTCCGCGCCCGTGTTCCGGCTCAAGGGCTCGGGCTGGTACGAGACCGATTTCAAGTCGGACAAGGAAGGGCAGCGCAACCTTGCGGGCCCCGAACGGGAAGAGACCGTGACCCCCGCAGCCGAGACCAAGCTCAAGGCGGACGACAAGGGCGACGTCAAGCCGGCGGCCGAGACGGCCACGCCCCAGGGCAGTAAGGACAAGGCTGACAAGGACAAGGGCGACAAGGGCAAAGGGGGCAAGGACAAGGGCCAGGGTGGCGGTTCGACGGCATCGAAGCCGGGGGGCAAGGCCGTCCGGCGCTCGAAGCCGGCCGCGAAGAGCGCGGCCAAGCGCGCCCTCAAGCGCCCCACACGAGCCGTCACGCGCGGGAGGGGGCGACGGTGAATGGTCCGCAGACCGTGCAGCGCCCCAAATTCATCCGGGCGCTGCGGCGCTACCTGATCAACGGGCTCCTGATCTGGGTGCCGGTGCTGGTGACGGTGCTGGTGGTGCGCTTCATCCTGCAGCTCATGGACCAGACGTTGTTGGTTCTACCGAGCTCGCTCCGCCCCGATACGCTGCTGGGGCTGCACGTGCCGGGTTTCGGCGCGATCCTCGGCCTGCTGATCGTGATGCTCACCGGCCTGCTGGTCACCAATTTCATCGGCCGGGCGCTGGTGGCGGTCGGCGAGGAAGTGCTTGAGCGCATTCCCTTCGTGCGCGCACTCTACAGCGGGGTCAAGAGTTTCTCCGAGACCGTGCTGTCGAACTCCGGCAATTCCTTCAAGAAGGTCCTGCTGGTGGAGTATCCGCGCCCGGGCCTGTGGAGCATCGGCTTCCAGACCACCGACCACCTGCCGGAAATCAGCTCGCGTCTCGGCGCGCCACAGGTGTGCGTGTTCATTCCCACAACGCCCAATCCGACCTCGGGCTTCATTGTCTTCGTGCCACACTCGCAGTGCATCGAACTGGACATGCACGTCGATGCCGCCATGAAATTCATCGTGACGCTCGGGGTGGTTGGCCCCTCGGCGAACGCTGCCGGGGGGCATGCGGTCTCGCCAGGGTCGCAGGGCTGACATGGCGGCGCCTGCCGCCGCGGCGATCACCGCCCTGCGCGAGCGCGAACGGCTCACCTTCGAGCGCGCGCACCCGCGCGGCGCGGAGCTGACGCAGCAAAGCGCCCGGCACTGGCAGGACGGGGTCCCCTTCCACTGGATGCGCGACTGGCCACTGCCCTTCCCGGTGTTCGTGCGCGACGCCGCTGGCGCCACGCTCAATGACGTCGATGGCTATGCCTACGATGATTTCTGCCTGGGCGACACCGGGGCGATGTTCGGCCACAGCCCGGCGCCGGTGGCGCAGGCGCTCGCGCGCCAGGCGCCGCGCGGGCTCACAGCGATGCTGCCGGGCGAGCGCGTCGCCGTCATCGGCGCGGCATTGAGCGCACGCTTCGGCCTGCCTTGCTGGCAGATGACACAGACCGCGACCGACGCCAACCGCTCGGTGCTGCGCCTGGCGCGCGCGGTGACCGGCCGGAGCAAAGTGCTGGTGTTCGACGGCTGCTACCACGGCACCGTCGATGAGACGCTGGTCTGCCTGGTTGACGGCCAGGTACGGGCCCGCTCGGGCCTGCGCGGACCGCCTGGCGACGCCGCCGCGCACACCCGAGTGGTCGAGTTCAACGATGTGCCCGCGCTGGCCGCGGCGCTCGCGGACGGCCAGGTCGCGGCCGTGCTGTGCGAGCCTGCGCTAACCAACATGGGTATGGTGCTGCCCGCGCCGGGGTTTCATGCGCAACTGCGCCGCCTCACGCGCGAGCGCGGCACGCTCCTGATCATCGACGAAACGCACACCCTCTCGGCGGGGCCAGGCGGGTGCACACGGCGCGATGCGCTCGAGCCGGACATGCTGGTGTGCGGCAAGGCCATCGCCGGCGGCATGCCCTGCGCGGTCTACGGCATGACCGAGCCGCTCCGGGCGCGGATCGAAGCCATTCCCGCCAACGCCGAACACGGGCATTCCGGGCTCGGCACGACGCTCTCGGCCAACCTGCTGGCGCTGGCCGCGCTCGAGGCCTGCCTGGGCGAGGTCATGACGGACGCCGCCTTCACGCACATGGCAACCCAGGCGATCCGGCTCGAACAGGGGCTGATAGCCCTGCTGGCGAAACGTACCCTGCCCTGGCACGTGCAGCGCATCGGCGCGCGCGTCGAACTGGGGTTCGGCGCCGCGCCGGCACGCAACGGCCGTGAATCCGCGGCCGCCATGGAGCCCGAGCTCGAGCGCACGCTCCACCTGTACCTGCTCAACCGCGGCGTCCTGCTCACGCCCTTCCACAATATGATGCTGCTCTCCCCGCAGACCGCGCCGGCGGCCGTCGACCGGCTGCTCTCGCACCTCGCGGCGGCGCTCGACGAACTGGCCCGGTGAGCGGCCCGGCTTCCCGGCACCGGCCAAGGCCGGCATTTGCGCGTCCGGGGAGGGTGTGGTTGCGCCTGACATTTGCGCGTCGGCGTGTAGGCCCGTAACATCGCGTGCCTTTTCGGAAGCCGACCATGCGCACCCATTATTGCGGACAAGTGAATGACACCCTGGTCGGCCAGACGGTCGCCGTGGCCGGCTGGGTGCACCGCCGGCGCGACCACGGCGGCGTGATCTTCGTCGACCTGCGCGACCGCGAGGGGCTGGTGCAGATCGTCTGCAACCCGGATGCGACCGAGGTGTTCGCCAACGCCGAGAAGCTCCGCAACGAATTCGTCGTGCGTGTCACCGGCACGGTGCGCGAACGCCCGGCCGGCACCGTGAACGCCAACCTCGCCTCGGGGCGCGTCGAGATCGTCGCCACTGAGGTCGAGATCCTCAACCGCGCCGATCCGCTCCCGTTCCAGCTCGACGAGCAGGTGAGCGAGGAAGTGCGCCTGCGCTACCGCTACATTGACCTGCGGCGCGAAGTCATGAACCAGCGCCTGCGCCAGCGCCACGCGATCACGCGCTCGATGCGCGGCTTTCTCGACGCTCACGGCTTCATCGACATCGAGACGCCGATGCTCACCAAGGCGACGCCTGAGGGCGCACGCGACTACCTCGTGCCCAGCCGCACGCACCCGGGCAAGTTCTTCGCGCTGCCGCAATCGCCGCAGATCTTCAAGCAGCTGCTGATGGTCAGCGGCTTCGAGCGCTACTACCAGATCGTGCGCTGCTTCCGCGACGAGGATCTGCGCGCCGATCGTCAGCCTGAGTTCACGCAACTCGACGTCGAGACCAGTTTCCTCAGCCAGGACCAGATCACGGCGCTCATGGAAGAACTGGTGCGGACGCTGTTCCGCGAAGTCATGAAGCAGGAACTGCCCCAGCCCTTTCCACGCATGACCTATCACGAAGCCATGCGCCGCTTTGGCTCGGACAAGCCCGATCTGCGCGTGCCGCTCGAGCTCATCGACGTCGCCGATCTGGTCGCGAACTGCGATTTCAAGGTGTTCGCCGGACCCGCGAAGGATCCGGTCGGCCGCGTCGCCGCGCTGCGCATACCGGGGGGCGGGGTGATGCCGCGCTCGCAGATCGATGACTACACGGCCTTCGTCGCCCGCTATGGCGCGCGCGGCCTGGCCTACATCAAGATCAATGAGCGCGCCAAGGGGCGCGACGGGCTGCAGTCGCCGATCGTCAAGTTCCTCGACGACACGGCGATCGCTGGCATCCTCGAGCGTACCGGCGCCCAGGATGGTGACCTGGTGTTCTTTGGCGCCGACCGCGCCAAGGTCGTCAACGACGCGCTCGGCGCGCTGCGCCTGAAGGCGGGCCAAGACCAGAAGCTCGTGGCCGAAGGCTGGCGGCCGCTGTGGGTGGTCGACTTCCCGATGTTCGAGTACGACGAAGAGGCGAAGCGCTGGGTGGCCATGCACCATCCTTTCACCTCGCCGAAGAACCCGGACGCCGCGGCGCTCAAGGCTAACCCGGGCGCGGCGCTGGCGCAGGCCTACGACATGGTGCTCAACGGCTCCGAAATTGGCGGCGGCTCGGTGCGTATCTTCAGGCAGGAGTTGCAGTCGGCGGTGTTCGAGTTGCTGGGTATCGGCGCCGAGGAGGCGCGCGCGAAGTTCGGCTTCCTGCTCGACGCGCTGCGCTTCGGTGCGCCGCCGCACGGCGGCATCGCCTTTGGCCTCGATCGCCTGGCGATGCTGATGGCCGGCGCCGAGAGCATCCGCGATGTCATCGCCTTCCCGAAGACGCAGACCGCCGCCTGTCCGCTGACCGAGGCGCCCACGGAGGTGAGCGAGCAACAGCTGCGCGAGCTCCACATCCGCGTCCGCCAGCCTGCGCCGACATAGCGAGCGATCGCCGCCCGCCATGAACGCCACCGTCGTCTACGTCCATGGTCTCTGGCTCTCGGGGCACGAAGCCTTCATGCTGCGCCGGCGGATCGAAAAGGACCGCGGCTACGCCTGGCAAACCTTCAGCTACGCCTCCACGCTCCTCAGCATGGGCGAGATCGCCGACGCGCTTGACGCCACGATCGCTGCGCTCGACACGCCGGTCGTGCACCTCGTCGGCCATAGCCTCGGTGGCATCGCCATCATGCGCTGTCTCGAGCGCCACCCGCGCCAGCCGCCCGGGCGCGTGGTGTTCCTTGGCACGCCGAGCCTGACCAGTCGCGCGGCCAATGCCCTGGTGCGCTTCCGCCTCGGCCGCGCCATGCTCGGCCAGGCTGCGGGTGAGGAGCTGCTGTACGCGCACCAACGCGCCTGGTCGCACGAGCGCGAGCTCGGCATCATCGCCGGCGACCAGTCGCTGAGCCTCGGTCGCCTGATCGCGGATTTCGACGAACCCAACGACGGCACGGTCACGGTGTCGGAAACGCGCCTGCCGGGCGCGAAGGCGCACCTGGTCCTGCCGGTGAGCCACTCGGGCATGCTGCTATCGGCGCGCGTCGCGCACGAGGTAGGGCAGTTCCTGGAGCACGGGCACTTCGGGACGCCGCACGCGCCCTAGCGCCGCCGCCGGCCACCTGGACCGCCCGCTCGGGACGGATCTGCGGATCATGCTGCAGGGCCATTCTGCCGCACTCGCGCCAAGGTCCGGGCGGCTCTCCAGGCAACGTAGCCCGCGACCCTGTGGAAATCCACGATGTTATTGCGGCGCCGCGCGGGCATAATCGGCTCGGTCTGTACCAATGGCCGGGTGGGCCCCAGCGAAGCCCTGACGGTCCCAAAAGAATGGAGAGCAATGTGACCAAGTTGAGAATATTCACAACGGGAATTGTTGCCGCCGTGTTGACGGCAGGCGTCGTATGGGTTGTGCCGGAAACGGCGCGAGCGGACGCGGCTGCCGCGGCCGCGCCGATGACACCGGCGCAGCACCTGGCGGAAGCGGCGAAATTAGACCAGGAAGCCGAGGAACTGACCGAGAAAGCGGCCCATCACGCTGCGGAGGCGGGAAATTATCGCGGCCGGATCGGCAATGTCGGCGGCAAGCAGATGTCGGATTTTGAGAGCCTCGCGAAGCATTGCGACGAGCTGGCGAAGTCATATCGCGAAGCAGCGCATGGGGCGAGGGCCCTGGCCGAGAGCCACCGAGCCATGGCGAAGTAGGCGCGAATGCATGGCATGGGCGGGCCGCACTGCGCGGCCCGCCCATCGATATCGTGCGCGGTACTGATCGCACCCTCCCTCCTCGCCCAATCGCGGCGGAGGCGCCGGTAGGGCGCGCAGCCGCCAGGCCCCGCATCAGTCGAGCCAATCCTCGGGGCGGCTGCGCGGTAGTCTGCGCGCGTAGTAAGCGTAGAGCGGCAGGCCAAGCGCGACCACACCCAGCCCTGCCAACGCCCGCCCCGGGGTTGCAAGCAAAGTGTTGATCATCAGGTAGCCCGTGGCTGCGAGGAACAGGGCAGGCATGAGCGGATAGCCCCACACCCGATAGGGCCGCGCCGCTCCAGGCAGCGTGCGGCGTAGGACGTAAACGGCAGCAACCGCCAGGCCGTTGAAGAACAACAGCATGAACACGATCATGTCCGTCAGGACGTCGAAGGTACCGGACAGCGCAAAGCCCACGGCGCAAGCGCCCAGGAGAATCACAGCGTGCGTGGGCACGCGCGCGCGCGGCGAGACCGTGGCGAGCGTGCGCGGCAGGAGGCCATCGCGGGCCATCGCGAACGGGACGCGTGCCACGGACAAAATCGTCGAGTGGAGCGATCCAAAAGTAGACAACATCAGCCCCACCGTCAGCAGCGAGGCGCCGCCCGCGCCGAGCATCCGCACCATCACGACGCCCGCGACCGAGGAAGCTTCCGGCACGCTGGCCACGACTGCCGGGCTCAGCGCATGGAAATAGCCCGCGTTGATGAGCAGGTAAAGGCCGATGATGAGCACGCTGCCGCCTATGAGGGCGCGAGGGAGCGTGCGACCCGGCTGGTGCACCTCTTCTGCGACGAAACTCACCGTCGCCCAGCCGTTGTATCCCCACAAGGCGCCAACGACGGCGGCCCCGAAGCCGGTCACGCCCAGTCGCGCACTCGCGGGGACACCCTCGCAGGCACCGGCCGCACCGCTGGATGCAAAGTGCGCCCATGAGCCGTCGCTGAACAAGAAAGCAGCGATACCGATTCCGGCTACCAGCATCACTTTCAACGAGGTGATGACCGTGGCCAAAAGCCCGTTGGCATGCATCGAGGCGAGGTTCAGCAGCGTCACGATCACGATCGTGGTGGCCGTCAGCAGCTGAACCTGGGTGGGTGAAAGACTGCCTGCCAACAGGTCATTGAGAAAGATGATGCAGACGATAGCGATCGCCGCTGCGCTCCCGGCCCCGTCGAGGAGCGTCTCCATCCAGCCGTAGAGGAAGGCCCAGACTCGACCGAACGCCGCGCCGATGAAATTGTACTGTCCTCCCGCGCGCGGCATCATGGCGCTCAGTTCGGCGAAGGTGAGCGCTCCGGCCAGCGTGAACAGCCCTGCCACGAGGTATGCCGACAACACCATCCAGGGCGTGCCGACGTTGCAGGTCATGACCCGTGCCTTGACGAACACGCCGGTGCCGATGACGTTGGTCACGATCAGGGCGGCCGCCGGGACGAGCGTCAGTCCCCTCGCGAGAGACGCAGATACCCTAGGCTCCGATACTGAAGTCACAACTGATTTCCCCATCGCACGGCCCTCTGGCGGCGCCTGACCTTCCGTGTAGCAGATCCTTGGTCTAATGTCCCGCTCAGGCGTTGCGTGTCTGAGCAGTGACGCGGGCAGCAACAGGATGACGGGGCACCCGCAGGAGTGATGAAGTGAACGACATGCGAATCCAGCGATTGGTCCGCCGCGCGACCACAGGAATGCTCGTCGCGCTCTCGCTAGCCTGCGGCCCTGTGTCCCGCGCGGCTGACGCCGCGACGGAGCCCACCACGCTGTTCTACAACGCCCACGTGTTCACGGCCGAGCCCAGCGCACCCTATGCCGAAGCGGTTGCAATCCGCGGCGACCGCATCGTGGCGGTGGGTGCCCTGGAGTTCGTTGCAAAGACCGCCGGACCCGATGCGCGGCGTGTGGATCTGGGCGGCAGGTTCCTGATGCCCGGCATGCTCGACGCCCACGTCCATCCGATCGGTGGATTGCAGACCTTCGGCGGTGGGGACATCCTGGTGATGGCCAATTTTCCGGACTTGGGCGGGTCGCTGCCAGATCTGGTTGCATTCGTGGCCAAGACCATTGATGCCGGCACCAGCCGCCTCGGCGACACCGTCGTCGTCTATGGCCTCGACACCGCCTATTGGGAGCATGCAGCCGGGATCGATGCTGTCCTGAGTCGCGGACGGTTCGCGAATGTGCCAATTGTGCTGTTCGGTTCCGACGGTCATACGGCGTGGGCCAATAGCCAGGCGCGTGCGCGTGCGCACATCACCGCGGCTTATCTGAGGAAGCTCTCCAAGGGTCAACAGGCCTACTACGGGTTTGGGCCTCAGTTTGCGCCCAATGGCTTCGTGGTCGACGTAGGGTTAACGAGGTTGCGATTGAGCCTGCCTCCGCCGTCTTCACAATTGCTGTTGTCCTTTGGTCGCGCGGGTGTCCGTTACCTCAACGCGCTCGGCATCACCGGCTGGCTTGATGGTGCAGTGGCGGGCGTGGTCGGCGGTGATACGCCCCTGACCGTGCAGGAGCCGGGCACCCTGCCCGTGTACCGCGAGCTGGCCCGGCGTGGCGAACTGACCGGTCACGTCGCCGCGTATCCGGTGATTCGGCCGAACGACGGCGTGCAGCAACTCGATGTGGTCGAGGCGTTGCGCCGTGAGTATGCCGATGTGCCGAATCTGGTCATACCAGGGCCCAAGGTGTTCGCAGACGGCGTGGTGGAGTTCCCGTCGCAGACCGCCTCGCTGACCAAGCCGTATACCAATACCGGCAAGTTGACGCCCTTGCTCTTCGCTCCCACGCGCTTCAACGAGTTGGTGGTCGAAGCCGATCGCCGCGGACTCACCGTACACATTCACGCGATTGGCGACCTTGCCGTCAAGGCGTCACTGGACGCCTTCGGCGCAGCGCGCCGGGCCAACCCCCAGGGCACGCTGCCGCACACGCTCACGCATGCGCAGTTCGTCGACCAGGAGGACGTACCGCGGTTCGCGGAATACCACGTCATCGCTGCTCTGCAGTTGCTGTGGGCATTGGCTGATCCGAGCACCAACGAGGCGGTCAAGCCGTATATTGATTCCGCCATCTATGCGCGCATGTATCCGGCCCGCTCGCTGTTAGAGGCCGGTGCCACTATCGCCGGCGCGAGCGACTGGCCCGTAAGCACGGCCAATCCCTTCGAGGCCATGTATCAGGCGGAGACACGCCTCGGCCCGCAGGGTGTGCTCGATGCCGGGCAACGGATGCCTCGCGAGGCCATGCTCTTCGCCTATACGCGCAATTCCGCCAGAGCACTCAATCAGCTTGCTGAGATCGGTTCGCTGGCGCCCGGTAAGCGCGCTGACCTCGTGCTCGTCGACCGCGACGTGCTCACGGTGCCCGTGGCTGAAGCCGACCTGAGGTCGGTGATCGACAACGCGGCTGCACTCGCTGCTCCACCCCCGCAGGAAATGCAAAGCGAGACACCGTCCGGCGGCTGAATGGTTTGACGTGCAGCAACCACGCTCGTAGTGTTGCGCGAGAACCGCGACGCTGCTGACGGCGAATGTGGTCGACACAATCAAATCACGATCAATAAGAGGATATTCGTATGCTAAACAAACCTCGATTTGCCGCTTGCGCGGCGCTCGCGACCCTCGCGTGCCTGAGTTTTTCTGCGCTCGCCGACGACCACGCCTATTCCGAAGGAGGGGTCGTCAATGTTGCGAGCATCCGCACCTTGGATGGAAAATTCGACGACTACATGCAGTACCTTGACACCACATGGAAACAGAGCCAGGAAGCGGCGAAAAAGGCTGGCTATATATTGAGCTACGAGGTGCTACAGGTCGAGCCGCGGTCTCCGGATGAGCCGAACCTGTTTCTGGTGGTCCGGTATAAGAATTGGGCCGCCCTGGACGGTGCGCTCGCCAGGGGCGATGAAATCGCCAAGCAGGTGCAGGGTTCTGTCACGGCGGCCAATCAATCAATGGCCGAGCGCGACAAGATTCGTCGCCTGATCGGCTCGTCAACAATGCAGGTGCTTAACCTCAAGTAGCACTGCGTTCGCCTGGGGCGACGCACGAAGGAGCCGGCCTGCCCAGGCCGGCTCCGACCGCCTGAACGAGTGCGTGAAGCCTGCAAGGATGCGCTAAATAAGATTGGCTCGCCAAAGGTCGTAATTTCTACAGCTACCGAGTAGCCGCAACGGGCAGACACTGCGTAGAGGCTGTCTCCCGGCACAATATTTTTGGCCCTGGTACGTCTACCTCACCACAAGGCCATGAACACGTATGCCGCCCCGATGACAGTGGATCAGAGCCGAAGAATCTCGGCGGCCTTTGCCCGGGAGGCTTCCCGGCTCGGACGCTTCATTCGCAGCCGGGTGGCGGATGCCGGCGTCGCCGAAGACATCCTGCAGGACGTGTTCGCGGAGTTGGTCGAGGCGGAACGACTCTTGCAACCGATCGAACACATCGGCGCGTGGCTCTTCCGGGTGGCAAGAAACCGGATCACGGACTGGTTTCGGCGCAAGAAACCGGAATTTGTGCAGGCGCTCGAGGACGAAGACAGCAAAGAGAGTTGGGAGGACCTGCTTCCTTCTCCCGAAGACGGCCCCGAGGCGCTCTACGCGCGCGAGGTCATGTTGAATGAGCTGGCTGAAGCGGTTCAGGAACTTCCCGGACCGCAACGCGCGGTGTTCATCGCGCATGAGCTGGACGGGACGAGCTTTCGGGAACTCGCTGAGCAAACCGGAGAGAGCGTCAACACGCTCCTGTCGCGCAAGCACGCGGCGGTGCGGAATCTGCGCAAGCGATTGCAGGCCGTGCATGACAACTGGGATCAACGTTGAGGAGTGAGATCGTGAAAACAGTGTGGTGGGTAAGGGGAATCAAATTCGCAGTCTTGGCCGCAGTGGCGGTGGCTGTGGGAACTTTTGTCGTCATGAGTCTGTGGAACGCCCTGATGCCGGCGCTCTTTGGCGGGCCCAGTCTGCATTTCGGGCAAGCGCTTGGCCTCCTGGTCTTGAGTCGGATTCTATTGGGTCGGTGGGGTGGCGGTCCGGGACACCGTATGGGGTGGCGGGGTGGTTCGGGGGGACGCTGGCAGCACATGACGAATGAAGAGCGTGTGGCTTTTCGCGAGCGCTTTGGCGGGCGCTGCGGCCCGCAAGATGCAGTGGCGACCGAGCCGAAGGCCTGACGCCGCAGCGTGCGTGGCGGCTGCCGGCCAACAGCGGACGCTCGCCGCTCGCCGCTCGTTTCGCCCACCGCCAGCCTCGCCGCTGGCGTTGGCGTTGGCGCAGAGTAATCCAAACACCCGCTGAACGACTTTACCAACCGGTTGCGTCGATCGCTTCAATCCGCCGCACAAGGCCGACCTTCAATACACAGACCAACATCGGCATTCGGGCCGTCGCGGCCATCCTGTTGCGGTATCAGAGCATGGGGCGACTTCAGATTTCCTGATGTGTCCATCAGGCATTGCGTTTGCTGATCACCGCTTTGACGCCCAGAATTTCACTCACCGAAGGCAAAGATGCGCCGCGCCCTGAAACCATTTCGGCGCTGCCGGGTTAAAACGGTACAGAGTGACAAACCGGACTGAAAAGGAGAGAAATCATGAACACACACAAGAGCTTGAGCCTGCTGGCCGCCATCGTCGTGACCGTGGTCCAGACCGCCATCTTCGCGACCAATACGAGCTCGGTCGGGCAGAACACGACGGACCGCGGTGCGTATGAGGAGAGCGTGGATGCCAAGGCTGCGCTCGAAGCCCGCGCCGTGTATGGCACCTCGAGCAATTCACTCGTCGGCTAAGAGGCATCTATGATCGCCCGGCGAGTGAAGACGGTGTTGGAGCCCTGGGTCGGCGCAACAGGATGGGCGCCGTGGGTAATGGCTCCGAAGCGCGCCCGTGAACTTCGGGCGCTCGAGCGACGGGTCGCCGCGGCGCGTGGCACAGTGGGCCCGCCACCGCGGATCATGCACAAATGGCCACATGAGGATCTGCAGTAGCCGCCGAGCAAGCAGGTCCTGTCGCTCCTATCAGAGACGCCGGCAGCGTCGCCGCAGATTATTTTCCCGCCAATTTAGTCAACAACAACACCCAATGGTCGACGTCATCGTCAAGCGCCTTGACGGGCAGTCGCTCGTCGCGACCGTGCGCGCGCACGTCAACGGGTGAGATAGCCCACCCGCCCGTCGCGCCGTACACCGGAATTCCCGCAACACGAAACGCGTTGCCGTCGGTTGCCCCCGTGCTCATCGACGGCAGAATCGGTGAGGTGGGGTGCAGCGCGTGCACCGTTTCCGTGAATGCAGCAACGATATCGCTGCGCAATGGCGAAGCCAATGAGGCCACATAGTCATCGTTACGAGTCACGACCACGCCAGGGTCGGCGACGATGCTTTCCAGTTCGGCCTTGATGGTATCCGGGGAAACGCCGGGCATGATGCGGCAATTGACCGTCGCTGTTGCCAGTTGCGGCAGCGCGTTGTCGGCATGTCCGCCAAACAAGCGCGTCGCAACGCAGCGCGTGCGTGTCACACCCACTTCGCCCTCATCCGCTTCGACAATATCCGCGGCTTTCCCGTCGCCCGTCTTGAGCCAGGCACGCATCGCATTGCCAAGCGGGCCCGACTCGCTCTTTTCGCGGCCGGAAAAATACGCTCGCGTGGTTTCGTTCAACACCGGCTCAAAGCGATATACCTCAATACGGTGCAGGGCATTCGCGAGCTGATAGATTGCGTTGTCGGCACGCGGTTCCGAAGAGTGCCCGCCACGATTGCGCGTTGTCAGGGTGTAGTTGGCGTAAGTCTTCTCGGCAGTCTGCAAAGAAAAACCCAACGGCCTGCCGTCGACAGCAAAGTATCCGCCCATGCCGCCGCTGCCGGCGTCGGCATTCAGCGCATATTCGGCGTCGAGCAGTCCACGCCATTCGGTTGCGCCCAGATCGGCACCCTTGCCATTGGTTTCCTCGTCACCGGTGTAGAAAATAATGATGTCGCGCCTGGGCGTGAAGCCAGTCGCCTTGAGTTTGAGCACCGCAGTCGTGGTCGCCGTGAGGCCATTCTTCATGTCGGTGGTACCGCGACCGTAGTAGTACCCGTCCTTCTCGGTGAACACGAATGGGTCGGTGTCCGACCAGTCTTCGCGCTTCGCCTCAACCACATCCATGTGGCCCATGACCATGATGGGTTTGGCCTTGGGTTTACCGGGCGCGCGCCAACGCACAATCAGTGCGGCGGTGTGATCGTAAGGCATGATCTTGATGTCGGCATCCGGAATACCCGCAACGCGATACTGATCGGCAAACCAGTTCGCCAGTTCCGGCACACGGTCGCGACCCAGCACCGTTGGAACATTGACCGCGTATTCCAGCATCGCGCGCGCTTTGGCATGCCATGGATCGTTGGCGGGCGCGGCAGCCACACCGGCGATCAGCGCGCCGGACAGAGCAAAACACAGAATGGATTTCAAACGCATGACAATTTCTCCGTGATGACTGGCTCAGAGCAGCGTCGGATTCAGCCGCCACACCGCGGCGTTGAGCGCGAGCGCAAAACTCACCCAGGCCAGGTAGGGCATCAGCAGCAGCGCCGCGCGCGGCTCGAGCCGCCGGAACGCGGCCGCCGTGGCGATAATCAGCAGCCACAGCAGGCTGATGTCCACGAACGACCACAGGCCGCTGTGCGCTGCGAAGAACAGCCACGACCATGCGGCGTTGGGCACGAGCTGCAGCACGAACAGCTCCAGCGCCGGGCGAGCGGCGCCAAAGCCGGCGCGCCGCCACACGAGCCACGCGGCAAGCGCCATCAGCGTATACAGCAGCGTCCACGCCGGGCCGAACAGCCAGGCCGGCGGTGCCCAGGACGGGCGCACGAGCGTGCCGTAGAAACTGCCGGCCTCGATAGAAGCGCGTGCGCCGATCGCGGCCATCGCGAAGCACAACGCGAACCACCCGGCCAGGCCGAGGGCGGAGGCGCGCGCGCTGCGGGCCAGAATGGGAGATCGCATCATGTCTGTTTCCTGCCCTTGAGTTCGTACATCAGCGCAAGTGCCTGGCGCGGCGTGAGGGCGTCGGGCTCGATCTGTGCGAGCTTCAGCTCGAGCTCGCTCGGTCCGGGCGGTGCGGCGTGCGCGGCCGCACCAGGCGCGGCCGCAGCGGGGGCCGCGAACAGCGGCAGCTCGCCCTGGCCGTGGGCATTGACTTGCGGCGGATGCTGCGCGCCGCCGTCGCGCGTGGCCTCGAGTGCGGCCAGGTAATCGCGCGCGCGGGCGATGACGCCTGGCGGCACGCCGGCGAGCTTCGCTACCGCAAGACCGTAGCTGCGGTTCGCCGGCCCCTCGCGCACCGCGTGCAGGAACACCAGCGAGTCGCCGTGCTCGGTGGCATCGAGATGCACGTTGGCGCAGGCCTCGAGCTCCGCACCGAGCGCCGTGAGCTCGAAGTAGTGCGTGGCGAACAGCGTGAACGCGCGCACCTCGGTGGCCAGGTGGCGCGCCACGGCCCAGGCGAGTGAGAGCCCGTCGAAGGTGCTGGTGCCGCGGCCGATCTCATCCATCAGCACCAGGCTCCGCTCGGTGGCGTTGTGAAGGATATTGGCGGTCTCGGACATCTCGACCATGAACGTCGAGCGGCCGCCGGCCAGGTCGTCGCCCGCGCCGATGCGCGTGAAGATGCGATCGAGCGGGCCGATGCGCGCGCTGTGCGCCGGCACGTAGCTGCCGATGTGGGCCAGCACCGCGATCAGCGCGGTCTGGCGCATGTACGTCGACTTGCCGCCCATGTTCGGGCCGGTGATGATCAGCATGCGCCGGTGCGCGTGGAGCTCGAGGTCGTTGGGCACGAACGGCGCTTCGCTGAAGCGCTCGACCACCGGGTGTCGCGCTGCCACCAAACTCAGGCTTGGTTCATCGACGAGTACAGGTTCGCTCCAGCTCAAGGTGGCGGCGCGTTCGGCCAGCGCCACCAGCGCGTCGACCTCGGCGAGCGCCATGGCGGTGCCCTGCAGCGCGCCGAGCGATTCGATCAGGCGCGTCAGGAGCGATTCGAACAGCTCCTTCTCGCGCGCCAGCGCGCGTTCGCGCGCGCCCAGCACCTGGTCCTCGAAACTCTTTAATTCAGGCGTGATGAAGCGTTCCGCCGACTTCACCGTCTGGCGGCGCAGGTAATCGGCGGGCACGCGCTCGGCCTGCGCACGCGGGATTTCGATGAAGAAACCCTGCACCCGATTGAACCCGAGTTTGAGACCCGGGAGCCCAGTGCGGACGCGTTCGCGCATTTCGAGTTCGAGCAGGAACTCGTCGGTATGGGTCGAAATGCGCCGCAGCTCGTCGAGCTCGGCGTCGTACCCCGGGGCGATCACGTCGCCGTCGCGCAGGAACACCGGCGGTTCTGCCGCGACTGCGGCCGCGAGGAGCGCATGCTCGGCGGCATGGTCGGCGGTCTGGCCATGGAGCTCGCGCAGCAGCGGGGAATCCACCGCACCGAGCGCCGCGCGGAGCGGAGGCAGTTCGCCCAGCGCGTTGCGCAGTTGCACCAGGTCGCGCGGCCGCGCACTGCGCAGCGCCACGCGCGCCAGGATCCGCTCCAGGTCGCCCACCGCGCGCAGGAGCGATTGCAGAGGCTCGCAGGCGCGCGCCGCGCCGAGCGCGCCCACGGCCTGGTAACGCTGGCGCAGCACAGTGCGCTGGCTGATCGGGCGCCCCAGCCACCGACGCAACGCCCGCGCACCCATGCCGGTGACGGTCGTGTCGAGCACGGCCAGCAAGGTCGCCGCCTCATTCCCGCTCAGGCTCGAATCGAGCTCGAGGTTGCGGCGCGTCGCGGCGTCGATCGCCAGCGACTCGCCGTATTCCTCCACACGGAGGCTGCGGATGTGCGGCAGGGCGGTGCGCTGTGTGTCGCGCACATACTGGAGCAAGGCCCCCGCCGCGCCGATCGCCAGCGGCAGCTCGTCCGCGCCGAAGCCGCGCAGGTCGAGCGTGCCAAGCTGGTCGGTGAGCAGCCGCGAGGCCGCCGCCAGCTCGAAATGCCAGGGCGCGCGCTCGCGGGTGACGATCGAGCCCCCCAATCCGCTCGCCCCCGCGGCCTGGTCTTCGCGCAGCAGCAGTTCCGCCGGGCGCAACCGCTCCAGCTCCGCGGCCAGCGTCGCCGGCCCGCGCGCCTC
Organism: Gammaproteobacteria bacterium; assembly: GCA_025357915.1. Classification (GTDB taxonomy): domain Bacteria; phylum Pseudomonadota; class Gammaproteobacteria; order Steroidobacterales; family Steroidobacteraceae; genus FEN-1191. Next base: position 46,847 of record JANYLH010000040.1, read on the forward strand.
GAGGACGCTGAAGCGCCCGGAGCTCAGTTCCAGCCAGGCAAGCCCGAAGCGTTCGCCATCGCGCAGCAGTGCCGCGAGGAGCGTTGCGCGGTTCTTCTCCAGCAACGCGTCCTCGGTCACCGTGCCGGGCGTAATGACCCGCACCACCTGGCGCTCGACCGGCCCCTTGGACTTGGCCGGGTCACCGATCTGCTCGCAGATGGCCACCGATTCGCCGCGCCGCAACAATCGCCCCAGATACCCCTCGACGCTGTGTACCGGCACGCCGGCCATGGGGATGGGCTCGCCCGCCGACTGGCCGCGCGTGGTCAGCGCGATATCAAGCAGGGCCGCGGCGCGGCGCGCGTCGCCGTGGAAAAGCTCGTAGAAATCGCCCATCCGGTAGAACAGCAGGGTGTCGGGATGCTCGGCCTTGATGCGCAGGTACTGCTGCATGACCGGCGTATGCGCGCAGAGCGTCGCAGTGCTGCCAAGGCTGTTGAGCGTGGTGGCGCGAGTCATGGGCCGCGAATGATACACAGCGCCTTGCTGCGCTGGCTGTGCCGCCAATGTGACTTAATCCCTGTCAAGAACGCATTGTGACAGTCTTCTGTCATGTTGATTTATACTATTTGTATAGATTCCGGCTGGCAGGGGAATCAGCCAGCTCCGGGCTTGCTTGAGACGTTCAGGCCCAGGAAAAAACCGTAATCCGTGCGCCCCCGCGACCCATCCGGCCGCGTGGGCCCGCGCTGATGTCGAGAGCAATCATGTCGCAGTCCGCGCGCCGCCAATTCGAGTCCGAGCAGTCTGCCGTCGGCGCCGTTGCGGGCAAGGGCCGCAAGTCACCGTTTGAACGCCGCGCGACGCTGGTCGTGCAGTTTGCCATGGAGCTTGCCGGCCTCTCGGCCGAACAGGTTACCGACGACATCACGCTGCCGCTGTCCGCCGCCGAGTTCCAGCGTGAACTGCAGAAACGCTACGGCGACGCGCACCCCGAGCTCGCGTTCCGCTCCATGGCCACGGTAGAGCGCGCCCGGCTGCAGCGCGATCGCCTGCCGCGCCTGCCGCGCGTCATCCTGCGCCAGGGACCGCCGCCGCGCGCCCAGCGCTGAGGCGGGCGACTCCCGCGACCTCCAGAGCCCATTCCCGTGACCAAATCTGGCCTGAACGACACCGCCGCGCTGGCAGCCAAGGCCGGCCGCGCGCTGCTCGCGGCCGGGCTCAAGGTCGTCACCGCTGAATCCTGTACCGGCGGCGGCGTTGCTGCCGCGCTCACGGACGTGCCCGGCAGCTCGCAGTGGTTCGAGCGAGGCTACGTGACCTACTCCAACGAGGCCAAGATGCAGGATCTGGACGTCGCTGCCGCGATGCTCGAACGCCACGGCGCCGTCAGCGCCGCGGTGGTGGAGGCGATGGCGGTGAGCGCGCTCGCCGCCAGCGGGGCCGACGTGGCAGTGGCGGTGAGCGGCATCGCCGGACCCGACGGCGGCACGAGTGACAAGCCAGTCGGCCTGGTTTACCTGGCCGCCGCGCGCCGGGGCGACGGGGTGCACGTGCTGCGCGAGCACTTCCACGGCGATCGGGCGGCGGTGCGGCGTGCCGCGGTGGCCGCCGCGCTCGCCCTGATCGTGCGGGCGGCGGAGCCGGAGAGTTTCGGGGCGATTCGCTAAGATTTACAGCCCGCCCCGGGCGCGCGATATGGGATAATTACTCCCACATCACCAGAGGTGCTCAGGGCATGGAAGACAATCGCAAGAAGGCGCTTGCCGCCGCACTCGGCCAGATCGAAAAGCAGTTCGGCAAGGGCTCGGTCATGCGCCTGGGCGACGCGCCGGCCATCTGGGACATCGAAGCCGTCCCCACCGGCTCGCTCGGCCTCGACATCGCACTCGGGTGCGGTGGCCTGCCGCGTGGTCGCGTGGTCGAGATCTACGGCCCTGAGTCTTCGGGCAAGACCACGCTCACCCTGGCGGTCGTCGCCGAGATCCAGAAGCGCGGCGGCACCGCGGCCTTCGTCGACGCCGAGCACGCGCTCGACCCGGCCTACGCCGAGAAGGTGGGCGTCAACATCCAGGAACTGCTGGTTTCCCAGCCCGACACGGGCGAGCAGGCCCTCGAGATCACCGACATGCTGGTGCGCTCCGGGGGCGTCGATCTCGTGGTCATCGACTCGGTCGCCGCGCTCACCCCGCGCGCTGAAATCGAGGGCGAAATGGGCGAACTGCAGGTGGGCCTGCACGCCCGCCTCATGAGCCAGGCGCTGCGCAAGCTCACCGGCAACATCAAGCGCTCCAACACCATCGTCATCTTCATCAACCAGATCCGCATGAAGATCGGCGTCATGTTCGGCTCCCCCGAGACCACCACCGGCGGCAACGCCCTCAAGTTCTACGCCTCGGTGCGGCTCGACATCCGCCGCATCGGCGCCATCAAGAATGGCGAAGAGGTGGTCGGCAACCAGACCCGCGTCAAGGTGGTCAAGAACAAGGTCGCGCCGCCGTTCCGCGAAACCGAGTTCGAGATCATGTACGGCCAGGGCATCTCGCACGAAGGCGAGATCATCGAGATCGGTTCCAACGCCGGCATCATCGAGAAATCCGGCTCCTGGTACGCCTACAAGGGCGAGCGCATCGGCCAGGGCAAGGACAACGCGCGCGAGTTCCTCAAGACCCACAAGGAAATCGCCCGCGAAATCGAAGACCTGATCCGCGCCAAGCTCCTGCCCGTAAAACTCCGTGCCGAGCCTGAGGAAAAGAGCGCCTAAGCGCCGCGCTGCCTCTGATCCCATGGACGCCGCGGCCGCCGAAATGGCGGCCGTTGCGCTCATGGCGCGCCGCGATTACGCCTGCGGCGAGCTCTCCGGCAAGCTGCGCGAGCGCGGCTTTGATCCCGGCATCGTGCAGGCCCTAGTCGCTGAGCTGCGCGTCCGACGGCTCCTCAACGACGAGCGCTACGCCGGGCACTTCGTGCAGTACCACCTTTCGCGCGGGCAGGGTCCGCAGCGCATCCGGCGCGACCTCGAGGCCTTCGGCGTGGAGGGCGCCCTGATCGATGCCGCGCTGGCCTCGGTCCCGGACTGGTCGGCGATCGCCCGCGACGTGCGCCGCCGACGTTTCGGGGCCGAACCGCCCACCGAGTGGGCGGAAAAGGGCCGCCAGGCCAGATTTTTGCAATATCGCGGCTTTTCCAACGATCATATCCGCTCTGCCCTCGGGCCCGATCTCGAACTGGATTCATGACAAACAGCAAGCCACCCTTCATGAGCGCGAGCGACGTGCGCCGCGCCTTCCTCGAGTTCTTCCAGGAGCGCGGCCACCAGGTGGTGCCGTCCTCCTCGCTGGTCCCGGGGAACGACCCGACGCTGCTGTTTACCAACGCGGGCATGGTGCAGTTCAAGGACCTGTTCCTCGGCAAGGAAAAGCGCGACTACCAGCGCGCGGTCACGAGCCAGCGGTGCGTGCGCGCCGGCGGCAAGCACAACGATCTCGAGAACGTCGGCTACACCGCGCGCCATCACACTTTCTTCGAGATGCTGGGCAACTTCTCCTTCGGCGATTACTTCAAGCGCGAGGGCATCCGCTTCGCCTGGGAGTTCGTCACCGAACGTCTGCGCCTCGATCCCGAGCGGCTGTACGTCACGGTGTTCCGCGACGACGACGAGGCCGCGCAGCTATGGGAGAGCGAGGCGGGCGTCGACCCCAGGCGCATCACGCGCATGGGCGAGCAGTCGAACTTCTGGGCCATGGGCGACACCGGCCCGTGCGGTCCCTGCAGCGAGATCTTCTACGACCACGGCCCGGAAGTGCAGGGCGGCCCGCCCGGCTCCCCCGACGAGGATGGCGATCGGTACGTCGAGATCTGGAACCTCGTGTTCATGCAGTACGAACGGACCGGCGATGGCGTGCTCACGCCGCTCCCCAAACCTTCGGTCGACACCGGCGCCGGCCTCGAGCGGCTCGCCGCCGTGATGCAGGGCGTCCATTCGAACTACGACATCGACCTGTTCCAGGACCTGCTGAAGGCGGCCGCCGAAGTCACCGCATCAAGCGCAGGCGCGGTTGATCTGGCATCGCCCTCACTGCGCGTGATCGCCGATCACATCCGCGCCTGCAGCTTTCTCATCAGCGACGGCGTGGTGCCCTCGAACGAAGGACGCGGCTACGTGCTTCGCCGCATCATCCGGCGCGCGGTGCGCCACGGCTACAAGCTCGGCCAATCGCAGCCGTTCTTCTACAAGCTCGTGCCGGTGCTGGCGCGGGTCATGGGCGATGCCTACCCCGAGCTCACGCAGCGCGAGGCGCAGATCGCGCGCGTGCTGCGCGCGGAGGAAGAGCGCTTCGCCGAGACGCTCGCCACCGGCATGGCGCGGTTCGAGGCGCGCATGAAGGAAGCGGACGGCAACACCGTACCGGGGGCACTGGTATTCCTGCTGCACGACACCTACGGGTTTCCCGCCGACCTCACCGCCGATATCGCCCGCGAGCGCAATCTCAAGGTGGACATGGCCGGCTACGAGCGCGAGATGGAGCAGCAGCGCGAACGCGCGCAGGCGGCCAGCAAGTTCGGGGTCGATCTGGCTGCGGGCGAGGCGATCGACGCGCAGAGCGAGTTCGTGGGCTACGAAACGCTCCAGGGCGATAGCACCGTCGTCGCGCTCCGGCGCGACGGCGCGCTCGTTAAGGCACTGCAAGCAGGTGAGCGCGGCGAGATCGTGCTCGCGCGCACGCCTTTCTACGGCGAATCCGGCGGCCAGATCGGCGACACCGGCGTGCTGATCGGCGAGGGCGGGGCGAGTTTCAAAGTCGAGGATGCGCAAAAGTTCGGCAAGGCCGTCGTGCACATCGGCACACTCAGCGGCGCGCCGATCAAGGTGGGCGATGCCGTGCAGGCGCGCGTCGATGCTGCGCGGCGCGACGCGATCCGGCTCAACCACTCGGCGACGCACCTGCTGCACGCCGCGCTTCGCACCGTGCTTGGCACCCACGTCACGCAGAAGGGGTCGCTGGTGGCGCCTGACCGGCTGCGCTTCGATTTCGCGCATTTCCAGGCGGTGACGCCCGAGGAGCTCGCACGCATCGAGCGCATGGTGAATGCCGAGATCCGCGCCAACGAGCATGCCCGCACCCGCCTCATGGATTACGACTCCGCCGTGGCGGCAGGCGCCATGGCGTTGTTCGGCGAGAAATATGATCGCGAAGTGCGCGTGCTCAATTTCGGTGAGTTCTCCACCGAGCTGTGCGGCGGTACGCACGTGAACCGCACGGGCGACATCGGGTTGTTTCGCATCATCAGTGAAGGTGGCGTCGCCGCCGGCATACGCCGCATCGAGGCCGTCACCGGCGAGGGCGCGCTGGATGCGGTGGCGAAGAGCGAAGCCGTGCTGCGCGATGTGGCTGCGCTCGTGCGTGGCACGCGCGATGACCTCGCCGACAAGGTACGCGAGGCGCTCGAGCGCATCCGCGCGCAGGAGCGCGAGATCCGCGCCCTCAAGGACAAGCTCGCCTCCGGCCAGGGCACCGACCTCGCCGCTGGCGCGGTCGATGTCGACGGCACCAAGGTCATTGCCGCGAAGGTTGACGGCGCCGACAGCGGTTCGCTCCGCAACGCCGTCGATCAGCTCAAGAGCCGGCTCGGCTCCGCCATCATTGTGCTCGCCGCGGTCGAGTCACCCACCAAGGTGATCCTGGTCGCCGGCGTTACCGCCGACCGAGTCGCGAAGATCAAGGCCGGCGAGCTGGTCGGCGCCGTTGCCGCGCAGATCGGCGGCAAGGGCGGGGGGCGACCCGACTTCGCGCAGGCCGGCGGCAACAACCCGGCGGCGCTCGATGCCGCGCTCGCCACTGTGCTGGCACAGGTGCGCGCCCGACTGGTGTAGTGCCAGAGGAGAGGCCACGACCATGTTGATTCTCACCCGGCGCGAAGGCGAGAGCGTGCGGATTGGCGATGACATCACCATCACGGTGCTGCGCGTGAAGGGCAGCCAGGTGCGCCTTGGCGTCGATGCGCCCAAGAGCGTGTCGGTGCAACGCGGGGAAATTTCTGAGCACGCCGGTGCGGCCGTGGCCGCGGCCGCAACGACGGCCAGTGCGGGCGGGGCGCCGGGGATCGATCACGACCCACCGCGCTAGGACTGCGCCTTTACCTCAGCGAACCCCGCCAGTATCATGGCGACCCTGCCAACGCAGGGGTCTGAGAACAATCTAAATCTTTGATTCGCTTTGGGTTTTAGTCAAGATCGGAGAGATGGCCGAGTGGTCGAAGGCGCACCCCTGCTAAGGGTGTAAGGGTCAAAAGCCCTTCGAGGGTTCGAATCCCTCTCTCTCCGCCAGTTTTCTCAATCTTCTTCAAAGACTTAGCTGCTGGCGGGCGCCGCTCAGTGGCAAATCCAGTGGCAAATCGCGCGACAGCCTTGCCGCCTGCCGAAGCGAATTCGATTTCGAATGGCCGGGCGATCAGGCGGGCCGGCTTTCCTTGACGCACAGATCTGAGTCGAGGCAGCGGGCGCTTCGAATTGAGCGTCGCGCGGATGCGATCGACGTCGGCCTCCGGGGCACCATCCGCCCAGGCTGCATAAAAGCGCAGCATCGTCGAGATGCTGTGACCGTGCTGCCGTGCTACCCAGAGGGCACTTCGGCCAATCATCAGGTCCCAGCTGACCGAGGTGTGCCGCGCCGTGTACGGCCGCCGATACCTGATGTTCGTCATCCGGCTCAACGTGCTCTGCCAGCG
>JANYLH010000034.1 GCA_025357915.1 Gammaproteobacteria bacterium
CCCGCAAGGTCGGCTGCCCCACTCCCACCGGCACGCTCTGCCCTTCCTTGCCGCAGGTGCCGACGCCGGCGTCGAGCTTGAGATCGTTCCCCACCATCGCCACGCGTGTCAGCACGTCGGGGCCGTTGCCGATCAGCGTCGCGCCCTTGATGGGCGCGCCGAGCCGGCCGTTCTCGATCAGGTAGGCTTCGCTTACCGAGAATACGAACTTGCCCGAGGTGATGTCGACCTGGCCGCCGCCGAAATTCACCGCGTAGATGCCGCGCTCGACCGAGCGGATGATTTCCTCTGGCGCGTAGGGACCGGCGAGCATGTAGGTGTTGGTCATGCGCGGCAAGGTCAGGTGCGCGAAGGATTCGCGGCGGCCGTTGCCGGTCGGCGGCACGCCCATCAGCCGCGCGTTCAGGCGGTCCTGCAGGTAGCAGCGCAGGATCCCGTCCTCGATCAGCGTCGTGCACTGCGTGGGCGTGCCCTCGTCGTCGATGTTGAGCGAGCCGCGCCGCCCCGGCAGCGTGCCATCATCGACCACCGTGCAGCCGGGACTGGCGACGCGCTCGCCAATACGGCCGCTGAACGCGGAGGTGCCCTTGCGGTTGAAGTCGCCTTCGAGCCCGTGGCCGATCGCCTCGTGCAGCAGGATCCCCGGCCACCCGGGCCCGAGCACGACAGTCATGGTTCCAGCGGGCGCGTTCACCGCGTCCAGGTTCACCAGCGCCTGGCGCACGGCTTCGCGTGCGAGCTCGAGCGGCCGCTCGCCCGCGACCAGTTCGGCCAGCGTGTAGCGGCCGCCGGCGCCGGCGTAACCCTGTTCGCGCCGGCCGTTGTGCTCGACGATCACTGAGACGTTCATGCGCACCAGCGGGCGCACGTCGGCGGCGAGCGTGCCGTCGCTGGTGGCGATGAGGATCGTTTCGTGCACGGCGTGGATGCTGGCCATGACGCGCACCACGCGCGGGTCGAGCTTGCGTGTCTCGCGATCGACGCGCTCCAGCCAGGCGACCTTCTGTTCATCGGACAGGCTCAGCAGCGGGTCGACCGGCTGGTAGAGCGCGCGACCCGGCACGCGGTGCCAGGCCTGCATCGAGCCGCTGGCCCCGCGTCCGGCGATGGCGCGTGCGGCGCGCGCCGCCTCCTCGAGCGCCCGGGGCTGGATCTCATCGGAATAGGCAAAGCCGGTGCGCTCGCCGGCCATGGCGCGCACGCCCACGCCCTGCTCGATGGCAGCGCTCCCTTCCTTGACGATGCCGTCCTCGAGCGCCCAGGACTCCTCGTGCGAGACCTGGAAATACAGGTCGGCAGCGTCGACCTTGGCGCCGAGCACCAGGTCGAGCGCCTGTCCGAGCCGCGCCTGGTCGAGCCCGCCGGGCGCCAGCAGCGCCTGCTGGGCGAGCTGCATGGTCTCGGCCGCGGTCGGCGCAGCCACGGCGGTCGGCTGTTCCGTGGTGCTCATGTGCCCTGCCCGCGCAGCAGCTCGACCCGGTGCGAAAGCGCCGGAAACTTGCGGCGCGCCGCGGACTGCGCGGCCAGGTCAATGGTCGCGGTCACGACGCCCGCGCCCTCCGGCAGCTGCGTGAGCACCCGGCCCCAGTAGTCGACGATCAGGCTGTGCCCGTAGGTGCTGCGGCCGTTCGGATGCACGCCGCATTGCGCGCTCGCGACCACGTAGGCCAGATTCTCGATCGCGCGCGCGCGCAGCAGCGCTTCCCAGTGCGCCTCGCCCGTGGGCACGGTGAAGGCCGCGGGCACCACAAACCAGTCCGCACCGGCAGCCTGCAGGGCCCGGTACAGCTCGGGAAAGCGCAGGTCATAGCAGATCGACAGGCCGAGCCGTCCGGCGGGCGTAGCGACGCTCACCACGGCGTGGCCGGGCGCCATGTGCGCCGATTCGCGGTAGCTCTCGGCGCGATCGGGCAACTCGACGTCGAACAGGTGGATCTTGTCGTAACGCGCCGCGCGCGCGCCGCTCGCGGCATAGACCAGGCAGGCCTGCGCGACGCGCTCGCCCGGGCCGTTCGCCAGCGGCACGGAGCCGGCCACGATCCACAGTTTGAGGCGCGCCGCGGTGCGCGCCAGGAAATCCTGCACCGGGCCGGCGCCGTCGGCTTCGGCGAGCGCGCGCCGGTCGGCATCGCGCAGCGCCATGATCGAAAAATTTTCCGGAAGCACGGCCACGCGGGCGCCGCGCTGCGCCGCTTGCGTGAGCAGGCTTTCCGCCGCGGCGAGGTTGGCGTCGCGATCAGCCCCGGAGTTCATCTGCACGGCAGCCACGCAGCAGACCGGGGGAACCTTTTCGGCGGGCGGAACGTCCATGGATCTAGGCTAGCACGATGTCGTACTGCTCGACGCTGTAGAGCGCCTCGGACTGCAGGCGGATCGGCTTGCCGACCCGCTGCTCCAGCTCGGCGATCCCCGGCGCCTCTTCGTCGAGGAGCCGCTCGACCACTTCCGGGTGCGCCAGGATCACCAGTTCGCGGACCTGGAACTGCGCGCCCTGCCGCAGGCCCTCGCGATAGATTTCATGGCACACGGTCTCGACGCTGCGCACGAAGCCGCGGCCGGCGCAGCTCTGGCAGGGTTCGCACAGCATATGCTCCAGACTCTCGCGGGTGCGCTTGCGCGTCATCGCCACCAGGCCAAGCGGCGCGCCGGCCGCCACCTGCGTCTGCGCACGATCGCCGGCGAGCGCGCCCTGGAACGCCGCCAGCAGCTGTTCGCGGTGGGCGGCGTCCTCCATGTCGATGAAGTCGATGATGATGATGCCGCCCAGATTGCGCAGCCGCAGCTGGCGGGCGATCGCCACGGCGGCCTCGAGGTTGGTGCGGAATACCGTGTCTTCAGGATTGCGGTTGCCGACGAACGCGCCGGTGTTCACATCGATCGTGGTCATCGACTCGGTCTGGTCGAACACCAGGTAGCCGCCCGACTGCAGCTGCACCTGGCGCTCGAGCGCACTGTTGATTTCCTCCTCGACGCCGTGCAGTTCGAACAGCGGCCGCGCCCCGGCGTACTGCTCGATGCGCGTCACCGCCTCGGGCATGAAGGCGAGCGCGAACTGGCACAGCCGCGCATATTCCCCGGCGTCATCCACCAGCACACGGCGCACGTCCGGCCCGAGCTCATCGCGCAGCATGCGCGCGCCGAGCGGCAGGTCGGCGTGCACCAGCGAACCGGTCGCCACCCGCAGCTGCTCCTGGCGGATGTGTTCCCACAGGCGCGCCAGATACAGCATGTCGGCGCGCAGCGCCTCGGGCGGCGCGCCGTGCGCCGCGGTGCGGACGATGTAGCCGCCGCCGGCCTGCTGGATGTCGGCGAGTTCGCGCACCAGGGCGCGCAGGCGCTCGCGCTCAGCCTCGTCGGCAATGCGCGCCGAGACGCCGGTGCCGCGCCCGAAGGGCATGTAGACCAGGAAGCGCGACGGCAGCGACACGAAGGTCGTGAGCCTCGCGCCCTTGCTGCCGAGCGGGTCCTTGAGCACCTGCACCAGGAGGTCCTGGCCGGGGAGCACGAGCTTGCCGATGTCTTCCACGGGCGGTGCGCCGAGCTCGGCGTCGGCGGGTACCGCGCGGGCGATGTCGGCGGCGTGCAGGAACGCGGTGCGCACCAAGCCGATCTCGAGGAACGCGGCCTGCATGCCTGGCAGCACGCGCGACACCCGGCCCTTGTACAAGTTGCCGACGATGCCGCGACGGCTGGCGCGTTCGATGTACAGCTCCTGGGTGACGCCGTTTTCAACCAGCGCGGCGCGCGTCTCACGCGGCGTGACGTTGACGAGGATGTCGCGCATCAGCACGCCACGCGCGCCGCGTCCGCCTGCCAGCGCGGCACGCCCGCGGCGTCGAGGAGCGCGGCGGTCTCGAACAGCGGCAGGCCCATGACCCCGGAGTAGCTGCCGCGCAGCTCGCTGATGAACACCGCGCCCAGGCCCTGGATGGCATACCCGCCTGCCTTGTCGCGCGATTCACCACTCTCCCAGTAGCGCGTGCATTCAGCCGGGTCGATGGGCCGGAACCGCACCTCGCTCTCGGACAACCGCACTTCCCCGCCGCGCTGGTCCACGAGCGCCACGGCGGTCAGCACGCGATGCGCGCGGCCCGAAAGGCGCGCGAGCATCGCCAGCGCCGCTTCGCGATCGTGCGGCTTGCCGAGCATCTCACCGTCGAGCACCACCGCGGTATCGGCGCCCAGCACCGGCAGTTGTCCCTGCCATATGCGGCGCGCCTTCGCGAGCGCCAGCCGCTGCACGCACTCGGCGGCCGCCTCGCCCGGGCGCGGCTGCTCATCGATGCCGGCAATCGCGACCCGGTGTGCGACGCCAATCTGCCACAGCAGTTCGCGCCGCCGTGGCGAAGCCGAAGCGAGCAGCAGCGCCGGTGGCGCTTGCGGGTAATGGGTGGCGTGCTGGTCGCTGGCGGTCATGGCTACTGGCGATGGTACGGGTGTCCGGCCAGCAGCGTCGAGGCGCGATAGAGCTGCTCGGCCAGCAGCACGCGCACCAGGGCGTGCGGGAAGGTCAGCGCCGAGAGCGACCAGCGCAGCTGGGCCCGCGCCAGCACGGCCGCACCCAGGCCGTCGGGCCCACCGATGACGAAACTCACCGGGTCACCGGCCTGGCGCCAGCGGGCGAGCCAGTCGGCCAGCTGCAGGGTCGTGAACGAGCGGCCGCGCTCGTCGAGTGCCACGACGTATTCGCGCGGTCCGAGCAGCGCGAGGATGCGCTGGGTCTCGGTTTCGATGGCGCGCGCCGCGTCGCCACCGCCATGGCGTCGGGTGACCGGCACCTCCACCAGCGCGAGCGTATCGGCGCCGCGCAGCCGGCGTGTGTAGTCGCTGAACGCGGCCTCCACCCAGGCGCTCATCCGCGTGCCCACGGCGATTACCCGCAGGCGCATGCGCTCACCGTGCGCAAAGCGAGGTTCCTAGGCGCGGCGCGCGCGCGGCGCGACGGTGGCGGCGCGGCGCCGCGCCTGTGGCGCCTCCCACAGCTGCTCGAGCGCGTAGAACTCGCGGATCCGCGGCAGCATGACGTGCACCAGCACGTCCTGCAGGTCGATCAGCACCCATTCGCCGTCCTGCCGGCCCTCGGTGCCCATCGGCCGCCGGCCCGCAGCCTTGGCCTTCACGACCACGAGCTCCGCGATGGCGCGCACGTGCCGGTCGGAAGTGCCGGAGGCCACGATCATGGTGTCGGCCACGTCGGTCAGGCCGCGCACGTCGAGCACCTTGATGTTGACCGCCTTCACGTCCTCGAGCGCCTCGAGCGCCAGCTTCTCGAGCGCCACCAGAGCGGCGCTGCGGGGCGGCTTGGCCGGCCGCGCGGCGGCCGCCGGTTTGCTCTTGGTGCTGGACTTGGAAGGGGCTGGGGACTTGCGCCGGCCGGGGCCGGAGCCCTGGCTGGTCTTGAGCCGGCGCGGACGCGGGCTGCGGCGGGATGTGCTCATGCGTGCGGGTTCACCTCTGTGGCCGAGCATAGCACCCGGAGGTGATGATGAGGTCGCGGACCGCATCCGGAACCAGGTAGCGCAGGTCGCGGTGCCCGAGGATCAGCGCCCGCAGGTCGGTGGAGGCAATCTCGAGCTGCGTGACGGCGTGCACGAAAATGCGGCCCGCCCTGGACCCGTGCAGGTCGCTGATGTTGCCGGTGCCGCGATCGACCATCACCTCCCCCAGCGGACCGGTGATCGGCGCCTTCCAGCCGGGGCGGTGCGCGACCACCACGTGCGCCAGGTCGAAGATTTCCCGCCAGCGGTGCCAGTGGGGCACGCCCAGGAACGCGTCCATACCCAGCAGCAGGCACAGCGAGCGCTGCTGGTATTCGGCGCGCAGGTCGAGCAGCGTGTCGACCGTGTAGGAGACGCCGGTCCGGCGCATCTCGCGATCGTCGGCCACGAAGGCGCTCTGGCCGGCGATGGCCGCGCGCACCATCTGCAGCCGCAGTTCGGAAGGCGCCAGCGAGGCTTCGCGATGCGGCGGGTTGCCGGTGGGGAGGAAGCGCACCTGCTCGAGCCGCAGCAGTTGCCACAGCTCGAAGGCGGTGCGCAGGTGCCCGTAGTGGATCGGATCGAAGGTGCCCCCGAACAGGCCGATCGGCTCGCTCATACGCGCGCCCGCTCCCACAGCACCGCGACACGCGGCAACGGCAGTGTACGCTGGCCGCACATCTCCGCGGCCAGCAATGCGAGCTGGTCCCAGGCATCGCCGTGCGCCTGGCCCTTGGCCACGCGATCGACGCGCCCCGCGCGCGCCACCAGACGCCCCATCGGCACCGTGCGTTGCCCGGGGGCCTGTCCGTTGCGCAGCGCCCGGACCAGCCACCACAGCACCCGCACCGGCTCGTCGCCTTCGGCGCGCAGGCCCGCGAGGATCCGCAGCGCCCGGGCCGCATCGCCCGCGCCGATCGCCTGGGTCAGCCGCAGCACGTCGAAGCGGGCGCTGTCGCCAAAGGCGTCAGCAAGCTGATCCAGCCCGAGCCGTGTCCCGCTGCCGTAGCGCAGCAACAGTTTCTCGACTTCCTGGTGCGCGGCCAGCAGATTCCCTTCCGTGGCTTCCGCCAGCAGCGAAACCGCGTCGTCCGAGAGCTCGAGGCCGGCCGTGCGCAGCCGGCGGCGGAGCCAGTCAGGAAACTGCGCGGCCTCGACGGGCCACACGCTCACCCATGCGCCGCGCTGCTGCACCGCCTGCACCCACTCGGCCCCCTGGGCATCGCGATCGAGCCGGCCGGTGGCGATCAGCAACAGCAGGTCATCTCCTGCGGCGGCGATGAGCTTCACGAGCGAGTCCGCGCCGTGCCCGGGCTTGCCGCCGGCCATGCGGATCTCGAGGATGCGCCGGCTCGCAAACAGCGACTGCGTCTGGGTGGCGCCAAGCGCGTTTGCCCAGACGGCCGCCGTCTTGTCGATGAACACCTGCTCGCGCTCATCGAACCCCTGCGCACGGGCGCCCGCCCGGATGGCATCGAGGGCTTCGGTAACGAGCAGCGGCTCATCGCCCGAGACCAGATAGACCGGCAGGAGCCGGTCGGCGAGCTGGCCCGGGAGTTTGTCGGTGGTGATTTTCAAGCGGATCCTTAAGGTCCGCAGGGTAACTGATTCGCCGCACGGCGGGCGACTTGCAGCGGCCCCCGGCATGCGTCTAGGCTGCGCCCATGGCGACGCTGTTCGAACGCATCGTTTCCGGGGAACTGCCGGCCGACATCGTCTACCGCGACGAGCGGGTAACCGCCTTCCGCGACATCCACCCGCGCGCGCCGGTCCACATCCTGATCGTGCCCAACAAGGCGATTCCCACCGCCAACGATATCGCCGACGCCGACGAGGCGCTGATCGGCCACCTGTATACGGTGGCGCGCGACCTGGCGCGCCGCGAGGGCATTGCCGAAGACGGTTACCGCCTGATCATCAACTGTAACGCGCACGGCGGCCAGGAGGTGTACCACCTGCACGTGCACCTGCTGGGCGGCCGACCGCTCGGGGCCATGGTCCAGACATGAAAACCAAATCCGCCCTCTATCCGGCCATCAAGCCCTACCGCAAGGGATGGCTGCGCGCCTCGCCGCTCCACGAACTCTATTTCGAGGAAAGCGGCAATCCGCGCGGCAAGCCCGCGGTGTTCCTGCACGGCGGCCCGGGCGGCGGCACGAGCCCGGCGATGCGCCGCTTCTTCAACCCGCGCCATTACCGCATCGTGCTGTTCGACCAGCGCGGCTGCGGCAAGAGCCGCCCGCACGCCTCGCTGGTGGCGAACACCACCTGGGACCTGGTGGCGGACATTGAGCGGCTCCGCGAACACCTGCAGATCAGGCGCTGGCAGGTGTTCGGCGGCTCCTGGGGCTCGACGCTGGCGCTGGCGTACGCGCAGCGCCATCCACGCCGCGTCACCGAACTGGTGCTGCGCGGTATTTTCCTGCTGCGCCGCTCGGAGCTCGAGTGGTTCTACCAGGACGAGCTCGGCGCGGCCTCGTTGTTCCCCGACCTGTGGGAAAAATACCTCGCGCAAATCCCCAGGCGCGAGCGCGGCGACATGATGCGCGCCTACTATCGCCGTCTGACAGCGCGCAACGCGGCCACGCGCGCGCGCGCCGCGTACGCCTGGTCGGTGTGGGAGGCCGCCACCAGCTACCTGCGCGCCGCCGCCAGCGACGTCGCCAGGTTCACCGACCCGGACATTGCCGCGGCCTTCGCGCGCATCGAGTGCCACTACTTCGTGAACCGCGGGTTCCTCAAGCGCGAGGACCAGCTGTTGCGCGACGTGCCGAAGATCCGCCACATTCCCGCCGTCATCGTCCAGGGACGGTACGACGTGGTCTGCCCGATGCGCAGCGCCTGGGCGCTGCACAAGGCCTGGCCTGAAGCCGACCTGCGCATCGTCGGCGATGCGGGCCACTCGGCGTTCGAAGCGGGCAACGCGCGCGAGCTGGTCGCTGCGACCGACCGCTACGCCCGGCGCGGCAGGCGCCGCTAGGCGTCGCGCAGCCGCCCGGTCAGCGCGCCCGCCGCGTCGGTGATGCCGCGCGCGCGCAGCCAGTCGCGGGCTTCCTGGGCGTCCTGTTCGAACCAGGCGCGGGTGCTGCCCAGCCTGAAGCTGTAGCCCCATTCATCCATGTCGCGCCACGCGCCTTCGACGCCGAAACCGCGGACCAGCGCGGCCAGCAGCACCTGCAGGCAGCACACCGCGTGCTCCTCCGCGTCGTCGCCGCCGGCGTCGCGATCGAGGCCGACACGCCGCTCGGGGCTCATGCAGATGAAATGCGCCGCTTCATGCAGGATCGAGTGGAGCGGCGTATCGGCGCGCGCCAGCAGCGTGCTGCCCTGCAAGCCGGCTTCGCTCTCGCCCCAGTAGGAACCGGGAATGTCAGCGCCGGGTTCGACCTCGCGCAGATCAAGGCCATAGCTGTGCAGGAGCCGCATCACGGCGCTGCGGTCGGTGCCCGCCAGCCGCAACAACTAGGGAGCCTGGAGCGCCGCCAGCCGGCGCATGACCAGCGCCACCAGGTCATCGGCGAGCGCCTGGCGCAGCACGTCGCGCTCGCGCTCCTTGGCAAGCAGCGCGCGCTCATCGAAGCTGTACTCGCGCGTCACCGTGTGCGCCTCGGGCGCCAGCAGCTCGCGCCCGCGGTATTCGACCGACACCTCGACGCGATAGCTGAGTACGTAGGCGGTCGGAATGTTGCGAGCCGACACCGTCAGCACGCGCTCGGCGCTCGTGTCATCGATGATGCGGACGGTGGCGGCATCCGCACTCTCGCCGTCCAGCCGCGTGCCCGCGGCCAGGAACGCGGCGCGCAGTGCGTTGTAGAAATCGGTCTGTGCATCGCGCGTCACGATGCGCGCGCTGGCGAGCGCACGCGGCAGGTCGTTCCGCCCCTGCAGGTGGAAACCGCAGCCGGCGAGCAGGAGTGGCGCGAGCATCGCCAGCAGGCTCACCGGCATCAGGCGCAAACCGTGCAGGGTGGCAGGCGCGTGCATCAGACCACGATGTTGAGCAGCTTGCCAGGCACGTAGACCACGCGGCGCGGCGGCGCGTCGCCGACGAAGCGACGCACGGTCGCGTCAGCCATCGCCGCAGCGCGCGCGCTGGCTTCGTCGGCTCCCGTCGCCACCTGCACCCGGGCGCGCAACTTCCCGTTGACCTGCACGATCAGCTCGACGGTATCCTGCGCCAGCGCATGCTGGTCGGGCCGTGGCCAGGTCGCATCGATCAGCGCCTGCTCGTGACCGAGCGCGTACCACAACTCGTGGCTGATGTGCGGCACCATCGGCGACAGGCACAGCACGATGATCTCGAAGGCCTCGTGGCGCACCGCGCGCGCCATCGGCCCGGGTTCCTGGTAGCGCGTCACCGCATTGAGCAGCTCCATGGACGCGGCGATGGCGGTATTGAACACCCGCCGGCGCGCGATATCGTCGGTGACACGTTCGAGCGTGTGATGCGCCTGGCGGCGCAGCGCAGCTCCGGCCGCGCCCAACGCGGCGTCCGCCGCGATCGACACCAGGCCCTGGTGCGCGCTAACTGGTCCGGCCACCACATGCTCGTACACCGCCTTCCACAGGCGCCGCAGGAAACGGAACTGCCCCTGCACGCCTTCCTCGGACCACTCGAGCGTCTGCTCGGGGGGTGAGGCGAACATCATGAACAACCGCGCGGTATCCGCGCCGTACTTTTCCACCATGCTCTGCGGATCGACGCCGTTGTTCTTCGACTTGGACATGGTGCCGAGGCCGCCGATTTCCACCGCCTGCCCGTCGCCCGTCAGGATCGCGCCGGTGCGCTTGCCGTCGGCATCGAAGTGCACTTCGACCTCGGCCGGATTGAAGTACACGCGCCGGCCCGCCGCCGGCTGGCGGTAGTAGATCTGGTTGAGCACCATGCCCTGGGTGAGCAGTTTGCCGAACGGCTCGGCGAGCTTCACCAGTCCCAGGTCGCGCATCGCCCGGGTCCAGAAACGCGAATACAGCAGGTGCAGGATCGCGTGCTCGATGCCGCCGATGTACTGGTCAACCGGCAGCCAGTACTGCACGCGCTCGTCGACGGGCGCGGCTCGCTGGTCAGCGCTGGCAAAGCGCAGGAAATACCAGGACGAATCGACGAAAGTGTCCATGGTGTCGGTTTCGCGGCGCGCAGCGCGGCCGCAGCGCGGGCAGGCGACGTGCAGGAAGGCCGCGCATTTCTCCAGCGGGTTGCCGGAACCGTCGGGCACCAGATCTTCCGGGAGCCGCACCGGCAGGTCCGCTTCGGGTACCGGCACCTCGCCGCAGGCGGCGCAGTGGATCAGCGGAATCGGGCAGCCCCAGTAGCGCTGGCGCGAGATGCCCCAGTCCCGCAGGCGCCATTGCACGCGCTTGCGACCGAGTCCGCGCTGCTCGAGCGCTCCGGAGATGGCAGCGACGGCGGCGTCGAATTCCAGCCCCGAAAATTCCCCGGAGTTGATGGTGATGCCGTGGGCGGCGTATTCCGGCAGCCATGCCGCGCCCACCTGTTCCCAGCTCGCGAGCGCCGGCCGGACCACGGTGCGCACTGCGATGCCATGGCGCCGTGCGAATTCCAGGTCGCGCTCGTCGTGTGCAGGCACGCCCATGACCGCGCCCTCGCCGTAACTCATCAGCACGTAATTGGCGACCCACACCTCGATCGGTGCGCCGGACAGCGGATGCAGCACGTGGAGCCCCGTGGCCAGGCCGCGCTTTTCCATGGTCGCGACGTCGGCTTCCATGGTGCTGCCGCGGCGGCACTCCTCGACGAAGGCCGCCAACTGCGGATTACCCACCGACGCCAGCGCGGCCAGCGGATGCTCGGCCGAAACCGCGGCGAAGGTCACGCCGAACAGCGTGTCGACGCGGGTCGTGAATACCTTGAGTGTGCCGTCACGCTGCAGGGCGGCGAGCGCTTGCGCCACGCCGCCGGCGACTGCCCCCGGGGGAGCCAGCGCGCCCTGCTCGAGCGCTGCCTGGATATCGTCGGCATAGGGAAACGAAACTTCGCAACCCTCGCTGCGGCCGATCCAGTTCGCCTGCATGGTGCGCACGCGTTCGGGCCAGTCGTGCAGGCCATCGAGCGCATCCAGCAACTCCTCGGAGTAGGCCGTGATGCGCAGGTAGTACATCGGAATCTCGCGCTTCTCGACCGGCGCGCCGGTGCGCCAGCCGCGGCCGTCGATGACCTGCTCGTTGGCGAGCACCGTCTGGTCGACCGGGTCCCAGTTGACGACGCCGGTTTTCTTGTAGGCGATGCCGCGCTCGAGGAGCGCCAGGAACAGCCACTGGTTCCAGCGGTAGTACTCGGGGTCGCAGGTCGCCAGCTCGCGGGTCCAGTCGAGCCCGAAACCGAGCGCCTGGAGCTGCCGCTTCATGTACGCAATGTTCTCGCGCGTCCAGCGCGCCGGCGGCACACCGTTGGCCATGGCGGCATTCTCGGCCGGCAGCCCGAAGGCATCCCAGCCCATCGGCTGCAGCACGTTCAGGCCCTGCATGCGCATGAAGCGCGCCAGCACGTCACCGATGGTGTAGTTGCGCACGTGCCCCATGTGCAGGCGCCCTGACGGATAGGGGAACATCGACAGGCAGTAATACTTGCCCCGGCCCGCCTGCTCGCGCGCCACGAAAGTACCCTGCGAATCCCAGTAATCCTGCGCGGCGCGCTCGACGGCGGCCGGTTCATAGCGTTCTTGCATGTGCGAGGCGAGTCGACCTGCCGGGCAATGGTGGCAACGCCCTAGGATACACGATGCGGCCGCCCCCCCTGCGTGGGCCGGCCGCTCGTTGACGGGAACTGACCCTAGTCGAGTTGCACGGTGACGATGCGCTGCTGGCTCGTGCCCCGGGACGGATCATAGCTCTGCACCAGCAGCGCCACCGAGCGCCCCGCCTTGCGGATCGCCTCACGGAGCCCGGCGACCGAGTCCACGGGCGTGCGGTTGGCGCCCAGGATCACTTCTCCGGCTCGGAGCCCGGCTTCCGCCGACGGGCCGTCGACCTCGGTGATCACGACACTGCCGCTGGCATGCAGCTGGGTTTTTTCCGCCTCGCTCAGCGCGCGTACACTCAGTCCCAGCGCCTCGAGCTTGTCGCTTTCCCTGCCGCTGCCGCCGGCGCGCGCCACGCTGGCCTTGTCCTTGAGCTCCTCGACCACCACGCTGATGTGGCGGGTACCCTGGCCGCGCCAGACCTCAAGATCGGCCGTGGTGCCGGGCCTGACGCCGGCGATGAGCGCCGGCAGCTCCGAGGACTGCTCGATTTTGCGACCATTGACGCTGAGGATGATGTCCTCCGGCTTGAGCCCCGCCTTGTCCGCCGGGCCGCCGGCGTCGACCGAACTCACGGCCGCGCCGCGCGGGCGATCGAGCCCGAAGCTCTCGGCCAGCGCCGCGGTCACCTGCTGGATGCTCACGCCGATCCGTCCGCGGGTCACATGGCCGGTGGCGGCGAGCTGCTGGCGCACGTTGTTGGCGATGTCGATCGGAATCGCGAACGACAGGCCGGCGTAGCTGCCCGTGTTGCTGTAGATCTGCGAGTTGATGCCAACCACTTCGCCGCTGAGATTGAACAGCGGCCCGCCCGAATTGCCCGGGTTCACGGCCACGTCGGTCTGGATGAAGTTCACGTAGTTGTAGGCCGAGCCACCGCGCACCTCGCGCGCGAGCGCGCTGACGATGCCCGCGGTCACGCTGTTCTGGAAATTGAAGGGCGAGCCGATTGCGACCACCCACTCGCCGGGCCGCAGTTTGCTGGGGTCGCCGATGCGCACCGTCGGCAGGTTCTTCGCTTCGATCTTCAGCAGTGCGACATCCGACTTGTCGTCGCTCCCGACCACCTTGGCCTGGAACTCGCGGCGGTCGGTGAGCCGCACCGTCACGCGCGTGGCGTTGTCCACGACGTGGGTGTTGGTGAGGATGTAGCCGTCGGAGCTGACGATGAAGCCGGAGCCCACGCCCTCCTCGGGCGGCTGGTCGCGCGGCTGCTGGTTGCGGAACTGGCGGAAGAAATCGCTGAACGGATCGTTGTCGTCCGAGAACGGATTACCGAAGCCGGGCGTGCCGACGCGCTGGCGTTTTTCTATGACGGTGACGTTGACCACCGCGGGGCCGACCTGTTCGACCAGGGTCGCGAAATCGGGCAGGCCACGCACCAGCGGCGCGGCCGGCACGGTCGTGGCCGTTTCGGCGGGCGCGGCCGGCGCCGCGGCAGCCGCGGCAGTCGAGGACTGCGGCGCGCAGGCCGTCAGCAGTAAGGCCGCGACGAAAATGCCCGCAAAGCGGGGGGCAATGGACTCATATGACATATCTGCGATGCTCCAACACTTAGTTGTACATTTGATCAGCCGGATTGCGGCGCCGCCGGTTGCGCACGGCGAGCGCGGCCATGGCAACGGCCAGCAGCATTACCGCCCAATTGCCGACCCTTGCATAGGGGGGTAGACCACTGCGGGGCACGACGGTTCCGCGCAGGACCGTGCTCTGGAAGCCGGGGGCGACCGCCAGCAGCTCGCCGTGCGGGCCGATGATGGCCGAGACCCCGTCATTTCCTGCCCGCAGCAGGTACCGCCCGGCCTCGCGGGCCCGCATGCGGCTGATCTGCAGATGCTGGTAGCGCGCCGGCGAGCGCCCGAACCAGGCGTCGTTCGTCACGTTGACCAGCAGGTCGGATCGGGCGACGAGTGCCAGCTGCGCACTGCCGAAGGCGTCTTCATAGCAGATCGATGGCGCGAGGTTCATGCCACCCGCCCGGAGCGGCGGCTGGTCATCGGCGCCGGCCCTGAAATCGGAGTACGGCAGGCTCATCAGCCGCAGCCAGCTGCGCACGAAGGGGGGAACGGGAAAATACTCCGCAAACGGCACCAGGTGCCGCTTGTCGTAGAAGGCCACGCCCGTGGTGAGCGCAATGATCGAGTTGTAGTAGTCCTGGCCGTTGTCGCCCAGGCGCACCACGCCCATGACGATATCGGCATCGCGCCCCCGGGAACTGCCCTGGATGCCCGCCAGGTAAGGCGCGATTTCGTTGGCGAGCTCAGGGATGGCCGCTTCGGGCCACACGACCAGGCGCGCCCCCGCCGTCTGATCGTTGAGCGAGCGGTACAGCGCCATCGTGGGTTCGCGGTTATTGAGCTGCCACTTCTCATCCTGCGGAATGGCGCCCTGCAATATCGCCACCGGCACCGGCGCTCCGGACGGACGCGTCCATTCCACCCTCGCCAGCGCCTCCCCACCGGCCCAGAGCAGGGCGACCAGCGCCAGCGGCGCAAACCGCGCGCGCCCGCGCCCGCGCCAGCAGGCCAGCAGCGCGCCGGCCTGCACCAGGAGCGCTGCCGACACGCCGTACACGCCGAGCACGGGCGCGAAGCCCGCCAGAGCGGTATCGGTCTGCGAATAGCCGAGCGACAACCATGGGAAGCCGGTAAGGAACCAGCCCCGGCACCATTCGGTCAGCAGCCACAGCGCCGGCAGGCCTGCACACCAGCGCCAGGCGCCGCTCGCGGGCAGGACGCGGGCGACGACCCAGCCCAGCAGTGCCTGGTAGCTCGCCATGAGCGCGACCAGCAACAGGATCAGCACCACCGACAGCCAGGCCGGCGCACCCCCGAAGCCGTGGATCGAGATGTACAGCCACCACGTGCCCTCGCTGAAAGTGCCGAGCCCGAAGCACAAGCCCAGCAGCGCCGCCCGGCGCGGCGTGGCGCCCTCCCACAACCGCATGAGGACGAGCGGAGCGGCAACCGCCAGTGGCCAGAAACCAAAGGGTGCGAACGCGAGCGGCAGCGTTGCGCCTGCGCCCAGCGCCAGCAGCAGCGGCCACCAGGTCTGCGCGCGCCCTCCGGGCGCCGCGCCGCTCACGGCGCCGGCGGCGCGGCGCGCGCGGGGGTAACGCGCAGGCTGTCGATGCGCCGCCGATCGGTGCGCAACACCCGGAACTCGTAGGCGCCGATCATCACGGACTCGCCGCGCCGCGGCACGCGCCCGAGCTGCTGCATCACCAGCCCCGCGACGGTGTCGAACTCGGCGTCATTGAAGCCGGTGCCGAAGTGCTCGTTGAACTCGACGATGCGCGTGGCTCCACGCACCAGGAACTGCTGCTCGCCATCGGCGCGGATGTTCTGGTCATCCTCGATGTCGAACTCGTCGTCGATCTCGCCGATGATCTGCTCGATCACATCCTCGATGGTCACCAGCCCGGCGACGCCGCCGTACTCGTCGACCACGATCGCCATGTGATTGCGCTTGCCCTGGAATTCCTTGAGCAGCACGTCGAGCCGCTTGGCTTCCGGCACGAACATCACGGGCCGCAGGAACTCGCGCATGTCGAATCTGGCGGCGGCCGCGGCGCCGGCGGCGCGCAGCAGGTCTTTCGCCAGCAGGATTCCCACCACGTCGTCGCGATCGCCATCGAACACCGGAAAGCGCGAATGCCCCGACTCGATGACCGCCGGCAGGATGCGCGCAAGCGCATCTTCGCGCCTGATACACACCATTTCGGCGCGCGCCACCATCACGTCGCGCGCCTGCAACTCGGCCATGGTCAGCGCACCCTCGACCATGGCCATGGCATCCGCGTCGAGGAGCCCGCGCTTGGTGGCCTCGCGCAGCAGTTCCAGCAACTGGGCGCGTTCCCGCAAGCCGCCGGCCAGGGTGCGCGTCAGGCGCCCGCGCCACCCGCTGCCCGGATCATTCGCCTTTGCCTTCGCCTTCACCATGTCTCACACGCTCCGGTAGGGATTGGCCACACCCAGTGCGCGCAGGAGACGCGCCTCGCGGCGCTCCATGCGCCGCGCGTCGGCGGGCCGCTGATGATCGTAGCCGATGAGGTGCAGGGCGCCGTGGATCACCAGGTGCATCCAGTGCGCGCGTTCCGCCTTGCCCTGCGCGCGCGCTTCGCGCCGCAGCACCTGCGGACAGATGACCAGGTCGCCAAGGAAGGCGCCGGCAGAGGCCGGACCCGCAGGGGCCGTCGCCCCCGGCCCCGCCGGGAACGACAGCACGTTGGTGGCGTGATTCTGGCCGCGGTAGCGCTGGTTCAGGCTCCGGCTGCGCGCGGGACCGACCACCAGCACCGAGATCTCGCCGCCGCGCGAGCGCCGGCCCAGCGCCAGGCCCGCCCAGCGCTGCAGCGCCGCAGCACCCGGAATCGGGCCGTGCCGTGTAGCGCGGCGCAGGTGGATAGTCAGGGGCGGCGGAACGGTCGGTGCCGCGCGCCCGCGGCGCGGGTCTCTAGCCACGGGTGTCATCGCCCGCGCCCGGCCCGTTGGACCCGTGCGCTTCGTAGGCCTGCACGATGCGCTGCACCAGCGGGTGGCGCACGACATCGGCGGCATCGAAGTGATTGAAGGCCACGCCGGGAACGCCGCGCAGCACCTGGAGGGCATGCCGGAGCCCAGACAGGCGCCCGGCGGGCAGGTCGGTCTGCGTGACATCGCCGGTCACCACCGTGCGCGAGCCGAAGCCGATGCGGGTCAGGAACATCTTCATCTGCTCGACCGTGGTGTTCTGCGCCTCGTCGAGGATGATGAAGGAATCGTTGAGCGAGCGGCCGCGCATGAAGGCGAGTGGCGCGACCTCGATCACCGCGCGCTCGATGAGCCGGGCGACGCGATCGAAACCGAGCATTTCATAGAGCGCGTCGTAGATCGGCCGCAGGTATGGGTCCACTTTCTGCGCCAGGTCGCCAGGCAGGAAACCCAGCCGCTCGCCCGCTTCAACCGCCGGGCGCACCAGCACCAGGCGGCGCACCCGCTCGGCGCTCAGTGCCTCGACCGCGCAGGCCACGGCCAGGTAGGTCTTGCCGGTGCCGGCCGGCCCGATGCCAAAGGTCAGGTCGCACTCGCGGATACTGGCCAGGTAGGCATGCTGATGGGCGCCGCGCGCACGGATCGCGCCGCGCGGCGTGCGCACCACATGCCCGTCGGTGCCCGCGAAGGCGTCGTCCCTGGAGGCCGCGGCGCGCGGCAGCCCTTGCTCGACGATGCACAGGTGAACCTGCTCCGGGCTGATCTCGCCGGTCGAAGCCTGCCCGTGCAATTCGCGCAGCGCGCGCTCGGCCGCCTCGGCCTGGATTCCCTGCACGCGAAACCCGTGGCCGCGGCGGCGGATCTGAACCTCGAGCCGCATTTCCAGCAGGCGCAGGTTGGCATCGAGCGGCCCGCACAGGCTCGCGAGCCGCGCGTTGTCAGCCGGTTCCAGCTCGAATTCACGGGCGATGGCGACGGTGGGCGTAGCCAGGGTCAGGCCCTCGCGGCGGCGCGTTCGCGGGAAACAGGCGGGTCCGCGCTGGCGGCCAGGTGCAGGCGTCCGCGCAGCGAGTGCGGCCGCGCCTCGGTGACGGTGAGCGTCACGAACCGCTGCAGGAGCGAGGCGGGGCCGCTGAAATTGACCCAGCGGTTGCACTCGGTGCGCCCTGCCAGTTCGCGCGCGTCTTTCTTCGCGTGGCGCTCGACCAGTACCCGCTGCACCGTGCCTACCATGTTGCGGCTGAACTCCAGGCTCTGGGCATCGAGCAGTGCCTGCAACCGGGCCAGCCGCTGCTGCTTGACCTCAGGGGCAATTTCATCCGCAAGTGCGGCGGCGGGCGTGCCCGGCCGCGCGCTGTAGACGAAGCAGAAAGACTGGTCGAGGCTGGCATCGGCGACCAGCTGCAGCGTGCCCTCGAAGTCGCGCTCGGTCTCGCCCGGGAAACCCACGATGATGTCGGTTGAGATGGCGATGCCGGGCCGCACCGCACGGAGCCGGCGCAGCCGGTCCTTGTATTCGAGCACCGTATAGCCCCGCTTCATCATGGCGAGGATCCGGTCAGACCCGCTCTGCACCGGCAGGTGCAGGTGGTTGGCCAGCTGCGGCACGCTGGCATAGGCCTCGATCAGGCTGTCGGTGAAATTAAGCGGATGCGAAGTCGTGAAGCGGATGCGCTCGATGCCCGCGATGCGCGCCACGTGGTGAATGAGCGCAGCCAGGTCGGCGCTGCCGCCGTCTGCGAGCGCGCCTGCGTAGGCGTTGACGTTCTGCCCGAGGAGCGTCACCTCGCCGACGCCCTGCTCGGCCAGCACCCGCACTTCCTCGAGCACCGCGGCGAACGGCCGGCTCACTTCATCGCCGCGCGTGTACGGGACGACGCAAAAGCTGCAGTACTTGCTGCAACCTTCCATGATCGAAACGTAGGCGCGTGCGCCCTCTGCCCGGGGCGAGGGCAGGTGGTCGAATTTCTCGATCTCCGGGAAGCTGACATCGACCACCGCCCGGGCGTGCTCGCGCACGGCCCCCAGCATGGCCGGCAGCCGGTGGATGGTCTGCGGGCCGAACACCAGGTCGACGAAGGGCGCCCGCGCCGTGATCGCCTCGCCCTCCTGGCTGGCCACGCAGCCGCCGACGCCGATCAGCACCCCGGGCCGCCGGAGCTTGTGCGCGCGCCATTCGCCCAGCAGTGAATACACCTTGTCCTGCGCCTTCTCGCGCACCGAACAGGTGTTCATCAGCAGCAGGTCGGCGCCCGCCGGGTCGTCGGTGGGCGTGAGCCCCGCGCTTTCGCGCAGCACGTCCGCGATGCGCGCGGAGTCGTACTCGTTCATCTGACAACCGAAAGTCTTGATGTAGTAGCGGCCGCTCATGTATCAGAATGGAATATCGTCATCGAATTCCTCGGCGCTCGCGCCGGCGCCAGCCGCCGCCGGCTCGCCCGCCGGTGCGCGTTCGCGCGACTCGTAACTGCCGGTACTGCCGCCGCTCCCGCCCGCGCTCGCGCCGCCGCTCCCCGAGCGGCCGCCGAGCATCTGCATTTCGTCGGCGATGATTTCGGTCGTGTAGCGGTCGCGCCCTTCCTTGTCCTGCCACTTGCGGGTACGAAGCGAGCCCTCGATGTAGACCTGCGAACCCTTGCGCAGGTATTCGCCGGCGATCTCGCCCAGGCGTCCGAACATCGCCACGTGGTGCCACTCGGTACGCTCTTTCTGCTCGCCCGACTGTTTGTCCTTCCAGCTTTCGCTGGTGGCGACGCGGATGTTGGCGACCGTCATGCCCGAAGGCATGGAACGCGTTTCCGGGTCGGCGCCCAGGTTGCCGATGAGTATGACTTTGTTGATTCCGCGCGCCATGGCCAGGCCCTCTTGGGTACTGTTGAGAATTGCAGGGTCGCTATTGTAGTCGCCACCAGCCCCTGCGGCAGCGCCTGTTTCTGGCGCGTAACCCGCCATTTGCCCCCAGCCCGGGCCAGCCAGGGCCGCTAAAACGCCCTATAGGCCCCTGTACGCCAGGATCCCTCAGGCCCGGCCGCCCAGGGCCCGGGTTGGGCACCCGGGGGTGTAGAATGGCTGCAATCCTGTGCCTCCTTAGGGCCGCCCGAATCACCATCCCCATGATGACCATCCGCGTGCGTGGCGCGCGCACCCACAACCTCAAGAACATCGACCTGGACCTGCCCCGCGGGCGGCTTACGGTGCTGACCGGGCTATCCGGGTCCGGCAAGTCCTCCCTGGCCTTCGATACTCTCTACGCCGAGGGGCAGCGCCGTTACGTCGAGTCGCTCTCAGCCTACGCCCGGCAGTTCCTGTCGATGATGGACAAGCCGGACGTGGACAGCATCGAGGGGCTGTCACCGGCCATCGCCATCGAACAGAAGGCCGGCTCGCACAACCCCCGCTCCACCGTCGGCACGGTTACCGAGATCTACGACTACCTGCGCCTGCTGTATGCGCGCGCCGGCCTCCCGCGCTGCCCGAACCACGGCATCGATCTTGCGGCGCAAAGCGTCGGCGAAATGGTCGACCACGTGCTGCGCTCGGGCGCGGACCAGGCCGCGCTGCTGCTCGCCCCGCTGGTCACCGACCGCAAGGGCGAGCATGCCCAGCTCATCGGCGAGCTGGCGGGCCAGGGGTTCGTGCGCGTGCGGATCGATGGCACGGTCTACGAACTGGAACACGCGCCGCCACTGGACGCGCGGCGCAAGCACACAATCGAGGCCGTGGTGGATCGCTTCCGCGTCCGGCCCGACATCGCGCAGCGCCTGGCCGAATCCTTCGAGACGGCGCTGAAGCTCAGCCAGGGCACCGCGCGCGTGGTCTTCGGCGAGGAAACGGGGCTCGCGCCGCTGGTGTTTTCCAGCCGCCACGCCTGTCCGGAATGCGGCTTTGCCGTGCCGCCGCTCGAGCCGCGGATCTTCTCCTTCAACAACCCGGCGGGCGCCTGCGCCAGCTGCGATGGGCTGGGCGTGCAGGATTTTTTCGACCCGCAGCGCGTGATCTCGCACCCCGAGCTCTCGCTCGCCGCCGGCGCCGTGCGCGGCTGGGACCGGCACAACAAGCATTACTTCCAGCTGCTGCAGGGTCTCGCGCGCCACTACGCCTTCGACATCGACACCCCGTGGAGCGAATTGCCCGAGCCGGTGCACGCGCGGCTGCTCTACGGGAGCCTTGGCGCCGAGATCGAATTCCGCTACCACGACTCAAGTGGCACCGCCCAGCGCCGCCGGCACGCCTTCGAAGGCATCATGCCCAACCTCGAGCGCCGCTGGCGCGAGAGCGAATCCGGCGCGGTGCGCGAGGAGCTGGGCCGCTATCGCGGCGAGCGGCCCTGCCCGGACTGCGCCGGCACGCGCCTGAATGCCACCGCGCGCGCGGTGCTGGTCGACGGCCGCAACATCGCCGAGCTCACGCGACTCACGGTCGGGCACGCGCTGGCGCACTTTGGCGCCCTGCAGCTCAGCGGCTGGCGCGCCACCGTGGCGGAACGCATCGTCCGCGAAGTCGTGCAGCGGCTGCGGTTCCTGGGCGACGTGGGTCTTGACTACCTCGGGCTCGATCGCGCCGCCGATACGCTCTCGGGCGGCGAGACCCAGCGCATCAGGCTTGCCAGCCAGGTGGGCTCGGGCCTCACCGGCGTCATGTACATTCTCGACGAGCCTTCGATCGGTCTGCACCAGCGCGATCACGAGCGGCTGCTGGCCACGCTGTATCGCCTGCGTGATCTTGGAAATACCGTCATCGTCGTAGAGCATGACGAGGACGCGATCCGCAGCGCCGATCACGTCGTCGACCTGGGACCCGGGGCGGGCGTGCACGGCGGCCAGGTGGTTGCGCAGGGCACGCCGGCGCAGATCGAGGCCAACCCCGCCTCGCTCACCGGGCGCTACCTGGCAGGCACCGAAGCCATCGCCGTGCCTGCGGTGCGCCGCAAGCGCAGCGCCGCGCGCATCGCCATCGTGGGCGCGACGGGCAACAACCTGCGCGACCTCGAGGTGGAGATTCCCTGCGGCCTGTTCACTTGCGTCACGGGAGTTTCCGGCTCGGGCAAGTCCACGCTGATCAACGACACGTTGTTCCGGTACGCCGCGGCGCGCTTCAACGACGCCAGCACGGAGGGCGCCGCGCCCTGCCGCGCGATCAGCGGACTCGAACGCTTCGAACGCGCCATCGACATCGACCAGAACCCGATCGGCCGCACGCCGCGCTCGAACCCGGCCACCTACACGGGCCTGTTCACGGTGATCCGCGAACTGTTCGCGCAGGTGCCGGAGGCGCGCGAACGCGGTTACGACGCGGGCCGCTTCAGCTTCAATGTGCGCGGCGGTCGCTGCGAAGCCTGCCAGGGCGACGGTGTACTGCGCGTCGAGATGCATTTCCTGCCCGACGTCTACGTGCCCTGCGACGTGTGCCGCGGCCGCCGCTACAACCGCGAGACGCTCGAGGTGAAGTATCGCGGCCGCAACATCCACGATGTGCTGGAGCTCACCGTCGAGGACGCCGCCGCGCTGTTCGCGAACGTGCCCGCCGCGGCGAACCGGCTGCGCACCCTGCTCGATGTCGGGCTGCAGTACGTGCGCCTCGGCCAGAGCGCCACGACGTTGTCGGGCGGCGAAGCCCAGCGCATCAAACTGGCGCGCGAACTGGCGAAGCGCGGCGCCGGCCGCACGCTCTACATCCTCGACGAGCCGACTACCGGCCTGCATTTCCACGACGTCGCCCAGCTGCTGGGCGTGCTGCAGCAACTGGTCGATGCCGGTCACACCATGGTCGTGATCGAACACAACCTCGACGTCATCAAGACCGCCGACTGGGTCATCGATCTCGGGCCCG
Organism: Gammaproteobacteria bacterium; assembly: GCA_025357915.1. Taxonomy (GTDB): domain Bacteria; phylum Pseudomonadota; class Gammaproteobacteria; order Steroidobacterales; family Steroidobacteraceae; genus FEN-1191. Next base: position 22,537 of record JANYLH010000034.1, read on the forward strand.
GCGGCGGCGAGCACGGCGGCCGCATCGTTGCCGCAGGCACGCCCGAGGCCGTGGCCGCAAACCGCAACTCGCTCACCGGGCAGTACCTGGCACCACACCTCGCGCGCGCGCGCGCGGCGCCGCGCGCCCGGGCTGCGGCGTTGGCGGACGCGGAGTAGACTGCGGTGCAAGAGCCAACGGGAGTATCGATGTCTACCAAGGTTGAAACGGTGCGCGGCAGCACGGTGACCATCCGCTTCGATGCCGCCCGGTGCATACACTCACGTCACTGCGTGCTCGACCGGCCCGACGTCTTCGTGCCCAACGTCGAGGGGGAATGGATCCATCCCGACCGGGCCAGTGCAGATGAAGTGGCGGCGCTGGCGGCCAACTGTCCCTCCGGCGCCATCACCTGCGTGCGCCATGACGGCGTTGCCGATGAGGCAGCGCCGCTGGTGAACACCGTGCGCGTGCGCGAGAACGGGCCGCTGGCATTTCATGCCCAGCTGTCGCTCCCGGGTGGCGAGCAACCCCTGCGCGCGACCCTGTGCCGCTGCGGAGCGTCGGCGCAAAAACCCTATTGCGACGGCGCTCACGCGGCGGCGGGGTTCACGGCCACGGGCGAGCCGAAGTCGGCGGAATCAAAACCGCTGGCGGTCCGCGACGGTGCACTGACAGTGACGCCGCAACGCGACGGACCACTCAAGGTGCAGGGCGCGCTCGAAGTTGTCAGCGGCACCGGCCGCACCGTCAACCGCACCAGCGAAACCTACCTGTGTCGCTGCGGCGCCTCGGCGAACAAGCCGTACTGCGACGGCAGCCACAAGCGAATCGGTTTCACCGCAAGCTGAATCGCGCGCCGCCGCGTTGCGAATCGCGGGGCGTCAGCGCGTACGACGCGCGCTGGAATCGAAGTACTGGTGCAGCTCGCCGCTTTCCGAGCGCTCCTGGTAACGCCCGCCGGTGTAGGCACTGACCACGCGGCGCCAGAAGGCGACCGCCTGGGGATTGCGCAGGTATTCCATGATGTGCCAGCGGCCCGAGAACCGGTCGAAAATCAGCCGCACGGCTTCCTGCCCCACGCCGCGGCGGCGCGCGGCGCGGGCAATGAAGAATTCGGCCATGGAATAATCGGCCGCGCCCCCGCGGGCGGCGGTGGGGCCGGTGCGCACCATGGCAAAGCCGACCGGCTTGTCTTCCTTGAGCACGGTCAGCAGATGCGCGCTCGAATCGGCGAACCAGCTGGCCAGCTGGTCGGGTTCCCGGTGACCGACTTCCCGGAGCGCCGGAAACACGCCCGTGCCCAGCGGCGCCAGATCGTTGAGGTAGTCGCGATAGACCGATTCGATCCACTGCCGGTCGCCGCGCGACTGGCGCGTGTCGCGGACACTGATCGTCATGCCACAGAAACACGAAAGCCCGTGCAGACCGGGTCACGGCCTGCGCGGGCTTTCATGCCAGACCCGATTGGATCAGTTCGACGGAGCAGCCGGAGCAGCCGGTGCAGCCGGAGCAGCCGGAGCAGCCGGAGCCGCTTCAGCAGCCGGAGCAGCCGGAGCAGCCGGAGCGGCATCAGCAGCCGGAGCAGCAGGAGCAGCAGGAGCGGCAGCTTCCTGGCTGCTGCAAGCAACCAGCGCGAACGCTGCGACAGCAGCGCCAAGAGCGAGCTTAATATTCATCGATGAATCCCCAGATAATCAGAAGTTAAAGCGACAATCAAACTAGTTTGAATCGCGACATCCCATCGCGGTCGTCGATTCTATAGAAGCTGTAGCGCAATTCAATCGGTCATACGCAAATAATGGCCCGAAATACCGCTCCGGAACCCGGATTTCAGCGTTTGGCCAGCAGATTCCGGATCTCCTCGAGCAGCACTTCCTGGCGCGACGGGCCCGGCGGGGCTGCAGCGGCAGGCGGCTTCTTGAGCCTATTGATGGCCCGGATCGCCATGAACAGCACGAAGGCGATGATCGCGAAGTCGAAGATGGTCTGCAGGAAGGCCCCGTACTTAAGAAGCACCGCCTTGCCATCGGGCCCGGTGCCTATGGTGGTGGCCAGATCCGCGAAACTGACGCCGGACAGCGCCATGCCCAGCGGCGGCATGATCACGTTCTCGACCAGCGAAGAGACAATCTTGCCGAAGGCGGCGCCGACGATGACGCCGACCGCCATGTCGACGACATTGCCCTTCATGGCAAATTCCTTGAAATCGGCTCCCATACCCATGTCGTGCTCCTCTAGGCCTTCTTCGCGGCCTTCTTCTTTGCGGTCTTCCCGGCAGTCTTCCCGCCACCCGCCTTCCTCGGGGCGGCGGCCGCCTTTTCAGCGGCGTCCGGCTTGGCAGCCTTGCCTGCCTTGGATGCTTTGGATGCCTTCGCGGCCGGCTCCTTGTCCTTCGCCGGCTTGGCGGAGCGCTTCGGCTTGGCGGCGGCCTCGGCGTTGGCGGCTTGCTCCACCGCTGCGGGCGCCGGCCGGTCGACCAGCTGCATCAGCGCCATGGGCGCCGAGTCGCCCGGGCGCGGCTCCATGCGCAGGATGCGCGTGTAGCCACCCGGCCGGACGCGGAAGCGCGGGCCCAGATCCGTGAACAGCTTGCCGACCACCGCGGTGTCGCGCAGACGCGCGAACGCCAGCCGGCGGTTGGGTTCCGAATCGCTCTTGCCAAGCGTGATCATCGGTTCGACTACCCGCCGCAGCTCCTTGGCCTTGGGAAGCGTGGTGCGGATGGTTTCGTGCCGCAGCAGCGAGACGGCCATGTTGCGCAGCATGGCCCGCCGATGGGGGCTGTTGCGCGAGAGCTGCCGGCCGGTAAGTTTGTGACGCATGAAATTCTCTTGAGGCGAATGGTCAGATCAGGCCGCTTTCTTCGTCGCGGCGCAGGCCTGCGGGCGGCCAGCCATCGAGCCGCATGCCGAGCATCAGGCCGTGGCTCTGCAGCACTTCCTTGATCTCGGTCAGCGACTTCTTGCCGAGGTTCGGAGTACGCAGCAGCTCGACTTCCGTGCGCTGCACCAGATCGCCGATGTAATGGATGTTCTCGGCCTTGAGGCAGTTCGCGCTCCGCACCGTGAGCTCAAGCTCATCGACCGGGCGCAGCAGGATCGGATCGAACTGCATCTCGGTGATCTTGGCGACCGCCTCGTCTTCGCCCTGCAGGTCGACGAACACCGATAGCTGATCCTTGAGGATACCGCCGGCGCGGCGGATGGCCTCTTCCGGCTCGATGGTGCCGTTGGTCTCGATGTCGATGATCAGCTTGTCGAGGTCGGTGCGCTGTTCGACGCGGGCCGCTTCCACCGAATAGGTGACGCGGCGCACCGGCGAGAACGAGGCGTCGAGCAGCAGGCGGCCGATCGGCCGGGTCTGCTCTTCGAAAGCGACGCGCTGCACCGCCGGGCGATAGCCGCGGCCGCGCTCAATCTTCATCTGCATGTTCAGCTCGCCCGCCTTGGTGAGGTTGGCGATCACCAGCTCCGGATTCACGACTTCGACGTCGTGGTCGGTCTGGATGTCGCCGGCGGTCACCGGGCCCGGGCCCTTCTTGTGCAAGCGCAGCTCAGCCGAGCTGCGCGCGTGCATGCGCAGCGCGACCAGCTTGAGGTTGAGCAGCACGTCGACGACGTCTTCCTGCACGCCTTCGATGCTGGTGTACTCGTGCAGCACGCCGTCGATCTCCACCTCGGTGATCGCCGCACCGGGCATCGAGGAGAGCAGCACGCGCCGCAGCGCGTTGCCGAGCGTATGGCCGAAACCGCGCTCGAATGGCTCGATGACGACCCGGGCCTGTCGTGGCGCAACGGGCTGCACCTTGACGACACGGGGCTTGAGGAACTCGCTCACTGAGGATTGCATAGCCGATCTACTCCAGACTCTGGCCTTACTTCGAATACAACTCGACGACCAGGTTCTCGTTGATGTCCGGGAGGACATCTTCGCGAGCCGGGACCGCCTTGAATACGCCGCGCATTTCCTTGTCGTTGACCTCGACCCACTCGGGGAGGCCAGCCTGGGTCGCGGAAGCCAGCGCGCCCTGGATGCGCAGCTGCTTGCGGGCGCGCTCGCGCACCTGCACCACATCGCCCGCCTTGCACTGGTAGGAGGCGATCGAGACGATGCCGCCGTTGACCTCGATGGCCTTGTGGCTCACGAGCTGGCGCGCTTCCGAGCGCGTGGCCGCGAAGCCCATGCGGTAGACGACGTTGTCGAGGCGCGACTCGAGGAGCTTGAGCAACTGCTCGCCGGTGGCGCCGGTGCGGCGCGCCGCCTGCTGGTAGTAGCCGCGGAACTGCCGCTCGAGCACGCCGTACATGCGGCGGAGCTTCTGCTTCTCGCGCAGCTGCGTGCCGTAGTCGGAGAGGCGTTGCCTACGCTCACTCTTAATGCCACCAGGTGGCACCTGGAACTTGCACTTGCTCTCGAGCGGCTTGGCGCCGCTCTTGAGGAACAGATCTGTGCCCTCGCGGCGGGCGAGCTTGCAGGTGGGACCGAGATATCGCGCCATATGGTGTTTCCCTTAAGGTGCGCGCGTCAGACGCGGCGCTTCTTCGGCGGACGGCAGCCGTTATGCGGAATCGGCGTGACATCCTCGATGCTGGTGATCTTCAAACCGCAACCGTTCAGCGCACGGACCGCGGATTCGCGCCCGGGGCCCGGGCCGCCGACGCGCACTTCAACGTTCTTGACGCCGTGCTCCTGCGCGGCGATGCCGGCCTTTTCGGCCGCCACCTGCGCGGCAAACGGCGTGCTCTTGCGCGAACCGCGGAAGCCACAGCCGCCGGAAGTCGCCCACGACAGCGTGTTGCCCTGGCGGTCGGTGATGGTGATGATCGTATTGTTGAACGACGCGTGCACATGCGCGATCGCGTCGAGCACGTTCTTGCGCGCCTTCTTGGGCTTCTTGGCGCCGCCTGCGGCAGCGGCGGCCGCGCTCGCGGTGGTCTGCTGGGTCTTCTGTTCAGCCATGGGTATTCTTGCCTGCTAGTTAGACTTTTCCGGGCGGGGCGTTGAGCTTCACGGCCTGCTTGCGCGGCCCCTTGCGGGTGCGCGCGTTGGTGCGCGTGCGCTGGCCGCGGACCGGCAGGCCCTTGCGATGGCGCATGCC
>JANYLH010000074.1 GCA_025357915.1 Gammaproteobacteria bacterium
CGCTGGGCGCGAGCGCCGAATTGCGCCTGCTCGCCGAGCGGCTGGACGCGCCGCTCGTGATGACGATCAATGCACGCGGCCTGTTGCCACCCGAGCACCCGCTCGGCGTGTCCGTCAGCCCGACGCTGACTGCCGTGCGCAAAATGATCGCCGCTGCCGACGTCGTGCTCGCGGTCGGTACCGAGCTCGGCCAGACCGACTACGACGCCTACTGTGTCGCGGATTTTCCGGCGCACGCAAACCTCATCCGCATCGACATTGATGCCACGCAGCTCAATCGCAATGCGCGACCCGTGCTCGCGCTGCACGCCGAAGCGGCCGGCGCCGTGCGCGGCATACTTGCTGCGGGCCCGGGCGCGGCGGGAGCTCGCGGGGGCGCGGCGCGCGCGGCGGCCGTCAATGCCGCGGGGCTTGCCGAGCTTTCGCCAGCGATGCGCCGGGAGATTGCGTTCCTGGAATGCATTCGCGCGGCGCTCCCCACTGCAATCCTGGTCGGCGACTCGACGCAGGCCGTGTACGCGGGTAACATGGGTTTTGCCTCGGCGACGCCGGGTTCCTGGTTCAACAGCGCCACCGGCTACGGCACGCTGGGCTACGCGCTGCCCGCCTCGACGGGCGCCGGACTCGCTGCGCCCGATCGCCCGATCGTGTGCCTGGTGGGTGATGGCGGCATCCAGTTCACACTCGGCGAACTCGCCGTGCCGCGCGACGTCGACGCCTGGACAGCCATCATCATCTGGAACAACCACGGCTATGGTGAGATCAAGAGCTCGATGGTGGCCGTGGGCATCGACCCCGTGGGCGTGGATGTGCAGCCGCCTGATTTTGCGCTGCTGGCGCGCGCCTATGGGTATGCCTATACGCTGGTTGACAGTAACGCGGCCCTGGAGCGTGCACTCCGGGGCTTCGGCTCGCGCCGCCAGGTCGCCGTGATCGAGGTGCGTGCGGAGGCCTTCGAATGAACATGCCGCGCAAACCACGCTTTGCGGAACTCGCTGAACGCGTCGCGCCCGAGGGCACCGATCCGTGGGTGTTGCACTGGGAGGCGCGACAGGCCGCGGCGGCGGGCCAGGACGTCATCGTGCTGAGCGTCGGCGACCCGGACCTCGACACGCCCGCGGCGGTGATCGACACCGCGGTCGAGCGCATGCGCGGTGGCGATACGCACTACACCGAGACGGCGGGCCGCCCGGCATTGCGCGCCGCGATCGCTGCTCGCCACACGGCGCGCACCGGCCAGAGCGTCACGGCGGAAAACGTCATCGTGCTCGGCGGTACGCAGAACGGGCTGTTCGTGGCTTCGCTGTGCCTCGCAGGTCCTGGCGACGAGGTGATTGCGCTCGATCCGATGTACGCGACCTATCCGGCCACGATCAAGGCCTCGGGCGCGAAACTGGTGCCGGTGGCGACGCCGGCCGAGCGCGATTTCCACACGGATCTGGCGGCGGTCGAGGCCGCGATCTCGCCGCGCACGCGCGCCATCTTCGTGGCCACGCCCAATAACCCGAGCGGGGTCGTGCTGACGGAGGAAGAGGTCGACGGCCTCGCGGCCATCGCGCGCCGCCACGGCCTCTGGCTGGTGTCGGATGAGGTCTATGCCGGCATCGCCGACGGCGGCCGCGTGCCCAGCCTTGGTGCGCGCCTCCCGGATCAGACGTTGACCGTGGCGAGCCTGTCGAAAACTCACGCGATGACCGGCTGGCGCACGGGTTGGATCGTAGGTCCCGTCGATTTCATCAGCCGCGCCCATGACCTGGCGCAATGCATGCTCTACGGGCTGCCGGGATTCGTGCAGGAAGCCGCGCTGACCGCGCTGGCGATGGCCGATGAGTGCGAAGGCAAGGTGCGTGAGTACTGCCGCCAGCGCCGCGAAGTCCTCTACGCCGGGTTGCAGGGCATCCGCGGGATCCGCGCCTGTTGGCCGCAGGCCGGCATGTTCATGCTGATCGACATCCGGGCGACCGGCCTGGGCGGCGAGGAATTCGTGCACCGCCTGTATCGGGCCGAAGGGGTCTCGTTGCTCGATGGCGCGCCGTTCGGCGCCGCCGCGCAGGGCTTCGTGCGCGCCTGCTTTGCCACCGACGAGGCGGTGCTGGTCGAGGCCACGCACCGGATTCGCCGCTTCTGCGAAACCCTGCCGTGAGCACTGCCACCGAGCCGACGGGAAGTCTCGAAGTCGCGCTGGCGCACACGCAGCGCCTGCTGGAGCGCGACCCTGCGCTGGCCCTGGAGCAGGCCGGCGAAATACTCAAGGTCGTGCCTGGCCACCCGATGGCGGTACTGGTGACCGGTATCGCGCAGCGGAGCCTCGGCGATCTGCCCACCGCTCTGCAAGAT
>JANYLH010000086.1 GCA_025357915.1 Gammaproteobacteria bacterium
TATTCGCTTTGGGCGCTCGCCCCACGACGCTCCCCCGCGCGCCCCGCTGCGCGCGTCGGTGCCCCTGGAGTCGCGACCGAACCCCGCTCCGAAGAAGGCGTGCGCAAGACCCGCCCGCATGACAGGTCCGCACTGCGAGCCGGGTACGTGAGCATGAGGAAGAGCGGCGGACCCGAAGGCGAGCGCGGCCAATGGCCGGGGGAGAGCGTGTTCAGGTGCGCGCCCAAAGCGAATATCGTGGAGCGACGGCGCGCACCTGAACGCGCTAGGCCCACGGCCAATGGCCGCGCTCGCTCCGTCCATCATTCTTTCTTGCGCTCTCGCACTCATGCTCTTAGTACGTGCCCGTCTTCGCGAACTCTTCGCAGATCTTCTTCAGTGTCGCCTCGTGCGCCTTCAGCTCCGGCTTCGCATTGATCGCATCGATCTCCACCTTGAAGCTGCTGTTCGCGAAGCCCTGCAGCGCCGCCTCGAAATCGACGATCTTGTTGCGCGGCGCTTTGTCCATGTAGCCGTTGTTGACTGAATAGATCGACAGCGCCATTTCCGCCACCGACATCGGCGCGTACTGCTTCTGCTTCATCACCTCGGTGGTGCGCTGGCCGCGCTCGAGCTGCCTGCGGGTCGCCTCGTCAAGATCGGAGGCGAACTGCGAGAAGGCCGCGAGCTCGCGGTACTGCGCGAGCGCGAGGCGGATGCCGCCGCCGAGCTTCTTGATGATGTCGGTCTGCGCGGCGCCGCCGACGCGCGACACCGAGATGCCGGCGTTCATCGCGGGACGGATGCCTGAGTTGAACAGATCGGTCTCGAGGAAGATCTGGCCGTCGGTGATCGAGATCACGTTGGTCGGCACGAACGCGGTCACGTCGCCGGCCTGGGTCTCGATGATCGGCAGGCCCGTGAGCGACCCGGTCTTGCCCTTGACGCGACCCTTGCTGACCATCTCGACGTACTGTTCGTTGACGCGCGCGCTGCGCTCGAGGAGCCGTGAGTGCAAATAGAACACGTCGCCGGGGAACGCCTCGCGGCCCGGCGGGCGGCGCAGGAGCAGTGAGATCTGCCGGTAGGCGACGGCCTGTTTGGAGAGGTCGTCATAGATGATCAGCGCGTCTTCGCCGTTGTCCATGAAGAATTCGCCCATCGTCACGCCCGAGTACGCCGACAGGTACTGCATGGCGGCCGGGACCGAGGCCGAGGCGGCGACGATAATCGTGTGCGCCATTGCGCCATGCTCTTCGAGCTTGCGCACCACGTTGGCGATCGAGCTCTGCTTCTGGCCGATCGCGACGTAGACGCATTTGATGCCGGAGGACTTCTGGTTGATGATCGTGTCGATGGCGAGCGCGGTCTTGCCGGTCTGGCGATCCCCGATAATAAGCTCGCGTTGACCGCGGCCAATAGGCACCATCGCGTCGACCGCCTTGTAGCCGGTCTGCACCGGCTGGCTGACGCTCTTGCGGTAGATCACGCCCGGCGCGACGCGCTCGATCGGCGCGGTCAGCGTGGCGTTGAGCGGGCCCTTGCCGTCGATCGGCGTACCGAGCGCGTCGACGACGCGGCCGAGCAGTTCGCGGCCGACCGGCACTTCGAGGATGCGGCCGGTGGTCTTGACGGTGTCGCCTTCGCGGATCGTCTTGTAGTCGCCCAGCACCACCGAACCCACCGAGTCCTGTTCGAGGTTCAGCGCCAGGCCGAACAGGTTGCCGGGGAACTCGATCATCTCGCCGTAGCGCACATCGGCCAGGCCGTGGATGCGGCAGATGCCATCGGTCACCGACACCACCGTGCCGACGTTGCGCGCCTCATTCGCGGCGCTGAAATTCTCGATGCGCGCGCGGATCAGGTCGCTGATTTCGGAAGCTTTGATCGCCATGAATCTTTCCTCTTAGAAACTTTTACCCGCGCCCGCGCTAGCTGGCGGTCGCGGCCGCGAGCTGGGTCAACCCGGCGCGCACAGAGCCATCGATCACCAGATCGTCGGCCTGTACCACGGCGCCGCCCAGCAGGGTCGGGTCGGTCTTGCAGTGCAGGCGCACTTCGCGGTCGAGCCGCTTGCGCATAGCCTGCGTGTAATGCTCGCGCTGCGCGGCGCTGAGATCGACGGCCGAGGTCACCGTGACATCGACGGTGCGTTCGGCGTCGGCGCGCAGCTGTTCATACCGGCCGGCAATTTCGGGCAGAAACCCCAGCCGTTTGTTGGCGGCCAGCGTGCTGATGAAATTGCGCGCTTGTTCGTCGAAGGCCTCGCCACCGACGCCGGTGACCAGCCCCACCAGCTGCGCGGCGCTGATGCCCGGGTTCCCGAGCAGCGCCTTGACACGCGGATCGGCAACCACGCCGGAAGCGATCGCCAGCGCGGCCGACCACTGCGGCAGGCGCTGGCCCGCATGCGCCAGCGCGAACACCGCTTTGGCGTAGGGACGTGCGATGGTGAGGCGTTCGGCCATGATGGGCTCAGATGCCCGCGGCCAGCTTGTCGAGCAGCTGTGCGTGCGTGCGCGGGTCGATCTCGCGGCCGATGATCTGCTCCGCGCCGCTCACCGCGAGCGCGGCCACCTGGCCGCGCAGCTCATCGCGCGCCTTCTGCGTCTCGAGCGCCACCTGCGCGTGCGCCATCTCGAGGAGCCGTGCGGCCTCGGTCTGCGCGGTCTGCTTGGCCGCTTCGACGATCTGGTTGGCCCGCGCCTGCGCCTGGTGCTCCATCGCCAGCGCGCGTTCGCGTGCGGCCTTGACCAGCTCTTCGACGCGCGACTCGGCGGCGAGGAGGTCCTTCTGGCCGCGTTCGGCGGCCGCCAGGCCTTCGGCGATTTTCTTCGCCCGTTCCTGGATCGAGCCGGTGATCTCCGGCCACAGGAACTTCATCGCCACCCAGATCACCAGGGCGAAGATCAGCATCTGCGCCAGGATCGTTGCATTCAGGTTCACGCGGCGTACCTCGGCTCTGTCTTAAGGTCGATCAGCTGATGCCCTTGAGGAACGGACTGGCAAAGGTGAAGAACAGGCCGATGCCGACGCCGATCATCGTGACCGCGTCGAGGAGGCCTGCGACGATGAACATCTTGATCTGCAGCATCGGCACCAGTTCGGGCTGGCGCGCCGCGCCTTCGAGGAACTTGCCGCCCAGCAGACCGAAGCCGATCGCCGTACCCAGCGCGCCCATGCCGATCAGGATCGCCACCGCGACCGCCGTCATGCCCTGGACCTGCGCCAAACTTGCTACGTTACCCATGTCAACTCCTTAAGAACGAATTTCCAAAACCGAAACGACCCGAATCTAGTGGCTGTGCTCGTGTGCCATCGACAGGTAGACGATGGTCAGCATCATGAAGATGAAGGCTTGCAGCAGCACGATGATGACGTGGAAGCTGCCCCATAGTATGCCGAGCACGAACTGCAGCACCCACAGCGATGCAGCACCGACGCTGAACGGCCAGCCCTTGGAAAGGGCGAACAGGCCGATCAGGATCATCACCAGCTCGCCCGCGTACATGTTGCCGAACAGTCGCAGCGCCAGCGAGACGGGCCGGGCGATCTGCTCGACGAGATTGAGCAGTATGTTGAACGGTGCCAGCGCCCAGTGATCGAAAGGATGGAACAGGAATTCCTTCCCGTAGCCGCCCGCGCCCTTCATCTTGAAACTGTAGTACTGCACCAGCAGGAACACGGTAATCGCCATGCCGAAGGTGATGTTCGGATCGGTGGTGGCCACCGACTTGAAATTCTCGAGGCCCACGCCGCGTTCGGCGACCACCGTCGACCAGAAATCGACCGGAAACAGGTCGACGGCGTTCATGAACAGCACCAGGCAGAAGATCGTGATCGCAAGCGGCGCGATCAGCGGGCTGGAAACATGCATGCTGTCCTTGACGTTGTTGTCGACCATCGTGACAACGCCTTCGGCATATTTCTGGAAGCCGGTGGGCGCGCTGTCGATGGAGCGCTTCGAGGTGCGCACCGCGATCGCAAAGCTGCCAAGGAACAGCAGGCCCATGAGTGCCGACCAGAACAGGCTGTCGAGATTGAGCGTCCAGAATGAACTCTGGCCGAACTGCCAGGACCAGTTCGTCAGGTGATGCTGGATGTATTCAGTGACCGTCGCGGGTCCCTGGGTCGCTTCTGCAGCCATCTTGTCCGCTTACCTATCCCTGATCAGACCAAACCGAACCATTCATCTAAGACGCGCGCGTCATGCGCGCCAGCGCCACCCAGTAGGCGACGAAGGTCGCCACGTAACCCGCGAGCATCGGGCCCGGCGCAAAGTGCCGGCCGCGCAGTGCCAGCACGAACAACATCACCGTCACCGCGATCTTCAGCGCTTCGCCGCGGTAGAAACCGCGCGCGATCGCCTTTGCGTCGCCGGCAGCGCTGCGCCGGAAGCCGCTCGCGACCTGCGCCAGGCTGGCCGCAGCGCCGATGCCCCCGCCCACCACGGCGGCGAGACCCGCCTGCAAGCCGATTGACGCGGCGCAAACCAGCGCGACCACACCCGCGATCGCCGCCTGTCCGGCCACCAGCATCAACGCCTGGCGACGGGCGAGCGCAAAGTCGTAATTTGTCAGCGAATTATCCCGAGGGGCAAGGCAAGCAGGTCATCGCGAAGGCGGCGCATTATAGGGAGGACGCCACGGCGCTTCAACGCCGCCAACGCGTCGCAGCAACGCCGCCAACGGCGCGCGCTGGCGCTCTACTGGATATGCGAAAGAATGCCGTCGAGTTCGTCGAGGTTGTTGTAGGCGACGATCAGTTTGCCGCGGCCCCTGGCCGTGTGCTGGATCTGCACCCGGGCGCCGAGCTTGTCCATCAGGTCGTTTTCCAGCCTCTCGACGTTCGGATCGCGCCCGGTTCCTCCGGCGCCTCCCGCAGCGCCGCCGCTCCCCTTTCCAGGAGGCTGGCTCATACGGCGCACGAGAGCCTCTGTTTCGCGTACAGATAGGCCCTTTTTCACCACTAATAGCGCAAGTTCTGTCTGTTTTCGATGATTTTCGAGCCCAAGTAGCGCGCGCGCGTGACCCATGTCGAGTTCGCGGCGCTCGACCAGCTCACCCACCCCGGGAGCCAGTTCGATGAGCCTCAGCAGGTTGGTCACGGCCGCGCGCGAGCGGCCCACGGCCTCTGCAACCTGTTGATGCGTAAGCCCAAACTCGGCAATCAGGCGCTCGAAGGCGCGGGCTTCCTCCAGCGGATTGAGATCTTCGCGCTGGATGTTCTCGATGAGCGCCATGGCCACCGCGGCTTCATCGGGCACCTGGCGGATGATCGAGGGGATCTGGGTCAGACCCGCCAGCTGGGCGGCGCGCCAGCGGCGTTCGCCGGCAATGATCTCGTAGCGCTGCTCGGTGCCGGCAGCAGCGACCGGCCGCACCAGGATGGGCTGGATCACGCCCTGCGCGCGGATTGACGCGGCCAGCTCCTCGAGGGTGTCGTTGCGCAGGTCGGCGCGCGGCTGGTAGCGGCCGCGCTGCAGGAGTTCGATGGGAAGCCGCGCGAGCTGGTCGCCGCGCAGCGCGGCCGCACCGACGGCGGTTGCAGCACCGGGGCCAACAGGGGCGGGCGGCGTCGGTCGTGCCTGGCCGAGCAGGTCGGCGAGCCCGCGCCCCAGGGTCGGTTTCTTCTGGCTCACGAGGCCACCGCCGTGTGCTGGATGTCCTCGCGGCGCAGCATTTCGCCGGCAAGGGCCAGATAGGCGAGCGCGCCGCGGGAATCCTTGTCGTGCAGGAGCGCGGGCCGCCCGAACGAAGGCGCCTCGGCGAGACGGACGTTGCGCGGCACGACCGTGCGGAACACCTTGTCGCCGAAGTGCTCGAGCAACTGACCGCCCACGGCGGTGGCGAGGTTATTGCGCGGGTCGTACATGGTGCGCAGGATCCCCTCGATCTCGAGCTGCGGATTGGCTTCGCCGCGGATCTGCTCGATCGTCGCCACCAGCGCCGAGAGGCCTTCGAGCGCGTAGAACTCGCACTGCATCGGAATCAGCACGCTGTCGGCCGCGATCAGCGCGTTGACGGTCAGGATATTGAGCGAGGGCGGGCAATCGATCAGCACCACGTCATACCCGCCGCGCACCGGCGCCAGCGCCTGGCGGAGCCGCAGCTCGCGCCCGCTGCTGACGGCCAGCAACCGCACTTCGGCGGCAGTCAGGTCCTGGTTGGCCGGGAGCAGCGACATGCCCGCGCTGGCGAGCGGCAGGATGGCCTCGGCCGCGGTGCATTCGCCCAGCAGCACCTCGAGCGTGCCGCGCGCCAGCGTGGATTTGTCCACGCCGCACCCCGTGGTCGCGTTGCCCTGCGGATCGAGGTCGATCAGCAGCACCTGCCGGCGGGTGGCCGCCAGCGAGGCGGCGAGATTCACCGCGGTGGTGGTCTTGCCGACGCCGCCTTTCTGGTTGGCCACCGCGATGACGCGTTTCATAGGGCGCTAGTTTAGGCCAGCCGGGGCGCCGGCGGGGAACGGCGCTGCGGGGCTGTATTTCAGGGTGATCAGGCACCGTTCGGCCTCGAGTCCGGGCACCTCGAGCGTCCGCACGCCCAGCAGCTGCCAATCGGGCGGGATCACCGCGAGCTCGGCCCCGCTCGGGCGCTGCCCCTTGTAGGCCAGCAAGTGCGTGCCGGGGCCGCTCAGGGGCCGGGCGAGCCCGGCCAGTTCCGGGAGCGAGGCCACGGCCCGCGCCACGATGGTGTCGAAGGGCCGCTCCGGGCGCATGGCCTCGGCGCGCGCGTGCACCGCCTCGACGTTCTTCAGTCCCAGGGTGCGCGCGGCGTGCGCGACGAAACGCACCTTCTTCGCCGTGCCGTCAACAAGCGTAAACGCCCGTTCCCGGTGCACGATCGCGAGCGGGAGTCCGGGAAAGCCCGCGCCGGTGCCAATGTCCGCGATACGCGCGCCCACCAGATCGCCGCTCGCGGCCAGGCTGTCGAGCAGATGGCCCGCGATCATCGCCTCGCGCGTGGTGATGGCCGTGAGGCTATAGGCGCGGTTCCATTGTTCGAGTTCATCGAGCAACCGCAGCAGGAGCGCCGCCGAGTCTTCATCGAGTGTCACCCCGAGCTGGAGCGCCCTGGCGCGCAGCGCGGCGGCGGAACTTGACTGCATGGGTTGCCTTACACGCCACCGCGGGCACAATACCCGGGACTTCACGCGAGGAACGATAGCAAAGATGCGCCGACCGAACGATGCTCGCGCCCTGGCGCTCACGCTCGCCTTTGCATTGGCGGCCGCGCTTGCGCCCGCCTGGGCCGCACGCAATGTAGTGGACGGCATCGTGCAGGACGGCGTGCCGGCAGCCAGCCCGCAGGTCACGGCCGGCCTCCAGCGTTACCGCGGCGGCAGCGAAACACGGCTCCTCGACTGGCTGAGCGACGGTACTGTGCTGCTGGCAGAGCGGCAGGGCGGGCAGGACCAGTTGCTGCGGCTGGGCAGCGCCTTGCCGCCACCGCAGCCGGTGGGCATCCCCGGTGGTGTACTGCGCTCGGCCGTGACGCAACCCTTCCACAATGACTCGATCGCCTATCTGGGCGACGAGGCGGATCCGGACGGAGCAGCGCTGAATCTTCGCTCACTGAGCGGTGCCCAGGCGCGACGCCTGGTGAGTGCCGCGGCGCGGCCGGGCCCGCCGGCGTGGGCACACGATGGCCGGCAGCTCGCCTTCAATGCGACGCTGCGCGATGGGCAGAACTCTGATCTCTACGTGCTTGACACCACGAGTTCCGCCGGGCCGCGCCTGGTGGCCCCGGGCAGCGCCAATGCCTGGCAGGTGCTGGGTTGGACCAGCGCCGACCGCTCGCTGCTGGTGCGCCACACCGTTTCCGGGGCCGGCGACGAGCTGTTGCTGGTGGATGTCGACACCGGTGCGCTGCGCCGTGTCGATGCGCCGGGCGAACGCTCGCCAGGCTATGGCCACATCGGCGAGGCGCGTCTGACCAGCGACGGCCGCGGACTCTACTTCATCAGCGATCGCGACAGCGATCATGCGCAGCTGCGTTACGTGGATTTTTACGCGGACAAACTGGAAACCGTGGCGACCGCACCCGGCATGGAGGTCGACCATTTCGACCTCGGCGCCGGGAACCGGTTGGTGGCGATCAGCTGGAATGAATACGGCTACAGCCGCGTCGGGCTGTTCGACCGGCAGAGCGCTCGGCTCACGAACCTGGCGGGCTTGCCGGCCGGCGTGGTGAACGCGCTGCGCTTCGATCGCACCGGCACGCGCCTCGCCATCGAGCTCGCCGCCAGCGCCGCGCCGCGCGACGTGTACGTCTACGACGTCGCCGCCGGCACCGGCGCGCGCTGGAGCGACAGCAGGCTCGGTGAATTCAGCGCCGCACAGCTGGCCGCGGCGCAGACCGTGCGCTTTCCGACCTGGGATCGGGTGGGCGGCCGCGCGCGGGTGCTCACCGCGCTGGTTTACCGCCCGCGCACCAGCGGCCCCTGGCCGGTGTTCATCATGCTCGGCGATGCCGGCACGCACTCGCGGCCGCAGCTCGATCCCTTCGTGCAGTATTGCGTCAGCGAACTCGGGTTGGCGGTCATCGCCCCGCAGTTGCGCGCGGGCGATGCCGGCGCACTCGACATGGGCGCCTTGCTGGCCTGGATCGGCGCGCAGCCGGACCTGCGGCGCGACCGCGTGGCGGTGCAGGGGCGTGGCAGCAGCGGCACGCTCGCGCTCACGCTGCTGGGCGTCTATGGCGATCGCCTGCGCGCCGCCGTGGACATCGATGGCCCCGCCACGAGCGCGCAGGTCGCGCCGGTCCGCTCACCGGTATTGCTGGTGCGGGGCCTGGAAAGACCGCCGCTCGACGCCGGCTCGGCCGAACAGCTCCTGTGGCGGCTGCGCGGCGCGGGCGTGGACAGCTGGTTCATCGCGCCGCGCGAGTCCGGCGATACGCTGGCGGGCGAAGCCGCGCAGGCGGCGGCACAACGCGTGATCGCGCAGTTTCTCCAGGCGAAGCTGGGCGGGTAGCAGCGGCGCCTGCGCGCCGGGCGGTCAGAGCCAGTTGGGGCGCAACACCGTCTTGAGCACGGGACGCTGCGCGCCGTAGTAATCGGCGATCGCCTTGATATCAGCAGCCGAGAGCTGGCTGGCGAACGACCCCATGATCGGGTTCTTGCGATCGCCCTTCTGGTATTCAACCAGCGCGCGCGCGAGGTAGTCCGCGTGCTGGCCGGCGAGCGTGGGATAGATGCCGACAATGCCGACGCCATTGGCCCCGTGGCAGGCGGAACACAACTCGGTGACCTTGGCCGGGGCAGTGCCCGTTGGTGCCGCGCCGGCCGGCAGCACAACGCCCGCAAGGTAGGCGGCGACGTCCTCCATGTCCTGGTCGCTGAGCGAACTGGACTGGGCGTACATGGTGCCGTGCGAGCGCTGCTTGCCGCGGTAGCTCTGGAGCGCCGCGACGATGTATTCGGGGTGCTGGCCGACGAGCTTGGGCACGCTGTAGGTCGGATAGACGTTCTTGTAGTTCTCGATGCCGTGGCAGCCGAGGCAGGTATAGCCGATCTGCTTGCCGCGCTGCGCATCGCCGGCGGCCCGGGCCGTACCGGCCAGCGCCACAGCGACCAGCGCGATAGCCGCGAGCTTGACCCACTGATTCGACATCGAAGGCATAATCGGACTCCGCGACAAAGCCGGCGTGCTGCGCCGTAAAATGGCGGCAAAGTGTACGGATTCACCAGCCGATTTGCCACTGCATGATTGCCCTCATTCAACGCGTCACCACTGCACGAGTCACGGTCGAAGGCCGTGTCTGCGGAACGATCGGCGCCGGGCTTCTGGCCCTGATCGGCGTTGAACGTGCCGACGGCCCGCCGGAGGCCGAGCGACTCCTTGAGAAACTCATGCACTACCGCGTGTTTGCGGACGACGCCGGACGCATGAACCGCTCGCTCCGCGACACCGGCGGGGGCCTGCTGCTGGTGCCCCAGTTCACCCTGGCTGCCGACACCTCCTCGGGCACCCGGCCGGGTTTTTCGACCGCGGCCGAGCCACAGCGGGCGCGGGAGTTGTTCGCGCAGCTCCTGGCCGCGGCCCGCTCGGCCCTCCCGGACGTGGCCGCCGGCGAGTTTGGCGCCCACATGGAGGTGTCCTCGACCAACGACGGTCCGGTGACCTTCTGGCTGGAATCGAGCCCAAAAGCGTGACGCGCGCGGCAGAGTCCGGACGGCGGCTACGGCTTGGGTCCGAGTTCGCCTATTATTGAGGGTCAGACATTCAGGACCCGGTCCCGGAGGACGCTATGGATCTGTTTTCACCCCGTCACCTGCTGATCATTCTGGTGGTCGTACTGCTGGTCTTCGGCACCAAGAAGCTCCGCACCATCGGCTCCGACCTGGGCGCCGCGGTCCGCGGCTTCAAGAAATCAATGAACGACGGCGATCACGAAGAGCAGCTCGCGCAGAAGCAGCTGCCGGCAACGGGCAAGGATGCCGAATTCCCCGAAGCCACTCCCGCTGCCAGTGCGCCGCGCCGGGACGATCCGCGCGCCTAGGCGCGCCGCCGCTCGCGATGTTCGACATTGGCTTCTCGGAGGTCCTGCTGATCCTGGGACTGGCGCTGGTGGTGCTGGGCCCCGACAAGCTCCCGCAGGTGGCGCGCACCATCGGCCGCTGGGCCGGACGCGCACGCGCCATGGCCCGGCAGTTCCGCGATCAGCTGGAGTCGGAAGCCGACGGCCTCAAGGTGGACCTGAACCCGCCGCCGCACCCGGCAGCGCCGCCGCCCGCGGCGCCGCCACCGCACGCCGCCACTCCGCCCGCACCAACGGCTGCACCAACGCCCGACATCGCGCCGCATGACCGGCGAGAGTGAACCGCTTCTCGAGGGCACGCTGATCTCGCACCTGCTCGAGCTGCGTACGCGATTGATGCGTGCCTTCATCGCGGTGATCCTGGTGTTCATCCCCTGCGCCTTCTATTCGAACCAGCTGTTCGAATGGCTCTCGCACCCGCTGCTGCTGCAGCTCCCCGCCCACAGCATGCTGATCTCCACCAGCATCACCGCGCCCTTTACCACGCCGCTCAAGCTGGCCTTCGTCGCCGCGCTGGTGCTGACGATGCCGTACATACTCTATGAGCTGTGGGCGTTCGTCGCGCCCGGGCTCTACCGCCACGAAAAAGGCTTCGCGGTCCCGCTGTTGTGCTCGGCGGTGATCCTGTTCTACGTCGGCGTGTCTTTTGCCTATTTCATCGTCTTTCCATTGATCTTCAGTTTCTTTGTCAGCACGACTCCGCACGGCGTGCAGATGATGGCCGACATTTCCATGTACATGGAATTCGTGTTGATGCTGATGTTTTCCTTCGGCATCGCCTTCGAGGTGCCGGTCGCGGTCGTGCTGCTGGTGATGATGGGAATCGTGCCACTCGAGAAGCTGACCCAGATCCGTGGCTACGTGCTGATCGCGGTGTTCATCATCGCCGCGATCCTCACGCCGCCCGACGCCATCTCGCAGACCGTCATGGCGGTGCCCATGTACCTGCTCTATGAAGGCGGCATTCTCATGGCGCGCCTGATGGCGCGCAGCCGCGCCAAGGCTAAAAAAGCCGCGGGGGATGAATGATGGCCAGTTCCACCGCCGTGCCACCCATCGCGCGCGCCGAGCTCACGGTTCGCGGCCTGATCCTCGGCGTACTCATCACGGTGCTGTTCACCGCGGCCAACGTCTACTTCGGCCTCAAGGCCGGGCTTACTTTCGCCACCTCGATCCCGGCGGCGGTGATCTCCATGGCGGTGCTGCGCGGCTTTAAAGGCATGACCGTCCAGGAGAACAACATCGTGCAGACGGTCGCCTCGGCAGCCGGCACGCTCTCCTCGATCATTTTCGTGCTGCCGGGCCTGGTCATGATCGGCTGGTGGACGGGTTTCCCTTACTGGGTGTCGTGCGCGATCTGTGCACTGGGGGGAATCCTCGGTGTCATGTATTCGATTCCATTGCGTCGCGCGCTGGTCACGCAGTCGGACCTGCCGTATCCGGAAGGCGTCGCCTGCGCGGAAGTGCTCAAGGTCGGCGGTGGCGAGCATGCCGACGCGCAGGCGGTCGAGGAAAGCAGCGACGGCTTGCGCGCGGTAGTGTGGGGCTCGGTGGTATCCGCCACCTTCGCGGTGATCGTGGCGACACGCGTGTTCGCCAGCGACGTGGTGCGTTACTTCCGCGTCGGCGAGCGCGGCGTCAGCGGTTTTGATTTCTTCCTCTCCTTCGCGCTGTTCGCGGTGGGACACCTGGTCGGGCTCTGGGTCGGCATCGCCATGTTCGTGGGTGCGCTGATCGGCTGGGCCTGGGGCGTACCGCATTTCTCGGCGCTGGCGACGGCGGGAACCGACTCGATTGCACACCTGGCGCAGGCCACCTGGAGCCACCAGGTGCGTTTCGTCGGCGCCGGCACCATCGGCGTGGCGGCGGTGTGGACGCTGGCGAAGCTCATCAAGCCGGTCGCCGCCGGACTCCGCTCGGCGATGGCCGCCTCGCGCGCGCGCGCAGCCGGAAACGCTGCGCTGTTGCCGCGCACCGAACAGGATATTCCGATTGGCTGGGTGGCGCTGATCTCGCTCGTGTGCATGGCGCCGATTGGCTGGTTGCTCGCTGACTTCAGCACCACCAGCGGCCTGGGCGATCACATGCTGGTGCTGGTGGCCGGCGGCCTGTTGTACATCGCGGTCATGAGCTTCTTCGTCTCCGCGGTCTGCGGCTACATGGCGGGCCTCATCGGCTCGTCGAACAGCCCGCTCTCCGGCATCGGCATCCTGGTGGTGATCGGCGCGGCGCTGCTGCTGGTGCTGGGCGTGCGCGCCGGCGTACCGGCCAGCGGCCAGAAGTCGCTGGTGGCCTACGCGCTGTTCGTCACCGCCGTGGTGTTCGCGGTGGCGACCATCGCCAACAACAATCTGCAGGATCTCAAGACCGGCCAGCTCGTTGATGCCACGCCGTGGAAGCAGCAGGTCGCGCTGGTGATCGGCGTCATCGCCGGAGCGGCGATCATTCCGCCGATCCTTGACCTGCTCAACCACGCCTACGGTTTCGCCGGTGCGCCGGGTCCGGTGCGCGAACACCCGCTGCCGGCGCCGCAGGCCGGGTTGATTTCGGCGCTGGCGCAGGGCGTGATCCAGAACAACGTCGACTGGAGTCTGATCAAGATCGGGGCCCTGGTCGGCGTACTCGTCATCGCTGCCGACGAGACGCTGCGGCGCGTGACGAAATCCGCGCATCTGTCCCCGCTCGCGGTCGGCCTCGGCATCTACCTGCCGACGCAGAGCACGCTCATGGTCGTGGCCGGTGCGATCGTCGGCTGGTATTTCGACCGTCGCGCCGAGCGCGGGCCGCGGGCCGCGGCCACCAAGCAACTCGGCGTGTTGCTCGCCTCGGGGATGATCGTCGGCGAAGGCCTGGTCGGCGTGGTGATTGCCGCGTTCGTGGCCTTCTCGGGCAAGGACTATCCGCTGGCGCTGGTTGGCGATGCCTTCGCCGGCCGCCCCGCCGAACTGATCGGCGGCGGCGTGTTCGCGCTGGTTACGTTCCTGCTGTATCGCTGGGCAGCGCGGCTGCGGACCTAGCGCGCGCTCACTGGCCGGGCGGCGGATCCGGCGGCCCGCGCTGGATCACGACGGCGACGCGCGGACGCGGGCCGATGAACCAGGAGCCGACCCAGCCGGCCAGGCCCACCACGATCGCGCCGAGGAAAGCCGCGCGAAAACCGCTGAGCGTGAAGCCGGGCAGGACCCGCGCCACCAGTGCCAGCATGCCGGCGTTGACCACGAACACGAACAGCCCGAGGCTCGCGAGCGTGAGCGGGAGCGTCAGCAGCAGCACCAGGGGGCGCACCAGCGCGTTGACCACGCCCAGCAGCACGGCCGCAATGATCAGCGTGTTCTGGTCGGCGAAGTGGAACCCGTCGACCCACTGGCTCGCGAGCCACAGCCCCAGCGCTGCCACCGCGGCCCGCAGGATGAAGCGGCTCATGCGCTCTTCGCCTGGTCCTTCGCCTGGTCCTTCGCCTGCTTCTCGGCCAGCACTTTCAAGCGCGCCAGTGCCTGGGCCCAGCCGCCGCGCAACCGCTGGTAGTACGGATCCCAGCTCTCATCCATGGGGAATCCGGAGCCCAGCAGCCGCAGCACGGCCAGATCCTGTTCGGTGTCGAGAATGAAATCATCGATCATCACGGCGTCGCTGGCCGGCAGGTCGCGCGGCGGCATGTAGATCAGCCGCAGGCGGCGCGCTGGCTCGAACACGTCGATGTGCGCCTCGCGCTCGAGATCCCGGTCGGCGCGCACATAGTAGCTGCCGCCGGACTTCGGGCTGACGCGCGCGCCCGGCCCGTACCAGAGCGAGAGCAACTGCGGCTCGACCAGCCCGCGCCACACCATCTCGACCGGCGCCCGCACGTCGATACGGTGGGCGTAGCCGCGCGTCCGCTCAGCCATGCCGGCCACCCTTGCCGCCGGCGCCGCCCTCACGCCACAGCACCCAGAGGATCGGCGCCAGCGAAACCGCGATGATCATCAGCGTCACCAGGCCAAAGTTGTTCTTCACGACCGGAAGATTGCCAAACAGGAATCCGCCGCACAAGAAGAGCGTGACCCAGGCGCTGCCGCCCACGATGTTGAAGAGCTGGTAGCGCGCCGGCGGCATGCGGCCGATGCCGGCGACAAACGGCGTGAAGGTGCGCACGATCGGCATGAAGCGCGACAACACGATCGCCAGGCCCCCGTGCCGCAGGAAGAATTCCTCCGCGCGCCGCAGGTACTCGAGGCGGAACAGCCGGCTGCGGCCGTCGAAGGCACGTCGCCCGATGCGCCAGCCGATCCAGTAATTGAGGCTGTTGCCGGCGATCGCGGCGGCGCCGAGCAGCAGCAGGAGCCAGGACAGGTGGAGCGTGCCGCTGGTGTCGACGGCGGCCAGCGCGCCGGTGCCGAACAGCAGGGAATCGCCCGGCAGGAACGGCGTGACCACCAGGCCGGTCTCGCAGAAGATGACCGCAAACAGCAGCGCGTAGATCCATAGGTCGTAGCGCGCCAGCAGCTCGACCAGATGGTGATCGAGGTGCAGAACCACATCGGCGAGAAACTGCAGCGTCGTCATCGGAGCCGGGCTAGTAATTCTGGAGGCGGTGGGCCAGTGCGCCGCCGTTGACCGCCAGCGCGAAGCCGAGCAGCGCGCCCGACCCCGTGGCCAGCCACAGGCGCCATCCGGGCTTGTTTCGCAGCAGGTTCATGCGCTGCGAATACTACACGGCCTGTGCGGTCGGCGGCGCCTCGCTGAGAACGACGTTTTCCACCGTACCGTTGGCCACCGCCGCGTACAGCGGCAGCTGCTCGAGCACGTCGTCGATCGGCACCGGCCGGCCAATGGCGAAGCCCTGGGCATAGTCGACACCGAGCTGGGCGATGCGATGGCGGATCTCTTCGGTCTCGACGTATTCGGCCACGGTGATCAGCGACATGGCACGCGCCAGCTGCGCGATCGCCTGGATGGTCGACTCAGCCTTTACGTCCTTGAGCACGTCACGCACGAAACTGCCGTCGATCTTCAGCATGGAGATCGGCAGCGAGCGCAGGTAGGCGAGCGAGCTGAGGCCGGTGCCGAAGTCATCGAGCGCGATGCCGCAGCCGAGCTTGCGCAGGCGCCGCATCAGTACCTCGGCGTGACCGAGATTGCCGATGGCCGCGCTCTCGGTGAGCTCGAAGCACAGCGCCTCCGGATTGAGGCCGCTGGCGGCGATCTGCTCAGTGAGAAACTCGGTGAACGCGCCGTCCTTGAGCGACTGGCCGGAACAGTTGATCGTGAATACCACCGGGCTCGTGGCCAGCAGCTCGCTGTGTGGCCGCAGCAGGCGCAGCGCCTCGCAGACCACCCAGCGGTCGATCTCCGGCATGAGCTGGTAGCGGTGCGCGGCCGACATGAAGTGATCGGGCCCGATCGTCTCGCCATCGATGCCGCGCATGCGCAGCAGCAGCTCGAAGTGCGGCTGGTGGTGCGTCGAGCCGAGCGGCAGCAGCAGTTGCGCGTTCAGCCGCAGCCGTCCCTCGGTAATCGCCGCGCGCAGGTCGGTGATGACGTTGATGTCGGTGAAGCGGCGGATGATGCTCTCGTCGGCTTCCTGGAACATCTCGACGCGGTTGCGGCCGCGATCGTTGGCGGCCTTGCAGGCGGTCTCGGCCGCAGCGAAGGCGTGCGTGAATTCCTGCGCGCGCGGCTCGACCGCGGCCACGCCGACGCTGATCGAAACCACCAGGGTGCCATCGCCAATCGTGGCACCGAGCCGTTCGGCGCCCTGGCGGAGCGACTCGGCGAAGCGCGCCGCGTCGTCGAGTCCGACGGGCAGGAGCACCGCGAAGCGGTCGCCGGAAATTCGCGCCGCGATGGCGCCGGGCGGCAGGCGCTTGCGCAGCAGGTCGCCGAGCTGCGCGATCACCTTGTCGCCGACGTGCATGCCGTAACTGTCGTTGATGACGTGCATGCGGTTGGTATCGACCGCGAGCGCACTCCACCAGCGCTGTACGCTGCTGTGCTGTCGCAGTGTGCTGTGTACACGCTGTTCAAAGGCCGGGCGGTTCAGCAACCCCGTGAGGGCATCGAAACTGGCGGCGATGACCGTGCCCACGCGCCGTGACAGAAGTTCAACGAGCCGCGCCTGGCGCGGCGTGAATTCGCTCATCGACAGCGGCCGGAACAGCGCCAGTACGCCGATCGCGCGGCCGTCCGCGCGCTTGATGGCGCAGGACAGCAGCCGGTAGGCCTGGTCATCGCCGCTGCCCTGCAAGCGGATGTTGTTGACGATGACCGCCTCGCTCCGCAGCTGCGCGGTCGACATCAGGTGCCGGTGGGCACGGGCCACGATGCTCGCCTCGATCGCATGTGCGGCATCCTGGCGCACCAGCACCAGGCCCTTCTCGGGCACGATGATCGCCGCGGCGCCACCCTGGATGTGCTCGACCGCCGCCCGCAGCACGGCCTTGAGTTCGTCGCCTCCGCCTTCTTCGCCGGCAGCGTCATCGCCACTGACGGACAGCAGCATGTCCAGATCCTGGTCCTGCTCGGCCAGCGAACCGCTGAGGCTGAGGATCTGTTCGCGGTTCAGCAATTCGCGCGTGAGGATCTCCAGCGCCGGCCGCACGATCGCATACACGAAAGCCAGCGTGCGCTGTTCGCTCTGTTGTCCCGCCTTGCAGCGCACCAGCACCGCGGCAAACGGCGCCATCGGCGCTTTCGTGCCCGGACGCCACAGCCAGAATATATAGATGGGTTCGCCATCCGTGATCCACACGCCGGGCACGCCGGGTTGCTCGGCGGCCGTGCGCATCGATTCGCCCACCAGTCGCGCCAGCGCGGCGTCCGCCACCATGTCGTTCGACCAGATGACTTCGCTCCGGGCGTCAAAGATCGACAAGCCGGTCATGCGCGGCAACAGTGCGCGCATCAGCTGGGTGTAGGTCTCGAATTCGGACCCGCCCTGGTGGCTCGTGGCTGGCGTAGTTACGGGAAGCATGGGTTTGTATCGCCGGCAAGCATCGGGGAAAACGCGTCCCGGGGCCTTGAACCGGTTCGCGCTTTAGTTAAACGACGCGCTGATTCACATGCAGCGCGCGCCGCAGGAACCGTGACGCAGTTCTCAGGCGCGGGCGCGAGCTGGCAAGTGCTTCCCTAAGGGCGGCGCTGGCGGAACCAGGGGCGCGGATCGATCGGCTTGCCGCCGCGGCGGATCTCGAAATAGAGCTGCGGCTGGGGGCGGCCGCCGGTATCGCCGGCCGCGGCGATGACCTCGCCGGCGCCGACCGCCTCGCCCGCGGACTTGCGCAACTGGTCGTTGTAACCGTAAAGAGTGAGGTACCCGGCGCCATGATCAACGATGGCGAGCAGCCCGAGTCCCGGCAACCAGTCGGCGTAGATCACGCGCCCGGCTGCGACCGCCCGCACCGGCGCCGCATGCTCCGTCGCCAGCACCATGCCGTCCCAGTCGACGCCGCTGGCGCGCGTGTCCCCATAACTGGCCACGACCCGCCCGGCGACCGGCCAGTCCAGCCGGCCGCGCAACCGGCCAAAGTCACTGCCGTCGCCGGCGCTCGCGCGCGGCGGCGCAGCCCGCGCCAGTTCGCGCAGCAGCCGCTCGAGGTCGGCCTGCTGGGCACGGAGCCGCGCCAGGCTCGCGGAGCGCGAACGCGCCTCGACCTGCAGGCTGCTCAAAGCGCCCTGCCGCTGTGCCAGCCCCCCCTCGAGTTGCGCCAGCCGCTGCTGGCGGGCGGAGCGCAGCTGCGCGAGCGAGCGCTCCTGCACCGCGACCGCGCTGTCGAGCGCGTCGATCTGCTGCACCTGCCGCTCGATGCCTGCGATCTGTACGGCGCGGGCGCGGCCGAAGTAGCCGTACCAGGCGTACAGGCGGGACGCCGCCGCCGGATTGCGCTGGTTGAGCAGCAGCTGGAGCGGTTCGTGGCGGCCGATCCGGTAGGCCACCCGCAGCTGCGAACCGAGGCTGGCACGCTCGCTCGCCAGCGCCGCGCTCACCCGCGCGCGCTCCGCGGCCAGCGCCGCGCGCCTCTGGCTGTGTTCCATCTCCTGCACATGGAGCGATTCCAGGTTCGAACGCGTCGCCGACACCGCCAGTTCGGCGTTGCGGAGGTTCCGCGCCAGCCGGTCGCGCTCGACGGCGTCACGGCTGACGTCGCGGCTGACCCGCTCGATGCGCTCTTTCAGCGCCCGCAGCTGCGCCTGCGTCTGGCCGGCGGTGGCCGCGCCCGCCAGCCCGGGCGTTGCCGGCAGGCCCGCGAGGACCAGCAGGGCCAGCAGGCCGGGCCTTGCGGCCGTGCAAATCAGCGCTCGAGCGGGTGCCATGCGGAAAAGTCTAACGCAGCGGGGCTATAATGCGCGGCCACTTGCTGGCTGTGCCCCGGACCGCCTGCGGTGAGCCACTAGCCTGCAGCCTCACTGCAGGTGCCAAAGGACCCTAGCCAGACCATGCAACAGCTGCTCGAATACGCCCTCCGCCACCAGGCCCTGACCCTGTTCGCACTCGCCTCCGCCCTCGCCGTGCTGGTGTATGAGCTGCGCGAGCGTGCCCGGGGCGTCGGCGCGATCGGCCCGCAGGATGCCGTACGCATGATGAACCAGGGCGCAGCGCTTCTCGACGTGCGCAGCGCCGAGGAGTTCGCGGCCGGCCATATCCGCGGGGCGCGCAACGTACCGGCTGGGCAGCTCGCCGGAAACTCCGAGAGCCTCAAACGCTTCAAGGACAAACCGGTCATCGTCTATTGCGAACAGGGCTCCACCGCCGGCGCCGCCATGCGGCAGCTGGCGCAACAGGGTTTCGGCAAGGTGGCCAACCTCCGCGGGGGGCTTCGTGCCTGGCGTGCCGAGCAGCTTCCGGTTGCGCGCGAATAGCCTGGCTCGCGCCGGCTCCCACGCCCCGTACCGTGCCGCCCATGGCCGCGCCCACGATTGAAATGTACGCCACTTCCTGGTGCGGTTATTGCGAGCGGGCCCGGGCGCTGTTGCGTCGCAAGGGCGCCGCGTTTACCGAGATCAGCATCGAAGGGCGGCCGGACCTGCGCGAGCAGATGATCCAGCGCAGCGGCCGGCGCACGGTGCCACAGATCTTCATCGGCATGCGGCACATCGGCGGCTCCGACGAACTGGCCGAGCTCGACCAGGCGGGCGAGCTCGACTCGTTGCTGGGCGGGGCCTAGCCGCGCGGATTATTTTTTTACTGATACAAACCAAGAACCAAAGGAAGACCAGCGA
Organism: Gammaproteobacteria bacterium; assembly: GCA_025357915.1. Taxonomy (GTDB): domain Bacteria; phylum Pseudomonadota; class Gammaproteobacteria; order Steroidobacterales; family Steroidobacteraceae; genus FEN-1191. Next base: position 19,719 of record JANYLH010000086.1, read on the forward strand.
TGACTATCGAATCACCACCGCCCGCCACCGACACGGGCGCCGCCGCCGGCGCGCAGCTCGCGCTCCAGGCCGTGTACCTGAAGGACTGCTCATTCGAAGCCCCGCAGGGCCCGCGCGTGACCGCCGACTGGAACCCGCAGATCGGGCTCGACCTGAACACCTCCGTCAACGTCATTGAAGGCGACCTGCGCGAAGTGGTGCTGACGGTGACGGTATCGGCGAAGCTCGGCGAGCAGACCGCGTTTCTGGTCGAGGTCAAGCAGGCCGGCGCCTTCGTCATGCAGAACCTGTCGGAAGGCGACTTCCGGCGCGCAGCCGGCGTGGTCTGCCCCGGCGTGCTGTTTCCGTATGTGCGCGCGGTGGTCTCGCAGCTGGTGAGCCAGGGCGGTTTTCCACAGCTGCTGCTGCCGCCCGTGAACTTCGAGGCACTGTTCGCCGCCAACAATCCCGATCCGGCCAGCGCCGCTACGAACTGAAGTGACGCTGCTCGCGCCGCCATCGCAGATCGCGGTGCTGGGCGCCGGTTCCTGGGGCACGGCACTGGCGATTCAGTGCGCGCGCGCCGGCAACGTCGTGCGCCTGTGGGGCCGCGCGCCGCAGTTGTGCGCGGCGATGGCCAGCGCGCGCCGCAACCAGCGCTACCTGCCCGATGCCGCGTTCCCCGACAGCCTGGAAGTCGCGACCGACATGGCGAGCGCGATGGAAGGGGCTGACGACGTGCTGGTGGTGGTGCCGAGCCACGCGTTCCGCGAACTGCTGACGGCGATTCACGACCGGCTTACCCCGGGGCAGCGGTTGTGCTGGGCCACCAAGGGCTTCGAGATCAGCACCGGGCGGCTCCCGGACCAGGTGGCGCGCGAGGTGCTGGGAACGGGGCGGCTTACCGCGGTGCTGTCCGGGCCGACCTTCGCGCGCGAAGTGGGCGCGGGACTCCCGACCGCGATGACCATCGCCTCGCGCGACGCCGACTATGCCGAGCAGCTCGCGCATGATTTCTCGTCGCCGAACTTCCGCGCCTACACCTCCACGGACATCGTCGGCGTCGAAGTTGGCGGCGCCGTCAAGAACGTGCTGGCGATTGGCGCCGGGCTTTCCGACGGTCTGGGCTTCGGCGCCAACTCGCGCATCGCCCTGATCACCCGCGGCCTGGTCGAGATGACCCGCCTCGGCGTCGCCCTCGGCGCGCAGCGCGAGACCTTCATGGGACTGGCGGGCCTCGGCGACCTGGTGCTCACCTGCACCGATGACCAATCGCGCAATCGCCGCTTCGGCCTGCTGCTGGCCAAGGGCCTCGGGAGCGAAGCCGCGCTCGGCGAGATCGGGCAGGTGGTCGAAGGCTACAAGGCCGCGCGCGCACTGCAGCGGGTTGCCGAGCGCGAACGCGTCACGATGCCGATCTGTGCCGGCATCCACGCCGTTCTTTATGACGGCATGAGCGCCGACCAGGTGGTGCGCGGGCTGATGATGCGGCCGATCAAGCCGGAGTTCGACTAGGCCTGTTCACTCTTCGGGGATGGCTGCGTTGCTGCCCCCAAAGCCGAGCTGGCGCCAGGCCTCGTAGACGACCAGGGCCACGGCGTTGGACAGGTTCAGGCTGCGGTTGCCCTCGAGCATGGGAATGCCGAGGATGTTTCCGGTGGCGATTCCGGCCAGTACCGCGGGCGGGAGGCCGCGTGTTTCAGGACCGAACAGCAGGGCATCGCCGCGCTGGAACAGCGCCGCGCTGTAGCGCCGTCCGCCCCCGGTTTCCACCGCGTACAGCGGCGCGCCCGCGAGCGATTCCAGGCAGGCTTCCAGGGTGCGATGTACGCGCACGGTGGCCAGGTCGGCGTAATCGAGCCCGGCCCGGCGCAGTTCGCGCTGCTCGAGGCTGAAACCGAGCGGTTCGACCAGGTGCAGTCGCGAGCCGGTGTTGGCGCACAGCCGGATGATGTTGCCGGTGTTCGGCGGAATCTCCGGCTGGTACAGAATCACCTCAAACATGAGGGTAATTCAGGCGATAATTGCCGGCCATGACCGCCGCGCCCGCCACGCCCGAGAGCACCGCGCCTGCCGCGTCGCTGGCCACGCGCTTGTGCGGCCTGGAATTGAGTTCGCCGATCGTGCTGCTTTCGGGCTGCGTGGGGTTCGGCGAGGAATACACGCGCGTCGTGGGTTTCTCGAACCGCGAGGTCGGCGCCATCGTCCTCAAGGGCACGACCGGCAAGGCACGACTCGGCAACCCGCCGCACCGCATCGCGGAAACGTACCAGGGCATGCTCAACGCCATCGGCCTGCAGAACCCCGGCGTCGACGCGGTGGTCCGCGACATCCTGCCGACGCTTGATTTCAGCGAGACGCGCTTCTTCGCCAACGCCTGCGGCTCGACCATCGAGGAATACGTCGAGGTCACGCGACGGTTCGATGATTCGCCGATCGATGCCATCGAAATCAACATTTCCTGCCCCAACGTCAAGGAAGGCGGCGTGCAGTTCGGCAATGTACCGGAGATGTCGGCGCGCGTGGTGGCTGCCTGCCGCGCCGTGACCAGGAAGCCGCTGATCACCAAGCTGTCGCCGAACCAGACCGACATCCGCGAAAACGCCCGCCGCTGCATCGAGGCGGGCACTGACGCCTTCGCCGTGATCAACACCGTGACCGGCATGGCGATCGACGCGCGTACCCGCGCTCCCGTGCTGGGCAACATCCAGGGCGGGCTGTCGGGCCCGGCCATCAAGCCCATCGCCCTGCTGAAAGTGCGCGAAGTGTATGAGGTTGCCGGCCCGCACCGGATCCCGATCATCGGGCAGGGCGGCATCACCAATGCCGCGGATGCACTGGAATTCATCATTGCCGGCGCCAGCCTGGTGGGCGTCGGCACCGCGCTGTTTTACGAACCGCTGGTCTGCCGCGCGATCAACCAGGGCATCGCCGCCGGGCTGGCCGAAGCGGCTATGTCGAACGTACGGGAACTGGTTGGCACACTGAAGAGGTGATCAACATGAGCGTCAGTGATGAACTCGAACGTCTCCGCTCGCTCCACGCAAGCGGCGCGCTGAGCGACGCGGAATACGCGCAGGCCAAGGCGCGCGCCCTGGGCGCCGACGCGGGCGGCGGCCAGGGCTACGCGCACGGCAATTTTCTGCACCGCCTGAGCCTCTCGGCCACCGACAAGGTGATCGGCGGCGTCTGTGGCGGGCTCGGTGCCCACACCGGACTCCCCTCCTGGGCATGGCGCGTGATCTTCTGCATCAGCGTGCTGTACTTCGGCATTGGGCTGCTGTTCTACATCCTGCTGTGGGTGTTCATTCCTGCAGGGAGCGTGCCGCCCGCAGCACCGCCACCGCCGACAGGCTGACGCCGGCATGGCCCAGGCCGACCTGCTGCGCTTTCTGTTGCTGGCGGCAATCTGGGGCTCCTCGTACATGTTCATGCGCGTCGCCGCGCCTGGCTTCGGCCCACTGCCGATGGTGGCGCTGCGGCTGGCCGGCGCAGCACTGTTCTTCCTGCCGTGGCTCCTGCGAGCGCCGGTCCGTCCGCTGTTGCGCCGCAATGCCCCCGCGCTGTTCCTGCTCGGCGCGATGAATTCGGCGCTGCCCTTCAGCCTGCTGGCATTCTCGATGCTGCGGCTCCAGGCCGGGTTCTGCGCGATCCTCGGCGCGACGGTGCCGATGTTCGCGGTTGCCATCGACGCGCTGTGGTGGCGCCATCCGCTGAGCCGCGCGCGCCTGCTGGGGCTGATGCTGGGCTTCAGCGGCGTCACGGTGCTCGCCTGGGACCACTTCGATTTCAGCACTGGCGGCACGGGCTGGGCCGTGCTGGCGACGCTCGGCGCGTCGGCCTGCTATGGGAGCGGCGCGCATTTTGGCAAGCATTACTTCGCGGGCCAGCCGGCGATGCTGCCGGCCTCAGGCAGCATGCTGGCCTCGACGATCATGGTGGCGCCGGTGGGCATCTGGTTGTGGCCCGCGCAAGCCCCGCCGCCGATCGACTGGCTGGCCGTGGGCGTACTGGCGACTGTCTGCACGGGCTGCGCCTACCTGCTCTATTACCGCCTGATAGCCGGCATCAGCGCCACGGCGCTTACCGGGGTCACTTTCGTGATTCCTGTCTTCGGCGTGTTGTGGGGCGCGCTGTTCCTGCAGGAAGCGATCACGCCGCGCGTCGTCGCGGGCATGGCGGTCACGCTGCTCGGCACTGCGTTCACCACGGGGCTCCTCGGCGCGCCGAGGGTGCGCTAGCGGCGGCGGTGCAGGGCGCGGCGACTCAGGCTTCGGGCTCCGAATCGTCCATGCCCAGCTCACGGAGCTTGCGCGTCAGCGTATTGCGGCCCCAGCCGAGCAGCCGCGCCGCTTCCTGCCGGTGGCCCTGCGTGTGCCTGAGTGCCACGCGGATCAACGTGCGCTCGAAATCCGGCAGTGCGTCGTCCAGCAACGGCTGGCTGCCAGGTTGCGCCGCGCGCCGCTCTGCCCAGGCCGCGAGCAGGTTCGTCCAGTCCGCGTGGCCTGCAGCCGCTGTCGCCGTGCCGCTCACCTCGGCGGGCAGGTCGGCAACACGGATTTCGCTGCCGGGCGCGAGCACCGTCGCGCGACGGCAGAAATTCACCAGCTCGCGCACGTTACCCGGCCAATCGTAAGCGGCCAGTTTTTCGACCGCGCCCGCGACCAGGGTCTTGGGCTCGACGCCCAGTTCCTGCGCGGCCACCTGCAGGTAGTGGCGCAGCAGGTCCGGAATATCCTCGCGGCGCGCACGGAGCGGTGGCAGCTCGATGCGGATTACGTTGAGCCGATGGAACAGGTCCTCGCGGAATTTACCCTGGCGCGAACGCTCCTCGAGGTCCTGGTGCGTGGCGGCGATGACGCGCACGTCGACCCTGATGGGTTGCTGTCCGCCGACGCGATAGAACTCGCCCTCGGCCAGCACGCGCAGCAGCCGCGTCTGCAGTGGCGGCGACATGTCGCCGATCTCGTCGAGGAACAGCGAACCGCCATCGGCCTGCTCGAAGCGGCCGCGCCGCAGGCTGTCGGCGCCCGTGAACGAGCCTTTCTCGTGCCCGAACAATTCCGACTCGAGCAGCTCCGCCGGTATCGCCGAGGTGTTGAGCGCGATGAAGGGCTTGGCGGCGCGCGGACTGTGTTCGTGGAGCGCGCGTGCGACCAGTTCCTTGCCGGTGCCCGACTCGCCCGTGACCAGCACGTTGACGCTCGACTTCGCCAGCCGCCCGATCGCGCGGAATACCTGTTGCATGGCGGGTGCACGCCCGAGGAGCGGCGGCATCGCCACCGAACGCGTGCCGGCCCCGCTGGCGGTACGGGCCCCGGACTGCGCGGCACGCCGCACCAGGTCGACGGCGTGATCGATGTCGAAGGGCTTGGGCAGGTACTCGAAGGCGCCGCTCTCGTAAGCGGACACCGTGGTGCCGAGATCCGAATGCGCCGTCATCACGATCACCGGCAGCTCGGGGTGGCTCGCATGCACGCGCTTGAGCAGCTCGATGCCCGATTGCCCCATCATGCGCACGTCGGTGATCAACACGTCGGGGGCGGCGGTGCGGAGCGCCGTGAGCACCGGCTCCGCAGCCTCGAAGGCCGTGGGCAGCATGCCCCCGTTCCGCAGCGCGCGTTCCAGCACCCAGCGGATCGAAGCGTCGTCATCGACCAGCCAGACGCGCAGCGGTTCTGCACTCATGCGCCATCCTCCAGCGGTAGCAGTATTGAAAACACGGTGTGTACCGGACGGCTTTCGAATTCAATGATGCCGCCGTGCCGCGCCACCATGTCCTGCGCCACCGACAGCCCCAAGCCCGTGCCCTCGGCCTTGCCGGTGACCAGTGGAAAGAACAGCGTCTTGTGCAGGTCAGCGGGGACGCCCGGCCCGTCATCCTCGATCTGCACGCACACCACCAGGCGGTGGCGCGCCGTCCCGATGTTATGGTTCGAGAGCGTCCGCGTGCGCAGCACCACGCGTCCGCGGCCCGCGAGCGCCTGCAGCGAATTGCGGCCTATGTTGAGCAGCGCCTGGATGATTTCATTCCGGTCGAAGCGCCCGTCCGGCACGCTGGGGTCATAGTCGCGCTCGATGAGTACTTCCGGCGGCGCTTCGCTGCGCAGCAGCTGGTACACGTATTCACACAGCTCGTGCACGCTGAGCGTCTGCTTGCGCGGGGGGCCCGCGGGCCCGAGCATCGTGTCGACCAGGGTGCGCAGCCGGTCGGCTTCGTTGATGATGACGGCGGTATATTCCTTCAACCCGACGTCGTGCAGTTCGCGCTCCAGCAGTTGCGCCGCGCCCCGCAGGCCACCGAGCGGATTCCTGATCTCGTGCGCCAGCTGGCGCACCATCAGCCGGCTGCCGTCGACGCGCGAGAGGAGCTCGGTCTCGCGCGTGATGCGCTGCCGGGTCCGCGCATCGACCAGCTCGAGCAGCAGGTGCATGCCCGTTACCTGACCCACCAACGGCGTTGCCGTTATATCGGCGACGATAGGCGCGGCGGCGTCCGGAAGCGTCCCTGCCAGTGTCAGCGCGAATTCGTGGCCGGCACAGGTCTCACCACTGTCGAGCGCGCGGCGCAGCAACTCCACCATGGACTGAGGTGCGACGAACAGCTCGCTGACCGGATGCCCGCGCGTCTGGCGCAGGCTCAGGCCCAGCAGGTCCTGCGCACTGACGTTGGCGTAGACCACGCACAGCTGCGCGTCGAGTACCAGGAGCCCGGTGGAGAGGGCATCGAGCATTTCCCGGGCATCGAAGTGCCCGAGCGGCGAAGCCATGGCCCCTTCAGCGGCCACGGCCGCTCCCGGCGCGCAGCCTCAGTGCTTGCGCTTGGGGTTGTTGGGGTTCTGCGGCGCCAGCACCGAGGGCTGGCGCACGTGAAAGCTGATGGCGGCCGACTGGCACACGCTCTTGCCGTCGGCGTCGCGGATCGTGGCGGCCACGGTATGCGTGCCGCGTTCGATGGGCGTGATCTGGAATTCCTGTTGCTCGCTGCTCGTCGGTTCCATCGCCTGGCCGTCGAAACTCAGCACCACGCGATCGCCGCCGCGCTTCGTCGGGCGCAGCTGTACGGCGACCGTCGCCGATTCGACGTCGAGCAGCACCTGGTCCTGGGCCGGCTGCACCACCGCGCAGCTCTCGTAGCGGAACGGGCCGTCGTCGGCGTTGCGCGCCCGGCGCGACGTCTCGCTCCCGACCGCGGTGCGCTCGGCGCTCGCGCTGCTGTAGGTCTGCGACTGGCCGAGATAGATCTTTTCCGCCCCCGCATGCGGCTGGTCGGAGTAATGGACTCCGTCGGCATCGGTCCAGCGATAAGTCACGGGGGCGCCGGCCGTGACCGCCACCGCCGTGGTCACCGCCACTAACGCCCAAATGACCCATGGAATACGCACAGGCTGACAGCATAGTCCTCCTGCGCTCCGGCGTACAATCGGGTGACGGTCCTGTGATGACCATCACCCGTTTCCCGTCCGCACCAGGCTGTCTTATGTCGCTACACGCTGTAATACATGTCGAGCTCGACCGGATGCGTCGACATGCGGAAGCGTGCGACTTCCTGGCTCTTGAGGCCGATATAGGCATCGATGACATCATCGGTGAACACGCCACCGCGCTTGAGGAACTCGCGGTCCTTGTCCAGATGTTCAAGGGCCATGTCCAGCGAGTGGCAGACCTGCGGGATATGCCTGGCCTCCTCGGGCTCCAGGTCGTACAGATCCTTGTCGGCCGGGTCGCCCGGGTGGATCTTGTTCTGGATGCCATCGAGCCCGGCCATCATCATCGCCGCGAAAGCAAAGTAGGGATTCGCCGCCGAATCCGGGAAACGCACTTCGATACGACGCGCCTTCGGGTTCGACACCCAGGGTATGCGGATCGAGGCGCTCCGGTTGCGGGCCGAGTACGCCAGCATCACCGGCGCTTCGAAGCCCGGCACCAGGCGCTTGTAGCTGTTGGTGCCCGGGTTGGTGAAGGCATTGATCGCCTTGGCGTGCTTGATGATGCCGCCAATGTAATAGAGAGCCGTATCGGACAGACCGCCGTACTTGTCGCCCGCGAACAGCGCGGTTCCGGCTTTCTGCAATGACTGGTGCACGTGCATGCCGGAGCCGTTGTCCCCGACCAGGGGCTTGGGCATGAAGGTCGCGCTCTTGCCGTGCAGGTGCGCGACGTTGTGGACGCAGTACTTCAGGATCTGCACTTCATCGGCCTTTTTTACCAGGCCCCCGGCGCCGACGCCGATTTCGCACTGGCCGCCGGTCGCCACTTCGTGGTGGTGCACTTCGACCTTGAGGCCCATGTCCTCGAGCGCCTTGCACATCGCGGCGCGGATGTCCTGGTAGGCATCGACCGGCGGCACGGGGAAATAACCGCCCTTGACGCCGGGGCGATGGCCCATGTTGCCTTCCGGGTACGCGGTGTTGGAATTCCAGGCGCCCTGCACCGAATCGATCGAGTAGCTGCAACCGTGCATGTCGTTGGTCCAGCGCGCGCTGTCGAAGATGAAGAATTCGTTTTCCGGACCAAACAGCGCGCCGTCGGCGATGCCGGTCGACTTCAGGTAGGCCTCGGCACGCTTGCCGAGCGAGCGCGGATCGCGCTCGTAGCCCTGCATCGTGGCCGGCTCGATGATGTCGCAGCGGATGATGACCGTCGCATCGGCGAAGAACGGATCGAGCACCGCGGTGGAGGCGTCCGGCAGCAGGATCATGTCCGACTCGTTGATGCCCTTCCAGCCGCCGATCGAGGAGCCGTCGAACATCTTGCCTTCGACGAAGAAATCCGCGTTCACGTAGCTCGACGGCACGGTGACGTGCTGCTCTTTGCCGCGTGTATCCGTGAAGCGCAGATCGGCAAACTTCACTTCCTTTTCCTTGATCAGCTTCACGACTTCGGTCGGGTTCATATCGCCTCCGTTGGGATGACTCGCGGGCACCGGGCCCCACCACGTTGCAGGGCGCGTGCCATCGGCATTCGAGCAACAAATCTATTTATAAACAATTACTTATACCTCGCACGGCGCTCGCCGGGGAGCACGCATGCACCAGTATAGAGCAGGGATTTTCGCTACGCCCCATTATTGTGCGTCATCCTCAGGGCACCGCGGCCGCCTTATGGGCCACCACCACAGCTTCTGTATACTCGCGCGCCAGTTTCACAACAGCGCCTCGGGCGGGTCAGAAGCTTCATGAAAACCGGCAGGATCGGCGCCAGGCCCGGCACATTCCAGGAGCTGATTTTCGCCCTGCAGCGCTACTGGTCCACCCAGGGCTGCGTGATCCTCCAGCCCTACGACATGGAAGTCGGCGCCGGCACCTTCCACACAGCGACCTTCCTGCGCGCGATCGGTCCCGAGCCCTGGGCCGCCGCCTACGTGCAACCCTCGCGCCGCCCGACCGATGGACGGTACGGGGACAATCCGTTCCGGCTGCAGCACTACTACCAGTTCCAGGTGCTGATCAAACCTTCTCCGTTGGACATGATCAATCTGTATCTGGGGAGCCTCGCCGCGGTGGGCTTCGATCCGCTCGTCAACGACATCCGCTTCGTCGAGGACAACTGGGAGTCGCCAACGCTCGGTGCCTGGGGCCTGGGCTGGGAGGTGTGGCTCAACGGCATGGAGATCAGCCAGTTCACTTACTTCCAGCAGGTAGGCGGGCTCGACTGCGCTCCGGTGAGCGGCGAGATCACCTATGGACTCGAGCGGCTGGCGATGTACCTGCAGAACGTCGAGAGCGTGTTCGACATCGTCTGGACCGAGGGCCCGCACGGGCGCGTGACCTACCGCGACGTCTTCCACCAGAATGAAGTCGAGCAATCGAAGTACAACTTCGAGCACGCCGACACGGCCATGCTGCTGCGGCATTTCGATGAGCACGAGGCATCCTGCACTGCGCTGCTTGCGGTGCCGCTGGCGCTCCCCGCCTACGAACAGGTGCTGAAAGCCTCGCATACCTTCAACCTGCTGGACGCGCGCCGCGCGATCTCGGTCACCGAGCGGCAGCGCTACATCCTGCGCGTGCGCACGCTGGCGCGCGGCGTCGCACAGGCCTACTACGCGAGCCGTGAGGCGCTGGGCTTTCCGCTGCTCGGCGCTGCGGCGGCTCGGGCTGCGGCGGTTACGGCCACGAAGGCGCCGGCATGAGCGAAACTCCGGACCACGGGCGGCGCGATTTCCTGTTCGAACTCGGCACCGAGGAACTGCCGCCGAAGGCACTGCCGCAGCTCGAGCAAGCGCTCCGCGAAGGCATCGTCAAGGGCCTCGAGGCCGCAGGCTTGCGCCACGGCGCGGTCGAATCCTTCGCCACTCCCCGCCGGCTCGCAGTGCGCGTACGGCGACTTGCGGCACGGCAACCCGACCAGGCGATCCGCCGTCGCGGGCCACCGCTCCGTGCGGCCTTTGATGCCGCCGGCGCACCGACGCGCGCGGCGCAGGCTTTTGCCGAGAGCTGCGGCGTGGCCCTCGATGCACTCGGCCGCGAGCGCGACGAGAAGCACAACGAGTACCTGTGGTACGGCGGCACCAGGCCGGGCGCGGCAACCGTGACGCTCCTGCCCGGCGTGGTCAGCGCAGCGCTCGACGCGCTGCCGATCCCGAAGCGCATGCGCTGGGGCGCGCTCGATACACAGTTCGTGCGCCCGGCGCACTGGCTGGTGATGCTGTACGGCGCCGAGGTCGTACCGGCCACCATCCTCGGAATTGCTGCTGGACGCAGCACCCGCGGCCATCGTTTTCACGCGCCGCGCGAGCTGCTGCTGCGCACGCCGGCGGGTTATGAAAAGACGCTGCTGACGCGCGGCAAGGTGATCGCCAGTTTTGCCGGGCGGCGCGCGCGGATAGAACAGCAGGTACGCGAAGCCGCAATGCAGGAAAGTAGTGGCCGCGCGATCTTCAGCGATGCGTTGCTCGACGAAGTGACCGCACTGGTGGAATGGCCGGTCGCGGTGGCGGGGCGCTTCGATGAGCGGTTCCTGGCACTGCCGCGCGAAGTACTCATGGCGACACTCCAGGATCACCAGCGCTACTTCGCGGTCGAGTCCGATGCGGGAGTACTGCTGCCGTGGTTCATCACCGTCAGCAACATCGACAGCAGCGAGCCGGGCGTGGTGCGCGCGGGGAACGAGCGCGTGGTGCGCCCGCGGCTTGCGGACGCAGCCTTTTTCTGGGAGCAGGACCGGCGCACGCCGCTGGCCGCACAGACCGCCGCGCTCGATAAGGTCACTTTCCAGGCACAGCTGGGCTCGGTCGGCGACAAGGTGCGGCGCATCGCCGCGCTCGCCGCCGGCCTCGCCGCGGTCTGCGGTGCGCAGCCCGCACGCGTGGCGCGGGCTGCGGCGCTGTGCAAGTGCGACCTGCTGAGCGCCATGGTGGGCGAGTTCCCGGAACTGCAGGGCGTCATGGGCGCCTACTACGCACAGGCCGACGGCGAGGAGGCCGAAGTGGCCACGGCGATCCGCGAACACTATCTGCCGCGCACGGCGGGCGACCAGCTGCCGTCGACACCCAGCGGCATGGCACTCGCACTGGCCGACCGGCTCGACACACTCGCGGGCATCTTTGTGATCGGCCAGAAGCCCAGCGGGACGCGCGATCCCTTCGGCCTGCGCCGCGCCGCGATCGGCGTACTGCGCCTGGGCCGTGAGCGCACCCTCGACTTCGACCTGCGCGCACTGCTCGAGCAGGCGGTGGCCGCTCAACCCGTGGCTGACCTCGCCCCGCGCCGAGCGGCAGTGGCGGGTGAAGCCTACCAGTACGTGATGGAACGGCTCCGCGCGCAGTATCTCGAGGATGCCGCGAGCGGCGTCACGACCGAGATCTTCGACGCCGTCCTCGCCACCGCGCCGCGCTCGCCGCTCGATGCCAGCGCGCGCATCGACGCGCTGGTCAGCTTCCTCGCGCTCCCGGAAGCCGCGAGCCTTGCGGCCGCCAACCGGCGCATCGCCAATATCCTGAAGAAGTCGGCTGCCGGCGCCGGCAGCGCGATCGATCCCGCGCTCCTGCAGGCTCCGGCGGAGCAGGCCCTGCACGCGGCGCTCGGCCGGCACCGCCCGACCGTCGAGAGCGCGCTCGCGCGGGGTGACTACCGTGCGGCCTTTACGGTGCTGGCGCGGCTCCGGCCCGAGGTCGATGCTTTTTTCGACGGCGTCATGGTCAATGATTCGGACGCGCGGCTGCGCGACAACCGACTCGCACTTCTTGGCGAACTGCGGGCGCTGTTCACGCGCATCGCCGACCTGTCGCGCCTGCCGGGCTGACGGACTGCCATGGTCTATAGGCCCTAGCCCATGCAGTGGCTCGCCTCGCTCCTGTTCACGGTGTTCCTGTTCGCGTGGACCGGTTTCTATGCCGTGATGTTCGTGGTGGTGGGACCCTGGCTGCCGTTTCGTGCCCGCTTCGCGATGGCCCGCGGCTGGGGCAGCGTGCTGCTGGCGGCGTTGCGGCTGATCTGCCGCCTCGACTACCGTGTCGAGGGTGCCGAAAATATTCCGCCCGGCAACCACATCGCGCTCATCAAGCATTCCTCCGCCTGGGAGACCTTTGCGCAGGTGGTGTTGGTCCCAGCGCACGTGTGGGTGCTCAAGCGCGAGCTGATGTGGGTGCCGTTCCTCGGCTGGGCGCTGCGTCTCATGCGCGCCATCGCCATCGACCGGAGCGCAGGCAAAAGCGCGGTGCAGAGCGTGCTCGAGCAGGGCCGGCAACGGCTGGCCGAGGGGGAATGGATCGTGATCTTCCCCGAGGGCACGCGCATGGCGCCGGGCGAGACGCGTCGCTACGGGGTGAGCGGCGCGTTGCTGGCGGCGGAAAGCGGCCGGCTCATCGTGCCGGTGGCGCACGACGCCGGTTACTACTGGCCGCGCCGCGGGCTATACAAGAAACCGGGGACGATCCGCGTGGTCATCGGCCCGCCGATCGCGACCGCGGGCCGCGATCCGCGTGATATCAACGCCGCAGCCCAGGAATGGATCGAGGCGCACTCGCGCCGCTAGCGCCGGGCGTGGAGCTAGCGGCCGAGCGCGGCATGGAGCGTCGCAAGCTCATTCGCGGCGTCAGCCAGCATCGCCCCGGGCACCGCGTTGGCCAGGCCCAGCCGCTGCGCCGAGCGCGCCGCCGGCAGCGCGGCCGCGAGCAGCTCGGGCGCGTCGCGATGCTGGTTGATCAGTGCGGCGCAGGCCAGCACATCGGCGAGCGGCGGCCCGGGCCGCGTTTCCTCGTTGCGGTGCTGGTAGGCCTGCACCGCCTCGATGACGTCATCCGCGACGTGCCAGCTCTCCAGCAGCGCTCGCGCGATGTTGATGTGCCACTCCTGGACGATCGCCTGATAGGCGCCCGGGTCGGCGAACAGTTCGGGGTGATGGCTGGCGCGCGTCAGGATGTAGACCTTGCCCACCCCGGCTACCAACGCGGCAAACAGCGCCGTGTCGGCGCTCATACGCCCGCTGCGGCGCGCGACCACGCAGGCGGTCGAGGCGAAAGTGACGCTGTCGAGCCAGTTGCGGGTGAGCTGTTCCTCGATGTTCGCGTATTCGTGGCGGGAGTTCAGCTGCGCCATCGCGAAACTCACGGCCGCGGCGCGCAGGCTGTCGAAGCCCATGCGCGACACCGCGGTGCGCAGGTCAGCCACCTGTGTGCTGGAGGGATTCATGGCCGCCGAGTTCGCCAGGCTCACGACCCGAGCCGCGAGCATCGGCTCGGCGCCGACCACGCGTACGACCATCTCCGTGCTGACCGAATCGTCAGCGAGCACCTGCTGTACGCGCAGGGCCACATCCGGAAAGCTCGGCAGCCGGATCGGACCCGCCGACAGCGACGCCGCCAGTTCCTGCACGAACGCAAACCCGGCACTCTGCACGGCCGGGGCGGATTTCGCGGTGTTGTCCATGTGAGCGGGTATCGGCCACAGCGCCACTCTTCTTAAGGAGCAGGCCCGGCCGGCCGCGGCCGGCCGGATGCGAGCTGCGTCACATTGACGAAGCAGGATCCGCCTGCGCGCCGCCCAGTCGTGCCGCCTGCGGAGCCGGCGCCGGCGGCGGCGTATTGACGATACCCTGGCCAATCTTGCGACCCAACCAGCGCTCCAGGTCATCCATCCAGGTGAACGCGGCCGGCACCATCACCAGCGTCAGGCCCGTGGAGGTGACCAGGCCGCCGATCACGGCGATCGCCATCTGGCCCTGGAGCGCCGCGTCGCCGGCCAGGCCCAACGCGAGCGGCAGCATGCCCGCAATCATCGCCACCGAAGTCATGACGATGGGGCGCGCGCGTTTGTGGCCGGCCTCGACCAGCGCGGTCAGGCGGTCCTTGCCGGCGCGCATCTCTTCGATGGCGAATTCCACCAGCAGGATCGAATTCTTGGCCACCAGGCCCATCAGCATCAGGATACCGAGCACCGTGGCGATCGAGAACGGGCTCCCGGTGATGACCAGGCCGAGCACCGCGCCGCCGATTGAAAGCGGCAGCGCCGAGAGTATCGTGATCGGCTGGAACAGCCGCGCGAACAGCAGCACCAGCACGGCGAACACCAGCATGATGCCCGCGACCATGGCCAGCACGAAGCTCGTGAACAGCTCCTGCATGTACTGCGCCTGGCCGACCTCGACGATCTGCACGCCGGTGGGCAGGTTCTTGAATATGGGGAGGTCGCGGATCTTCTTGAGCGCGGGCCCGAGCTCGGGGTGGTTGAGGTCAGCCTCGAGCGAGACGCGCCGGTTCTGGTTGTAGCGCCGCACCTTCGACGGCCCCTGGCCGAAGCCTATATCGGCGACTGCCTTCAGTGGCACCGTGGCACCGCTTGCCGTTCGCACCGGCAGGTTCTCGAGCGTCGCCAGGTTGCTGCGCGCCGACTCCACCAGGCTCACGCGAATCGGGATCTGCCGGTCGGCGAGCGAGAACTTCGCCTGGTTCTGCGCGATTTCGCCGAGCGTCGCGACGCGCACGGTCTCGCTGATGCTCGCGACCGTCACGCCCAGCTGCGCCGCCAGATCGAGCCTTGGGTGGATCACAAGCTCCGGCCGCGCCATGTCGCCGTTGATGCGCGGATCGCGCAACTCCTTGAGCGTGCGCATCTGCTCGATCGCCGTGTGCGCCGTGCGCTCCACCAGTTCCGGGTTGCTGCCCACCACGAACAGCGTCAGGTCGCGATCGCCGCCACCGCCGGACTGGCTCTGGAACGTCATGCGCGCGTCCGGAATGACCCGCAGTTCCTCGGTCAGCTGCGCTTCGAACTGTTTCTGGCTGAGCTTGCGTTGCTTCGCCGGAACGAGCTGCACGTAGAGATTGCCCGAACGCACTTCGCCGTCGTCGTCTTCGCCGATCGATTCGACCACGCTCAGCACTTCCGGATGGCGGTGCAGGATCTGGAAAGCCGCCGCGGAAGCCTGCGCCGTCTGGCTGAGCAGCACGCCGGGCGGCAACTCGACCTTGAGCGCCGAGGAGGAATTGTCGCTGTCGGGAAAGAAAGCCTGCGGCACCATCGCGAGGCCCACTACGGAAAGCACGAAGAATATGATGCCGGCGATGAGTGTTTTCACCCGGTGCTTGACCGACCAGCGCAGCGCCTTCAGGTACCACTCCATGATCGGACCGTCGGCGCCGCGCAGCGCGGCGTGCGGCTTGAGCGTATAAGCGGCCAGCAACGGGCTGATGAGCCGCGCGACCACCAGCGACATGAACACCGCCACCGCGACGGTGAAGCCGAACTGGATGAAGAACTGGCCGACCAGCCCGCCCATGAAACTCACCGGCAGGAATACGGCGATGATCGCCATCGAACAGGCCACCACCGCCAGGCCAATCTCGTCGGCTGCGTCCATCGCGGCCTGGTAACCGCTCTTGCCCATTCTCATGTGACGCGTGATGTTCTCGATCTCGACGATCGCGTCATCGACCAGCACGCCCGTGATCAGGCACAGCGCCAGCAGGCTCATCTGGTTGAGCGTGAAACCGAACCACTGCATGAAGGCAAAAGTGGGGAACGCGGCGAGCGGAATCGCCAGCGCCGCGATGCCCGTGGCGCGCCAGTCGCGCAGGAACAGGTAGACGATCGCGACCGCCAGCAGCGCGCCCTCGATCAGGGCCTCGATGGAGGCCTGGTACTGCTGTTTGGTGAAATCCACGGTCGTGAAGACCTGCCGCAGGTGGACGCTGGGATTCTCGTCGCTGACTTTGGCGAGCTCCGCCTCCACCTGCTTGAGAGTCTCCACGTCCGAGGCGCCCTTGGCCTTCAGCACGCCGAAGGTGGTCGCCGGGCGGCCGTCGAGCCTGGAGATCGAGCGCACTTCGGCGATGCCGTCGCGCACCTCGGCAATATCGCCGAGCCGCACCACGCGGCCGTCGCCGAGCGTGAGGCGCGTGTCGGCGAGCTGCGGCGCAGTGCGCGCGCTGCCGAGCACGCGGATCGACTGTTCGCTGCCGCCCACCTGGGCGCGCCCGCCGGCGGCATCGATATTCATCTGGCGCAGCAGGTCGTTGACCTCGGCCGCGGTGATGCCAAACGATTGCATGCGCGAGGGATCGAGGTCGACGCGAATCTCGCGGTTCACGCCGCCCGAACGATTGACCTGCGCGACGCCGGAAACTGCCAGCAGCCGCTTGTTGATGGTGTCGTCGACAAACCAGGAGAGCTGCTCCTCGGTCATGCCCGTGGTGCTGGCCGCGTAATAGACGATCGGCCCGCCATCGATCTCCTCGCGCCCGACCTGTGGCTCGAGGATGCCCTGCGGCAGGTCGCTGCGGATGCGGGCGACCGCATCGCGCACGTCGGTGGTCGCGCGGTCGACCGGCGTGCCGATCTGGAATTCCACGAACACCATCGCCTGGCCTTCGGTCGCCCGCGAAATGATATTCTTGACGTTGCCGATCTTGGAGACCGACCCTTCGACTTTCTGCAGGACCTGCGTCTCGATTTCGGTCGGCGCCGCACCCGGCACGCTGATGAACACATGCACGAAGGGTGCAGACACGTCCGGATTTAGCGTGATCGGCATGCGCACGAAGGCGACGATGCCGAACACGGTGAGCACCGCGAACAGCACCAGCGGGAATACCGGGTGCGTGATCGCCCAGGCCGAAATGCGCCTCACGGGGCGCTTACCACGGCATTCGCGCCGCTGGCAGCGCCGTTACGCTTGCCGGTGACATCGCCACCGCCACCACCGGCCACGGTGCCCGGTGCCACCTGCACCGCCTCGCCGGTGCGCAGGAAGGCGCCGGCGATCGCCACCACGCGCTCGTTGCCGGTGAGGCCGCTGCTCACCAGGAGTCCCTCTGAATGCGCGCCGGCCACGGTGACGCCGCGCCGTTCGATCTTGTCATCGGCGCCGACGATCAAGGCATAGTTGCCCTGCTCGTCGCTCAGCACCGCGGTCTGCGGCAGCAGCACGCCCATGGTCGCGCCCGCCTGGATGTCGGCACGCGCGAACGCGCCGGGCCGCAGGTTCTGGTCGGCGGCTGGCAGCGAGATGCGCACCGAGCCCTGCCGGGTGACGGTGTCGATGACGGCGCCGATCTGCCAGACGCGGCCGGTAAAGGGTTGGGCCACGCCCTCGAGACGCACTATTGCCTGTTGCCCGACCTTGAGGCGCGGCATGTCCTGTTCGGCCACCTGGCCGCGCATTTCAATTTCACCGCCCTTGGCCAGGCGGAACAGCGGCGCGGCGCCCGGCAGCGCGACCTGCCCGACTTCGGCGGCGCGCGTTAGCACGATGCCATCGCTCGGCGCCACCACGGTGGTGCGCTGCCAGCGCGTATGCGCCTCGGCAAGCTGCGCCTCGGCCGCCTTGGCCTTGGCCCTGGCCGTGAGCGCGGCGGTGCGGCGGCGCTCGAATTCCTCGGCGGAGAAGGAATCGCGCGCCCCTTCGGCACGCGCATATTCCGCCTGCGCGGCCGCGGCGCTGGCCTGCAGTTCGTCGAGCGTGGCTTCCGCACCCTCGACCTGGGACTGGGCGGTGAACGGATTCAGCCGCGCGAGCACCTGTCCGCGCCGCACGTGATCGCCTGGCTCGACCAGCACCGCGGCGACGCGGCCGCCGTCGCCCTCGACGCCGATGGGCATGTCGTTCTGCGCGCTGATCTGACCGGTCAGGGACACGGTCGAGGTCACGTTGCCGAGTGCGGGCACGACGACCGTGACCAGCGGTGGCACGGCCACGTCCTTGCCCGCGGAGGCGCGGGACGAGTGACTCACCCGCCAGCCGATGCCAACCGCCAGGATGACGCCCGCGGCAATGCCGGCCAGCAGGCCGCGGGAAGGCTTGCGGCTACGCCAGCCCCGAATCTTATCGTTCATAAAGAGCTCCACCAGCCAGAGACGGGCATCCCTCCGCCCGTCGGTGACTATTAGACTCAGCTACATGGGCGCAGGTTTCAGGATGGGTCGCCATTCAGGCCGGCCACCCGTTCGATGCACCGCTCGCCCTGGTTGCGTGGCGCGTTCACGTAGCGGCTGACCAGATAATACTCGAATTTTTCCAATGAGTTAGCAACCTGGGCTGCCAGGCGCGCCGCGTGATCGGCGGGCCATGCGGCCAGCCATTCGTCCCACGCCGCCTCGGGCAGAACGACCGGCGAGCGATCGTGGATGGCCTTCAGCGGGGCGGGGGCGGCACGAGTCAGGATGGCAAAGCTCAGTTGCGCCTCGCCCGATGGGTTCTTCCATTCCGACCACAGCCCGGCGAAGCAGATCCCGGCCAGCCCCGGGGCGTGGATGAAGAACGGCGTCTTGCCTTCCGGCGCCGCCCGCCACTCGTACCAGCCGAGCGCGGGGACCAGGCAGCGGTTGTGGCGCACCGCGCCGCGCCACATCGGCTTGGTGGCCGCCTCTTCGCTGCGCGCGTTGATGGTCGAGGCGGGAAGCGTGGGTTGCGACCACCAGCCCGGGATGAGTCCCCAGCGCATGGCGAGCGCCTCGCGCTCGCCGCCGGCGCCACCCCCGGCGCCGGTTTCCTGCCGGATCACGGCCAGCTGCATCGAAGGCGCCGCGTTGTAGATGCGCTCGAAGGGGTTGCGCACCTTGATGTGGTACTCACGCTCGATGGCGGCCTGCTCACGCGATACGAAGCGCCCGCACATGAAGGAACTAACCGAGCGGCGACACGCCGAACAGCCGCAGGTGCGCCCACTCCACAAACAGGAAGTAGAGCGCCACGCCGGCGACGATGACGACGGCGTCATTCCACTTCGCAGGCGGCGCCCCCGGCACCGCCCGCGGCGCCCGGCGCTTCAGGGAAATGCGGTCGATGACCGCCCAGGCGAGAAACCCGCCGAACAGCAACACGTCGGCGACGCTGCCGTTCGCGAGCAGGTGCGCGAGCGCCCAGAGCTTGATCGCCACCAGCATCGGATGCTTCGCTGCCGCCTGGATGCGCCCCGGAAGGTAGGTCGCCAGCAGCAGGGGAAATACCGGCACCATCAGCACTCGCGTGACGCTGTGCAGCCAGGCGGCCGGCGTATACCAGATGATCGGCGCGGCGCGCGCCAGGCCGAAGCCATGGATGATCAGCAGCAGCGCCGCCAGTGACAGCAGTAGGTAACCGCCGCGCCACGCATTGGTGCCCAGGCGCGTCGCCATCCGGTCACGCCAGCGGGGCGCGGCGATCGACACCGAGTGCACGGCAAAAAACAGGATCAGACCGGCAATGAGGTAGGACATTCTTGACCACCATCGGCCTGGCACGACAGGCGCCAGCGGGATATTGTCGCGCATCTTCGACTCCGGCGGCCAGCGCCCCGGGGCGCGCTAGCCCGAAATCGCCAGTTTTTCCGAATCGTAGACGCGGCGCGTGAGGATGAACACCGCGGTGGTCGCCAGCAGCGTCACCAGCGCGCTCAGGGCCAGCGCAAAACCCGGCACCGGCTCGGCACGCAGCAGGCGCATGATCGCGAGCTGCTGCCCGAGGAGCGGCACCGCGTACATCCACAGTTGCGCCTTGACCGGCAACACGCTGAGCACGATCGAAGGTATCAGCGGCACGAGCTGCGCGAGCCCGAGGTAGGTCTGCGCCTCACGGACGCTCCTGGCAAAGGCAGCGATCAGGATCTGCGCGATGCAGATCAGCAGCACCAGCGGCACCAGCATCGGCAGCGCGATCGCGAAGAAATGCGGACCCAGCGCCAGGCTCATGCCCAGCTGCTCGGTGGGCATGAACTGCCCGACCACCAGGAAAGCGAGCAGCCCGAGTGTCAGGCTCGCCGTGCTGAACAGCGCGGTGGCCAGGAGTTTGCCGAGCAGGATGCGGTCCCGGGGCACCGGATTGATGAGCAGGGGCTCGAGTGACTGGCGTTCACGCTCGCCCGCGGTCGAGTCGATAGCCAGCCAGATGCCGCCGATGAAGATCGTCAGCACCAGCATGTACGGCAGCATGGCGAACAGCAGTGCGCCGCGTCCCTGCGGCGTCGCCAGGTCGCGGTTGGCGACCACCAGCGGCATCGACACGGTGGGTGAAAGTCCACGCGCCAGCAACCGCAGCGCGCCGTTGCGGTGACTGTAGCCCTCGAGCATGCCGCGCAGGCGATCGACATCACTGCCGCCCTCGCGGCGCGAGGAGTCGTAGATGATCTCCACCTGCGCCGGACGCCCGGCGCGCCAGGCCGCGCCGAAATCGGCGGCGACGCGCAGCGCCAGGTCGATGCGTTGCTCGCGCACCGCGAGCTCCGGGTCGGCAACCGGCGGCTGTACTGCCAGGCCCATCTGTTTGAGCGCATTGAGCAGTTCCGGCGCGCGCTCGGCACCGATCACCACCACCGGGAGCGGTCGCTCGGCTTTCTCGAGTTCGCGCCCCACCACCAGCCGCATCAGCACCAGGAACAGCACCGGACCCAGCAGCGGGCCGAGCAGCAGGCTGTTCATGAGTACGCGCCGATCGCGCAGGCTCTCGCGGCACTCCTTCATGAACACCACGAAGGTCGCGCTCATGGCGCCTCACCGATGATCTTCACGAACGCCTCCTCGAGGTGCTGCTCGCCGGCCAGCGCGCGCAGTTCAGCGGCGCTGCCGTCGGCCACCACGCGGCCGTGGGCGATGATGACGATACGATCGCACAGCGCCGCGACTTCCTGCATCAGGTGCGTCGACAGCAGCACGCAGCGGCCCGCCGCCCTGAGGCCGCGCAGGAATTCGCGCAGGCTGCGCGTCGCCATGACATCCAGCCCGTTGGTGGGTTCGTCGAGCAGCACGTTGCGCGGCTCGTGCACCAGCGCGCGCGCGATCGCGGTCTTGACCCGCTCGCCCTGTGAAAACCCCTCGGTGCGCCGCCCCGCGATGTCCTGCATGGCGAGCGTCGTGATCAGGGCGTCGCAGCGGGTACGCGTCGTGGCCGCGTCCATGCCCTGGAGCGCGGCGAAATATTCGATGTTCTCGCGCGCGGTCAGCCGCTTGTAGAGGCCACGCGAGTCCGGCAGCACACCGAGCGTGCGCCGCACCGCCAGCGGCTCCCGTTCGGCATCGCGCCCATCGATGAGCACGCTGCCGGCGTCGGGACGCATCAGCGTGTAGAGCATGCGCAGCGTCGTGGTCTTGCCCGCGCCATTGGGCCCGAGGAGCCCGGTGATTTCGCCGTCGCGCGCGCAAAAGCTCACGCCGTCGACGGCACGCTTGGCGCCGAAGGACTTGCGCAGCCCCTGTACTTCAATCACCGCTCTGCCCCTTCATGGATTGCTGCCATTCGCGTCGATGAAGAACGGGGTCTGCGCCAGTACGTCGAGGCAACGCGCATCCAGGTGCTGCGCATCAAGCGTGTGCAGGAACTCGTCCAGCAATCGCGGCACGCAACCCACCGTCAGCAGGCCGTGGCCCTGGCCCTTGAGTTCGAGCAGCCGCGCGCGCGGTAGCGTGCGCACGATCTGCCGCCCGTAACGCCCTGGCGTGACCGGATCACGCTCGCCCGCCAGCACCAGCGTGGGCAAGGGCCCGCTCAGCGGCGCGCCGAAATCCGCCGGCCGCACCCCGTGCGGCCAGGCCGGGCAGGCCGCGAGCAGCCACTCGGTCAAGCCATTGCCCATGACCGTCCCCAGGTCGGCGGGATCGGGCCGCAGGCGGTCGGCGTCTTCCGCGCAGGTCACCGACAGCGCCATGCCGCCGGTCAGGCTGTCGGCCACGTCGCCGACCACGACCTCGGCCTGGCCGAGGAGCGGCTCGTAGCGGCCCTCGTCGGCTTCCTGCAGCACGTAGGGCAGGAGCGCCGCCGTGAGCGGGCTGTAGGCGTAGAGCCGCACCAGCTGCGCCAACGCACCGGCGTCGATGGTCTTGTGCTCGACGCGGAAGCTGAAGGGATCACGGAGCGTGAGCTGCTGCGGGTGCGCGCGCAGGCGCGCCGCCAGCCGCTGCAGCGTCTGGTACGGATCACCGTAGCGCGCCGCGCAGGCGCTCGTGGCGCGGCAGCGCGCGAACAGCTCGCGCAGCACCGCCTCGAGGTTGCGGGCGTGCTCGCTGCCGAGCGTCAGGTCGTTCGGCACGGCACTGTCGAGCACGATCGCACGCACCACCTGCGGATAGCGGCGCGCATACTGCTGCGCCATGCGCGTGCCGTAGGAGACGCCG
The DNA here is from genome assembly GCA_025357915.1 of Gammaproteobacteria bacterium. GTDB lineage: Bacteria > Pseudomonadota > Gammaproteobacteria > Steroidobacterales > Steroidobacteraceae > FEN-1191. The sequence continues at coordinate 42,221 of JANYLH010000086.1, forward strand.
ACGAGATCGAGCTGCGGGGCGCCGAGCGCGCGTCGCACGGCTTCGAGATCTGCCACCGCATCGCTGCTGGTGTAGTACTGCGGCGCGGCGCGCGCGGCGAGCCGCGCCACGCAAGTGCGCAACCCGTCCACGGCGCGCGCCAGCGAGGCGCCGTCGTCCGCGCCGCAATCGAGCGCGTTGGAACCGCCGGTGCCGCGCTGGTCGACCAGCAGCACGGCGCGCTGCTTGCGCAAGGGCTCGAACGCACCGGCGATCGATGGATAGTCTTCGGTGGCCGCACCACCGGGGCCGCCGTCGAGAAAGGTCACCAGGTCGGCGTCGGCCCGCGCGGCCGCGGCCCGCACTACGGCGATCCTGAGCCGGATCTGCCGGCCCGCCGGATTCCCGCGATCTTCGGGCACCTGCAGGCCGGTGCAGTAGGCGCGCAGGGTAGGCATGCCCGTGCCGCGCTTGCCGATGTCGCAGGGTAGTAGCGTGAGGTTTCCCATGCGCAGCACGTCGGGCGCCACGGTCGATACCGCGAGCGCTGCGGTGTTCCTGCCGCCAGAGTGCTGCCAGACCGACCAGACGATCGCTCCCACCAGCAGCAGCAGCAGCACGATCCGTCGCAGGCGCGGATTCAAGGCGGCTGCGACCGTGCGCGGCGCCCGCGGCGCAGCTGTAAGGCAAGATAGCTCACGATGGCGACATTGAGCACGGTGGCACCGAGCACGGCAAGCGGCTGGTGATGGTTTCCGAAGAACAGCTGCCACAGTTCAAAAGGAATCAGCGAGCCGGTGGCGATGACCGTGAGCCATTCCGCCCAGGTCTTGCGCAGCCACAAGCCGACGCCTTCCGTCAGCAGCACGGCCGTGTACAGGCTGGTCACCACGACGATGCCGCCGATACGCGCCGCACCCAGCGAATCGAACCAGTCCAGCGCCCGCTCCAGGAGCCGCCGCTCGAAGGTGTCGGTCAAGGTATTGAGCCAGTCGTGCAGGTGCTCGACCAGATCCGGGTTGAGCAACTGGTAGAGGCCATAGGTCGTGGCCACCAGCAACAACGCCTTGCCGATCTTGAACAGCCCGATGAGGCGCAGCCCGTCGATACGACGGTTCGATTCCTGGCCACTGAGGTTCGCTCGCATGGCGATATTCTACAGCGCGGCGAAAGCGAGCCCGATGGTCGCCAGCATGATCACGTAGGCCAGCGCCCCATAGGCGTTCAGCCCGGGGATTGCCCACAACAGCAGCGAGTCGTTGCCGCCGGGCACCAGCGCCGCGCCGAACCCCATGACCAGGCCGCCGCCGGCGCAGCGCAGCGCGCGAGGCAAGGTCGGCCGCTGCAGATGGAACCGCCCGGCCAGCCAGGCGCCCGCCAGCGCGCCGGCGAAGAGCATCAGTGCGGACACGTTGGCGCCCCAGTCCATGAGGGAGAGCCGTCCGCGTGCCAGCGTCTCGAGCACCGTGCCATAGCTCCATCCCGGGTGCCGGGCGTACACCAGCCCGGCGAGCACACCCGCGAGCAACGCGAGCCATTTCCCCCTGATGCCCCGGAGCCTCACCAGCAGCATGATGACCAGCGCGAAGCCAATCGCACCTGCAATCCAGATGGGCCCCATGGCGAGCTGTGGAGCGGGCGTGCCGGTCGGGCGCAACGCGAGGATTTCAGCGCCGCGTGCGCCCAGCCCGATGCCGGCGAGCGTAAAGAGAAAATTGAGATTGCCCGAGCCCAGATAAAGCACGCTGCCGAGGTAGCAGCCGCCGTTCAGCAGCGCGCCGACGCCCAGCAACGCTCCGCCGGCGATGATTCCGGCGTGGAACGGCGCGGCTCCCGGCAGCAGCACTGTGCCTGGCGCCGCACCGGCGAGCACCAGCAGCAGTACGCCGGCACCGCTGGCAGCGAGCAGGAGCCGTTCGAGCCCCGAATAATTGCGCGCGACGACCAGCTGCTGCATGCCGGCCACTGCGCACAGGCTCACGCGCGACAGAACCGCGCCGAGCGCCAGGGTCAGCAGCAGGAACAGGGAGTCGCTCACCGAATGTGGTCAGCGCGCCGCTGGAATATGCAGGGGCACATCGGGGCAGCTGTTGCGTACGCCGCGGCCGCAGGCGGTCAACGCCAGTTGCCTGCTCAGACACACCCGCACTTCGGAAAGTTCGGCGCGGCGACAGGCCACGACGAGACTGTTCGCCTGCATGGTGGGGTTCGCCTTGTGGAACGCCGCCAGGATATCAGGCGCGCTCATCGACTGGTCCGTGCGCGGCGCCTCGAATGAGCGCGGAATCTTCACCACTGCCAGCGCGCGGTCGGCGGTATTGAAATAGTCCAGGGCATCCAGGCCGCTGCAGGTACCGTGCCGCTCCCACTCATGCAGCATGAGCTTTGGGCTTGGAAACAGCGTCTGCCCGCGCGCCGCGGCGGCCGGTGGCAACTGCGCGCCGGGCGCACAGCTGTCGGGATAGCCGCCGTCGGCATTCTGCGGCCACAGGCCGTGCAGCACGAAGCCGAAACCCTTGCTGCACTGGGTGCGATCTTCCTGGTGAGTCAGGCAATAGCTCGGCGACCAGGACAGCGACAGCAGGTAGTAGTCGAACCGGCCCGCGACCGACGGCGCAGCGTCCGCATCACGGTGGTGATTGTGGTGACGCGCCACGGCCACGCCGGCCAGCATGCACAGCGCCGTGTACCACAGGACGCGTTTCCCGAACTGTCGCACCATCATGCCTCTCCTCCTGTTGCGCCGGCCGCAGCTATCGCGGTGCTCACTGCCGCGGTGGCGGCAATGAATCGTCATTGGCCGTAACCGCCCGGTTGCGAACAATCCGCAATTGCGCGGGCCCCGGCTGGTCTTCGAGCACGACGCTCAGTGTCTGATGCTTCGCATTCACCGTCACGGCAACCGGACGATCCTGCAGCCTGGCCGTGGCGGCGCCCTGCCAAGCATGCACTGTCACCCTGATCTGCCGCCACCACGGGGCAAATTCACCTGCGCGCCGCTCGAACCGGATGGCCATGCCATCGTCCCGGGCTTCGCAGCGCACGAGCTGCCGCAGGTACCCGCGCCGTGTATATCCCATGCTGTGCCCGTCGTCCTGATAGATCACGCCGCGGCAATCGTCGCCCGGGTAGACCTCGAGCGACAGCGGGCCGCGCGGCGTCTCGGCCGTGCTCTGCGTCAGCGGCTGGCGCGGCAGGATGGCGCCGCCGCGCACGAATACCGGCAGATGATCGAGGGCGGGCGTCGCCTCAAGCACGAGGCCGGCGCGCGCCGCGGCGCCTGCCGTGCCGCTGCTGTCGGGGTCAGTGGCACGGCGCAGCGTGCTCGCCTCCGCGCCCGTCCAATAATCGTACCAGCGCCCTGCCGGCAGGCAGATCGTGTAGTCCGCCGGCGATTCGAGCGTGGGGGGTGGTGCCACCAGCAGGCGATCACCGAGCATGAAGGTAGTGGTCTGCTCGCACGGCGCCGCCAGCGCGTCCGGAAAATCATAGAACACCGGGCGCAGCAGCGGTGCGCCGCTGCGGGCGTTCTCGTCCGCCAGCGCATAAATATAGGGTAGCAGCCGGTAGCGCTCCTCGATGAAATGCCGGCGAATGGCGGTGTGCCGCGGCCCATCGACCCAGGGCTCCTTGCGCGCAGCGCCCTTGGCATAGTGATCGCGGAATACCGGTATGAACGAGGCGAGCTCGATCCAGCGGGTCAGCAACTCGGGAGTCGGGGCACCGATGAAGCCGCCGACGTCGGCGCCCGCGTAGGCGAAGCCGCTCATGCCAAGATTGAGCAGCATGGCCACGGAGAGCTTGAGGTGATTCCAGCTCGAACTGTTGTCGCCCGTCCAGGTGACGGCATAGCGCTGGCCGCCGGCGAAGCTGGCGCGGGTCATGACGTAAGGTCGTTCGTCCGGCGCGAGGCGCCGTAGTCCATCGAAGGTCGCGCGCGAATTTTCCATGCCGTAGATGTTGTGAATCTCGGCGTGCGTGGCGCTGCGCGCAGCGAACCCGGGTTCGTCGATGCGGTGCACCGTGTCGGGCGGCATGGTCTTGCTCGGCGTGTCGAAGATCGCCGGCTCGTTCATGTCGTTCCAGAAACCAGCGATGCCTGCGGCGACCTGCGGTTGAAACAGGTTTCCCCACCACTCGCGCGTAGCGCTGCGCGTGAAATCCGCAAACACCGCCGGACCCGGCCACACCGGCCCCACGTACCGCGAGCCATCGGCGCGCTTGAGGAAATGATCGCCGGCAACGCCGCTGTCGTAGGGCCGGTAACCCTGCCCCGGCGCAGCGGCGATGTGCAGGTCGGTGATCGCCACGAGCCGGAAATGCTGCTGCCGCAGCGTACCGGCGAGATCGGCCAGATCAGGAAAGGTCCGCGCATTGGTCGTGAACGGGCGGTTGCGATCCTGGTAGTCGATGTCCAGCCAGATGGCGTCCGCGGGGATGCGCAGCGTCCTGAAGCGGGCGGCCAGTTCGCGCACCTCGGCTGCACTCATGTAGCTGTAGCGCGATTGCTGGAAGCCGAGCGACCACAGCGGTGCGAGCGGCGCCTTGCCGGTCAGGTCGGTGTAGCGCTCGACTACGCGCCGCAGCTGCGGTCCGTAAATGAGGTAGTAGTCGATTGGCCCGCCCGCGGCGCCGAAGGCCAGCACGCCCGGATCCTGCTTGCCGAAATCAAACCAGCTGCGCCAGGTATTGTCGAGAAAGATGCCGTAGCTTCCGCCCGCGCCGCCGGTGGCGATGAAGAACGGCACGCTCTTGTAAAGCGGGTCGGTCGATTCCTGGAACTGGTAGGAATCGGTATTCCAGTTGACGAAGGCCTGGCCGCGCCGGTCGAGCGAGCCAGCCTTGTCGCCCATGCCGAAGAAATGCTCGGTTTCCGCCAGGACCTTGCGCAGTGTGAACGCGGCGCCGGAAGATTCAAGCGCGCGCTCGGGTGCATCCGCGCAAATCAGGTGCCCGGCGAGATCGGCAACAATGAGGCGCAGCGGCGAGCGCTCGAGGCGCACGGCGAGCGCCGCGGTGTTGAATCCCTGCGCCTCGGGCTGCGACCAGGCCTGCACACCCACGCTCCGGTGGCGCAGTTCCTCCGCCACCACCCAGGACGCGTCTTCCGGATATTCACCGGCCGGCGCAATCCGCACGCGCAGGATGTCATCGGCAATCGCCGTGACCTGCACGCGCAGCGCACCCGATTGCAGCTCGGTGCCGCCCGCCGTGGCCGGCATCGCTCCCTGCGCCAGCGCCAGTGCGGCGAGCGAGGCAGGCAGATTGAGAAACCCGCGGCGGACCCGGTTCATGGCCACTCCGAACTTGCGCAAGCCGCCAATGTACCAGCTGCTGCCGGCCCTTTGACAATTCCAGGACGGCAACGCGGCGCGTTGTCTGATCAGCCGCCGCCCTGAGCGCGACGGTGTTGTGGGATACTCCGGCGTTGGGCCCGGCAAGGAACCTGGGGAACTGTCATGGTGCGTCGGAATCTTCTCGCCCTCTTTGCGCTGGCCCTGTTGCTCCCGCCGCTGCTGCAGGCACAGACCGCCTATTACCGCCACGCCTTCTTCGACAACAGTCTGCAGAACAATTACTACTGGAACAGCAGCGCCGAGACCACCGCCCCCAGCACGCTCGAACTGCGCGACCGGCACCTGCCGGTCGAAAGCCGGTTTTTCCTCTCCGCGCCGAATGCGCTGCGCCTGCAATGGCAATCCCAACCGGGCGGCGGCTGGGATGCCGAGATCCACCTCGTCAATTTTCGCAATCGCTTTCCGGAGCTGACCGGCCGCAACCTGTACTTCTGGCTGTACGCCCCGCAGGCGATCGCCTCAGCCGACCTGCCCGGGCTCGTGCTCTCCGATGCCCGGGAAGGACTGCAGGTCGCCGAGTTTCCCGGCAGCTTTACCGTGGCCGAGCCGCTCGGCAAATATGCCGGTGACGTGCCGGCGGGAAAATGGGTACAGGTGCGCGTGCCGATGTCCGGCCTGCGCTCGGCATCGGTATACGAATTCCACCCGGAGCGGTTGCAGAGCGTCATCTTTCACCAGGGGCGCGCGGACGGCGTCGCGCACACCCTCATCATCGACCAGGTACGCGTCGACGACGAGCCGGCCGCCGCCGCACTGCCGCTGACCGCGCCGACCGCCGTCGTCGCA
>JANYLH010000047.1 GCA_025357915.1 Gammaproteobacteria bacterium
CAAGCGCGCCAATCACGATGAAACCTCGCTGTTCCGGTTGGCAGCCGTGTGGGCGCCGAATGACAGGTGGACCGTGACGCCGGGCTTCTACTACCAGGAAGAGAAGAAGAACGACGCCGACAACTACTGGGTGCAGTACTCGAACCCGTCCAGCCATCATTTCGTCAGCGCGAACCCGACGCAACGCTATTCGCCCGACAAGTTCTACCTGCCCTCGCTGAAGATCGAGGCTGACTTTGACAGGGTCCACCTGATCTCGAACACGGCGTATTACCACCGCGACGACCTGACCGGGTACGACGGCACGCTGTACAACCTCGGCTTCTATCAGAACTTCTTCGCCTTTCCCCTGCCGCAGCTGTTCCTCGACGGGACTGGCATGCACCTGAGCGATCCGGCCTACAACCCGCCGGGCATCCCGGGTGCGATCGGCTACCGCTCGCCGGCCACGGTCGACAACGGTCAGCGGAATTTCACGCAGGAGTTCCGGCTGCAGTCCGTGGACCCGAATGCCCGCTTGACCTGGACCGCGGGCCTCTTCTACAGCGTCAACAAGCAGGAATATCTTGAGCAGATCCACGATCCGCAGTTGAACGATTTCCTGCAGGCCATCTATACCGGCACCGGCAATTCGCTGGGCCCCAACCCCGGGCCGGACGCCTACATCCTGGATTACTTCGGCATCGGCTACGACCCGGCTTATCCGACCGATTCCTATTTCCTGAACACGCACGCCAAGGACGAGCAGATCGCGTTGTTTGGCGAGGGCACCTACCTGCTCACCGATCGCGTGAAGCTGACGTTTGGCGCGCGCTACGCGCGCATGAAGTTCGATTTTGACTCGCTCACCGGCGGCCCGCAGCTCTATGACTCGAATGCGACGCTGGCCAGCAGCCGCAGCGAGAACTCGTTCACGCCGAAGGCGGGCGTCCAGTTCCAGGTGGACCCCAACAACATGTACTACGCGACCTACGCCAAGGGCTTCCGCCCGGGCGGCGGCAACAATCCGCTGCCGGTCATCGCCTGTTCGCAGGATTTCGATCCGCAACACCTGGACTTGCCCAACGGTGCCCCGCCCACCTTCGACTCGGACTCGGTGAACAGTTTCGAGGTGGGGGCGAAGAACAATTTCAACAACCGCTTCAGGCTCGCGAGCAGCGTCTATTACATCAAGTGGAAGAATATCCAGCAGACGGTGGTGCCGCCGGTCTGCCAGATCTCCTTCATCGCCAACCTCGGCGAGGCCACTGCCAAGGGCATCGACGTGCAGGCCGAGGTGGCCGTCACGGACCATTTCACAATGGAATTCTCGGCTGGCTATACCGACGCCCGCTACACGCGCAACTCGCAGATCTCCAAGAATCCGACAGTACCGCCGATCGTCGCGAGCGGCGATGCCATCTCGGGCCAGGGCGGCCAGCCCAATCCCCCGTTCACGGGGTCGGTCGGGCTCGAGTACAAGTTCAGCGCCTTCGACAAGGATTCCTTCGTGCGCTTCGACTACGAGCACAGCGGTGCGCCGAAATGGCTGAGCGCCTCGCAGGATTCGGTGACTGCCCAGTTCAGCGATACCAACTATGCGCTGCCCGCGACCAACTTCATGACCTTGCGTGGCGGCGTGACGCTGGGCGAGTGGCAGGTGGCTGCGTTCGTCGAGAACCTGGCCGACACGCACGTGGTCACCAACTATGATTTCACGATCAGTGCGGGCGATCCGTTTGACACCACGCAGCGCAACTACACCTTCCGGCCGCGCACCTTCGGCCTGGCGTTTACCTACCGAAGATAACGCAACCCGCGGACCGCGCGCCGGCGCGGTTCGCGGGCCAGACCGGCCTGGAGCCGGCGGTCAGTGAGGAGCAGATCATGAAGCGTATTCGTTCTGGCAAGCCGTCAGATCGCGAACTCGGCATGCACCGCGCCATCACGCGCCGTGATTTTGTCCAGGGCGCTGCCGTGGGCAGTGCCGGCCTGCTGGCTGCCGCGTGGCTGCCTGGCTGCGGCCAGCACCAGCCAGGGCTGCCGCCCGCCGCGCAGGACGCCGCGGGCTACTACCCGCCACGTCTCACCGGAATGCGCGGCAGCCATCCCGGATCCTTCGAGAGTGCGCACGCGCTGCGCGACGGTCGGGCGCTGCCTGAGACGACTCAACTCGACGAGGAGTACGACCTCGTCGTCGTCGGCGCCGGAATCAGCGGGCTTGCGGCGGCGCATTTCTATCGCAGCGCCCAGCCCAATGCACGCATCCTGCTGCTCGACAATCACGACGACTTCGGTGGTCACGCCAAGCGCAACGAGTTCGATCTCAACGGCCAGTTGCACCTGCTCAATGGCGGCACGCTGCTGATCGACAGCCCGCGGCCTTACAGCGCCGTGGCCGATGGCGTCCTCAAGGCCATCGGTATCGACGTGGCGGCGCTGGCCAAGGTGATCCAGGCGCAGGATCCGGATTTTTACCGGTTCCAGGATTCCGCGCAGCTCGGCGTGTTCTTCGATCGCGAGACCTTCGGCGCCGATCATCTCGCCGTGGGCTATCGCCACAAGCCGTGGCGAGAGTTCCTCGCGGGGGCGCCGCTGTCAGCGGCGGCCAAGCGCGATGTCGAACGCATCGAGACCGGCACGCGCGATTTCCTGCCCGGCCTCACCTCTGCGCAGAAGAAGCAACGGCTGCTGAAAATGAGCTACCGCGATTACCTGCGCGATGTGGTGCGTGTCGATCCCATGGTGCTGGCGCTTTATCAGTCCCAGACCCAGGGCGAGTGGGGCGTAGGGATCGACGCGGTATCGGCGCTCGATTGCTGGGGTTTTGGCATGGGGGGGTTCACAGGACTCAAGCTCGAGGATGGCTCCATTCCCGGCATGGGTTTTCCCCCGGCCGGCTACGCCGACACCGGCGGATCGCTGCGCCTGCATTTCCCGGATGGCAATGCCACCATAGCCCGCGGCCTGGTGCGCAAACTGATTCCGGCCGCAGTGCCGGGCACGAGCGTCGAAGACCTCATTACCTCCCGGGTCGATTACTCGCGTCTCGACCGGCCCGGCGAGCCGGTGCGGCTGCGGCTCAACAGCACCGTGGTGCGCGTGCGCCATGAGGGCACGCCGACGGCCGCAAAGACTGCGGTCGTGACCTACATGCGCGACGGCCGCGCATTGTCGGTGCGTGCCGGCCACTGCGTGCTCGCCTGCTATAACATGATTATCCCGTACCTCGCGCCGGAATTACCGGAATCACAGAAGCAGGCGTTGCACGCGCTGGTCAAGACGCCGCTGGTGTATACGAGCGTCGCCATCCGTAATTCGCGGGCCTTCGCGAAGCTCGGGGTCAAGTACATCCACGCGCCGGGCGGCTATCACACTTCGGCCCGGCTCAACGCGACCGTCGACATCGGCGACTACCGCAGCCCGCGCTCGAGCGACGAACCGACCCTGATCTGGATGACGAAGACACCCTGCAAACCCGGACTCCCCGAGCACGACCAGAACCGTGCCGGCCGCGCTGAACTGCTGGCGACGCCCTTTGAAGTCTTCGAGCGCAACATCCGTGAACAGCTCGGCCGGATGCTGGCCGGTGGCGGGTTTGATCCGGCCGCCGACATCACCGCCATCTCCGTGAACCGCTGGCCACACGGTTACGCGCCGGAGCACAACGCGCTGTGGGAGCCGGAGCTCCCCGAAGCCCAGGAACCGCAGGTGCTCGGTCGTGCGCGCTTCGGCCGCATCGCCATCGCCAATTCGGATGCTGGCGGCGGGGCTTATACCGACGTGGCGATCGACCAGGCTTACCGGGCCGTCAACGAACTGCTCGGTTCCCCGCGCGGCGCGTGACATGCCGCGATCATCCCCAGTGGCATTGGCGCCGAGCGCTGCGCACGCGCCCTCGTACTATGCGGCCACCATCGGCGACCTGCCCGCCACGGGCCCGTTCGAAGGCCCGGCGCGCGCCGACGTCTGTGTCATTGGCGGCGGCTACGCCGGCCTCTCGACCGCGCTCCATCTTGCGCGCCGCGGCGTCGACGTCGTGCTGCTCGAGCAGTCGCGCCTGGGCTGGGGCGCCTCGGGGCGCAATGGCGGCCAGGCGCACGTCGGCGTGCGGCGCGAGCAGCAGTGGCTCGAGAAGCATGTGGGCCTGGACGATGCGCGGCGCCTGTGGGAGTTCGCGCTTGGCGCGCGCGCACACCTCGACTGGGCGATCGACACCTACGGGATCGATTGCGACCTGCGCCATGGTTACCTGCACGCTGATCACCGCGAACGCTTCGCGGCGGACACGCGCCGCCACGTCGAACACATGCGTTCCGTGTACGGGTACGAATCGCTCCGTTTCGTCGAGCGCGACGAGGTTGCGAGCATGGTCGCGGCGCAAGGCTACTACTGCGGCAGTTTCGACAGCCGCGGCGCTCATGTGCATGCGCTGAAGTGGGCGCTCGGCCTGGCGCGCGCCGCCGCGAGCCACGGCGCCCGCCTGCACGAGGGCGTGGAGGTCACCGGCCTCGCCAGGGCTGGCGGCGGCTGGCGCGTGGATACGAGCCGCGGCGAGCTCAGCGCCAAACGGGTGGTGCTGGCTTGCAACGGGTACCTGCGGGGCCTCGTGCCGCAGGTGGAGCGGCACGTGATGCCGATCAACAACTACGTCGCCGTGACCGAGCCGCTCGGCGCCGAGGGCGCGCGGCGCCTGATCAGCAATGGCGCCGCGGTGTCCGACTCGCGTTTCGTCGTCAACTATTATCTCATCACGCCGGACCATCGCCTGCTGTTCGGCGGCGGCGAGAACTACAGCTACACATTTCCGCGCGACATCGGCGCCTTCGTGCGTCCGCACATGCTGAAGGTGTTTCCGCAGCTCGGCGCGGTACGCTTCGACTACGCCTGGGGCGGGACGCTCGCCATCACGCCGACGCGCATGCCGTGGGTGCGTGAACTCGAGCCGGGCCTGATCAACGCCAGTGGTTTTTCGGGCCTCGGCGTGCTGGTCGCGCCCTTTACCGGCAAGGCGATCGCCGACGCGCTGTGCGGCGAGCGCGACGTGTTCGAACTGCTCGGGCGTGTCCCAGTGCCGGCATTCCCCGGCGGCCCGCTGCTGCGCTGGCCGACGCTGGTCGCCGCCATGCTCTATTACGCTTTCAGGGATCGACTCTAATCATGCATGAACGCAAGACAGGCAAAACCGCTCCGTTGAGCGATTGGCGCGCCTTCCAGGCCGCGAACCCCGACATCCAGGCGATTGACGCCTTCGTCATCGACATCAACGGCAATTCCGCCGGCAAGCGGCTGCCGGCCGCCGACGCCGGGAAGCTGTTCGAGGACGGTGTAATGTTCTCGGCCTGTGCCCTGATCGCCGACTGCTGCGGCATGGGTCACGACGCCGGTGGCATGGGCAAGTCCGACGGTGATCCCGACGGGATTGCCCGGCCATTGCCGGGGCTCCTGCAACGCACGCCGTGGGCCAGCACGCCGACGGCGCAGGCAATCTGCCACATGGTGGATCTGGTTGAGGGCAAGGACCTGTGGTACGACCCGCGCCTGATCCTCGCCGAAGTGGTGGCGCAATGTCGCGCCGCCGGGCTCCACCCGGTCGTGGCCTGCGAGCTCGAGTTCTACCTGATCGATCCGCGCCGCGGCACGGACGGCAGCATCAGCGTCGGCGCCCCGCCAGGCCGCACCCCGGCGCGTCGCGCCTCCAATCTGTCGCTCGAGGCGGTGGATGACATGGCCGTATTTCTCGATCGTGTCAACGCGGCGGCGGCCACCCAGCAGCTGCCAGTCTGCGGCGCCGTTGCCGAGTACGGCGTCGGCCAGTACGAAGTGAACCTGCGCCACCTCGCCGACCCGGTGCTGGCGGCGGACCAGGCGGTGCTGCTCAAGCGCCTGGTCAAGGGCGTCGCACGGTCGCTCGGCATGGAGGCGACGTTTATGGCGAAGCCGTTCATGTCGCAGCCCGGAAGCGGCCTGCACGTGCACGTCAGCGTGGTTGACGAGGCGGGGCGCAATCGCTTTGGCGCCGCGGGCGGCGAGGTCCTGCTGCGCCAGGGCATCGCGGGAATGCAGGCGCTCATGTATGACTCGATGGCGTTGTACGCGCCCAATTTCAATTCGCAGCGCCGTTACCACGGCAAGTTCGTGCCCACGACGCGCGACTGGGGGCACAACAACCGCAGCGTCGCCTTCCGGGTGCCGCCGGGCGACGGCGAGGCGCGCCGCATCGAGCACCGGGTTGCCGGGGCCGACGCCAGCCCGCACCTGACCATGGCGGGGATCCTGGCGGCGCTCCACCACGGCATCACCAGCCGGCTCGAATCCGGACAACCCGTCGATGGGCGTTTCGCGGCCAGCGAAGACGCGGACTTCCCGGGCGATCTGATCGTGGCGCTCGAGCGGATCGAGAAATCGTCCCTGCTCGCCCGCTACATTCCGGCACCGTTCCTGCGCGTGTACTCCGAGGTCAAGCGCGGCGAGTACCTTGACCTGATCGAAAACGTTTTCGGGCGCGAGTACGACTTCTACGCCTGAAGCGCCACGCGGGGCGCCTGCCGGTGGGGTGCATCGGCGGCTAGCCCGTTTCGGGCGGTCTGGCAAGAGCAAACACGGGCGCCGGGGTGTTTTTCCCCAGATTGGGCACTGCCAATAACACCCTAAGGAATAACGGGTTACCTGTGTTTACGGCAGCGCAATAAGTTCTATTTTCGGCGCTTCCGCCGGGGACTTGCGGCGCTTTCCTATGGTCTAATGGCTCTCATCTCGCTTTCTGTCGGCGACTGCATGCCCGCGTTGACGGGCAAGGCGCCGGAGTCCGTTTCATGTCTGCCAGACGCCCTTTGATCGGTATCCCTGCGGACCGGCGCATGCTGGGCCCGCAGCCCTACCATCTGGCCGGCGAGAAATATGTCACCGCGGCACTGGACGCGGCGGGCGTCATTCCGGTGATCGTTCCGGCGCTGGGCCGGGAGCTTGGGGACGAAAGCTTGTTCGCCTCGCTCCACGGGCTGCTGTTCATGGGCAGCCCCTCGAACGTCGAGCCGCACCATTACCGCGGCGAGCCGAGTGACACGGGGACGCTCCACGATCCGCACCGGGACGAGACCACGCTGCCGCTGATTCCGCGCGCGGTGGCCGCGGGCATGCCGGTATTGGGCATCTGCCGCGGCTTCCAGGAAATGAACGTCGCCTTCGGCGGCACTTTGTGGCAGAAGCTCCAGGAAGTACCCGGGCTCCTGGATCATCGGGAGAACAAGGACCAGCCGCTCGAGCAGCAATATGCGGCCGCCCATGACGTGTCGCTGGTGCCAGGTGGCGTGCTGCAGCGTCTGGCCGGCGGCGCCGGGAGCATCAGCGTCAACTCGCTCCATTCCCAGGGCGTGCGTGAGCTGGGCCCCGGTCTCACGGTCGAGGCGCGCGCGCCCGATGGGGTGATAGAAGCTTTCCGTGTCACGGCGGCGCGCAATTTTGCGCTCGCCGTGCAATGGCACCCCGAGTGGCGGGTGCTGGACAACACGTTCTCGACGGCGTTGTTTGCCGAATTCGGCGCGGCCTGTCGCGGACAAATGAAGGACCGAAGGTGACTTATGGCCAATGAAATCCAGCAATTCTTCCGCGACCACGGCATTTCGGAGGTCGAGGCCATCATTCCCGACATGGCCGGGATTGCGCGCGGCAAGCTCATGCCCGCGGAGAAGTTTGCCGAGGACGCCGGCATGCGCCTGCCCGAGAGCATCTTCCTGCAGACCGTGACCGGGGATTATCCGAGTGACACCACCTCGGCGATGAGCCCGGCGGAGATCGACATCGTGCTCAGGGCCGATCCGAAGACGGTGCGCGTGGTGCCGTGGGCGGCCGAGCCTACCGCACAGGTGATTCACGATTGCTTCTACTCCGACGGCAAGCGCGTGACGATGGCGCCGCGCCAGCTGCTCCAGCACGTGCTTGAGCTGTACGCCGAGCGCGGCTGGGAAGCGGTGGTGGCACCCGAACTCGAGTTCTACCTGGTCGAGCCCAATATCGACGCCGATTATCAACTCAAGCCCCCCGTCGGCCGCTCGGGACGCGCGGAACCCGGCCGCCAGTCCTACAGCATCGCGGCCGTCAACGAGTTTGATCCGTTGTTCGACGACATGTACGCCTTCTGCGAGGCGCAGGACATCGAGATCGATACGCTGATCCACGAGGACGGGCCGGCGCAGATGGAGATCAACCTGCTGCACGGCGACCCGCAGGCGCTCGCGGACCAGGCGTTCCTGTTCAAGCGCACCGCGCGCGAGGCGGCCCTGCGCCACAAGATGTACGCGACCTTCATGGCCAAGCCCCACGCCAAGGAGCCGGGCAGCGCGATGCACATCCACCAGAGCGTGGTCGACACCCAGAGCCGCGCGAATATTTTCAGCAACCCGGACGGCACGCCCTCGGCGCTGTTCTTCTCGCACATCGCCGGGCTGCAGCGCTACCTGCCCCCGGCCATGAGCCTGTTCGCGCCCAACGTGAATTCCTACCGCCGCGTCGGCCAGCGCGGGTTGGCGCCGGTCAATGTGCAGTGGGGCTACGACAACCGCACCGCGGGCCTGCGGGTGCCGGTTTCAGGCCCGGACGACCGGCGGGTGGAAAACCGGCTGGGCGGGGCCGACGCCAATCCCTACATCGCCATTGCCGCCTCGCTCGCCTGCGGGTACCTGGGGATGGTGCAGAACCTGCAGCCCAGCGAGCCGGTTATCGGCAGCGCCCACGACCTGCCCTGGGATCTGCCGCGTTCGCTCGACGACGCCCTGAAACGCCTCAAGGACTGCCAGCCGCTGGTCAACCTGCTGGGGCTACCCTTTGTCGCGGCCTACACCATCGTCAAGGAAGCCGAGCACGAAGTATTCCTGCAGGTGATCAGCTCCTGGGAACGCGAGCACCTGCTGCTCAATGTCTAGGGCTGCAATCAGGTGCGTTGAGCTAGTATATGTACAGGGGGGTGCCGCCATGGACCCGAGCCGCTGCGCGCGAATCACAACGACAAATGTCGCCAGGAGCCTGCCCATGATTCTCAAGCCCGGTTGCTACGCGTTGACCGCCCTGGCCGCACTGGCCCTGGCCGGTTGCGGCACGAAACAGGCAGCTGCGCCCTCGGCCGCGACGGCTGCCGCGGCAGCGGCGCAGGTCACCGACGATGAGAAGGTGCTCAACGTCTACAACTGGTCCGACTACATTTCCCCCGACGTGGTGCCGGCCTTCGAGAAGGAATACGGCCTCAAGGTCCACTACGACGTCTTTGATTCCAACGAAGTACTGCAGACCAAACTCCTGGCCGGCCAGACCGGCTACGACATCGTCGTGCCCTCGGCCAATTTCATGGCGCTGCAGATCAAGGCCGGCGTGTTCCAGAAGCTCGACAAGTCGCGGCTTCCGAATCTCAAAAACGTCGATCCGGACATCGCCCAGCGCTTCGATCCTCTCGATCCGGGCATGCAATACGCGGTGAACTATTTCTGGGGCACCTCGGGCGTGGGCTATAACGTCGAGAAGATCAAGGCCGCCATGCCCGATGCGCCGGTGGACAGCTTCCGCATGTTCTACGACCCCGAGGTGGTCAGGCACTTCAAGAGCTGCGGCGTGACCATCCTCGACGCGCCGGATGAGGTCATCAATACCGTGTTCGTGTACCTGGGGCTGCCGGCCAACAGTGAGAAGCCTGAAGACCTCGCGGCCGCGGAGAAGGCGCTGATGGCGATCCGCCCCTACATACGCTACGTCAACTCCTCGAAGTACATCGAAGACCTGGCCAACGGCGAGATCTGCCTGGCGCTGGGCTGGAGCGGCGACGTGGGCCAGTCGGCGACGCGCGCCAGGGAAGCCAAGAACGGCAATACCATCAAGTACAACATCCCGAAGGAGGGCGCGGTGCTGTTCTTCGACATGCTGGCTATTCCCGCGGATGCCACGCACCCGAAGAATGCGCACCTGTTCATCAACTACCTGCTGCGCCCGGATGTTTCCGCCAGGAATTCAAGCGCTGTGCACTACGCTTCGAGCAACGCCGCGGCCTATCCGCTGATCGATCCGGTGGTCTACAACGACCGCGGCATATTTCCGGCGCCCGAAACCAAGGCGCACCTGGTGGCGAACCTGCCGCGCTCGCAGGCCTACACCCGGCTGCTCAATCGCATGTGGACCCGCTTCAAGTCTGGACGATAAGCGTTGACGGAGTCGGGTTCGGTGGCCGGCGCTGACCGGAGAGGCAACAAGAAAAATGGCTGAGACACGCACCAAGACGCCCGAGCCATGGCTGGATCCGCACGCGCAGGCCTATATCCGCGTCGAGAACGTCACCAAGCGCTTTGGCACGTTTGTCGCGGTCAACAATGTCTCGCTGAAGGTGTTCAAGGGCGAGATCTTCTGCCTGCTCGGCGGTTCCGGTTGCGGCAAGACGACGCTGCTGCGCGTGCTCGCGGGCTTCGAGCAGCCCTCGTCGGGTTCGGTGTTCATCGACGGCCAGGACATGGCGGGCATCCCGCCGTACGAGCGTCCGGTCAACATGATGTTCCAGTCCTATGCGCTGTTTCCGCACATGAGCGTGGCCGGCAACGTGGCCTTCGGCCTCGAGCAGGAAAAACTCAAGCGCGAGGAAATCGATCGCCGCGTCGAGGAAATTCTCGACATCGTCAAGCTGGGCGAATACGCCAGGCGCAAGCCGCACCAGCTCTCGGGCGGCCAGCGCCAGCGCGTTGCACTGGCCCGTTCACTCGTCAAGCGGCCGAAACTCCTGCTGCTCGACGAGCCGCTGGGCGCGCTGGACCGCAAGCTGCGCGAGCACACGCAGTTCGAGCTGCTGGGCATCCAGGAGAAACTCGGTGTCACCTTCGTGGTCGTCACGCACGACCAGGAAGAGGCGATGACACTGTCCTCGCGCGTCGGCGTCATGAATCGCGGCGAGATCGTCCAGGTGGGCACGCCGCGCCAGATCTACGAGTTTCCCGCCTCGCGCTTCGTCGCCGACTTCATCGGTTCGGTGAACCTGTTCGAGGGCCAGCTCACCGAGGACGAGCAGGATCACGTGCGGGTGAAGTGCGAGGAGCTCGGCACCCCGGTGTACGTCGACCACGGCATGAGCGCGCCGCCGCTGGCCCTGTGCTGGGTCGCGGTGCGGCCGGAGAAGATCGTGCTGGGGCGCGAGCGGCCCGCGGCCACTGACAACTGGACGCACGGCACGATTCACGATATCGCCTACATGGGCGACATGACCGTGTTCATGGTGAAGCTCGATTCCGGGCGGAAGGTGCGCGTCACACAGTCCAACCGCACCCGCAAGCCCGAGGAGCAGTTCGTCTGGGACGAGGACGTCTACCTGTCCTGGGACGCATCCAGCCCCGTGGTGGGCATGGGCTGAGATGAGCGCACGCAATGGCAAGCGGACGCCGGGCTCGCTCCTGACCCGTCCCTGGGAGCCGCTGTGGCAGTTGTTCCACCGCCTGCGGCCGGCGCGCTGGTCGGCCTACGTGCGCGACCACTGGATCGGCAAGCCCCTGGTCACGGCCGTACCGATGATCTGGCTGGTGCTGTTCTTCATGGTGCCGTTCATCATCGTGTTCGGCATCTCCTTCTCGCAATCGATCCTCGCCATTCCGCCCTACGAGTCGCTGTGGGGCTGGGTGGACGACAAGGTGCTGACGCTGCGGCTGCACCTGGGTAACTACAACTACCTGTTCACGGACACGCTCTACGTCAGCTCCTACCTGTACTCGGTCAAGGTGGCGGCGGTCTCGACGCTGTTCTGCCTGCTGCTCGGCTATCCAATGGCGTATGGCATTGCGCGCTCGCCGCCGACGCAACGCAACATCTTCCTGATGCTGATCATCCTGCCGTTCTGGACTTCCTTCCTGCTGCGGGTCTACGCCTGGATCGGGCTGCTCAAGAGCAACGGCGTCATCAACAATATCCTGATGTGGCTCGGCCTGATCGACCAGCCGATCACGATGATGCAGACGGATTTCGCCGTTTACATCGGTATCGTCTATTCGTACCTGCCGTTCATGATCCTGCCGCTGTATTCCAACCTCGAGAAGCATGACCGCACGCTGCTGGAGGCGGCCGCCGACCTGGGCGCGCGCCCCTGGAAGGCGTTCATGCGCATCACGCTGCCGCTGTCCATGCCGGGCATCGTCGCCGGCTCGCTGCTGGTGTTCATTCCGGCCGTGGGCGAGTACGTGATTCCCTCGCTCCTCGGCCGCACCGACCAGTTGATGATCGGCCGGGTGCTGTCGGATGAGTTCTTCGAGAACCGCGACTGGCCGGTGGCCAGCGCGGTGGCGATCGCCATGCTGGTGCTGCTGGTAGTGCCGATCATGGTCTTCCAGCGCTACCAGAACCGGGAGCTGGCCCACAAATGATCGGCGGGCGGAAATTCTTCGTGCCGACGATGCTGGCATTCGGCTTCGCGTTTCTCTACGTGCCGATCCTGTCGATGATCTTCTTTTCGTTCAACAACTCGAAGCTGGTGACGGTCATGGATTGGCCGAATTCACCAACCCTCAAGTGGTATGGCAAGCTGTTCCAGAACGATCAGATCATGGGCGCCGCCGGGCTGTCGATCAAGATTGCCACCATGAACGCCTGCTTTTCAGTGATCCTGGGTACGCTCGCGGGCCTGGTGCTGGCGCGCTTCGGGCGTTTCCGCGGCCGCACACTGCTGGCCGCCATGACCACCGCGCCGCTGGTCATGCCCGAGGTCATCACCGGGCTGGCGATGCTGCTGCTGTTCGTCGCCATGGAGCAGCTCATCGGCTGGCCCGCGGGACGCGGCGTCACCACCATCACGATCGCGCACGTGACGTTCTCGATGGCCTACGTGACGGTCATCATCCAGTCGCGCCTCGCCAATTTCGACGATTCACTGGAAGAGGCCGCAATGGACCTCGGCGCGCGTCCGGCCAAGGTGTTCTGGCGCATCACGCTGCCGCTGATCATGCCGGCGATCATTTCGGGCTGGTTGCTGGCCTTCACGCTGTCGTGGGACGACGTGGTGATCTCGCAGTTCGTGGCCGGGCCCAGTTCGACCACGCTGCCGATGGTGATCTTCTCCAAGGTGCGCCTCGGCGTCAGCCCGGACGTGAACGCGCTGGCGACGCTGATGGTGCTGATCGTGGCCACCGGCGTGGTGCTGTCGGCCATCGTGATGCAGCGTCAGGAAAAGCGGCGCGCGCGCGAGATGCAGCTCGCCGCCAGTGACTGAGTCCGGCAGCGGCCGCGCCCGGCCAGGAAAGCTTGCGGACGTCGGCACCACAATCTTCTCGGTCATGTCGCGTCGCGCCGCCGAGACCGGCGCCATCAATCTCGGCCAGGGGTTCCCCGACTACCCGATCGATGCGCGGCTGACGGAACTCGTCGCGCAGGCGATGGGCGCGGGGCACAACCAGTACGCGCCGATGCCCGGCGTCCCCTCCCTCCTCGAACAGATCGCCCGCAAGCTGCAGCGTGTCTATGGCGTCAGCGTGGACCCGGGCGCGGAGATCACCGTGACGCTCGGCGCAACCGAGGCGCTGTACTCGGCGATCCAGGCGCTGGCCGGCCCGGGAGACGAGGCGCTGGTGTTCGATCCCGCCTACGATTCCTATGATCCGGCCGTGCGCCTGGCGGGTGCGCGCTGCGTGCACCTGCCGCTGGCGCCGCCGCTGTTCCGGCCCGACTGGGACCAGGTGCGCGCCGCCATCAACGAGCGGACGCGGTTGGTGATCATCAATTCGCCGCAGAACCCGGCCTGCAGCTGCCTCGGGGCCGGGGACCTCGACTCGCTCGCGGGGCTCCTGCGCGGCAGCGACTGCGTGGTGCTGTCTGATGAGGTCTATGAGCACATGGTCTTCGACGGCTCCTGGCACGCGAGTGTGCTCTCGCACCCGGAGCTGCGGGCGCGGAGCGTCGCGGTGTATTCCTTCGGCAAGACCCTGCACGCGACCGGCCTGCGGATTGGCTACGCCGTGGCACCCCCGGGGCTGACGGCGGAATTACGCAAGGTCCACCAGTTCAACACCTTCACGATTGCGACCTGCCTGCAGCATGCCATTGCCGGGTACCTCGGCGAGCGGCCCGACTGCGGCGCCGATCTGCCCGGCTTCTTCCAGGCCAGGCGCGATCGGCTGGCCACGCTCCTCGAAGGCAGTGGCTTGCGGCCGCTGCGCTCGGCTGGGTCCTGCTTCCAGCTGGTGGACTACAGCGCCGTCGATACCCGCAGTGATGTCGAGCTGGCCGGGGCGCTGATCGACGAGGCCGGGGTGGCCACCATTCCGCTGTCGGTGTTCTACCGCCAGCCGCCGCCGATGACGCTGCTGCGGCTGTGTTTCGCCAAGCGCGACGATACCCTCGCCGAGGGCGCGCGGCGCCTGCGCGCCTGGGCACACGGCCGGCGTACAATCGCGTGATGGACAAGTTCACACGCCTGAATCACCCGCCCGAAGCCCCGCCGCCGGCCGGCAATCGGGCGGTAGTCACACCGATCTACCAGAGCGTCAAGTTCGAGTTCGATACCGTCGAGGAGACGGTGCGCAACTGGCGCGGCGAGTCGCCCGGATACAACTACCTGCGTTCATCGAACCCGAATTCGCGGCAACTCGAGCTCACGCTGGCTGGGTTGCAGGGGCGGGATGACGCGCTGGTTTGCGCCTCCGGCGTCGGCGTGCTCGCCAATACGCTGTTGTCGCTCACCAGGCAGGGCGACCACGTATTGGGTTTCGTGGAACTCTACGGTCCGACGCGCCACCTGGTCAGGCGCATGCTCGGCAAGTTCGGCGTCACCCACACGCTGCTTTCCATCACTGACCTGGCAGGGATCGAGCGCGTGCTGGCGGCGACGCCGACGCGGCTGGTCATGATCGAGAGCCCTACCAATCCGATGAACCGCATCGCCGATGTGGCCGCGATCGCGCGCCTGGCGCGCGCGCACGGCGCGCTGACGGTGATGGACAATACGCTTGCGGGTCCGCACCAGCACGGCCAGTTCGACGTCGACCTCTTCCTGCACAGCCTGACCAAGTTCGCGGCCGGGCACGGTGACGTGATGGGCGGCGCGGTAATCGCCAATGCCGAACTGATCGGCCGCCTGCGGCCGGATTTCAACGCCCTGGGCAATGCGCTCGATCCGCATGCCGCGTTCCTGATCCAGCGCGGGCTCAAGACCTACGCGGTGCGCTACCGCGAGCACAGCGCCAGTGCGCAACGTGTGGCGGAGTTCCTCGCCGCGCACCCCGCGGTCGCTGCGGTGTACTACCCGGGACTCCCGACGCATCCTCAGGCCGCGCTGGCGCGCGCGCAGATGAGCGACTCTGGCGCGGTGGTGAGTTTCGACCTGCGCGGCGGGGCCGAGTCCGGGCGGCGGTTCTCCGAGGCGCTGCAGCTGTTCGCCATGGCTGCGAGCCTGGGCGCCACCGATTCTCTGGTGCTGCCGCCACAGCTGCTGGGCAGCCGCGATCTCGATGACGGGCAACGCCGCCTGGCAGGCGTGGGCGAGGGCACGGTGCGGCTGTCGATCGGCCTCGAGAGCATCGACGATCTGCTGGCCGACCTGGC
>JANYLH010000035.1 GCA_025357915.1 Gammaproteobacteria bacterium
GGCGCCGCCTGGCACATTGCCGGCAACGCGCACAGCAGCAGCGCCAGCAGGCGCGGCCGCCTAGTTGTTGAGCGGCGCGGCAAACGGATTGTTGTAGTACTGGGCTCCAATATCCACCCATTCTGACAGCAATCGCAGTTCTGCGGGAGTCATGAATCCACTGTGATTCACGGTACCGGCCAAAGTGCCGGACAGCACCCGAAAGAACTTCGATCCCGCTGCGGAACCGGCGGCGATGGAGCTGGGCACCTGGATGTCGGTGCGCACCGTGGCGCAGTCGGCATCCAGGGCAAAGCTGGAGGACGTGTGGGTGCTGACCAGCTGCTGGTAGGCGCGCAGCTGCGCGGTCACCTGCTGGGCCGGATCAGGGTCGAGCTCGAGCCCGCCGTCGGCGGCCACGCTCAGCGTGACCGTGACCGGTGTACTGGGAGGCGTGACCGGCGTGCAGGTCACAGTTTGCGTGCGCGTGGCGGTATGGCAGGTGATGCAGGTGTTGGCGCCCGCCGGGCCGCGGCTGAGCGACCAGAGCGGATCGAGGTGCGCGGGCGAGAGGGTCGTGGCGCCGGTGCCGCTGGCTGCGTAATCGATGGTAATGCGGCAAGCGGATGAATACGCGTTGGTACAGCTCACGCTCGTCGGCCGCGGCGTCGTCAGGCCCGGGCTGTAGGTGAGCATGATCGGTGTGTCAGGCGCGACCGTGCCGTTGTAGATCACATCGACGCTGGGTACCGCCGCGTTGCAGGCGATGGTGCCGCCGCAGTTGCTGAGCGCGCCATAGAGCACCTGCGCCATGGTCTTGCCGGTGGAATCGCCGGAGTTCGCCGGCGCGAACAGCCCGCCGCGGCCGTGCGAGGTGTTGCTGGCCGCGTTGCCGGCGTTGTGGCAGCCGTTGCACTGGAGCACTTCGCCGGGGCGCAGCTGCAGCCAGGCGCGGTGCGGGGGGAATTGCGGCAGGCGGCGCGCATTGGCATCGAGCACCGAGATCTGGAAGGCGACGTTGGCGGGCACCTTGACGCGCACCGAGCCGTCGGCCTCGATGGGCACATAGCCGAGTATCTCGCGCATAAAGCCCACCGAGTTATCCAGCGAGATATTGCGGTCGAAGTCGGGGAAGCCGTCCTTCAGGTCCTTGTCGCCCATCGAGACCGCTTTCTCGATGCGCAGGAACCGCGCCAGGCGATTGTCGGCGGGCGTCGTGCCGAGACGTGCAATGACCTGGCTGTTGGTTTCCATGCCCACGGCGAGCGGCACCGTCGCGTCGGCCCAGTCGTAGATGCTGCGGATATCGATGATGCCGAGGCCGTCGCCCGCCAGCTGATTGCCGGTCGGCACGGGCGCCACGAACGCGGGCTCGGGGCGGGCCTGGAGCGAGACGATGTCGCTCAGCAGGACGCCTTCGGTCGGCACCACGATCGGCTTGAAGGTATTGTCGAGCGGGCTGAACAGCCAGGCGCTGTACAGGGGCGGCGCAATCTGCGGGTTGGGCAGGGCGAGATTGGCGCTGGTGCAGGGGACGGTGGCGCCGGTGGCGTCGATCAGCCGGCATTCCGTCCAGCTCACCAGCACGCGATGCGTGCCGTCCCAGAGCGGATAGGCGGAGTTGAAGCGCCCGCCGGGCGAAGGCCCGGGTATGGTGCGGACGTCATTGGGTGTCGCGGCGGCCTGGGCGGGGCAAGGGTTGGTGCTCACCGGGCCGGGGCCCGCCGCCAGCGTGCGCTGCCCGCATTCGACCGAGTTGGCCACATCGAGGATCACCAGGTTGCCGCCGAAGTCGGTACCGGGATCGCGCGGCCGGATCAACGCCAGCACGCGGCCGTCATCCATCTGCCGCGCCTTCACAAACTCTACCGCCGCCCGCGCTCCCGTGACCGGGTCGGGCGTGCCCACCATGTGGCTGCGCGCGCCGTAGAGCAGTTCTACGTCGCTGCCGTCCGGGTTCATCGTGTACAGGTGCATGGCATCGGTGCCGCCGGGCGCGTGATCCCAGCGCGTATACATGATGCGTCCGCCCGACAGCACCGTCGGGTTGAGATCGTGGCTCTGGTTGAAGGAGACCTGCTGGAAGGCGCTCGGGCCCGTGAGCGTCGGGTCGAGCACGTTGAGCGTGAAGGCCGATTCGTCGCCGTTCTCGGTTTGCGCTTCGAAGCCGCTCTTGCCCTCGATCAGCAGCACACCCTTCGAATAGCGCTGGCGCGTCGAGGCGATGAGCAGGCGGCCCGCTGGATGCGCGGTATCGAGCGGCATGTAGTGTGGCGAGACGTCCTGACCTTCGTCGGCGGTCACGTCGTCCGTCAGGCTGCGCAGGTTGTCGGTGGCGATGTCGTATTCCCAGATACGCCAGGTCGGCTTCTCGAAATCCTTCATCTTCGGATCGAGCGGACCGCGCATCGCGAACGCCAGTCGCTTGCCGTCGGCCGAGACGTCGAGGTCGCGGACGTCGTAGAAGTCGGTGCCGGTGATGCGCGCGGTGATGTTGCGCTCAACACCGCTGGGCGAGGCCTTGTCGCGGATAAAGACGTCGGCCTTGCTCCAGAACGGGCGCTGGTGCGTCAGATCATCGAGGTTGCGCATTTTGTCGAGCGCGACCGGGTCGGCCGGCAACGTGCGCTTGATGTAGGCGATGCCGAAGTCGGTGGTGCCGCCGCCGGTCTGGCCGCTGCCAATGTCGACCGAGCCGCTGCTGCTGCAAGCAGACATAAGCGCGAGCGCCACCAGGCCCCACAGCAGACGAATTTCACGCTTCATTCGCAAATGCTCCAGCTGGCGAGCCTGCGCCCGCGTTCTGCCAACTCCGTCACGTCCGCGTGGGCGCCCATTGAGGTTCCTTGTGTCCCCGGAGGGCTGCGCACAGCTCGCGTGTCCAGCATGCAGAGGTAGAGGTTCATGCGCGCGGCTGCCGTGACCCTGGTCGCAGATCGGGAATGGAAGCATAGCGGTTCAACGTAACCGGGTGCGATGTCGGCATCTTGCGACGTCAGGTGATTGAGACATTCGGGCACGGTTAACGGGCTGGCTATAGTCACCCTCGAAGTAGCGCCTGACCGGCACATGGGAGCGAAGGATGAAACAGGTCATGCATCATAGTCACGCACGGCGCGCCGCCACGATGGCCGGCGTGGCGCTGCTGGCGATCCAGGGCCTGGCGCCCGCCTTCGCCGGTCCGCGTGAGCAGGCCCGGCGCTTGCACGATCGCCTCGCCGGCGTACCGCCTACCGATGCGGTACTGACACAGATGGCCAGCGATATTGCCGGCGGGCAGGCCGACGCCGCGGCGCAGCTGGCGATGGCCAACAAGAATTTCTACAACGTGACGCTCAAGAACTTCGTCGCGCCGTGGACCAACCGTGCACGCACGGTGTTCGTGCCGCTCAACGATTACACGGCGACCGTCATCGGCATGGTGCGCGACGACGTCGATTTCAGCACGCTGCTGTCGGCGGACCTGCTCTACGTGGGCAACGCCGCCGGCGCGCCCGCCTATTCGCCGGGCAACAACAACCATTACCAGTATCTCGACGACAACAACGTCGACCTGAAGGCCGCGCTGCAGCCGGCGACGCAGTCGGGGCTGCTGGGTCTGCCGGTGGCGGCCACCGCCGGCATCATGACCACGCACGCCGCCGCGCAGGCTTTCTTCGTTGCCGGCACCAACCGCGCGATGTTCCGCTTCACGATGATGAACCACATGTGCCGCGACCTCGAGCAGCTGCAGGATTCCTCGCTGCCGCCGGATCGGATCCGCCAGGACGTGAGCCGCTCGCCGGGCGGCGACAGCCGCGTGTTCCTCAACAACTGCATCACCTGCCACGACGGCATGGATCCGCTGGCCCAGGCATTCGCGTATTACAACTACGATGAGACCAGCGGCCAGCTCGTGTATACGGCCGGCGCGGTGCAGCCGAAGTACCTGATCAACTCGGACAACTTCAAGTTCGGCTACGTCACCACCGACGATCACTGGGACAACTATTACCGCAAGGGCGCCAACCAGGTGCTCGGGTTCGACGCGGCGCTGCCCGGTTCGGGTACCGGCGCCAAGAGCATGGGTCAGGAGCTCGCGCACAGCGACGGCTTCGCCCAGTGCCAGGTGGAAAAGGTTTTCAAGGCGGTGTGCCTGCGTGAGCCGGGCAATGCCACGGACCGGCAGACGGTCCAGAACATCAAGTCCAAGTTCAAAACTACCGGTTACAAGATGAAACAGGTCTTTGCCGATGCCGCCATCTACTGCATGGGCAACTAGGGAGAGAACAGTGAATCGTATGCTGCGAATTCCGCACCTGTTGCTCATCGGCCTGGTCGTTGTGCTGAGCGCCTGCTCGGGCGGCGCCGCCACGACCCCTAATCCCAACGGGCAGACCGCCTCGGCGGCCAGCTATGCCGGCCCGGCGCCGGGCACCGCCGATGTGCAGGCTTTCAAGATCAACCTCTGGCAGAACATCAACATTCCCACGCGCTGCGGCAATTGCCACAAGGCTGGCGGCCAGTCGCCGATGTTCGCGCGCGCCGATGACGTCAACCTCGCCTATAACGACGCGCTGGGCGTCGTGAACCTGGCGCAGCCCGACCAGTCGCGCATGGTCATCAAGGTGGCCGGCGGCCACAACTGCTGGTTGTCGAGCCCGCAGGCCTGTGCCGACATCCTCACCACCTGGATCAAGGCCTGGGCCGGCGGCGTCAGCGCGGGCGGCACGCAGATCCAGCTGCAGGCGCCGATCATCAAGGACGTGGGCAACACCAAGACTTTCCCGGCGACCGCAACCGACAACGGCGCCGCCTCGTTTGCGAGCACGATCTATCCGTTGCTGCAGGCCAATTGCTCGCGCTGCCACAGCGCGAATGCGACCACGCCGCAGACCCCGTACTTCGCCAGCAGCGACGTCAACGAGGCTTACGCCAACGCGCAGGCCAAGATCAACCTTGACACTCCGGACCTGTCGCGCTTTTACGTGCGCCTGCATGACGAGAGCCACAACTGCTGGATGCCGCAGGGCGCCCCGGCCGTGAGCTGCCCGCAGAGCTCGGCGCTCATGCTCGCCGCCATCCAGGCCTTCGTCGATGGCATTGCGCCGACGCAGGTCGACCCTGCGCTGGTGCTGTCGAAGGCCCTGACGCTCTATGACGGCACCATCGCTTCCGGTGGCAACCGCTACGACACGGGCGTGATCGGCAAGTGGCAATTCAAGGAAGGCGCGGGCACCGTTGCTGACGACACCAGCGGCGTGGACCCGGCGCTCAACCTGACGCTCGCCGGCGATACCAGCTGGGTGGGCGGCTGGGGTGTGCGCTTCGGCCCGAACGGCGGTGAAGCGCGCGGCGGCGCGGCCAGCCGCAAACTCTACGACCTGATCAAGAGCGGCGGCGAATACAGCGTCGAGCTGTGGGCGGCGCCCGCCAACGTCACGCAGGAGGACGCCTTCATGGCGAGTTACTCCGGCGGCACGGCGGCGCGCAACTTCACGCTGTCGCAGCGCGCCTACCAGTACGAGATGTTCGCGCGCTCCAGTGCCACGGACGCCGACGGCGCCCCGGCGCTGCTCACCAACGACGCGGACCGCGACGCCCAGGCCTCGCTCCAGCACGTGGTGCTCACCTACGACCCGGTCAACGGCCGGCGCCTGTACGTGAACGGCAACTTCACCGGCGACATGGACGCCGAGAAGGGCGGCACGGTGGGCAACTGGGACGACACCTTCGTATTCCTGCTGGGCAACGAGACCTCGGGCAACCGCAAGTGGCAGGGCACGATCCGCTTCGCCGCGGTGTTCAACCGGGCCCTGACGCAGGATCAGATCCAGCAGAATTTCGCCGCCGGCGTCGGCGAGCGTTACTTCCTGCTGTTCAATGTCAGCGCGCTGTCCGGAATGAGCCAGGCCTACGTGATGTTCGAGGTCAGCCGCTACGACAGCTACAGCTACCTGTTCACCAAGCCGACTTTCATCAGTCTTGATCCGGCGGCGAAGCCGGGCAGCATCGTCATCAAGGGGATGCGCATCGGTGTGAACGGCGCCGAGGCCAAGGTGGGCCAGGCCTACGCGCCGCTCGACACGGTGGTGAGCGACACAAATTATACGGCCGGGGTAGGCCAACGCCTGAGCGCAGTTGGCACGGTCATCGCGCTCGAGAAAGGGCCGGACTCCGACCTGTTCTTCCTGAGTTTCGACCAGATTGGCAGCAGCACGCACGTGCGCACCGAGCCTGCGGCGCCGCAGCCGGCCACTCCGGACGACAAGCCCGAAAGCTCACAACTGGGCGTGCGCGTGTTCAGCGAGATCAATGCCTCGATGGCCGAGATCACCGGCGTGTCGCTGAACGACCCGGGCGTCAAGGCCACCTACAACCTGGTCGAGCAGCAGCTGCCGGGCGTTCCCACCATCGAGTCGTTCGTGGCTTCGCATCAGGTCGGCGTGGCGCAGCTGGCGATCCAGTATTGCGACGCGCTGGTCGAGTCGGGGCAGGCGGCGAGCTTCTTCCCCGGGCTCAATCTTGCAGCGTCCCCGGCCACGGCATTTGCCGACACCAGCGCGCTGATCGACCCGCTGCTTGCCAAGGGCGTGGGCACCAACATCGCCACGCAGCCCGCCGACGCCGATGTGCGCGCCGAGCTCAACGGCCTGGTCTCCCGGCTCGGCAGCTGCGGCGCCGGTTGCGCAGCCGATCGCACCAAGACCATCACTAAAGCCGCCTGTGCCACGGTACTGGGCAGCGGCGCCCTGTTGCTCAAGTAGACGCGGTCACCAGGACAACGAGGCTAGACATGAAGATCCGACGCAAACAGGCCCTGGGGTTGAACGATCCGCTCCGGCACCCCGATCATCCGCGGCCGGTCACGCGGCGTGAATTCCTGGGGCAGGGCTTTGTCACAGGCAGCATCGCGCTGGCCGGAGCCTCCGCGTTC
>JANYLH010000059.1 GCA_025357915.1 Gammaproteobacteria bacterium
TGGCGACCGCCATGCCCAGATCGTCGTGGCAATGCACCGACAGGCGAATCTTGTCGATGCCTCGCGCACCGAACTCGATTTCCTGGCCCGCGTGGTCGAGGCCGCCATCGAAGCCGGCGCGACCACCATCAACATTCCGGACACGGTCGGCTACACGGTGCCCGACGAGTTCGGCGAACTGTTCCGCTACCTGCGCCAGAACGTGCGCGGCATCGACAAGATTCGCCTGTCGGTGCATTGCCACGACGATCTGGGCATGGCGGTCGCCAACAGCCTTACGGCGGTGGTGGCCGGCGCGCGGCAGATCGAGTGCACGATCAACGGCATCGGTGAACGCGCCGGCAACTGCTCGCTCGAAGAGGTGGTCATGGCGCTGGCGACGCGCTCGCAGTTCTTCAACCTGCGCACCGGCATCCAGACCAACCGGCTCTATCCGGCGAGCCGCTTGATTTCCAGCATCACGGGTCAGCCGATTCCGCGCAACAAGGCGGTGGTCGGCGAAAACGCCTTCGCGCACGAGTCGGGCATTCACCAGCACGGCATGCTCAAGAACGCGCAGACCTACGAGATCATGCGCCCCGAGGACGTCGGCCTGGCGCGCAGCAACCTGGTGCTGGGCAAGCACAGTGGCCGGCATGCGTTCCGCGAACGCGTGCAGGAACTCGGCTTCGAACTCGACGAACTTGAGCTCAACCGCGTGTTCGAGGAATTCAAGGCGCTCGCGGACCGCAAGAAGGAGCTGTTCGACGGCGACATCGAGGCGCTGGTGCTGCGGGCGGAGGGCTCCGCCCACGGGCCCTGGTCGCTGGTGCAGCTCGAGGTCGGTTCGCAGCTCGGTGGCGCCGCCACTGCGACCGTGAAGCTCCAGCACGCCGACGGCCGCGCGCAGGCCTGCAAGGCGAGCGGCGATGGCCCGGTCGACGCCGCCTACAAGGCCATCGAACAGGCCACCGGCCTGGCGGTGAAAGTGCGCAAGTTCGAGGTGCACGCAGTCACCGTGGGCGAAGACGCCCAGGGCGAAACCGTGGTCTACGTGGATTACAATGACCGCAGCTACCGCGGCTCTAGTGTCTCGACGGACATCATCGAGGCGAGCTGCAAGGCACTGCTCGAGGTCATCAACCGCATCGCGCAGTCGCAGCAGGGCGGCGCACGGCGCGAGGCGCGCGAAGCGGCGGCGATCGCCGCGGCGACCGCGGTGTAACTATTGCAAGCGAGGTAGCCATGCCCATTCCAGCGACGCCCTTCATCTGGTTCAACGGCAAGCTCGTGCCCTGGGAGAAAGCCACGGTGCACGTGCTGACGCACGGCCTGCACTACGGCTCTTCCGTGTTCGAGGGCATCCGCGCCTATGCCACGCCGCAGGGCGTCGCCATCTTCCGGCTGCGCGAGCACACCCGGCGGCTGTTCGATTCGGCCAAGATTTATCGCATCCAGATCCCCTTCCAGCCCGACCAGATCGACGCCGCGTGCCGCGAGGCGATCGCCGCCAATTCCCTGAGCAAGGGCGCCTACCTGCGACCGATCGCGTTCCGCGGCTACGGCGAGATGGGCGTGGTACCCAAGAACGAACCGCCGGTGGACGTGGCGATCGCGGCCTGGGAATGGGGCAAGTACCTCGGCACCGAGGGCGAGGCCGAGGGCGTGGATGTGTGCGTGTCCTCCTGGCAGCGCGTGGCGCCCAACACGTTGCCGGCCATGGCCAAGGCGGGTGGCAATTACCTGTCAAGCCAGCTCATCAGCATGGAAGCCAAGCGCCTCGGGTTCGCCGAAGGCATCGGCCTGTCCACCGACGGCACGGTCAGCGAAGGGGGCGGCGAGAACCTGTTCCTGGTGAAGGACGGCGTGCTCATGACCCCGGCGCTGGCGCATTCGGTGCTCGGCGGCATCACGCGCGACACCGTCATGCGCCTGGCGCGCGAACTGGGCATCGAAGTGCGCGAATGCGCCGTACCGCGCGAACTACTGTACCTCGCCGACGAACTGTTCTTCTCCGGCACGGCCGTGGAAGTCACGCCGATCCGCTCGGTTGATCGCATCACGGTGGGCAGCGGCAAGCGCGGGCCGGTGACGGAGAAGATTCAACAGCTCTTCTTCGGCCTGTTCGACGGCCGCACTGCCGACAAGTGGGGCTGGCTGGACTACGTCGACATGCAGGCCAAGCCGCGCGTGGCCGCCGCCGGCTGACCTGCGTCAACATGAAAACGATGTTCCAGAAGATCTGGGAGCGACACGAAGTCGTCCCGGAGACGGTCGATACGCCCGCGGTCCTGTATATCGACCTGCACCTGGTGCACGAAGTCACGACCCCGCAGGCCTTCACGATGCTGCGCGGGCAGAACCTGCGCGTGCGCCGACCCGACCTGACGCTCGCCACCATGGACCACTCGACGCCCACCCGCACCGAGCAGGTGTTCGGCGGCGCGCCGATCACCGTCGAGTCCGCCGCGCACCAGATCGCCGAGCTGGAGAAGAACTGCAGGCAGTTCGGCATCGAACTGTTTGACCTGCGGCACAAGCTGCGCGGCATCGTGCACATCGTCGGCCCGGAACTGGGGCTCACGCAGCCGGGCAAGACCGTGGTCTGCGGCGACAGCCACACCAGTACGCACGGCGCCTTCGGCGCCCTCGCCTTCGGCATCGGCACCACCGAGGTGGCGCACGTGCTGGCGACCCAATGCCTGCTGCAGCGGCGGGCAAAGACCTTCGCGATCAACGTCGAGGGCGCTTTGCCCGCTGGCGTCGCAGCCAAGGACCTGATCCTGGCGGTCATCGGCCGCACCGGCGTCGGCGGCGGCACCGGGCACGTGCTCGAATACCGCGGCAGTGCGGTCCGCGCGCTCGACATGGAGCAGCGCATGACGGTGTGCAACATGTCGATCGAGGCCGGCGCGCGCGCCGGCATGATCGCGCCCGATAACACCACCTTCGAGTATCTGGCGGGCCGCCCGCGCGCCCCGCAGGGCGCCGCGTGGGACGACGCCGTCGCTGCCTGGCGCATGCTGCCGGGTGACCCTGGCGCCCAATTCGATCGCGAGCTGACGCTGGATGGGTCGGGCCTCGAGCCGATGATCACCTATGGCACGAACCCTGCCATGTCGATCCCGATCAGTGCGACGATTCCGGCATTGAACGAAGATCCCGCCCACCGCAAGGCGCTTGCCTACATGGGGTTCGAAGCCGGCGCGCCAATCCGCGACCGGCCCGTGAACGTCGTGTTTGTCGGCAGCTGCACCAACGGGCGACTGTCGGACCTGCGGGATGCCGCGCGGGTGTTGCGTGGCCACAAGGTGGCCCGCGGCGTACAGCTGCTGGTGGTGCCGGGCTCGCAGCAGGTCAAACTGGCGGCCGAGGCCGAGGGACTAGACCGGGTGTTCATCGATGCCGGTGGCGAGTGGCGCGAATCGGGCTGTTCGATGTGCATCGGCATGAACGGCGACAACGTCGGCGCCGGCCAGGTTTCGGTCAGCACCAGCAACCGCAATTTTGAGGGCCGGCAGGGCCAGGGCGCGCGCACGCTGCTGGCCAGCCCGCTCACCGCCGCGGCCAGCGCGGTGCGTGGCCGCGTCACCGATCCACGCGAATTCCTCAACGGGTAACCCGCCATGGAACCGATCCGGCAATTCCGCGCCCGCACGGCAGCGCTCCCGTTCACCAACATCGACACCGACCAGATCATTCCGGCACGGTTCCTGCGCACCACGGAGCGCGCGGGCCTGGGCAAGCAGCTGTTCGCCGACTGGCGCTACGCCGCGGACGGCACGCCGCGCCCCGAGTTCGCGCTCAACCAGCCCGCTGCAGCGGGCTGCCAGGTGCTCGTGGCCGGGCGGAACTTCGGTTGCGGCTCGTCGCGCGAACACGCCCCCTGGGCACTGCTCGACTATGGTTTCCGCGCCATCATCAGCACCGAGATCGCCGACATCTTCCGCAGCAATTCGCTCAAGAACGGCCTGCTGCCGATCGTCGTCGACGAGGCGAGCGCCGCCTGGCTGCTGGCGAACCCGGGCGTCGAACTGCTGATCGACCTCGAGGGCAACCGTGTGGTCCTACCCGATGGCCGCGAAGTGAAATTCCAGATCGAGCGCTTCGCGCGCTACGGCCTGCTCAACGGCGTCGACGAGCTCGGCTACCTGCGTTCACAGGAGCCGGCCATCGCGCGGTTCGAAAGCAGCCACGATCGCGCTGGCGCATGAAGGCGCGCATCGCGGTCATTGCCGGCGACGGTATCGGGCCCGAG
Organism: Gammaproteobacteria bacterium; assembly: GCA_025357915.1. GTDB lineage: Bacteria > Pseudomonadota > Gammaproteobacteria > Steroidobacterales > Steroidobacteraceae > FEN-1191. The sequence goes on from JANYLH010000059.1 coordinate 4,238, forward strand.
GTCTCGGCCGAGGCGGTGCGCGTGCTCAGTGCGGTCGCCGCGCGCTTCGGCCATGAATTCACGCTGCCGGAAGCGCCGTTCGGCGGAGCGGCCATTGACCTGCACGGCGACCCGCTACCGCAATCCACACTCGAGCTGTGCCTCGGTGCCGATGCCGTGCTGCTGGGCGCCATCGGCGGACCGAAGTGGTCGGCGCCGCAACTCAAGGTGCGCCCGGAACAAGGGCTCCTGCGGCTACGCAAGGAACTTGGCGTGTACGCGAACCTCCGCCCGGTATCACTCCATCCCGCGCTCCGGGAAGCCTCGACGCTCAAGAGCGAGGTACTCGAGGGCGTGGACCTGGTCTTTGTCCGCGAACTCACCGGCGGCAGTTATTTTGGCGCCAGGACCCGCACGGCCGACAGCGCCAGCGACCTGTGCACTTATTCAGTGACCGAGGTCGAACGCGTGGTGCGCGTCGCCGGCGCCCTGGCAATGGCGCGGCGGCGCAAGCTCACCTCCATCGACAAGGCCAACGTCCTCGAGACCTCGCGGCTGTGGCGCGAAGTGACCGAACGCGTGGTGCGCGCCGAATTCCCCGAGGTACAGCTCGAACACATGCTGGTGGACTCCGCTGCCATGCACCTGCTGCGCCGGCCGCGCGATTTTGATGTTGCGGTGACCGAGAACCTGTTCGGCGACATACTCACCGACGAAGCCTCGATGCTGGCCGGCTCGCTCGGGCTCCTGCCCTCGGCGTCGCTCGGAGCTGGCCGGCGCGGCCTCTACGAGCCGATCCACGGCTCGGCGCCCGACATTGCCGGCAAAGGCATCGCCAATCCCATCGGCGCGATCCTGAGCGCCGCGATGCTGCTGCGATTGTCACTGGGCCTGGCGGCCGAGGCCGCGGCCGTGGAAGCTGCAGTGGCCGCCGCGATTGCCGCCGGGCTTCGAACTCCGGATATCGCCACGCCAGGCACGAGCGCGGCCTCGACGCGGGAGGCCGGCGCTGCCGTTGTTGCACGCCTCAACCAGATGACCAACCCACCAGGGAGACCCGCATGATCAAGAGCATTATTCTGTTGCTGGCCGGCGCAGTGGCCGGCGCCTTTGCCGGCAACAGCATTGCGCACCGCCTAGCCGCCCCACACCGGCATCCGCGCGCGGTGATGACGCTGCTCGGATTTCACCACGACCGCCTCGATGCGGCCACCAAGGCGGGCCAGTGCGCAGACATCGCATCGGAGCGCGCGCGGCTCAGTTCGCTGCAGCAGGAAATAGCACTGGCATTCCCGCTGACCTACAAGCAGGAAGCGCCCTTCCGCAAGAATGTCGACGCGCTGGGCGCTGCATTGCAGACGACCGCCGCTGAACCGGCCGCCGCCGGAGCTGTCGCCTCCGCGGCGGTCACCCCGGTCGCGACTTGCCCTGATGCCAGCGTTCAATACAAGAAAGTCACCGACGCTTGCGACGAATGCCACAGGGTCTACGACCCGGCCTGAGCGACTACTGGCGCTGCAGCCCCTGGGGCGGGGTCTCGGCGCGCGGCGGCGCCCGCTGCCTCACGGAGCGGGGTGCAGCGGAGCGTCAAGGTCGGCGATCAACGCGCTCGAGGCCGGGCGTTCCCGGCGCAGCCGCGCCGCCACCTGCTCGGCACCTGCAAGAGCGCGCAGCACATTGCCGCCCGCGAGCTTGCCGATATCCGCATCGCTCCAGCCACGATTCATGAGCTCGACGAGCAGCTGCGGAAACCGGGAGACGTTTTCCAGCCCCACCGGCACGTCATCGATGCCGTCGAAGTCGGAACCGATGCCTACGTGGTCGACACCGGCGATTTTGCGGACGTACTCGATGTGATCAGCCACGTCGGCCAGCGTCGCGGCGGGCGCCGGGTGCGCCTGCTCCCAGGCTGCGAGTGCCGCCTGCGCGCGCTCCGGCTGGCCAATGTACAAGCCTTCGTAGGGCGCGCTGTTGAAGCGCGCCTTCTCAGCCGCGTGCGCCGCGTCCCACTGGTAGCGGGCGGCCGAGACGTAGCCGGCATTGAAGGTGACCATCACCACGCCGCCGTTGCGCGCGACAAGGCGCAGCACATCATCAGGCACGTTGCGGGGATGATCGACCAGCGCCTGGGCGGAGGAATGCGAAAAGATCACCGGCGCCACCGAGACATCCAGCGCGTCGCGCATGGTGGCCGCAGAGACGTGACTCAGGTCGACCAGCATTCCGAGCCGGTTCATTTCCCGCACCACCTCACGGCCAAACGGCGTCAGGCCGCGGTGCGCCGGGTTGTCGGTCGCGGAATCGGCCCAGTCGGTATTGGTGACATGAGTCAGCGTCATATAACGCGCGCCGAGCTCATAGTACTGGCGGAGGACGGCCAGCGAGTTATTGATCTGGTGGCCGCCCTCGACGCCAATCAGCGAGGCGATGCAGCCGCCCTTGTGGATGCGCGTGACGTCGGCAGCCGTGTAGGCCATTGCGAAATCAGCCGGATAGCGCGCCGCCATCTCCTTGACGATGTCGATCTGCTCAAGCGTTGCCTGGACCGCGGCCGGGCCAGGCGCCAGCGCAGCCCGCACGTACGCTGACCAGAACTGGCCGCCCACCTGCCCCGCGTGGAGGCGACGCACATCGGTCATGATCGCCACATGATCGGCGGGCGGCACGAGCTGCGAGGTATCGCTCATCAGGTCCACGGCACCCACCGAACCCCTGAAGCGTTGCCGGACGACCCATGGCAGATCGTTGTGCCCGTCGATCAGCGGCGTAGCCGCCAGTATGCGGGCCACCCGCGCCAGCGGATCGGCCGGGGGAGCCGCGGCCGCGGCCATGGTTGCAATGAGAGCAACGAGGCCGGCGCCGCAGCGGGACCGGAGCTCGAACAGCCGATTGCTTCGCATGTGCTCGCTCCCCGGGGAGTCAGTGTTTGTGAGCCTAGAGGGGCTTCAGGCTGGCGATGGCTTCCCGGGCGAGGTCTTCCAGGCCGGCCCCGCCGGCTGCCAGATGCGCCGCAATCTGCCGGCGCATGCGTGGGTCCCAGAAGCGCTGGATATGGCTGGCGATACCGGCAACGGCGTCGGCCCGCTGCGGCTCGGCGGCAAAGAAATGGCCGATGTCATTGGCCATCTGCACCAGCCGGTCGGCGCTCACCTGGCGGGCGCTCCATCTGGTTCGGCAGCCAGCGGCTGGCCCGCCAGCTTGCGCTGGCGCTGGTCGAATTCCTGGTAGCGGCGCTGCCAGGCTGAAGGCTGCGTCACCCGCGTGACCTGCACGGCCGTCACCTTGTACTCGGGGCAGTTGGTGGCCCAGTCCGAATTCTCGGTCGTGATCACGTTGGCGCCCGATTCCGGGAAGTGAAACGTCGTGTAGACCACGCCGGGCTGCACCCGCGTCGTGACCTGCGCCCGCAGCACGGTTTCGCCAGCGCGGCTTTGCACGCCCACCCAGTCGCCCTCCTTCACGCCGCGCTCGTCAGCGTCGTGCGGGTGGATCTCGAGCCGGTCCTCGTCATGCCAGGCCACGTTCTGCGTGCGCCGCGTCTGCGCACCGACGTTGTACTGCGAGAGAATGCGCCCGGTCGTGAGAATCAGCGGGAAGCGCGAGTTCACCTTCTCCGTGGTCGCGACGTACTCGGTGACCATGAACTTGCCCTTGCCGCGCACGAAGCTGCCGACATGCATGAACGGCGTGCCCTCCGGGTGCTGTTCATTGCAAGGCCACTGGATACTTCCCAGCTCGTCGAGCTTCGCAAAGCTCACTCCGGAGAATGTCGGCGTCAGCGCCGCGATCTCATCCATGATTTCGCGCGGGTGTGAGTAATTCATCGGCAAGCCCAGCGCATTGGCCAACAGCTGGGTGATCTCCCAGTCCGCATAGCCCGACTTCGAGCGCATCACCTTGCGCACCGGTGAAATGCGGCGCTCGGCATTGGTGAAGGTGCCGTCCTTCTCCAGGAACGAGGAGCCCGGGAGAAAGACGTGCGCAAACTTGGCCGACTCGTTCAGGAACAGATCCTGGACGATGATGCATTCCATGGCGGAGAGCGCGGCGGTCACATGCTGCGTGTTGGGGTCAGATTGCGCGATGTCCTCGCCCTGGATGTAGAGCCCCTTGAACTCGCCGTCGAGCGCCGCCTCGAACATGTTGGGAATGCGCAGGCCCGGCTCGGCCAGCAGGTTCACCTGCCACTTGCGCTCGAACAGATTGCGCGTGGCGTCTTCGGAAACATGCCGATAGCCGGGGAACTCGTGCGGGAACGAGCCCATGTCGCAGGAGCCCTGCACGTTGTTCTGGCCACGCAGCGGGTTCACGCCGACGCCGGAACGGCCGACATTGCCGGTGGCCATCGCGAGGTTCGCGATACCCATGACCATGGTCGAGCCCTGGCTGTGCTCGGTGACGCCCAGCCCGTAGTAGATCGCGCCATTGCGCGCCGTCGCATAGAGCCGCGCGGCCGCCCGCACGCGTGCCGCGGGCACGCCAGTGACCGCCTCCATGGCCTCGGGCGAATTGCGCTCATCGCCGACGAAACGCCGCCACTTCTCGAAGGAATCAACTTCGCAGCGCTCGCGCACGAACTCCTCTTTTACCAGTCCCTCGCTCACCACCACGTGTGCCAGGCTGTTGATCAGCGCTACGTTGGTGCCAGGCCGCAGCGCCAGGTGCTGCGCCGCCTCAATGTGCGGCGTGCGCACCAGGTCGATCTGCCGCGGGTCGGCGACGATCAGCTGCGCGCCCTGGCGCAGGCGCCGCTTCATCTGCGAAGCGAATACCGGGTGGGCGTCAGTGGGGTTGGCGCCGATCACCATGATCACGTCGCTGTCCATCACGGAATCGAAGGTCTGCGTACCGGCCGATTCACCCAGCGTGGTCTTGAGCCCATAGCCCGTGGGCGAATGGCAGACCCGGGCGCAGGTGTCGACGTTGTTGTTGCCGAATGCGGCCCGCACCAGCTTCTGTACCAGGAAGGTTTCTTCGTTCGTGCAGCGGCTTGAGGTGATGCCGCCGATACTGTCGCGCCCGTACTTGGCCTGGATGCGACGCATTTCGGATGCCGCATGGGCGATCGCCTCTTCCCAGCTCACTTCACGCCAGGGCTCGGAGATCGTGGCGCGGATCATCGGCTTGGTGATGCGGTCGGGATGCGTGGCATAGCCGATGGCGAAGCGCCCCTTCACGCAGCTGTGGCCATGGTTGGCGTGCCCGTCCTTGTTCGGCACCATGCGCACGACTTCTTCGCCGCGCATCTCGGCACGGAACGAGCAGCCGACGCCGCAGTAGGCACAGGTGGTCACCACGCTGTGCTCGGCCTGGCCCTGCTCGATCAGTGATTTCTCCGAGAGCGTCGCGGTCGGACAGGCCTGTACGCAAGCACCGCAGGAAACACACTCCGAGTCCATGAACGACTCGCCCTGGCTCGCCGCCACGACGGAGTCAAAACCCCGCCCGGCGATCGTCAGCGCCAGCGTCCCCTGCTGTTCATCGCAGGCGCGCACACAGCGCGAGCAGACGATGCACTTGCTGGCATCGAAGGTGAAATAGGGATTGGATTCGTCCTTGGGCGCATCAAGGTGATTGGCGCCGGCGTAGCCGTAGCGCACCTCGCGCAGGCCCACCGCACCGGCCATGTCCTGCAGCTCGCAGTGACCATTGGCCGGGCAGGTCAGGCAGTCGAGCGGGTGATCGGAGATGTACAGCTCCATGACTCCGCGCCGGATCTTCGCCAGCTCGCCGTTCTGCGTGGTGACCTTCATGCCCTGCGCAACCGGCGTGGTGCAGGAGGCCGGGAAGCCCTTCACGCCCTCGATCTGCACCAGGCACAGGCGACAGGAACCGAAGGCCTCGAGCTGGTCGGTGGCGCAAAGCTTCGGAATCTTGAGGTCCGCGAGCGCCGCGGCACGCATCACCGAGGTACCGGCTGGCACGCTGATCTCGCAGCCGTCGATCAGCAACGTGACCTGGAGGTCGGATTTGCACTCGGGCGTGCCCAGATCGTTTTCGGCAATGGATTGCATGGCTATCTTCCAGCCGCGGCGGCGGCTACGGGTTTGACGAAGTCTTCGGGGAAATGTTCCAGAGCGGACAGGACCGGGAGCGGTGTCAGGCCACCGAGCGCGCACAGCGAGCCGTGGGTCAGCGTGTTGCACAGGTCCCGCAGCAATGCTTCCTGCATCGCGGGACGGTCGCCGGCGCGCAGCCGGTCGATGACCTCGACGCCGCGCGTCGAGCCGATGCGGCAGGGTGTGCATTTGCCGCAGGACTCGATGGCGCAGAACTCGAGCGCGTAGCGGGCCTGCGCCGCCATGTCGACGGTATCGTCGAACACCACGATGCCACCGTGCCCGAGCATGCCGCCGCCCTGTGCAAAGGCCTCGTAATCGAGTGGCGTATCGAATTTCGATTCCGGCCAGTAGGAGCCGAGCGGCCCGCCCACCTGTACGGCACGGATCGGCCGGCCGGAGCGGGTGCCGCCACCGTATTCGTGCAACAGCGTGCGCAGCGTCACGCCGAAGGCGCATTCCACCAGCCCGCCGCGCTTGATGTTGCCGGCCAGCTGGATCGGCAGCGTGCCGCGCGAGCGGCCCATGCCGAAGTCACGATAGTAGGCCGCACCCCGCTGCAGCACGATCGGCACGCTGGCAAAGGTAATGACGTTGTTGACCACGGTCGGACACCCGAACGCCCCCTTGATCGCCGGGAGCGGCGGCTTAAAGCGCACCTGGCCGCGTTTGCCTTCGAGCGATTCGAGGAGCGAGGTCTCTTCACCACAGATATAGGCGCCGGCACCGAGGCGCACCTCGAGGTCGAAAGCGCGGCCTGAACCGGCGACATTGGCGCCGAGGTATCCGGCCGCACGGGCTGCGGCGATGGCCGCGTTCAGCGCCGCGTGCGCGTGCGGATACTCGCAGCGCAGATAGATGAAACCATATGTTGCACCGACCGCGAGACCCGCGATGGTCAGGCCCTCGATCAGGCAGAACGGGTCGCCCTCCATCAGCAGGCGGTCGGAGTAGGTGCCGGAGTCGCCCTCGTCCGCGTTGCAGACAATATATTTCTGCGCGCCCGGCGTATCGAGCACGGTGCGCCACTTGATGCCGGTCGGAAACGCGGCGCCGCCGCGGCCACGGAGCCCCGAGTCGGTCACCGCCTGTACGATGGCCGCGCTCGTCATGGCCACTGCGGCCTTGAGCCCGGCATAGCCGCCGTGCGCGCGGTAGTCCTCGAGGCTCAGCGGATCGATGACTCCGAGCCGCCCCGTCGTCAAGCGCTCCTGCTTGTGCAGGTAGGGGATCGATTCGATGGGGCCCTGGCAGAGCGCGTGCGTCTTGCCTGCAAGGAACCCGCCCGCGAAGAGACCGGCGACATCGTCTGCCCGTACGGGTCCATAAGCCACGCGGCCCGTGGCCGTCTGCACTTCGATGAGCGGCTCGAGCCAGAACGCGCCGCGCGAGCCGTTGCGCACCACGCGGACGTCCTGTCCGGTTCGCGCGGCTTCCGTGGCAATCGCGCGCGCCACCGCCTCGGCCCCCAGGGCCAGCGCCGTCGCTTCGCGCGGAATGTAAACAGTGGTGCTCATGTCATTTCGCGACCAGCGCGTCGAACTGCGCCGGCGTGACTCGCGCGTGCAATTCCTTGTCGACCATGAGCGACGGCCCGCAGGCGCAGTTGCCCAGGCAGTAGACCGGCTCGAGCGTAAAGCGGCCATCGGCGCTGGTGCCGTGAAAATCGACGCCCAACTTCTGCTTCGCGTGGGCTTCCAGTTCAGCGGCGCCCACGGCCTGGCAGGCTTCCGCGCGGCACAGGTATATGACCTGCTTGCCCGGTTGGCTCTGGCGGAAGTAATGATAGAAACTCAGCACGCCGTGAACTTCCGCCCGCGACAGATTGAGCTCGAAGGCGACCAGCGGCACCGCCCGCGGCGGCACCCAGCCGAGCCGATCCTGGATGCCGTGCAGAACGGGCAGCAGCGCCCCCTGCAGCGAACGATTGTCATTGACGGACTCGAGCACCGCGCTGCGCTCGGTGGGCGGCAGGTCGGAGCCGGGCTCGACGCGCACGGGTATGGTGACGGGACGTCGCGCGCTCATGCCAGCTCTCCGCAATAAACCGTAAAGCGTGGCGGACGCGCCCAGCCCACCAGCGTCATGCCGGCCTCGATCGCCAGCTGCAGGGCGAGCGTCGTCGGCGCGGAGATCGCCGCCACCAGCGAGCAGCCGACTTCAGCCGCCTTGTGCACCACTTCATACGAGGCGCGCGAAGTGACCAGCAGCGTGTGCGGCAAGCCCCCGGCGCGCATCACCGCACCGACCGCCTTGTCGATGGCATTGTGGCGCCCGACGTCCTCGCGCACCGTGAAGCCGCCATCGGCTGTCAGGAGCGCGGCGGCATGCACGGCGCCGCTGGCATCGTTATAGGGCTGCAGGGTGGCCAGGCGTTCCATGCCCTCGCGCAGCGCCGCGGCATTGATGAGCGGACCGCCCGGCGCCACGTGGCGCACCGGACGGATGGCCGCCTCCAGCGTCGAGGTGCCGCACAGGCCGCAACCGGTGCGCCCGGTGAGGTTGCGCTCGCGGGTCGCGAGCAGCGCAAAGCGCACTTCAGGTATCCGCATCTGGAGGGCTACGCCCTGCGGCGTCCATGTTTGCTCGACCAGCGTAAGCTCATCTGCCCTCCTGACAACGCCCTCGGTCAGCGCAAACCCCAAGCCGAAATCTTCCAGGTCGGCGGGCGTCGCCATCATAACCGCGTGCGGCAGGCCATTGAAATGCATGGCCACGGGCGTCTCCACCGCGAGGGATTCGGTTACGGCCTGCGCAACCGATCCATCCACGCGCCGGGCCGCCACTTTAGCGGTTGGACTCACCATAATGTCCACCCTCAATAGACGACGACGGTGCGGATCGACTCACCCCGGCTCATGAGCTCAAACCCTTCGTTGATGCGCTCGAGCGGCAGGGTGTGGGTGATCAGGTCATCGATGTTGATCTTCCGCTCCATGTACCAGTCGACGATCTTCGGGACGTCGGTGCGGCCGCGCGCGCCACCGAAGGCGGTGCCTCGCCATACGCGCCCGGTAACCAGCTGGAACGGCCGCGTGGCGATCTCCTGGCCGGCCGCTGCGACACCGATGATGATGCTCTGCCCCCAGCCGCGGTGGCAGCATTCAAGCGCCTGGCGCATCACCTGGGTGTTGCCGATGCACTCGAAACTGTAGTCGGCGCCACCTTTGGTGAGCTCAACCAGGTGCGCAACGAGGTCGCCCTTGACCTCGTGCGGATTGACGAAGTGCGTCAGGCCGAATTTGCGCGCCAGCTGTTCGCGCGCCGGGTTGGTGTCGACGCCGATGATCATGTCGGCACCGGCAAGCTTCGCGCCCTGCACCACGTTGAGGCCTATGCCGCCCAGGCCAAAGACCACGACATTCGCGCCCGGCTCCACCTTGGCCGTGAAGATGACGGCGCCAATGCCGGTGGTCACACCACACCCGATGTAGCAGGCCTTGTCGAAGGGCGCGTCCTCGCGGATCTTTGCCACGGCGATCTCCGGCAATACCGTGTAGTTCGCAAAAGTGGAGCAACCCATGTAGTGATAGATGGGCTTGCCCTGGTAGGAGAAACGGCTGGCCCCGTCCGGCATCAGCCCCTTGCCCTGCGTGGCACGGATCGCCGTGCACAGGTTGGTCTTGCGCGAAGTGCAGCTTTTGCACTCGCGGCATTCGGGCGTATAAAGAGGAATGACGTGATCGCCCTTCTGCAACGTCCGCACGCCCGGCCCGACCTCGACGACGATGCCGGCGCCTTCATGGCCGAGTATCGACGGAAACAGGCCCTCGGGATCGGCGCCCGAAAGGGTGTACTTGTCCGTGTGGCAGATGCCGGTCGCCTTGATCTCGATCAGCACCTCACCGTACCTGGGCCCCTCGAGCTTCACGGTCTCGATACGCAGCGGCTTGCCCGCCTCAAATGCCACCGCGGCCCGCACATCCATGCTCGCTACCTCTCCGGACGGCCGCCTGGCCTTGCCCCCAGCCTACCCTTTAAGCACACCCGCGGCCTTGGCCAAATGCGTCGCAATGAAACCCATTAGCGGCGGGTCCGCGCCTGAGGATCAGCCGCCGGCGCGCGCCAGGGCTGCCTCGAGGTCGGCGCGCAGGTCGGCCAGGGCCTCGATGCCCACCGCAAGGCGCAACAGTCCGTCGGTGAGCCCCGCGGCACGGCGTGAGGACTCATCCATGGCCGCGTGCGTCATGGTTACGGGATGGGCGATGAGGCTTTCGACGCCCCCGAGCGACTCGGCCAGCGAAATGCAGCCGAGCCCCTCGACCGCGCGCTTGACGGCGGGAACGCCACCCTTGAGTTCAAAGCTGACGATGGCGCCGAATCCTCGTTGCTGGCGCGCGGCGAGCGCATGCCCCGGGTGAGCCGGGAGGCCCGGGTACCAGACCCGGCTGACGGGGGCTTGCCGGGCCAGCCACTCCGCCAGGCCCTGCGCGTTGCGACCGTGAACGGCCAGCCGTGCGTGGAGCGTCCGCAGGCCGCGCAGGGTCAGGTAGCTGTCGAAGGGCGCGCCCGTCAGCCCGAGGCAGTTCGCCCACCAGGCCAGCCGCTCGTGCAGTTCGGAGGTCTTGCCCACCGCTGCCCCGCCGACTACGTCGCTGTGGCCGTTGATGTACTTGGTGGTGGAGTGCACGACGATGTCAGCCCCCAGGCGCAGCGGCTGCTGCCAGGCGGGGGACAGGAAGGTGTTGTCGACCGCGACCAGCGCACCGGCCTGATGGCCCAGTTCCGCCACCGCAGCGATATCGGTGATGCGCAGCAGCGGGTTGCTGGGCGTTTCGATCCAGACCAGCGCCGCGGGCGTCGACAGCGCGGCGCGCAGCGCCGCCGGATCGCCGAAGTCAACGAAATCCACCACGAACTCGCCGCGCCGCTGCCATTCCTCGAACAGCCGATAGCTGCCGCCGTAACAGTCGTGCTGGGCGACGATGCGCGCTCCCACCTTGAATAGGTGCCCGACCAGGGTGATCGCAGCCATGCCCGACCCGGTGATGACCGCACCCGCGCCCCCTTCCAGGTCCGCCAGGGCGGCGCCCAGCAGATCGCGGGTCGGGTTGCCCGAACGCGAATAGTCATAGGTGCGCTTGTCGTCATACCCGCGGAACGAGTAGGTGGTGCTGAGGTTGATGGGCGGCACCACGGCTCCGGTCGACGGGTCGCTCTCGAGGCCGGCCCGTACCGCGCGGGTCTGGGCGTCGGCGCTCTGATCTGTCCTGGATGTCACGCGTTTCTCCATGAATACCGGCCACAGCCGGCGAGCCGGGGCGGGCCGGGGCGGGCCGCGAGTCTAGGGGCCGCGGCGCGGCAGCGTCAAGCCGCGGCCGAGCGGCCGTACGGCCCGACCAGCGCTTGCCCGTGGGCCCGTTACCGTGTAGTGTATTAACGCATTAATACACTAGGACAAGCATGAAACCGCACAAGCATTTCACCGGCCGGCAGGAGACGCTCGCCGAGCAGCGCCTGGCCGAGGCCCTGCTCACGGCGCGGACCGCGGGTGAATGCCGCGCCTTCCTCAGCGACCTGTGCACGCCGGCCGAGCTCCAGGCGATGGCCGACCGCTGGGCGGTGGTGCGCGACCTGGGGCGCGGCCTGTCCTATCGCGAGATCCACGGGCGCACGGGCGTAAGCGTGACCACGATCGGCCGGGTGGCGCGCTGCCTGGCACGCGGGAACGGGGGCTACGCACTGGCGGTGAAGCGTCTCGCCGGAGCTGCGCATGGATAACCCGCCACGCCTCAAGCTGGCAGTACAGAAGAGCGGCCGGCTCACGGACCCTTCCCTCGACCTGCTGGCCCGCTGCGGCCTCAAGCTCTCGCGCGGCAAGGACCAGTTGATGGGTTTTGGCGAGAACCTGCCGCTCGACGTGCTGTTCGTCCGCGACGATGACATTCCGGACCTGGTGCAGGAAGACGTCTGCGATCTGGGCCTGGTCGGGCTGAACGTCCTCGAGGAGCGGCGCCTGGAACTCGCCGCGCGCGGCGCGACCGCGCGTTTCGAGAAACTGCGCGACCTGGATTTCGGCCGCTGCCGCCTGGCGATCGCGGCCCCGCATGAAACGCCCTTCGACGGCCCCGAGCAACTGCGTGGCAAGCGCATTGCAACCACCTATCCTTTCATGCTCGGGCGCTACCTCGGCTCGATGGACATCAAGGCTGAAATCGTCACGCTCTCGGGCGCCGTGGAAATCGCCCCGCGCCTCGGGCGCGCCGACCTGGTCTGCGACCTGGTGTCCACGGGCTCGACGCTGCAGGCGAACCACCTGCGCGAAGTACTCACCGTCGCCGAGAGTCACGCGGTGCTGATCCGCACGCCCGTGCCGCTGGCAACGTCCAAGGCTGAATGGGTCGAACGGCTCCTGCTGCGCATCGATGGCGTCGAGCGGGTCAAGGAAAGCAAGTACATCATGCTGCACGCGCCGCGCGCCGCATTGCCGGCGATCCGCAGGCTCCTGCCCGGGAGCGAATCACCGACCATCATCCCGCTCGACGGTCACCCGGATCGTGTCGTCGTCCACGCCGTGTGCCGCGAGAACGTGTTCTGGGAAACGCTCGAGAGCCTCAAGCTGGCGGGCGCGAGCGCCCTGCTGGTGCTGCCGGTCGAGAAGATGCTCGCCTAGGTTCGCCTCGTGCAACTACTCGCATGGCAAGACCTGGATAGCGCCGGCCGGCGCGCGGCACTGGCTCGTCCGCCGGCGGGCAGCAGCGCCGAGGTGATCAGCCAGGCGCGCGCGATTATTGCGGCCGTGCGGCGCGACGGCGACGCGGCGCTGCGCGCTTACGCGCTCGAGTTCGATGGCGCGCAGCTGGGCTCGCTCCAGGTGACGCCGGCTGAATTCGCCAGCGCGCGCGCCGCGCTGGCGCCGGCGGCGCACGCCGCGCTCGGCACCGCGATCGCCAACGTCACCGCCTTTCACCGCGCGCAGCTGCCGGCTGCGACCAGCGTCGAAACGCAGCCCGGCGTGCACTGCGAGCGTGTGTGGCGCCCCATCCAGGCCGTCGGGCTGTATGTGCCCGCGGGTTCGGCGCCGCTTCCCTCGACCGCGATCATGCTCGCGGTGCCCGCGGGTATCGCGGCTTGTCCGCGCCGGATCCTGTGCACGCCGGCGCGCGCCGATGGCCGCGCCGACCCTGGTGTGCTGGTCGCGGCGCAGCTGTGCGGCATCGACACCGTGTTCAAGATCGGCGGCGCGCAGGCGATTGCGGCCATGGCCTACGGCACGGCAACTATCCCCAAGGTCGCCAAGATCTTTGGTCCGGGAAACCGCTGGGTGACGGCCGCCAAGCAGCTGGTTGCCGCCGATGCCGATGGCGCGGCCCTCGACATGCCGGCCGGGCCATCGGAAGTCTGCATCATTGCCGACGAGACCGCCGACGCCGGCTTCTTGGCCGCGGACCTGCTGGCACAGGCCGAGCACGACCCGCTCGCGCAGGCGATCCTGCTCACCACTTCTGCGGCGCTGGCGCACCGCGTCTCCGCGTGCATCGGTGCACGCGTGCCGGGCCTGTCGCGCCAGGCAATACTCGCTGAGTCACTGGCCGCCGTACGATTGATCATCGTGCCCGACCTGGCGACCGCCGCCAGCGTTGCCGAGCAGTACGCGCCGGAGCACCTGCTGCTGCAGACGCGCGCGCCGCGCGCACTGCTCGCATCGATCAACACCGCCGGATCGGTGTTTCTGGGCGCCTGGTCTCCGGAAACGCTCGGCGATTACTGCTCCGGCACCAACCACGTGTTGCCGACCTATGGCCACGCGCGCGCCTGCAGCGGGTTGTCGGTCGGCGACTTCCTGCGCAGCATGACCGTGCAGGAACTCAGCGCCGGTGGCCTCGCAGCGCTCGGTCCGGTGGCGATCACGCTGGCGCAGCTCGAGGGCCTGGACGCGCACGCCGCGGCGGTCGAGGTGCGGCTGGCTGCGCTTGAGCGCGGGATCGGCACATGAGCTGGATCACCGGCATTGCCCGCGCCGAGATCCGCTCGCTCCAGGCCTACCAGCATGCGGCCTGGGAGCCGGGCCTCGTGCGACTGCACGCCAACGAGTTGCCGTGGCGCGCGGCGACGGACACGAGCGAGGCGGGACTCAACCGCTACCCCGAGCCGCACCCGCACGCGCTCGCCACGCGCCTGGCGCAGCTCTACGAGGCCGACGCCGCTTCAGTGCTCGCCTGCCGCGGGAGCGACGAAGCCATCGACCTGCTGACCAGAAGCTACCTGCAGTGCGGGCGGGACGCGGTGCTGATCACTCCGCCCACTTTCGGCATGTACGCCGTCGCCGCGCGCATCCAGGGCGCCGGCGTGATCGAAGTGCCGCTCCAGCGCGAGGCCGGCTATGCCCTGGATCCGCGCGCGCTCCTGGCCGCGGTGACGCCAGCGGTGAAACTGGTCTACCTGTGCTCGCCGAACAATCCGACCGGCAATCGGCTCGAGCGCACCACGGTCCTCGAGCTGGCCGCTGCCCTGGCCGGCCGCGCACTGCTGGTCGTGGACGAAGCCTACGTGGAATTCGCGCGCGCGCCCTCGTTGTGTGCCGAGCTCGCCGCGCACCCGGGACTGGTCGTGCTGCGCACGCTCTCCAAGGCCCACGGGCTGGCCGGAGCGCGCTGTGGCGCCCTGCTCGCCCATCCGGACGTGATCAGCCTGCTGCGGCGGGTGATCCAACCCTACGCCGTCTCGCAACTGACGATCGAGGCCGTATTCCGCGCGCTCGAGCCCGGCCCGCTCGCCCTGGCGCGCGAGCGGGTGGCCTTACTCGTCAGCGAGCGCGAGCGGCTCGCCGCCGCGCTCGCCGCGCACGACTCGGTGCAGCGCGTATGGCCGAGCGCCGCCAACTTCCTGCTGGTCGAGTTCACCGATGCCGGCGCGGCCCTGGAGCGCTGCCGCGCGGCGGGCCTGCTGGTGCGCGATCTGCGTCGTGCGCCGACGCTGCAGCAGGCGCTGCGGCTCAGTATCGGCACGCCCGAGCAGAACGATCGACTTCTGGCCAGCCTGCCGTGAGTAATACCATGAGCAATCCGCTGCCTACGCTGTTCATTGATCGCGACGGCACCCTGGTGGAGGAACCCGTCGACGAGCAGGTCGACACGCTGGACAAGATCCGTTTCCTGCCTGGCGTGTTTGCCGCACTCGATTTGCTGCAGCGCGCGGGCTACCGTTTCGTCATGGTCAGCAACCAGGACGGGCTGGGCACGGCATCCTTTCCGCGCGCCGACTTCGACCGCTGCCAGGACTTCATCCTGCGCACCTTCGCAGCGCAGGGCATCGGCTTCGATGCGGTCTGCATCTGCCCGCATCACGCCAGCGACGGCTGCGATTGCCGCAAGCCGCAGACCGGCCTGCTGCGCGACTGGCTCGCCGCGCACCCGTTCGACACCGCACGCAGCGCCGTAATCGGCGATCGCGACAGCGACCTGCAGCTGGCGGCGAATCTGGGCGTGCGCGCCTGCCGGGTGCGTCACCCGGCCGCAGCCGGCGAAACCTGGGCGGACGCCGTGCGCGAACTGCTCGCGCGCCGTGGCCGCGTCGAACGCCGGACGCGCGAGACGGCGGTCACTGTCGCGGTCGAACTCGACGGCGACGGCACCACGCAGGTCAGCACCGGCATCGGCTTCTTCGATCACATGCTCGAGCAACTCGCCAAGCACGGTGGCTTCGGGCTGCGCCTCGACTGCCAGGGCGACCTGCAGATCGACGAGCACCACACGGTGGAAGACTGCGCGCTGGCGCTGGGCGAGGCCATGCGCCAGGCGCTGGGCGACAAGGGCGGCATCGGCCGCTACGGGTTTGTGCTGGCGATGGACGAGGCGGAAGCCCAGGTGGCCATGGACCTGTCCGGGCGCGCCTACTTCACATTCGATGGGAGCTTTGGCCGCGAGCAGGTAGGCGCACTGCCAACCGAGCTGGTACCGCATTTCTTCCGCTCGTTGAGCGACGCGCTCGGCTGCGCGCTGCACCTCACGGTGCGTGGCGAGAATACCCACCACATGATCGAGGCCTGTTTCAAGGGCGTAGGGCGCGCGCTGCGCCCGGCGCTGCGGCGGGAGGGCACCGAACTGCCAAGCACCAAGGGGCTGCTGTGAGCCTCGCCGACGTGGTCATCATCGACAGCGGCGGCGCCAATCTTGCCTCGCTCCGCTTTGCGCTCGAGCGCCTCGGTGCCCGCAGCGTGGTCAGCGCCGAACCGGCGGTCGTGGCCGCGGCAGCCCGCGTGCTGTTGCCCGGCGTTGGCGCCGCGGCCGACGCGATGGCGCGCCTCGCCGCCGCGGGCCTGATCGGGACGGTCCGCGCGCTTTCACAGCCGCTGCTGGGGATCTGCCTTGGAATGCAGCTGCTCTATGAGCACACGGAAGAAGGCGCGACGACCGGGCTCGGCCTGATCCCCGGCACGGTGCGCAGGATTCCCGCGGCCGCCGGCCGGCCGGTGCCGCACATGGGCTGGAATACCTGCCACGCACTGCGGCCCGATTCCCTGCTGGCGGGCATCAAGGACGGTGAGTATTTCTATTTCGTGCACAGCTACGCGGCGCCGGTCTCGGCATCGACCAGCGCCACGACCGACTACGGCGGGCCGCTGGCGGCCGTGGTGGAGCGGGGAAATTTTCACGGCGTGCAGTTCCATCCCGAACGCTCGGGCACCGCCGGTGCGCGCGTGCTGCGAAATTTCCTCGAGTTCTAATGCTGCTGATACCCTCAATCGACCTGCGCGCCGGGCATTGTGTGCGGCTGCGGCAGGGCGATTTCGCCGCGGAAACCCGATATGCAGCCGATCCGCTGCAACTGCTGCAGCGTTATCGCGAGCTGGGCGCGCCGTGGCTGCACATTGTCGATCTCGACGGTGCCCGCGACGGCCAGGCCGGCAATCAGCACGTCCTCGCAGCGCTCGCACGCGAGGGCGGCCCGGCGCTGCAGGTCGGCGGCGGCGTACGCAGCCGCGCAGCGGTGCTCGCGTTGCTGCAGCTTCGCGTGGCGCGCGTCGTCATCGGCAGCGCCGCAGTCGAGGCGGCGGACGAGGTCGAGGCCTGGCTCGGTGAATTCGGGCCGGAACGGATCGTCCTGGCGTTCGACGTGCGCCACGACCAGCGCGGCGTGCCACTGCTGCGCACGCGTGGCTGGCAGCAGGCCACAACCTCGTCGCTGTGGGACGGCGTCGACCGCTTCCTCGCTGCCGGGCTCCGCCACGTGCTGTGCACCGATATCGAGTGCGACGGCGCGCTCGCGGGGCCCAATACCGGGCTCTATCGCGAAGCGGTGATGCGCTACCCGCAACTGCGCTGGCAGGCCTCGGGCGGCATCGCCGCCATCGGCGACCTGCACGCGCTCGCCAGCGCGGGCGCTGCCGCGGCCATCAGCGGCACCGCCCTGCTCGAAGAGCGACTGCCAACGGGGGAATTGCAGCCATTCTTGCGCGACGCATAATTCCCTGCCTCGACGTGCGCGACGGCCAGGTGGTCAAGGGCGTGCGCTTTCGCGATCACCGCGTGGTCGGCGACATCCTCGCGCTCGCGCGCCGCTACCGCGATGCAGGCGCCGATGAACTGGTGTTCTACGACATCACGGCCAGCCCCGAGAACCGCTCGGTCGACTGCGCCTGGGTAAGCCGCGTGGCCGAAGTGCTCGACATACCTTTCTGTGTAGCGGGCGGCGTCAGCACCGTAGCGCAGGCCGAGGCGGTACTGGGTGCCGGCGCGGAAAAGATCTCGGTTAACTCACCCGCCCTGGAGCGGCCGCAACTGATCGACGAACTCGCGCGGCGCTTCGGCGCGCAATGCGTGGTCGTGGGCATCGACAGTCAGGCGGCGGACGGCGGTTATCACGTGCACCAGTACACCGGTGATGCCGGTCGCGCGCGAGACACGCGGCGAGCGACACTGGAGTGGGTGCGCGAAGTGCAACAGCGCGGCGCCGGCGAAATTGTCCTCAACTGCATGGCGGCAGACGGGGTGCGCGCCGGCTACGATGTCGACCAGCTCGGCGCAGTGCGCGCCTGCTGCGACGTGCCACTGGTCGCTTCTGGCGGCGCGGGGACAGCTGAGCACTTCGCGACCGTGTTCGCCGCCGCCGGTGTCGACGCCGCGCTCGCCGCCAGCGTGTTTCATTCCGGCGAACTGGAGATCCGCTCGCTCAAGAGCTTCCTGCGTGCCCAGGGCATCGAGGTGCGTCCATGAAACTGCAATTGTCCGATATTGAAGCGCTGGCCTGGGACAAACAGGCGGGGCTCATCCCCGCGATCGTGCAGCACGCCGTCAGCGGCTCGGTGCTGATGCTGGCGTACATGAACCGCGACGCGCTCCGTGCTACGCTCGAGCGCGGGCGCGCGGTCTTCTACAGCCGCTCGCGGCAGCAGTTGTGGGAAAAGGGCCAGAGTTCCGGGCACACGTTGCGCGTGACTGCAATCTGCAAGGACTGCGACAGCGACACCCTGCTCGTCTCGGCGCTCCCCGACGGGCCCGCCTGCCACCTCGGCACGGCGAGTTGCTTCGGCAACGAGGCGGCCAGCGAAGGGGAAAAGCTCGCCTTCCTGGCGCAGCTCGAAGCGATCATTGGCGAGCGCATCGCCGGAAGTCCCGATGGCAGCTACACGGCCGCCCTGTACGCCAAGGGCCCCGGGCACATGGCGCAGAAGGTGGGCGAGGAAGGCCTGGAAGTCGCGCTCGCTGCCGTGTCGGAAGGCAATGAGCGCCTGACCAGCGAGGCCGCTGACCTGCTGTTTCACCTGCTGGTGCTGCTGCGCAGCCGCGGCCTGGGCATCCGGGCCGTGGCCGACGAGTTGCAGGCCCGGCACGCCAGCCGCAGCAACGCGGCCCCCTAGCCCAGCACGTTCTGTCAACTCAAGTGGCGACCCGGCTCGCCGTTAACCCGGGACATGGATCCCGTGCCCACCAGGAAGCAGGCGAGCGCCGGCGGCGGCGGGCACTCCCTGTCGCTGCGGGCCCTGACCTGGTTGACCATGGCGGGCGGGTTCGCCGGGCTGTGCGCAGCCGATTCACACAGCACCGTACTGGTCACTGCTACGGTGGTGCCGGTGGCGCGCCTTGAAATGACAGCCCAGGCGCCGCAGCTGCTGATCCGCCAGGCCGATCTGGCGCGCGGCTACGTCGACACGCCGCGCCCACTGCGCCTGCGCGTTTTCAGCAACAGCCGCGCGGGTTTTGCCCTGGACGTGGCAACCTTGAGTCCGTGGTTCACAGCCGTGGCACTCGAGGGGCTCGACGCCGGGGTCTCATTGGGCGCCGAGGGTGGCACGATCGTGCAGCGCTGGCAGGGCGAACAATCGCGCGCGCTGCAGCTGCGCCTGCGCTTCAAACTCGCCGCGGGCCTGGCGCCAGGACTCTATGCCTGGCCGCTGCAGCTGCGTGCGCGGCCGCTGTAAGCCTGCCACTGGCCTTTAGTACGTGATCGTCACGACGATGGTGTCGGTATAGGTGCCCGCGGCTACGTCCTGCAGGGCCGGAATCCGTCCGTAAATAGTGCCGCTGGCACTCAGAGTCGGAGTGCCCGGGCTGAGGTTCAGCGTGGCGCCGCCGGTCTGCGAGCCGCCGGTGCCGTTGCCGCGGATCTGGGTGTATGCGGCATCATAAAAGAGGTTGTAGTTGAGCGTGTTGGCGCCGGAGAGCATGGTGCGCATCGCATAACTGCCGCTCGCCCCGGTGCTGTAGCTGGATACCAGGGTGACCGTAGTCGCCCCTCCGCTCAGCAGCGTGCAGGTCACCTGCACCGTGCCGTTGGCGTAAGTGGGCGTGGCGTTAAGCGGACCATAGATTCCAAACGCCGGACCCGTCGCGGTGACCGAGCAACTCACGGCGCCCTCGGCCAGCACTGGCAGCAGGGCTCCGCAGCAGGCCAGCAACGACGCAGCGGCAGCGCGGCGGATCACGGCTGCTGCTCCACACCAGGCAGCGGATGGCAGTAGACCGTCCCCATGTCCGGCAGCGGGTCGTCGGGCGGCGGCGGATCGAGGCGGAAACTGCAGCGCGCGTCACCCCACTGCGCGGCGCCCGCGGTGCCGTGATCAAACCCGGTTACGTAGGTCACTCCGTCATAGGTTACCGGAAATTGCTCACCCATGAACCGCACCGTGGCGCCAGCCGGAACCGGCTTGCCATCGCGCGTGACCAGCCGGAATGTGCCGCCGCGCACACGCTCGACCGGGAAGCGCACCAGCACGCCGCTCCGGTAACGCGGCGTCACCGTCAGCGTGCGTGCGCCAATGGCGGTGTCGAGCGGCAATTCTACCGGTTCGATGTTGACGCGGTTGGCTTCGTAGGGGAGCAGTTCGGGCAGCAGCGCGCGGCCCTGCCGATTCGTGTAGGCCACCAATTGGTTATCCAGATAAACGGGAACATGCGGGAGACCTGCGACATTCACCAGCGCGAAGCTTCCGGACACCTGGCGCGCCGCGCGCAATTCGCCGCCCAGCAATGTCAGCGCCCCGCTCCAGAAGGAGCTCGCGCCACTTACGCCGCGATTGCGTGCCGCCTGCAGCTGCAGATCACCCGCCCGCCACTGCTCGCGCAGTTCGGCGTCGTAGTTGCCGCGGCTCGAGCCGCCGAGCCGCCAGCCTTGCCCCGGACCGAGCGGCGGATTCTGGATGTAGGTCGCGTACAGCTCGTCGTCCGGGGAGCCCGGCCCGCTGCCGCTGTTGCCGGTGAACACGACGGCGCGGCGCGCTGAGAGCGCGAGCGTAAAGGTGAGGAACACGCTGCGTCCGACTGCGCCTCCCTGGCTGCTGCGGGTCGCGGTCAGGTTCACGGCGCCGCGATCGGTGATGCTGCGGCTGTAGATCAGGCTCGCGGTCTGATCGGTCGGCAGGCTTGCAAACTCCTGCCGCACCACGACCGCAGCCAGCGAACCCCAGCGCTGCAGGTTGACTCCAAGTTGTGCGAGATCACGGCGGCGGAACCGGAGCGAGAGCGCTTCGGCGGTAGAGATCTGGCGGTAGCCCACGGCCGCCACAGCACTGCTGAATGCGATATTGAAACGCGCGCCCTGCCGCTCCACGCCCAGGCCGTAGAGCGAACCCGAGCTGCCCGGACCGCCACCGGCAGCCGCGGTGAAATTCACCACCGCAAACCGGCCAATCGCGGCCGCGCCAGCCAGGCCGATGGCATGCGCCTGATCATTCAGGAATTCGCCATGCGCTTCCAGCGTGAAGCTGTTGGTGATGCCGCGCCGGTAGCTGCCGCTGCCCATCAAGGGCCCGTAATGTGCGCTCGCCGTGGTGTAGTCACGGCGCACCTTGCCCAAATCCAGTTCGTATTGGCTCAGGTTCGCCGCGAGCAGTTGCAGGCTCGAGTAGAACGGCTGCGTGACCTGCTGCTCGCGGCCCAACGCATCGCGCACCACCACGCTCACCTGGCCGGCACCGGTCACAGCCGGCAGCTGATCGATGACGAACGGTCCGGGCGGCAGCGTGGTGCTCGAGACCTTCTGGTTGTTCACGTAGACATCGACCGTCGAGGGTACCAGCGCATTGCCGGAAGCGCTCAGGAGCGGTGCGGTCAGGAGATCCGGGCGGAGCGAGAAATTCCGGCCCCAGCCCACGCCGGCGAAACGTACCGCGCTCCCCCAGGTGCTGCCATCGCTGATCGCATCGCCGAGTGTCGCGCGTTCGATGCGTTCGGGGAAATCCATCGTGAAGGTCGTGTCCAGTCGCACGCTTTCCGTGTGCCCGCCCAACGAGCGCACCACGCCCGAATTGAGCAGTACACCGGGCGCAGCGAAAGCGCCGAGCTCGGCGTAGGCGCCGGTCAGATTCTCCCCGGCCACGCGCTGCGCCGAGAGCTGGTAGTTGAGGAACGCGCCGGGGCTGACGCTGGCCAGAGTCGGCGCCGATCGCAGCGGCGCGCGCACCCGTGTCGCTGCGAAAGCGACCGCGGGCGCGGTGACGACGATGCTCTGCGCCGGCTCGTCGACACTGACTGTAAGCCCGGGCACCGAGGCAAGCGGCAGGTAGTGCCGGCCCTGGTGCTCGAGCCCCGTGCCGCGCGGCGTGAGCAGACGGAGTCGCGGGAAATCGGCGGCATCGAACCACAGCGCGCCCGCGGCATCACGCAGCACGATGAGTGTCTCGCCCTCCGCCTGCGCATTGACGATGACGTTCATGACCGCTTCGCGGTAAGCGTCGTCCGCGGCCGGCAGCGCGCCAGCGGCGTGGGTCGCGGTGCAGGCCAGCAGGCACAGCGCCCAGACTAGGTTAAACCGGCGCGGAGAAAACTTCGGATAGGGGCACATCGCGCCGCGCCCCAGCTCACGGGCCTGTCGTCACGACGTCGGACTGGAATTCCCCCTGATCGCTGGCACCGTGAATGGTGATGGCCGCGTCACGCATGACGCCGGCCGGCACGTCGAGCTTCCAGCTTACGGTGCTGCCGGGTAGTACATAGCGGCCTACCACAGCGCGTGCCACCTGCTCGCTGCCCGCGAAGCGCAGGCTGAAATCGCTCACCTGCAGGTGCGACTGACCGACGTTGCTTGCGCTCACGGTCAGTTTCGCGTCGTCCTGCCACTGGGCGCGCCAGCTCAGCGCCGCCGCCACCGGAGCCGCAGCCTTCACGAACACGGGAACGCTCAGCCGCAGGGCCACACGGAGCCCTGTGAAATTCTTGTCGACGGGCTGCGGCACTTCCGCCAGCAGCAGCCGGTAGTCCAGTTCCCGCGCTGCATCGGGCTCGCGCCGCAGCGCGACCCTCACGATCTGCTCACCGCCAGGCGGCAGCGTGAATACCGGCGGCGTCGCCAGCAGGTCATGGGTCGCGCCGTAGCTTTCCTCGCCCCCGGGCTGTGCCCAGTCCAGAGCCGACACCTGGATCAGCAGCGGCGCCACATCGTCGTTGTGCACGGTGAGCACGGCGGTGCGTTGCGCACCCTGCAGCTCGATACGCACCGGCGCGATACTGAAAGTGCCCGCGGCGGCCGTTCCGGCCGCCGCGAGCATCAGCATCGACGCAGTGACATGGCGGGCCAGCAATGGCCGCTTGTCGCTACCGGGTCTCACTTGCACAACTGCAGACGGTTGGTCAATACGTGACCGTCACGTTGATGGTATCGGCGTAAGCGCCGGTCGATACCGCCTGGTTGGCGGCGTTGTCCGGGAGGCTGCCAAATACCGTCACCGCCACTGCGGTTGCCAGACCGGTGCCGACGCCGGGCACCGTAACGCCGCTCACGCCGTCCCCGAAGATTGTCGCGAATCCGGCGGTCGTGTACAGGTTGTACTGCAGCGTGTCAGTGCCGTTGGTCATCAGCCGCTGCGCGATCGTGCCACCCGTGGTCGTGCCACCGTTGAGCGCGACAGTAAACGGTGTGGACTTGGTGCACTTCACGTTGACCGTGGTGTTGGCGGCCAGCGCGCCGGCGGCCGGCGTGTAGTTGCCAAAGCCCAGGGCCGCGGCAGCGACCGAGCACGTCTTAAGCACCGTTGCAGAAACGCCAAAGGTGGTGGTGGCGGTAGCGGCACCGGCGGTGGCCGCAACACCCAGGGCCGCGGCGGCCATTGTTGCAGTGAGAATCTTGCGCATGAGCACTCCTTGAGGAAACCCGTTGATCGACATGACTTACCGATAGGGACAGACCCGGCGTGGGTCCGCTCTGGAGTGGAATTCTTGCTATAACACACGCTATCGACGTGACGCGGTTCTCAGTTGGTGCAAGGGACGCTCAAGTCTGGCGTCAATCTGCCGACGCAACCGCACTTTTCTACAGGACCAGTTCCACCGCCGGCGCGCGCAGGTTGTAGTTCGAACTCATGGCGCGGCCATAGGCGCCGGCGTTAGCGATCAGCAGTACATCGCCCTCCACGGTGGGCGGCAGCAGCCGCTCATGCCCGAGCACGTCGGCCGATTCGCATATCGGGCCGACCACGTTGACGAGTTCGGTAGCCGGCTGGTCCAGACGCGTCAGGTTCACGATCTCGTGCCAGGCTCCATAGAGCGCCGGCCGGATCAGGGAGTTCATGCCGGTGGCGACACCCACGTAGTGCGTATCTTCCTTGGACTTGGTTTGTGTGACGCGCGCCAGCAGCACCCCCGCGGCAGACACCAGGTAGCGCCCCGGTTCGAGCCACAGCTCGATGGCGGGCGCCTGCGCGCGCACGGCGCCGAGTGCCGCGTCGAATTTCGCCAGGTCGAGTGCGGCCTGTTCATGCCGTTCCGGCACGGCGAGTCCGCCGCCGACGTTGATGACGCGGACATCCGCGAAGCGACGTGCCGCCGTGAACAGGAGCCCGGCGGTCTCCACCCAGCTGGCAATGTCGAACACGCCGCTGCCGCTGTGCGCGTGCAGGCCAGTGACGCGGCACCCCGCCGCCACGGCCAGCTGCGCCAGCAGCTCGAGTTCGGCCAGTGGAATGCCGAACTTGGAATTCACGCCCGCGGTGCGCACGTGGTGGTGGTGGCCGTGACCGGTGCCGGTATCGACCCGCACCAGCACTTCGCGCCCGGCGAAGACCTGCGGCCAGGCCTGCAGCACGTACCGGTTGTCGACGGTCACCGTGACGCCCCGCGCCAGCGCCCAGGCGTACTCGTCGCGCGCGGCGAAGTTGGGCGTGAACAGCACGCGCCCCGGCTCGATCCCGGGGACCGAAGCGAAGGCGTGTTCGAGCTCGCCGCGCGATACGCACTCGATGCCGAGTCCGGCGGCGGCAACGATGCGCAGCAGCTCGGCGTGCGGATTAGCCTTCATCGCGTAGAAGACGCGGTTGAAAGACTTGAGCGCGCGCAGCTCGCGGGCCACGCTGTCGACCACGGCGCCGTCATAGACGAAGGCGCAATCGTGGTCGGCGCCTATGTCCAGCAGTTCCGCGCGCCGCGCCTGCCACCAGGGCTGAGCGACGGCGACGCTGCGGTGCGTGACGCCGTAGAGTTCGGCCCAGCTCGGCCCCAGCACGGTGTCGCCCGGAACCGGCCTGATCAGCAGGTCGTGCAGTTCCTGCACCAGCCGATCGCCCTGCTCCTCGTCGACCACGAAGGTGAAATTCAGGTCGTTCGCCGCCTGGCTCACCATGTAGATGCGCTGTTCGGCGAACAGCTCGAAGGCCGCGCCGAGCTGATGCAGGATGCCGCGGATGTTGCGCCCGACGAGGCTCACCTGCGCGCACGGTCCGATCACCTGCACGCGGCACAGCTGGTTGAGGTCGGCCACCAGGGCATCGAGCGCATCGGCTTCAAGATTGTTGGCCGCCGGATCGAGCGACACCGTGACGCTGGTCTCCGAAGTCGAGATCTGGTCGACCGACATGCCGTGGCGCTTGAAGACCTGGAAGGCATCGGCGAGGAACCCCACTTCGTGCCACATGCCAGGGCTGTCCAGCGACACGAGCGTGATGCCCTTCTTGATGCACACCGCCTTGACCTGCGCGGCGCCGTCGCCGCCGCTGGCGCTGATGTGCGTGCCCTCGAGCTGCGGCGTCTGCGTCGCGTAAACCCACAATGGTATCTGTGCCTGCCTGACCGGCAGGATGCAGCGCGGATGCAGGACCTTGGCGCCGGCGCTGGCGATCTCCTGCGCTTCGTCGTAATGCAGCGCGCGCAGCAGCCGCGCTGCGGGCATCGTGCGCGGGTTGGCGCTGAACATGCCGGGCACGTCGGTCCAGATTTCCAGGCGCACGGCGCGCAGCTTGGCGGCGAAGTAGGCGCCGGAGGTATCGGATCCGCCGCGGCCGAGCAGCACCGTGTCGCCGGCCGCATTACCGGCGATGAAGCCCTGCGTGAGCACCACCGGCTCCAGGGTTTCAAGTTGCGCGCGCAGCGCCGCGTCAGCGGAGAAATCGCAGGTCGCGGACAGGTAATTGGCCGCGGCCGGGGCATTCGGGCGCGGCACCGAGCGCAGGCCGGTGCGCGCATCCCACCAGCTGCAGCCGAGCCCTTGCGCGCGCAGGAAACGCGCGCCCAGTTCGGTGGCCAGCAGTTCGCCGCAGGCCACGACGCGCGAGCGCTCACGATCGCTCACGGCGCCGCGGCGGGCAACGTCGGCGAGCAGCTGCCGGAGCCCGGCCAGGCAATCCTCGAAGGCCGGCGAGCTGCCGACCGCGAGTTCGGCAGCCAGCTGCCGGTGGCGATCCTCGAGCGCAGCCAGGAGTGGCGCGTGCCCCCCGCCCAGCGCGGCGGCGAGCATTCTCTCCAGACTATCGGTGACGCCGCTCAGGGCGGAGTGCACGATCAGGACGCGCGCGCCGCCCGCCGTGCGCGCGCGCGCCACGGCGGCGATATGGCGCCAGTTGGCCAGCGTGGAAACGCTCGTGCCGCCGAATTTCAGCACGATCCATTCAGTCGCCGCGCCTGCGCTCATCGCTTACTCTGGGGAATGACTGGTGAGTGGAACCCTGTCCGCCGGGCGATCACGCCCGCGCCGGACCGCGCCCGCTATTCTTCGTCGAAAAGTTCGCGCAGGTCCTTTTCAAGCTTGCGGTCGGCGAGCACTTCTTCGAGCTTGCTCCAGGCCGCCTTGCCCTTCTTGCCCTGGGTGCGCACGCGCTTGTCCACGCGCGCCAGCAGACCGTCGTAGTCGGTGCTGTCTTCAGCTTCGGCGACGAATTCTTCGTCAATGTCGAAATTTTCGCTATCGCGCTCGGACATGGCGTTTCTTGAAAATACTCTTCAGAATCAGCGGGTTAAGCAAGAAAAGGGTCTCAGGGGGGCAGCGAACTTTAGCTGATTTGCGGCCGCTTTCAACTCCGACCCAAAAACAGCAAAAAGGTGCCGCTACGGGGGCCCCGTCGCCAGGGGTAGCGGGGCTGGGGGCGGGGTGGGTTCGGCAGGCGGCTCGGTGGGAATGGCTTCCGGTGAATCCGCCTCCAGCCCGACCGTGGCCAGGACACCGTCGGCCCGCGCCAGGACCTCGCGCGCATAGTCCCAGTGAATCGCCACCGTGCTCTCGCCCACCGCCTCGCGCAGCAGCCCGGAGAATTTTTCCACGTCTGGCTCGTAGCTCTGCCCCTGTGCGTCGACCGGCGGGTGCGCCTCGAGCAGCAACTCGCCCTCGACCCAGGCCACCTTCACCGGCTCGTTGACGATGCTCACCCTGGTGCCGACGGGAACCATTTCGAACAGCGCCTCGATGTCTTCCGGGTACATGCGGATGCAGCCATGCGTCACCGCCAGCCCCACGGCAATCGGGTTGTTGGTGCCGTGGATCAGGTAGGTCCCTTTGCCCGCGGCCAGCCGCAGGGCACGATTTCCCAGGGGATTATCGGGTCCGGGAGGCACGCGCTCGGGCAGGATATCGCCGTCCCTGGCGTGCTCGGCACGCACCGACTCGGTCGGAAACCACCAAGGGTCTTTCTGCTTGGCGATCACCCGCGTGTCGCCGAGCGGCGTACGCCAATCCATCTTGCCGATGCTGACGGGGTAGCTGATCACCTGTTGCGGCTGGTGGCGCTTCGGTTTCGGGTAGTAGTAGAGGCGGTGCTCGGCGATGTTGACGACGATGCCCTCGTGCGGGCCGGGCGGCAGGATGTGGCGCCCCGGAATGAACACGGTCTTATCCGCGCCGGGAATCCAGGGATCGAGCTGCGGGTTGACGCGGATCAGCTCTTCAGAGCCCAGGCTGAAGCGGCGCGCCAGGTCGTAGAGCGTGTCTTCATAGACCGTCTGGACGCGCTGATCCTCGCCAAACACGCGTTGCGCAGGGTCGGTGAGCTCGTAGAGCGTGGCTGCGCAGGGTCCACTGACAGCCGCCAGCAGCAGCGCAATATAAAATTTTGTTTTAAGCATTGTTTTGACAGGGAAACCGCAGCGGCAAGCCTAGCACGGACAATCTGCCGGCTTTAAATAGATACCAGACAAATGTATGGTATCGGCCATGAATGCCACTACCCCCGAACCCAGCCCCCGCCAGCGCCAGATGCTGGAACTGATCGAGCAATACTTAAGCCGTCACGGACGGCCGCCGACCCGCGCCGATCTCGCCAGCGCCATGGGGCTGCGCAATCGCCAGGGCATCGACCAGCACCTGCGCGCGCTCGCGGGCAAGGGGCTCATCGCACTCGAGCCCGGCGTCGCCCGCAACATCCGCCTGCTGCAGCCCTCCTTCGCGCTGACGGGCCGGCTGGCGCTCTATGGCCGCGTGGCAGCGGGCGTGCCGACTCTGGCACAGGGCAACGTCGAGGACGAACTGCTGCTCGACCCCGCGTTGTTCCGCCCGCGTGCCGACTTCCTGCTGCGCGTGCACGGCCAGAGCATGATCGAGGCCGACATCCACGATCGCGACATCCTCGCCATCCATCGCACCGCCGAGGTCGGCAACGGCCAGATCGTCGTCGCGCGCCTGGGCGATGAAGCCACCGTCAAGTATTACCGCCGCAAGGGCCACATGCTGCGGCTCGAGCCGGCGAACGCCGCCTTCAGGCCCATCGAAGTCGACCTGCGTCGCCAATCGTGCGTTATCGAGGGCCTGGTCGTCGGGCTCGTGCGCAGTGGCATGCCCCAGGCGCGCAAGTCATGACGGCGCAGATGTTGTACCCGCTGGAGCAGGACGAGATCAGCCGTTTTTCGTCGCTCCCCGATACTCGCTTTGGAAAAACGGCTGATCCCGCCCTGCCCCAGCACGCACAGCATTTGAGCCGGGATGAGTTGCGTGCGCGACTTGAGCGCATGAGCCGGGGCGGCCGGGCCGACGATCAGGCGCGGCCGGTTGCGCTGTCTACGGGGTTTGCCGGGCTCGATGCACTGCTGCCCGGCGGCGGGTGGCCGGTGGGGGCCATCACCGAGCTGATGCCCGAGGCGCAGGGGATCGGCGAACTCTCGCTCCTCATGCCCTCGCTCGCGCAGCTCAGCCGCGCGGGCCGGTATCTGGCGTGGATCGCGCCGCCCTGCCTGCCCTATCCGCCGGCGCTGGCACGGCACGGCCTCGCGCTCGAGCGCCTCCTGCTCGTGCAGGCGCGCGATGCGCGCACCGTGCTGTGGGCCGCCGAGCAGGCATTGCGGTGTCCGGCCATCGGCGCGGTGCTCGCCTGGCCCGCGGCGCTCGATGACCGCCGCGTGCGCCGGCTCCAGCTCGCGGCCGAAACCGGCGGCAGTTGCGGCCTCATCTACCGGCCGCCGGCCGCGGCGCAGCAGCCCTCGCCCGCGGCCCTGCGGTTGCGGCTGCGGGCCCTCGATGGCGGGCTGCACGTCGAAATCCACAAAGCCCGTGGCGGGCGCACGCATGCTCTGGTTGTGCATCCTGCTGCCGCGCTTTGCGCTTGAGGCGGCGCCTGGCGGCGCGCTCGAGACCCTGGCGCTGTGGGCACTGCAATGGAGCAGCCAGGTCACCCATCGCGCCGCGAGCGATGATGCGCGCTGCATCGCCGCCACGCACGGCGCCGCGTTGTGGCTCGAGATCGGCGCAAGCCGCCAGCTGTTCGGCGATCACGCGGCGCTGCGCGCGCGCATTGCCGGTGAACTCGCGCCGCTCGGCTACAGTTTCCGGCTGGGCATTGCCCCTACCCCGCAGGGTGCCACGGTCCTGGCGCGCGCCAGCCTCGACACCGTTGCGCTGACGCACGCGCAATTGCAACAGCAACTCGGACCACTCCCGCTGACGCTGCTCTCGCTCCCGGACGAGCCGCTCGCGGCGCTCCACGGCGTCGGCCTGCGGCACATCGGCGAACTGCTGTCGCTCCCCGCCGCGGCGATCGCACGGCGCTTCGGCCCCGGCACCAGCCTCTACCTCGAGCGGCTGCGCGGCGCGGCACGCGAGCCGCAGCAGTGTGTACGAGCGCCGGCGCGTTTCGCCAGCCGCTGCAAATTCTCCGGCGCCATCACCGACACCACGGCGTTGCTGTTTCCGCTGCAACGGCTCCTCGCCGGGCTCCAGGGTTACCTGCGCTCGCTCGATCGCGCCGTGCAGCGCTACACCCTGTGTCTCGAACACCACCGCGCCGCCGCGACGCGCCTGACGATCGGACTCGCCCGCCCCGGTCGCGAAGCCGCGCAGTTCCTGGCGCTGGCCCGCGAGCGGCTCGCCGCCACCACCCTGGCCGCGCCAGTCCACGGGCTCGGCGTGGAGGCGCACGAACTCCTGCACCCGCTGGTGCTGCAGGGCGATCTCTTTTCACATGCGGCGCGGCAGGCCGAGCAGCTCCAGCACTCGCTCGACCGGCTCACCGCACGCCTCGGCCACGCCGCAGTGCAGACCCTGGACAGCGCCGCCGATCATCGTCCCGAGCGCGCCTGGCGCCTGGACGCCGTACGGCTTGCCACGCCGGCGGCGCCCCCCGATACCGCATCGTCACCGAGTCGTCCCTGCTGGCTGCTGCCGGAACCGCAGCGCATCGACGAGCCGTGCGAACTCCTCGCCGGCCCCGAGCGTATCGAGAGCGGCTGGTGGGACGGCGCCGATGTCGCGCGCGATTACTACCTGGCGCGCGGCGAGCACGGCGCGCAGTTGTGGGTATTTCATGACCTTCGCGGTGGCGGGTGGCATGTGCATGGCATATGGGCGTGACGGACGGCACATGCATGAGGCCGGCAAGCGGTTCACGCGTGCCCGGATGAGGGCGTATGGTCTCCGGATGTGGTCGGCCGCGCTTCAACCGGGCGGCGCGTGCGCCGCCCGGTTGGCGAACCTTGCCCTCGCGGTCGCGACTGCACATGAGATCACTGCGAGCGCACAGGGCATCGCGGCGTCGCGCCACGCTCGGGCTGCGGCGGCCTCCGACACATCCGGAGACCATACGCCCTCATCCAGGCACGCACGCAACTTCGCAGCGGTCCCATGCACGCGCCGCCCGCGCGGCGTGATGCGCGGAGCGCATACCGCCAGCGCAATGGGTATGGCGTCGCTGTGGGTGCAGGCGCGAGTACCGGCGCGGTCGCGGCATGTCGGAACCGTCGCCGGAACGTGTCGGAGGGTGGCGAAGCGCGGGCCAGCCGCGCGCCGGTGCGACGCTGTGGTGTACCGCTGGTCCACTGGCGCTGCGCGCGGCGGACCGTGCGAGCTTCGCCGCTGCGCGCGCTGGTTTCTGTTCCGGCTACCCAGTTCTTTCGCAGCGGCGCACCCGACCACGTTCCGGCGACGGTTCCGACATGCCGCGACCGCGACTGTGCCTGTGGCTGCACCCTCGGCGGCGCCATGACTGCTTACGCCGAGCTCCATTGCGTCTCCAACTTCAGCTTCCTGCGCGGCGCCTCGCACCCGGCCGAGCTGGTAACGCGCGCGCATGAGCTCGGTTACCGCGCCCTGGCGCTGACCGATGAATGTTCGATGGCCGGCGTGGTGCGGGCCTACGAGGCAGTGCGTGCCTTGCCGGAGGGAAGCGGCCTGCAGCTGATCGTCGGCGCCGAGTTCCGCTGCAGCGACGGGCTGCGGCTGGTGCTGCTGGCCCCCGGGCAGCGCGCCTACGCGCAGATCTGCCGGCTCATTACCCGCGCGCGGCGGCGTGCCGCCAAGGGCAGCTACGAACTGGCGTCGGTGGACCTCGAGTCCGGACTCGACGCCTGCCTCGCGCTCTGGCTCCCGCCCGCACGCGACGGGCCGCGCGCGAAAAGCGCACAGGCTCACGGCCAGTGGTTATGCGAACGTTTCCCGGAACGCGCCTGGCTGGCGGTGGAGCTGCATCGCAGCGCCGGCGATCGCGCCCACCTGGCGCGCTGCCTGGAACTGGCGGCGCAATGCGCCCTGCCCGCCACGGCGGCCGGCGACGTGCACATGCACCGACGGAGCCGTCGCCGGCTCCAGGATCTGCTGACCGCGATCCGTCACGGCTGCACACTCGAGGCCGCGGGCGCGCGGCTGTTCCCCAACGGCGAACGGCATCTGCGGCCGCTGACTACCCTCGCACGCCTTTACCCACCGCAACTGCTGGCCGCGAGCGTCGCCATCGCCGAACGCTGCCACTTCGATCTCGGGCAGTTGCACTACGAATACCCGGCGGAGCTGGTGCCCGCCGGGAGGAGCGCCAGCGAGCATCTGCGTGCACTCACCACCGCTGGCGCGCACGAGCGCTGGCCCGGCGGCGTGCCGTCAGCAGTCGCGGCGCTCCTGGAAAAAGAACTGCTGTTGATCGCGGAACTTCGTTACGAGCACTTCTTTCTCACCGTGCACGACGTGGTCGCCTTCGCGCGCACGCGCGGCATCCTCTGCCAGGGGCGGGGGTCGGCGGCCAACTCCGCCGTCTGCTACGCGCTCGGCATCACCGAGGTCGATCCGGCGCGCATGAACCTGCTGTTCGAGCGTTTCATCAGCCGCGAGCGGCGCGAACCGCCGGACATCGACGTCGACTTCGAGCACGAGCGGCGCGAGGAGGTGATCCAGTACATCTACGCCAAGTACGGGCGCGAGCGCACCGCGCTCGCCGCCACGGTCATCACCTATCGTTCGCGCAGCGCGCGGCGCGACGTCGAGCGCGCGCTGGGCCCCATGCCGGCGGCATCCACCGCACTGACCTCGCCGGACTCAGCGCAGACAGCGCGCGCTGCGCACGCGGAACTGGCCACGCAGCTGGTTGCCGAGCTGCGCGGCTTCCCGCGCCATCTGTCGCAGCATGTCGGCGGCTTCGTGATCTCGGGCGAACCGCTCCATGAGCTGGTGCCGATCGAGAACGCCGCGATGCCCGATCGCACGGTAATCCAGTGGGACAAGGACGACCTCGAGACGCTCGGCCTTCTCAAGGTCGACGTGCTGGCGCTCGGCATGCTCACCGCGATCCGCAAGGCGCTCGAACTGACCAGCGGCCACCGCGGCTGGCCGCGTCGCGTGCAGGACATTCCCGCCGAGGACCGCGCCACCTACGACATGATCTGCCGCGGCGAGACGGTCGGCGTGTTCCAGATCGAGTCGCGCGCGCAGATGAGCATGCTGCCGCGCCTGCGGCCGCGCTGTTTCTACGACCTGGTGATCGAGGTGGCGATCATCCGCCCCGGGCCCATCCAGGGCGGCATGGTGCACCCCTACCTGCGGCGCCGCGCGGATCCGGCTGCCGTCACCTATCCGAGCCCGGCGCTCGCCGAAGTGCTGCGCCGCACGCTCGGCGTGCCGATCTTCCAGGAACAGGTGATGCAGATCGCGGTCGCCGCTGCCAATTTCACCGCCGGCGAGGCCGACCAGCTGCGCCGCTCGATGGCAGCGTGGAAGCGGCGCGGCGGACTCGAGCCGTTCCGCGAACGGCTGCTCTCGGGCATGGCAGCCAACGGCTACGATGCGGAGTTTGCCCATGGCATCTACAAGCAGATCCTGGGTTTCGGCGAATACGGTTTTCCGGAATCGCACGCCGCTTCGTTCGCGCTGCTCACCTATGTCTCCTGCTGGCTCAAGTGCCATGAGCCGGCCGCCTTCATCGCCGCGCTCCTCAACAGCCAGCCCATGGGTTTCTACCAGCCGGCACAGCTGGTGCAGGAAGCGCGGCGCAACGGCGTCGCCATCCTGCCGCCCGATGTGCTGGTGAGCCAGTGGGACTGCACGCTGGCAGCCGCTGCGGGCGGCGCGCTCGCCATCCGCATCGGGTTACGTATGGTGCGCTCGCTCCCGCGCGTCGACGCCGAACGTCTCCTCGCCGCGCGCGCGGCTGAACCATTCCAGAGCATTGCGGCGCTGGCACAGCGGGCGGCCCTGTCGAGGCGCAGCATGCAGTTGCTGGCGGGCGCGGGGGCGCTGAGCTCGCTGAGCACACATCGTCACGAGGCGGGTTGGCTGGCGCTCGGCGCCGAGCCGCCGCCTGGCACGCTGCCGCTCGAGGCGGCCACCGAACCGGCGGTGGCCTTGCCGCGACCGGACGCAGCCGGGGAGATCATGGCGGACTATCGCGCTCTGGCGCTCAGCACCACGCGCCATCCGCTCGCGCTCCTGCGCGAGCGATTGCGCGCGCGGGGACTCGCCAGCAACCTGGAGCTGCGCGCCCTGCCGGATGGTTCGCAGGTGCGCGTGGGCGGTCTCGTCACGCACCTGCAGCAGCCCGGCACGGCCTCGGGCGTGGTCTTTCTCTCACTCGAGGACGAGACCGGCATCGTCAACGTGATCCTGTGGCCGCAGGTCTTCGCGGCGCAACGCACGCCAGCTCTCACCGCGAGTCTGCTGGTGGTGAGCGGCACGCTGCAGAACCAGCACGGCGTCGCGCATGTCGTGGCCCGCGCGCTGCACGACCGTTCGCATTGGCTCACCGGGGTGTCGCGCCGGTCGCGCGACTTCCACTAGCGCCGGCCCGCTCCCGCGGCAGCGCGCTCAGGTACCGAGGGCCTTGCGGAGTGATTCCAGCTCCGCCGCCGAATCGGCCAGCAGGCTGGCGCACCCGGCCTTGAGGCCCAGGCGCTGCATCGGGCGCGAGTCCGCCAGCAGCCCCTGGAGCAGTTCGGGATTCTCGCCATGACTCAGCAGCAGGTCTGCCGCCGCCAGCACGTCGGCCAGATCGGGCGTGTTGCGCGGGTCGCTGTCCACCGTGGGCCAGTCGCGCACCGCGGCCACGATCTCGGGGGCCATCTGCCAGCTCTCGAGCAGCGCCTGCGCGATGCTCGCGTGCCAGTCGCGCACCAGGCTGTGAAAGCCGGCCTCGTCCGCGAACAGTTCGGGATGCCGGCTCATCTGCGTCAGCAAGTAGAGCTTGCCGATGCCGGAGAGGATGCCGGCGAGCATCGCCGTGTCCGGACGGCACTTGCCCGTGGCGCGCGCCACTACGTAGCACATCGCCGCGCGCGACACGCTTTCGCGCCACAACGCGGCCATGGGTTTTTCGATGTTCTTGTATTCGCCGGCCTGGCGGATCTGCACCATCGCGAACGCCGCCGCCGTGGTCCGCAGCGCGTCAAACCCCAGCAGCACGATGGCCGTACGCAGGTCGGTGATCTTGCGGCCGCTCGGATTCATGGCTGCGGCGCCCGCCATCGTCGTCACCCGCGCGGCGAGCACCGGCTCGGCGCCCAGCACGCGCACCAGCTTGTCGGCGTCGCTGTCCTCGTCGGCCAGGAGCTTTTGCAGCCGGATGGCCACCTGCGGATAGCTCGGGAGTGAGACCGTGCCGGCGGACAGCGCCGCGGCCAGCTCGCGCACGAGATTGAACGCGGCCGTGTCAGCCGCGACCGCCGGGGCGGTCTTGTCAGCCTGTGTAGGTGTCATACCCGCACTTATCGGCGGGCCGGCCGGTGACTTTAGCGTGCCGGCGGGCCGGGCCCGGGGCCCGTCCTGCCGCGGCTAGCGCTGCTCGCGCAGGTACGGCATCGCGGCACGCAGGTACACGAACATGGAAAACAGCGTCAGCGCAGCGGCCGCTACCGTGAGCCACTGTCCCAGCAGGTACATGGGCAGGCCTAAAAGGTCGTGCCGGTAGAGCAACAGGCTCACGCCTACCATCTGCACGATGGTCTTGTACTTGCCGAGCGCCGAGACCGCCACCTTGGTGCGGTGACCGAGCTCCGCCATCCACTCGCGCAGCGCCGACACGGCGATTTCGCGGCCGATGATCACCACCGCCGCCAGCACGATCACCAGGCGTGGATCGCGGCTCGCGATCAGCACCAGCGCCACGGTCACGATCAGCTTGTCGGCAACCGGATCGAGAAACGCCCCGAGCGAGGTGGTCTGCCCGAGCCGGCGCGCCAGGTATCCGTCGAGCGAGTCGGTGATGGCGGCGGCGGCAAACAGCAGTCCGGCCGCGACGTCGGCGACGCCGGCGGGATTCTGCCGGCCCATCACGAACAGCACGATGATCAGCGGGATCGCCACGATCCGCAGCCACGTCAGCACAATTGGCAGGTTCCAGACCATCAAGCCCCCGGGTGCAGGTGATCATAAAGCGTCCGGGCCAGTGCTGTCCCGACTCCCGCAACCTGCTCGAGGTCAGCCACGCCGGCACGCAGCACGCCGGGCAGCCCCCCGAAGTGGATCAGTAGCGCGCGGCGGCGCGCCGGACCTAGCCCCGGCACGGTCTCGAGTATCGACTCCTGGAAGCGGCGGGCGCGGCGGCGGCGGTGCCCCGTGATCGCGAAGCGGTGTGCCTCATCGCGGATCCGCTGCAACAGGTGCAGCACGGGGCTGTCCGCGGGCACGGTACGCGCCACGGGGTCGCCCGCCAGGTGGAGCCGCTCCTGCCCCGCTCGCCGGTCGGCTCCCTTGGAAATGCCGAGCAGGGCCAGACCGTGACATTGCGCCCGCTCCAGCCCCTGTTGGGCGGCCCGCAACTGCCCCGCGCCGCCGTCGATCAGCAGCAGGTCCGGTCGCAGCAGGTCGCCCCCGACAATGCGCGCCCCGTGCCGCGCCAGCGCCTGCTCGAGCGCGGCGTAGTCATCGCCGGGCGCCACACCTTCGATGTTGTAGCGCCGGTAAGCACGCTTGTGCGGGCCGTCCGGCCCAAACACCACGCAACCGGCCACCGTACCCTCGCCGCCCGTGTGGCTGATGTCAAAGCAGTCGATGCGCTCGGGCGTACGTGGCAGCGCGAGCGTCGTGGCCAGCCACTCAAGCGAGCGAACCACCGAGTCGCGGCGGTTGGCGCGCATCCGCAAGGCCTCGCGCGCATTCTCTTCGGCGAGCTCCAGCCAGCGCCCCGGCAGCCCGCGCCCGCCCGAGCGCAGCTGGAGCGCATGACCCGCCACCGCCACCAACGCCTCGGCGACGGCGGCATGATCGGGGAGTTCCCGGTTGACCACGACTTCCGCCGGCACGGCCTGGCGCGTGTAGTGCTGCAGCAGGAACTCGGCGAGCGTGTCGGGCGGCTCGCCCAGCGCCGCCGGAAAGAAGTTCGTGGTGCCAAGGCTCCGGCCCTCGCGCACTGTCAGCAGTGTGATCGCGTATTGGCCCGGTTCGCCCTCCAGCGCCACGATATCGATGTCGCGCGTGCGCGGCGCGTTTGCGATCTGCTGGCTCTGCAGCTCGGTCAGGCCGGCGAGCTGGTCGCGCAGTCGCGCGGCAGTCTCGAACTGCAGGGCTTCAGCCGCCGTCGCCATGCGCGTGCGCAGCTCAGCGTGCAACGGCTCGCTGCCGCCCTCCAGCACCCGCAACGCCGCGTCGAGGTCCTGGCGGTAGTCGGCAGCGCTGATGAGACCCACGCAGGGTGCCGAACAGCGGCCGATCTGGTGCTGCAGGCACGGTCGGTTGCGGTGGGCGAAAAACCCGTCGCGGCAGTTGCGGATCCGGAACACTTTCTGCAGCTGCTGCAGCACCTGCTTGACGACCTGTGGATTCGGGAACGGCCCGAACAGCCGGCCCGCGGGACGGCGCAGGCCGCGCCAGAACTGCAGGCGCGGGAAATCGTGATCGAGTGCGCACAGCAGATAGGGAAAGGACTTGTCGTCGCGCAGGATGACGTTGTAGCGCGGCCGGTGCGCCTTGATCAGGTTGCACTCGAGCAGCAGCGCATCGGTTTCCGAGCCGACCACCGTCACCTCGACGCGTGCCACGCGCTTGAGCATCGCCGCCACCTTCGGCGATTGCGGGCGCGAACTGAAATAGCTGCCAACCCGATCACGGAGGCGCGCAGCCTTGCCGACGTAGATCAGCTCGCCCTCGGTGTCGTACATGCGGTAAACGCCCGGCCGGTACGGCAGGGATGCAACGAAGCGTTGCGGGTCAAATGCTGGCGGGAGTTCGGGCACTCACGTGCGCTGCTTGCTGCGCTCGGCGATCAGCATCGCCAGTTCGAGCGCCTGTTCGTAGTTCAGCCTCGGGTCGACTTGCGAGCGGTAGGCCCGCTGCAGGTCCGCGTCGGTGAGGCCGCGGGCGCCGCCGGTGCATTCGGTGACGTCTTCGCCCGTGAGCTCGATGTGCGCCCCGCCCAGCAGCGAGCCGAGTTCGCGGTGTATGCGGAACGACAGATCGAGCTCCTTGAGGATGTTCTCGAAGCGCCGAGTCTTGATTCCACCGCTCGTGGTCTCGGTGTTGCCGTGCATCGGGTCGCAGCACCACAGCACGGTGGAGCCAGTACGGCGCACCGCCTCGATGACGCGCGGCAGGTGCTGTTCGATTTCCTTGACGCCAAAGCGGTGGATGAGCGTGAGGCGCCCGGGCTGGTTGTGCGGGTTGAGGATCGCCACCAGTTCCTGCAGCCATTCATCGCTCATGCCGGCGCCGACCTTGACGCCGATCGGGTTGGCGATGCCGCGGAAGTATTCCACGTGCGCACCCTCGACCTGCGCGGTGCGCATGCCGATCCAGGGCATGTGCGTCGAGAGGTTGTACCAGCGGTCCTGGCGTGCGATGAAGCGTGTCTGCGCCTGCTCGTACAGCAGGTGGAGCCCCTCGTGGCTGGCGAAGAATTCCACCCGGTTCGCATCCCCGACCTTCTGGCCGGTGAGCGATTCGAAAAAATCGAGCGCGTCGCCGATCGAATCGACGATGCGCTGGTAGGCCTCGCGCAGCTGCGCATGGCGCACGAACCCCAGGTCCCAGTATTCGGGATGATGCAGGTCGGCGAAACCGCCATCGACCAGGGCGCGCACGAAATTGAGCGTCAGCGCCGCTCGCTCATAGCCGCGCAGCAGCAGTTGCGGGTCGGGGCGGCGCGCCTCGGCCGTGAACTCCGGGTGATTGACCAGGTCGCCCCGGTAAGCCGGCAGCGTCACGCCATCACGCGTCTCGGTATCGGCCGAGCGCGGCTTGGCGTATTGCCCGGCAAAGCGACCCACCCGTACCACCGGCCGCTTCATCGCCTGCAGCAGCACCAGACTCATCTGCAGCAGCACCTTGAGCTGCTTGGCGATCCGATCGGACTCGCAGTCGGCGAAACTCTCGGCGCAATCGCCCCCCTGCAGCAGGAAAGCTTCGCCGCGCTGCGCCGCGGCCAGGCGCAGACGCAGGTTCTCGATCTCCCAGGACACCACGATCGGCGGGAGGCGGGCGAGGTCGGCAACTGCGCGCCCGAGCTCGGCGCTATCGCTGTAGCCTGGTTGCTGCTGCGCCTTGCGCGACTGCCAGCTGGTCGGCTGCCAGGAATTGGTGTCGGTCGATCTCATGCTGCGGATGTTATCACGGCCGATTCCACCAGCCGGCCAGGCAAGGCAATTTCCAGGCTGGCCCCGTGCAGGGACGGCGACTCCCCAATCACCAGTTCGCCGCCGTACAGGGCGACGGTATCGGCGACCATCGCCAGTCCCAGCCCGTGTCCGCCCTGACGCTCATCGGCGCGCTCGCCGCGGCCGGTGACACGGGCCCGGTCGGCGGGCGCGATGCCGGGGCCGTCGTCCTCGACCCGGATCACCAGGCGCTGCGAGGGCGGCCGTGACGGCTCGAGCCGCACCTGCACGCGTACCGCGCCACGGCACCATTTGCAGGCGTTGTCCAGCAGGTTGCCCAGCAGCTCGGTGATGTCGCCACTGTCACCGACGAAGCCGGCCTCCGCGGCCACGTCGGTATCGATGGCGAGGTCCTTGCGCGTGTGCACCTTGCGCATCGCGGCGCGCAGGTCTGCGACCAGAGGCGCGAGCGGCACGGTGGGCTGGCCAAGCGTGGCGCCGCCGCTGGTGGCAGCACGCTGCAGCTGGTGATCGACGATCTGCGCAATGCGATCGATCTCGCGGTTCAGCGTCGCGTACTGCCCGCTGCCGCCATCGAGCGCGGCGCGCATGATCGCGAGCGGCGTCTTCAGGCTGTGCGCCAGGTTGCCCAGCGTGTCGCGGTAACGGGCAATGCGCGTACGCTCGGAGCGCAGCAGCGCATTGAGAGAACGCGCCACGCCGGCGAGCTCGCGCGGAAACCCGTCGCCGAGCTGGGCGCGCTGGCCGCTGTCCACTTCGGCGATCTCCTGCTCCAGCCGGCGCACCGGCCGCAGCACGCGCCGCAGCAGCCAACCGAGCACGCCGAGCAACAGCAGGGCAAGCGCGGCGAACCAGGCAACGAACTGCCGGTGAAAGCGCTGCAGCCGCGCCTTCTGCCCGGCCAGGTCCTCCGCGACGCTGAACACCAGTTTGGCGCTGTTGCCAGGGGCGTAATCCCATTCGAGGCCCCGGTTGAGAATGCCGAGTTCGGAACCATCGGCGAGCCTGGCCTGGAAGAAAGCGGTGTTGCCAACGGCGACCGGAGCCCCGAAGTCGATCGGTACGCCCTGCATGGACGGAGAACTCCACAACACCCGGCCGCGGGCACTGCGCACGGCGGCGTAGTGGCCCGAGCGCGGCACCGCCAGGCGCGACTCCGGGTCGAGCAGCCGCAGGTCCATGCGTCCGGAATCGGTGAGCTCAGTCGCCGTGACCAGCGCGATCACTTCCTGATCGAGCCGCTCGCGCAGGGCCTGCTGGGCTGAGTCGTGGAAGATGCCATCGAGCACCAGGACCATCAGCGCAAAAGACAGCACCAGCGGCACCGACACGGCGATGACCAGCTGCCGGCTGACCGAGGGAGTGCGGGGCACGTACGGCTCGCGGCGCCTGCGGCTACGCGCCGGCGGCGTTGCGCGCCAGCGTGATGCGATACCCGCGGCCGCGCAGGGTTTCGATCGGCCTGATCGTGTCCTCGGGATCGAGCTTGCGACGGAGCCGTGCGATCAGCACTTCGATCACGTTGCTGTCGCGCTCGAAATCCTGCTCGTAGAGTTTTTCGGTGAGCTCGGTCTTCGAGATCACCTCGCCGGCGTGCAGCATCAGGTGCTCGAGCAGGCGGTACTCGAAGCTGGTGAGCTCGACCGGCGCGCCATTCACGGCCACCGCCTGCGCACGCGTATCGAGCACGACCGCTCCGCAGTGCAGGAGCGGCGTCGTCCACCCGCTTGAACGGCGCAGCAGCGCGCCGAGGCGCGCCTGCAGCTCGGCAAAATGAAACGGCTTGGACACGTAATCGTCAGCGCCGGCACTCAGCCCCTCGACCTTGTCCTGCCAGCGATCGCGCGCGGTGAGTACCAGCACGCCGTAGCTCTTGCCCGCGGCACGGAGCCGCCGTATCAGCTCGAGCCCGGAGATCTTCGGCAACCCCAGATCGATGACCGCGACGTCGATCGGGTATTCGAGCGCCGCGAACAGGCCCTCTTCACCGTCGGCGGCGGCGTCGACCGCGTGCCCGGCAGCGGTCAGGTCATGCTTGAGTGAATCACGCAGCGCAGCTT
This sequence comes from Gammaproteobacteria bacterium, assembly GCA_025357915.1. Lineage (GTDB taxonomy): Bacteria > Pseudomonadota > Gammaproteobacteria > Steroidobacterales > Steroidobacteraceae > FEN-1191. Next base: position 45,197 of record JANYLH010000059.1, read on the forward strand.
CGTCTTCGACGACCAGGATGCGCATGCGCCGGCCCTAGCCGCCCGACAGGAGTTGACCGGAAGACGCGTCGACGACGATGTTCCAGACGCGCTGCTCAGACAGGAGCCGCAGTTCGAGCGCGGGCCGGCCGTTGACCGTGGTTTCGGCAACGCGCACCACGCGAGCGTGGTAGCGCTTCTCCACGGCCTCGATGAGCTGGTCACGGCTCGCGCTGTCGCCACCGGCCAGTGTGCGCGCCGGCGCCAGCTCGCGCGCCAGGGTCTGCGCGGGAGCGGCGCAGGCGAAGCCCGGGCACAGGAGCACACCAATCGCGCAACCAAGGGCTCGGAGGTTCGCCATGTTCGCTCCAGAAATGCCGCCGCCGCGCCGGAGTACCCGGGCGGCGGGCAGGTCATTTTAGTATCCCTCGGGGCTCACCGTCACGCGCACCCGCAGCCGCTCGCCCGGATCGTAGGGCAACTCGGTCTGGTAGCTGCGATCGTTGTAGCGGTAGGTGACGCGGTAGGCGTCGACCCGCTTCTCGACCCGCTCGCTGTAGCGTGTCACGCAGCGTTCGCTGTCCACGGGGTGCCCGCCGCGCCCGCGGTAGTCACCATCGTACCGGTCGCCCGCTCGCCGCTGCGAGGCATCGTGACCGATGGCGCTACCGATGACCGCGCCGGCCACCGTGCCCACGCCGCGTTCATGCCCGCTCCCGATCTGGTGGCCGATCACGGCGCCGATCAGGCCGCCGAGGATCATGCCGCCGGCGGCCGGGCGCTCGCTCCCGTAGGGACGCTCATCCGGCACGTAGCGCGTCTCCGAATAGCATTCCTGCCTCGGCACGCTGGTGCGCACCTCGCGGTAGCGCGGCTCGACGTGCGTCACCTGCGCGTAGTCGTAGTCGGAGCCGGAGCCGGCCTCGTTGCCGGGGCGGTCGTCCTGCCAGTACGAATCCGGATCAGCCATGACCGGCGCACTGAGCGCCAGGGCGACGGCTATTCCCGACATCATCGATTTGCTGAACATAAATGGCTCCTTTCTAACGCGCACGGGCTCCATGCCCATGGCTCGGCATGCTACCGGCGGGTGCCTGAACGACCCCTGAACCCGCCGCCGGGCGCCCAAATCGGCTCACTCGGCGGCCTTCACCGCCACCCACAGCTGTTCCCAATGCTCGGCGTCGAGCTCCCCCGCCACCCAGCCGCGCTCCGCGATCAGGGCTTCCATGGCGGCGAAACGCCGCTCGAACTTGCGGCTCGCGACGCGCAATGCGTTCTCCGGATCGACCTTCAGAAGCCGCGCCCAGTTGGCGAGGGCGAACAGCGTGTCGCCCAGTTCTTCTTCAACGGCCGCGGCATCGCCCTGGCTCACGGCGTACTCGGTCTCGCGCAACTCCTCGGCGATCTTCGGGCGCACCGCCCGCTCATCGCTCCAGTCAAAGCCAACTGCGGCGGCGCGCCGCGCCAGCTTCGCCGCGCGCGCCAGCGCCGGAAGCGACTGGGCCACGCCGGCCAGCGCACCGCTCGCGCCCGCCGCGGCGCGTTCGGCCGCCTTGGCGGAATCCCAGGCCTGCGCCAGATCAGCCACCTCACCGGCCGCGGCTTCCCCAAAAACGTGCCGATGACGGCGCACCAGCTTGTCGTGGATGCCCGCGGCGACGTCGGCGAAATCGAACCAGCCGCGTTCCCCGGCCAGCTGCGCCTGAAACACCACCTGGAACAGCAGGTCGCCGAGCTCGTCGCGAATCCTGGCCGGATCGTCGCTGGCGATGGCGTCCGCGACTTCGTAGGCCTCCTCGATGGTGTGCGGCGCAATCGTGGCCAGAGTCTGGGCGCGATCCCAGGGACAGCCGCGCTGCGGATCGCGCAACCGCCTCATCAGCTCCAGCAGGGCCTCGAGCTGCTGCGCCGCGCTGCTCATGTCTCCCGCCGCAGCGCCGTGTGCAGCACCTGAAGGAGACCCGCGGTCGCGCCCCAGACGACGCGCCCTTCGTAATTGAGGTCGTTGAGCGTCACCTCGACACCCCGCAACACGCGCCGCACTGGCCGGAAGTTCCCCGGGTCGATCAGGAACTCGAGCGGCATCTCGAACACTTCGGTCACTTCCGCGGTGTCGACCTGCAGCGTGAATTCCGGACGCAGCAGCGCAACCACCGGCGTGATGCGGAAACCGGTGAGAACCACCTGGTCCGGCAGGAATCCCAGCGGCTCGATGAAACGGGCCTCGATGCCGGTCTCTTCGCGGGTCTCGCGCAGCGCCGCCGCCAGAACATCGGCGTCGTCGGCTTCGATGCCGCCACCTGGAAAACTGATCTGCCCGGCATGGTGGCGCAGGTGCCCGGCGCGCGCCGTCATCAGCAGCGTCGGCGCACGCGGCCGGTCGACGATCGGCATCAGAACCGCCGCCGCACGCAGCGCCGCGGGCATGGCCACGCGCGCCGCGGGCAGCGTCGACAACGGTTGTCCGGCGATATGCCAATGGTCCGGATCATGGTCGGGTGCGGCGGCGAGCGAGCGGCGCAGTCGCTCCAGCCAATCTTCAGGCAGTGACATCAGTTGTTGCTAACCGCCGCCGCTGGTGCCGCCCTTGATGCCGCCCTTCGCCAGTTCGGCGGGGTCGAGAAGCCGGGCGAGCTCCGCCGGCGGCAGGTCGGTCATGGCCGCCGCCACTTCACGGATCGGTTTGCCCTCGGCATACGCTCGCTTGGCGATCGCCGCGCCCTTTTCGTAGCCGATCACCGGATTGAGCGCCGTGACCAGGATCGGATTGCGTTCCAGCGCCTCGGCCAACCGCGCCTGGTTCACGGTGAAGCCGGCGATGGCGCTGTCGGCCAGCAGGCGCGTGACGTTGGCCAGCAGGCGCAAGCTCTCGAGCAGGTTCCATGCGATCAGCGGCAGCATCACGTTGAGCTGGAAATTTCCGGACTGTCCGGCCACGGTGATCGCGGCATCATTGCCGATCACCTCGGCGGCGACCATGGCGACGGCCTCGGGGATCACCGGATTGACCTTGCCCGGCATGATGCTGCTGCCGGGCTGGAGCGCGGGCAAGGCAATCTCGCCGAGCCCGGCCAGCGGTCCGCTGTTCATCCAGCGCAGGTCGTTGGCGATCTTCATCAGGCTGACCGCAACCACCTTGAGTTGACCGGAGAGCTCGACGGCGGCGTCCTGCGCCGACAGCGACTCGAAATAATTCCGGCTGGGCTGGAACGCGACGCCCGTGAGCCGCGCCAGCGCTTTGCAGAAAGCCGCGCCAAAGCGCGGATCGGCATTGATGCCGGTGCCGACCGCCGTGCCGCCCTGCGCCAGGCACAACAGCCGCGGTTCAACGGCGCGGACGCGCGCCGCGCCATTCTCGATCTGCGTACGCCAGCCCGACAGTTCCTGCGCCAGCGTAACCGGCATGGCGTCCATGAGATGGGTGCGCCCGGTCTTGACGATGCCGGCCAGCTCGCCTTCGCGCGCGGCGATCACCTCCGCCAGGTGCTCGAGCGCCGGCAGGAGCGACTCGCGCGCCAGGAGCGCCGCGCTGACGTGAATGGCCGTGGGGATCGCGTCGTTGCTGCTCTGCCCCATGTTCACGTGGTCGTTGGGATGGACGCCGGGCGCGCTGCGCGCCGCCAGGTGCGCGATCACCTCGTTGGCGTTCATGTTGCTGCTGGTGCCCGAGCCAGTCTGGAACACGTCGATCGGGAATTGCTCATCGTGCTCGCCGCCGGCCACCGCCGCGGCCGCGGCGCCTATTGCGCTGGCGTAGCGACCCTCGAGCAGGCCCAGTTCGGCATTGGCCTCAGCTGCCGCCTGCTTGATCAGCGCCAGCGCGCGGATGAAGGCGCGCGGCAGCGCGCGGCCGCTCACCGGAAAATTGTTGACGGCACGCTGCGTCTGGGCGCCCCAGAGCGCAGCGCTGGGCACCTTGAGTTCGCCCATGCTGTCGCGTTCCAGCCTGAATTCGTTCGCACCCATGGCAACCCCGACTCCGGTGACCCGTGCGCCGCTGCACGCCGCAACGCGCTACAATTGGGATTCTAACCTCGCGCGTAGCGTGCTGCATGGACCAAACCCGCCTGCTGGCCCTATCTCCTGTCGACGGGCGCTACGCGGCCGCGGCCGAGCCGCTGCGCGCACTGTTCAGCGAGTCCGGCCTGATCCGCGAACGGATCCGCGTCGAGGCGCTGTGGCTCCAGGAGCTGGCGGCGGCGGTACCGCAACTGGCAGGCGCCACGCTACCGCCGGCGGTGGCCGCACGGGCAGCGGGCCTGGCGCGCGACCCCGGACCCCAGGCCGCCGCCGCGGTCAAGGAAATCGAGTCGCGCATCAAGCACGACGTCAAGGCGGTTGAATACTACGTGCGCGCGGAACTGGCCGCGGCCGGCGCCGCTCCGGCGACTCTGGAGCTCGTGCACTTCGGCTGCACTTCAGAAGACATCAACAATCTCAGCTACGCGCGCCTCCTCGCCCGGGCACGCTCAGAAGTGCTGCTGCCGGAGCTGGCGCAGATCATCGCCACGCTGCGCCGTTTTGCGCGCGAGCACGTGCGCGTAGCCATGCTGGCGCGCACCCACGGCCAGAGCGCCAGCCCGACCACGCTCGGCAAGGAATACGCGAACGTGGCCGCGCGCCTGCGGCGCGCGCACGCGCGGCTCGGCAAGGTGGCGATACTCGGCAAGTGGAACGGCGCGGTCGGCAATTTCAATGCACACCAGGCGGCCGTGCCCGGCGCCGCCTGGCGCACCATCAGCGCGCGCTTCGTCGCCGCCCAGGGCCTGGAAGCAAATGCCTACACAACGCAGATCGAACCGCACGACTGGATCGGCGAGTATGCCGATGCCTGCGCCGCGGCCAATGTGGTGCTGATCGACCTGTGCCGGGATACCTGGGGCTACATTTCGCTCGGCTACCTGCGCCAGCGCGCCGTGGCCGGCGAAGTCGGCTCCTCAACGATGCCGCACAAGGTCAACCCGATCGATTTCGAGAACGCCGAGGGAAACCTGGGCGTCGCCAACGCGCTGTGGCGTCACTTCGCCGACAAGCTCCCGGTGTCGCGCTGGCAGCGCGATCTCACCGACTCGACCGTGCTGCGCAATGTCGGCGTGGCCCACGCGCATACGCTGATCGCCTGGCGCGCCGTGCAAGCCGGCCTCGGCAAACTGAGCGCCGACGCCGAACGCTGCGCGCGCGATCTCGACCAGTCCTGGGAAGTGCTCGGCGAGGCCATCCAGACCGTGCTGCGTGCGCACGGCGTGCCCGATGGTTACGAATTGCTCAAGGGCTTTACGCGCGGCGCGACCGTCGACGCGGCGGTGCTGCGCGAGTTCGTGGCCGCTCTCCCGCTGCCGGCTGCCGAGCGCACCCGCCTCGCCGCGCTCCGTCCGGCCGATTACCTGGGGCTGGCCGCCGAACTCACGCTCGACCTGCCGGAATAGCCTCCGGCGGCCCCCGTCGGGCCGATTTGCGTAATCCGTCACATTGCCGCCGCCGCGGAGCGTGACCCGATCGACTCGCCCCGAGCCGCCTACTCCATACCATGCCCGTGCCGATCCCGCGTGAATTAAGGCAAACGGCGTGGCCAAGTCCGACAAGCAGCGCTCAACCACCGAAGCATGGCTCGAAAGCCTTGTCGCCGCCGAGCGGCCCCTGCAACCGGTAATTCTCGCGATGCCGATGCCGGCGGCCGACGAACTCCAGGTGCTGACCAGCGTCGCCGACGTCCGGCAGACCACCGCCGCCGTGATCGCGACCGGGCAGCGGTTGATCTCGATCTTCACCCCCGACCTCGAGCCGCAACTCTACGATGATCCGAAGGTGATCGAGGTCATCAAGCGCTTCGTACTCAGCCACAGCTTCGCCAAGGTGCGCGTGCTGCTGCGTGATCACACGCGCCACACCGGCTCGGGAAGCCGCTTCATGTCGATGGCCCGCCGCCTTACCAGCTACCTCGAGCTGCGCATTCTCGTGCCGCAGTTCCACCACCTGACCGCTTCGTACTGCATCTCCGATGACCGCGGCATCGTCTACCGGATGCGCTCCGATCGCTGGGACGGCATTGCCGCCGTCAACAGTCCGCCGGTCGCGCGCCAGTACCTGCAGGAATTCGACGCCGCCTGGCTCGCCAGCCACGACCAGCACCACCGCCGCGCCGCCCGCATGCAGTAGCGGCCGCGCCGCCCTTCCCCGACCGCCCGTATACTCGGCGCCATGAGCTGGAAGCCGGACATTACGGTGGCCGCGATCGTCGAGATCGACGGCCGCTTTCTGATCGTCGAGGAGCAGATCCGCGGCCAGCGGGTGTTCAATCAGCCTGCCGGGCGCGTAGAAGCCGGTGAATCGCTGCTCGCCGCCGTGGCGCGCGAGACCCTCGAGGAAACCGCCTGGCACTTCGAGCCCGAGTGGCTGCTTGGCGTCTACCCCTGGCGCTAGAGCGCCGGCGCCAGCAGTTCGCTGCGCTTTGCCTTCACCGGCCGCGTGCACGGCCATCAGCCGGGACGAGCGCTGGACAGCCCGATCGTCGCCGCGCACTGGCTGAGCCGCGACGAGTTGCGCGCGCCCACGCGTCTCCTGCGCACACCGCTGGTGCTGCGCTGTATCGACGATTATTTCGCCGGCCGTCGCCTGCCGTTGGCGGCCATCAACGATCCGCCGGAACCCCGGAGCACATGAGCGGGGCAGGCAAGGCGCGCATCGTGGTCGGAATGTCCGGCGGCGTCGACTCCGCCGTGGCGGCGTTGCTGCTGGTGGAGGCGGGCCATGAAGTCCACGGCCTCTACATGAGCAACTGGGACGACGAGGATCGTTACTGCAGCAACGCGCAGGACTACCAGGATGCGCGCGCCACGGCGCGCGAGCTCGGCATCGTCCTGCACCGGGTCAGTTTCGAGACCGAGTACCGGGAACAGGTGTTCGCGCCGTTCCTCGCGGAGTATCGACGCGGACGCACACCCAACCCCGACGTACTGTGCAACCGGCAGATCAAGTTTGGCGCCTGTCTGCATTACGCCCGGAGGCTCGGCGCCGCCTGCTTCGCGACCGGTCATTACGCGCAGCTGCGGCAAGGCGCATCAGGCCCGGAACTGCTGCGCGGCGCAGACGGCGGCAAGGACCAGTCCTACTTCCTGTGCGGCGTCGAACGTGCGCAGTTCGCGCAGGTACTGTTTCCCGTGGGCGCACTCAGCAAGCCGGAAGTGCGTGCGCGGGCACAGCGCGCCGGGCTGCCGGTATTCAACAAGCCCGACAGCACCGGCATCTGTTTCATTGGCGAGCGTCCGTTCACCGAATTCCTGTCCGGCTACCTGCCGGAGACTCCGGGGCCGATCGAGACCACCGACGGACGCAGGCTCGGCACCCATCGTGGCCTGCCCTTCTATACGCTCGGGCAGCGCGGCGGCCTGGAGATCGGCGGCGTCAGCGGCGGGAGTGGCGATCCGTGGTACGTGGCGCGCAAGGACCCGGCGCGCAACGCGCTGGTCGTGGTCGCAGCGCGTGACCGCGCCGAAGTGGCCAGCGCCGGGCTCCGCACCGGCGTGGTCAACTGGCTGGCCGATGCGCCGCGCGCCCCGTTTATCGCGGGCGTCAAGACCCGCTACCGCCAGAGCGACCAGGGCGCGCGCGTCGCGCCGCAGGCCGATGGCACAGTGCGGATCGACTTCGACACGCCGCAATGGGCCGTGACGCCCGGCCAGACCGCGGCGATCTACGCGGCCGAGCGCTGTCTGGGGGGCGGTGTCATCGAAGAGACCCTATAATGTTTTGCGACAGCGGCGCGTGGCGCCGCGTGCTTCAGTGCTGGAGGAAATATGACCGATAGCTTCAAGGCGCGCTCGACTCTCACGGTATCGGGGCAGAACTACCAGATCTTCAACCTGGCGGCCCTGGGCGCCGAACGCATGGCGCGGCTCCCATACGCGCTGAAGATCCTGCTCGAGAACCTGCTGCGCTTTGAAGACGGCGTCAACGTCACGCGCGCCGACATCGAGGCGATCATCAACTGGGACCCGCAAGCGCAGCCCACGCACGAAATCTCCTTCACGCCCGCGCGCGTGATCATGCAGGATTTCACCGGTGTCCCCTGCGTCGTCGACCTGGCGGCGATGCGCGAGGCAATCACCCGTCTCGGGGGCGACGCGGACAAGGTCAACCCGCTGGCGCCCGCGGAACTGGTCATCGACCACTCCGTCCAGGTGGACGAATACGGCACGGCCCAGTCGCTGGCCGACAACAACCGCATCGAATTCGAACGCAACGGTGAACGCTACTCGTTCCTGCGCTGGGGTCAGAGCGCGTTCCGCAATTTCAAGGTGGTGCCGCCGAACACCGGCATCGTGCACCAGGTGAACCTCGAATTCCTCGGCCGTGTGGTCTTCGACAACGAGACCACCGCCACGCGCCAGGCCTATCCGGACACGGTCGTCGGGACCGATTCGCACACCACGATGATCAACGGACTGGGCGTCCTCGGCTGGGGCGTCGGCGGCATCGAGGCGGAAGCGGCCATGCTCGGGCAGCCGGTCACGATGCTGATACCCCAGGTCATCGGCTTCAGGCTCTCAGGGAGCCTGAACCCGGGCGCCACCGCCCCCGACCTGGTGCTCACGGTCACCGAAATGCTCCGCAAGCACGGCGTGGTCGACAAGTTCGTCGAGTTCTTCGGCGACGGGCTGGCCAACCTGCCGCTGGCCGACCGCGCGACGATAGGCAACATGTCGCCTGAGTTCGGCAGCACCTGCGCGCTGTTCCCGATCGACGAGGAGACGATCCGCTACCTGAAGCTGTCGGGCCGGCCGCCGGCGCAGATTGCGCTGGTCGAGGCCTACGCGAAGACCACGGGCCTGTGGCGCGTCAACGGCGCCAGGGCCGCCGACTACACGGCGGTACTCGAACTCGATCTGGGCACCGTCGAGCCCAGCCTCGCCGGACCCAGCCGCCCGCAGGATCGGGTGCCGCTGCGCGCGGCCAAGAGCACCTACCAGGCGCACCACAAGAAGATGGCCGAAGAGCGCAGCCGGAAGAACCCGGGCGCGAGCGGCACGGCGCTGGCCACGGTGGCCGGCAGGTCCTTTGAGGTGAGCGATGGCGCGGTGCTGATTGCGGCCATCACCAGTTGCACCAACACCTCGAATCCCTACGTGATGATCGCCGCCGGGCTCCTGGCGCGCAACGCCCGTCGCCTCGGCATCACCTCGAAGCCCTGGGTCAAGACCAGCCTGGCGCCCGGCTCGCGTGTGGTCACCGACTACCTGCGCAGCGCCGGCCTGTTCGATGAACTGGGCGGCATCGGCTTCAACCTGGTGGGGTACGGCTGCACCACCTGCATTGGCAATTCCGGCCCGCTCAAGCCGGAGATCTCCGCGGCGGTCAAGGCCGGCGACGTCATCGGCTGCTCGGTGCTGTCCGGCAACCGCAACTTCGACGGCCGCGTGCACCCGGAAGTGAAGATGAACTTCCTGGCCTCGCCCCCGCTAGTGGTGGCGTATGCGCTCGCGGGCTCGCTCAATGTCGATCTCAACAACGAACCACTCGGTACCAGTGAAACGGGCAAAGCCGTTTACCTGCGCGACGTCTGGCCGGCACCGCAGGAAATTGCCGACTGCGTGCACCAGAACATCACTTCAGAGATGTTCCGTCGCAGCTATGCGGGCGTGTTCGATGGCGACGAGCGCTGGCAGGCGATCAAGGTTCCGGCGGGCAAAGTCTACGCCTGGGACGGCAAGTCCACTTACGTGAAGAACCCGCCCTATTTCGACGGCATGACGATGGTGCCGGGTGCGGTAGGCGAGATCCGCGGCGCGCGCGCGCTGGCGCTGCTCGGCGATTCGGTCACGACCGATCACATTTCACCAGCGGGCAACATCGCCAAAGCGAGCCCGGCGGCGAAGTACCTGATGGAACAGGGCGTGCAGCCGGCCGACTTCAACCAGTACGGGGCCCGGCGCGGCAACCACGAAGTGATGATGCGCGGCACTTTTGCCAATATCCGGTTGCGCAATCTGCTGCTGCCCGGCACCGAGGGCGGCATCACCATGCACGTGCCAAGCGGTGAGCAGCTGAGCATCTTCGACGCCGCCATGCGCTACAAGGCGGAGAAGACGCCGCTGATCGTCCTCGCCGGCAAGGAATATGGTACCGGTTCCTCGCGCGACTGGGCCGCGAAGGGCACGATGCTGCTGGGCGTGCGCGCCGTGATCGCCGAGAGCTTTGAGCGCATCCACCGCTCCAACCTCATCGGCATGGGCGTGCTGCCGCTCCAGTTCAACGACCGGCAGAGCGCGCAATCGCTCGGCCTGACCGGCAAGGAGACCTTTGAAATCCAGGGGCTGGAACAGGGCAATGCCCGCGCGGTGACCGTGGTCGCGACCAGTGCGTCCGGCGCGCCGCTGCGCTTCCAGGTGCGCGTGCGCATCGACACGCCGAAGGAGCGCGAGTACTTCCAGCACGGCGGCATCCTCCAATACGTGCTGCGCCAACTCGCGGTGACCGGCAAGGCAGCCTGACAGGGAAGGCGTGCCGGTGGCCGAAAGCACGCTCGCCATTTTCGACCTCGACGGCACGATCACGCGCCACGACACCCTCTGGCCGTTCATCGGCGGGTTTCTGCTGCGGCACCCGCGGCGTCTGTGGCGGCTGCTGCTGTGCCTGCCGCCCCTCGCCCGCTACGCGCTGGGCGGGCAGGATCGCGGCGCGCTCAAGGGATCGGTGATCCGCGCAACGCTGGGCGGCCTGCCACGCACTGCGCTGGAACAGTGGGTCCGCGTCTACACGCGGCGCCTGCTGGCCACCGGCCTGTATGCCGAGGCGCTCACCTGCATCGACGCGCACCGGCGCGCACAGGCGCACCTGGTCCTGCTGTCCGCGAGCCCCGACCTATACGTGCCGCAGATTGCCAGCGCACTCGGCTTCGATGAATGCGTCTGCACCGCACTGCGCTGGCACGCCGACGGCACGCTCGATGGCGCGCTCGCCACGGCCAATCGCCGCGGTTCCGAGAAGACGCGCTGCGTCATGGCGCTGCTCGCCGAACACCAACCGCTCCTCAGCCACGCCTACGGCAACAGCACGGCCGATCTCGAACACCTGCAGCTCGTGAGCGCCGGCAGCTACGTCAATGGCCCGGCCCGGGACGTGGCCGCCCTGCCCTCCGTACGCGCGGTGCGCTGGTCGACTCGCGCGCCTGCGCGTGCGGCCGGGTCGGCCGCAGCCTTGTAACCTTTGCCTCCGGCCCGCGATATAGTGATGTACACCTGCGATCCCCACGGTGTCTACAGGCGCCAGCCATGCCCCGATTGAAGTTGCCCCCCATTCGTTCCTCCGAGATCACCGCGGAGCGGTTCTTTCACATGCGCCGCGAGGTGCTGGCAGGCGCCCTGGGGCTGGCCGCCGTGACCGCACTGCCGCGCGCGAGCCGTGCCGCAGCCGCGGCGCCTGGCGGTGCGGCCCTGAAATACACGCGCAATGCGCGCTATGCCATTGTCGACAAGCCCAACAGCTACGAAGAGATTACCGGCTACAACAATTTCTACGAATTCGGCGTCGACAAGACCGACCCGGCCGCCAACGCGGGCTCACTGCGCACGCGGCCCTGGAGTATCACCGTCGGCGGCGAAGCGGGTGTCACCGGAACCTTCACCATCGAAGACATCCTCAAGCCCCATCCGCTCGAGGAGCGCATCTACCGGCATCGCTGCGTGGAAGCCTGGTCGATGGTCATACCCTGGGTGGGCTTCCCGCTGGCCGACCTGCTGCAGCGCTTCAAGCCCACCTCGCGCGCGAAGTTCGTCGAGTTTACGACCTTGCTCGATCCGAAACAGATGCCCGGCCAGCGGCGCGCTGTCCTCGACTGGCCGTACCGCGAGGCGCTGCGCATCGATGAGGCGATGCATCCGCTGGCCTTCATGGTCACCGGCGTCTACGGGCGCGAACTGCCCAACCAGAACGGCGCGCCGCTCCGTGTGCACCTGCCATGGAAATACGGCTTCAAGAGCGCCAAGTCGATCGTCAAAATTAGATTCAGCGAACGACAACCGGCCAACACCTGGGCTGTTTCCGCGCCCGGTGAATACGGCTTCTATGCCAACGTGAACCCCTCCGTCGATCATCCACGCTGGAGCCAGGCCACCGAGCGGCGCATTGGCGGCGGTTTCTTTGCCGCGCGGCAGCCCACACTGATGTTCAACGGCTATGCGGATCAGGTCGCGGGCCTGTACCAGGGCCTCGATCTGCGGCGCAATTTCTGAGGTCATCGCCAGCCGATGGCCATATCAACCGACCGGCGCTACCGGTTCATCTACAAACCTGCCGCCTTCATTGCCTGCCTGGTGCCGTTGGCGTGGGCAGTGGCCGGCATCCTGCAGTTGCCGGTGCCGAGCCTGGGGGCCGACCCGGTGCGGCGCGTGCTCGGCATCTTTGGCCACACCACGCTCAACCTGCTGCTGATCACGCTGAGCGTCTCACCGCTCCGGGCACTGACCGGCAATGCCAACCTGCTGCGGCTTCGCCGCCTGTTGGGCGTATTCACCTTCGTGTACGCACTGCTGCATTTCCTCACCTACATCGGGCCCTTCCAGGGCTTCAGCTGGAGCGCCATCGTCAAGGACCTGGTCAAACGGCCCTACATCACACTTGGTTTCGCAGCGCTGCTGATGCTGCTGGCGCTCGCGGTCACCTCGACCAATGGCTGGATGCGCCGTCTCAAGCGCCGCTGGCAGCAGCTCCATCGGCTCATCTATGTGATCGTCGTGCTCGGTGTCTGGCACTACTGGTGGCAGGTGAAGAAGGACATCCGCGAACCACTGGTCTACGCCACGCTGGCGGCCGCGCTGCTGGCCTGGCGCTGGTGGCGGCAGCGCCGCGCGGCTACATCGAGTTCCGCGCTTCCCAGAGTTCGGGAAACAACCTGAGGCGCAGCGCCTTCGCCAGATAGGACACGCCGGCGGTGCCGCCGGTCCCCGGTTTGTAGCCGATGATGCGCTCCACGGTCTTCATGTGCTGGAAGCGCCAGGTCTGGAAGCGGTGGTCGACATCCATCAGGTGCTCGGCCAGCTCGTACAGGTCCCAATCCTTCTCGGCATTGAGGTAGACGCTGAGCCACGCCGCCGTCACCTGCTTGCTGGCCTCATAGGGCTGCGAAAAATCGCGGCTCATGGACGCCGCCGGCACCTCGCGCCCACGGCGCGAGAGGAGCCGCAGTACCTCGTCGTACAGGCTCGGCGCCCGCAGCGCCCGCTCGAGTTCGGCATAGGCCTGCCCGTCGCCCTGGTGCACCTTGATCAGCTCCGCGTTCTTGTTGCCCAGCTGGAACTCGATGAGCCGGTACTGCATCGACTGGAAACCCGATGAGCGGCCCAGCGCGTTGCGGAACGCGGAGTAGTCGAACGGCGTCATGGTCGACAACACATCCCAGACCGCCACCAGCTGGCCCTGCACGTGATCGATGCGGCTGAACATCTTGAAGGAGGCGTCCAGGTCGTCGCGGCGCACGCAGTCGATGACCGCGGCGAGCTCGTGCCGCAGCAGGCGCATCCACAGCTCGGACACCTGGTGCACGACGATGAACAGCATCTCGTTGTGCTCGGTGGTCAGCGGTCGCTGCGCGGCGAGCAGCAGATCCAGCCGCAGGTATTGCCCGTAGGACTGGGAATCGCCCAGATTCCAGTGCACGGTCTCGCCGCCCAGATCGACGCTGCCGACATGCTCGCCGGGTGTTAGCGGGGTCGTCAATTTCCTGCTCCTGTCGTTTCGGGCGCTAGGCCCGCAGCGCCTGCAGCACCCAGCCGGGCACCTGGTTCCAGCCTCGCGCCAGCTCGCGATCGAGTGTGCGCCATTGCGGCTCGTAATGTTCCACGAGCTCCCAGAAGCTCCGCGAGTGATTCAGGTGCGTGAGGTGCGCCAGTTCGTGCACCAGCAGGTAGCGCACCACCTCGGGCCGGTGAAACAGCAGGCAGCAATTCAGGCTGATGGTCCCGCGCGCGGAGCAGCTCCCCCAGCGCGTGCGTTGCCGGCGGATCTGCAGACGCCGGTACCTCACCCCGTGGCTCGCGGCCAGCGCCGCAAGCTGCGGCGCCAGCACCTCCTCGGCCCGCGCGCTCAACCAGGCCAGCAGCGCGGTGCGCACCACGAGTGCATCGGCGTCGCGCCCGAGCTCGAGGGTACCGCCAGCCTCGCCCGCCGCCAGCACGCGCAGCAGCGGTGCGCCGCGCTGAGGTGGATCCGCGGCTCCGGCCAAAGCCGGGCGGCACTGCCAGCTCTCGCCTGCGGCCCGCAGTTCGACTCGCTCCGGGGGGAAAGACAGGTCCGCAGGAGCCATGCGGCGGCGATGCCGCTCGATCCAGCTGCGGTGGCGCTCGACGAAGCCGGCCACCTGGCGCGCGCCGGCCGCCGGGGGCACGACGATTTCCACGGTGCCGTCACGGAAAATGCGCACGCCCAGCCGGCGCGCACGGCGGCTGCGCCGTACGCGCCAGGCGGCGTCGATGGCGCCCTCGCTCCAGAGCGGCAACTGCTGCAAGGCTGCGCTGATCATCCTGGCAGGCATGATAACAGGGGTGCGCGCCGCGCCGCGCTGTGTACACTGGCGCGCCCATGGAACTCATCGACATCGGCATCAACCTCGCGCACGAGAGCTTTGCTGACGATCGCGCCGCGGTCATCGAGCGGGCGCGCACAGCGGGCGTGGCGCAGCTGCTCGTGACGGGCGCGACGCTCGCCTCGAGCGCCGCCGCGCTCGAGCTGGCCCACGCACATCCCGGACGGCTGTTCGCCACCGCGGGCGTCCATCCGCACCAGGCCGGTGAACTCGGCCCCGCCGAGCTGCCGCGCCTGCGCGCACTGCTCGCCGAGCCCGGCATCGTGGCGGCGGGCGAATGCGGGCTCGACTACTTCCGCGATTATTCGCCACGCGCCACGCAGCGCACGGCCTTCGCGGCACAGCTGGAGCTGGCGGCGGACTGCGGCAAGCCGCTGTTCCTGCACCAACGCGACGCCCATGCCGACTTCAGCGCCGCCCTGCGCGGACATCGCGGTGCGCTGCGCGGCGTAGCGCACTGCTTCACCGGCGGCGAGGCCGAGCTCGCCACTTACCTTGAGATGGGCCTGCACATCGGCGTCACCGGATGGATCTGCGATGAACGGCGCGGGCAGCCGCTTCAGGCGCTGGTAGCGCGCATTCCGGCCGGGCGATTGCTGCTCGAGACCGACGGGCCCTACCTGCTGCCGCGCGATCTGCGGCCGCGTCCGGCATCGCGGCGCAATGAGAGCGCATTCCTGCCGCATATCGCCGCCACCGTCGCACGGCTCCGCGGTGAAACCATCGAGGCCTGCGCCGCGCACACCACGGCGGCGGCGCGGCTCCTGTTTGGGCTGGGCGCGGGCGACTAGCCTAAACGGCTGATTTCGGCGCCATCAGGCTGCTGGGGCGGCACGCCGCGACCAGACGCGCCCAATCGTCGCGCCACACCGCGGGCACGGCGCCAGATTGCTCGCGCTCGGCGGGCGGGAATTCGGCGACCAGCGAGCCGAGCATGAGCGTAAAGCGCGGCAGTCCCTTCGGAAAGCGGCCGCGCGCTGCAAACACCACACGGCCTTCGACCGGGAGCTCCGTGACCAGCGCGCGTACCACCGCGATGCGGTCGTAGAGGCTGGTCTGCGGATTGGCAAAGGTGTAGCGCTGGTCGCGATGCATGACGGTCCATTCCGTCATCTGATCGCCCCCGAAGATGTTGCCGGCGATGTTGCGCATGTCGATGATGATGCAACCGCGCGCGGTGAGCAGCAGGAAGTCGACGTGAAGCGCGCCGCCCTGGCCGTCGGGCACCAGTACGTCGCGCAGGTGTTCGAAGGCGCCGCCAGTGACCGCCGCCAGCAGCGCAGCGCGCGCCCGGCGGCGGCGGTACCAGCGCCACAGCACCAGCAGCGCCGCCACCAGTACCAGCGCTGCCACGCCGCTTGCCACCGTGCGCGAATCGAACCCGCGCACGATCTCGAGGAATTGCTGCGTGTCCATCACGCGGCCCTCCGCTCGATCACCGCCCGGAGCGAATCCAGCGTGGCATCGATTTCCGTGTACTGCGACGCTCGGCGGAACAGCCGCTCGAGTGATTCAGGCACCGGCACCTTCTGGCCCACCAGTGGCTCGACGATCTCGCGGAACTTGGCAGGGTGCGCCGTGGCCACCAGCACCCAGTGCCGCCCCTCGCGGCGCGCGGGCTGGAGCTGCGCCCAGGCCTCCGCGGCGGCTGCCGTGTGCGGGCACCAGATCAAACCGTAGCGATCATGGTCGGCGCGGATCCGCGCGCTGATGGCGCCGTCATCGACAGACACCGCGCTCAGGGCCAGGCCGAGCGCCTTCGCATCCGGATAGAGCGCGCTCAGGCGCTCCAGGTTGCTCGGATTCCCCACGTCCATTGCCGAGGCCAGTGTCGGCACGCTGGCGCGGATGCGCAGCACGCCCTCCGCGAGGTAATCGGGCACCGTACGGTTGGCGTTGTGCGCAAGCACGATCTCCTCGATCGGCGCGCCCAGCCGCCGCGCCCACACGCAGGCCGTGGCATTGCCCAGGTTGCCGCTCGGAATGATGAACGAAACCGGTGCGCCGCTCTGCGCGTGCAGCCGCACGCTGGTGGCGGCGTAGTACACGGACTGCGGCAGGAGCCGGCCGAGGTTAATGCTGTTGGCCGATGACAGGTCCGACAGCGCGCTCAGCGAGGGCTCGAGGAAGGCCTGCTTCACCAGTCGCTGGCAATCATCGAAGGTGCCGCGCACCGCGAGGCTGTGCACGTTGTCGCCCCAGCAGGTCAGCTGCTGCTGCTGCGTCGGCGACACCTTGCCCTTGGGAAACAGCACCACGACTTCAATGCCCGGTTGCCGGTGAAAGGCGGCCGCCACCGCGCCGCCGGTATCGCCGGAGGTCGCCACCAGTATCTTCAGCGGCCGCGCGGCGCCGCGGCGCAGGCGTGCCAGCGCAGCAGCGAGAAAACGCGCACCGAAATCCTTGAAGGCCGCGGTGGGCCCGTGGAACAACTCCAGCACCCCCAGCCGCGCCCCATCGAGCGGCACCAGCGGTGCGGGGAAATTAAAGGCTTCGGCCGCGATCGCCGGCATATCCGCCTGCAGCGGATCGCCGCTCGCGAAGGGGGCGAGGAACCCCGCCGCCTGCTGCGCCAGCGTGTCCCCGGGCCGCACGGCAGCCACGGCTGCGCCCGGCCATTCGAGCGGCACGTACAGACCACCGCCCGCGGCCAGGCCGCGGCTCAAGGCCGCGCTGAAGCCGGCCCGGTGTTGCGCGTCGCGTGTGCTGACGAACTGCATCAGGCCACCACCCTTGCGCCGACCGGCTCCAGGGCCGTGGTCCAGTGATCGCTCGCCAGGCCATGGTGGCTGAACTCCACGACCATCGCCTCGCGCACCGCCAGCGCATGGCTTTCCAGGCACCAGGCGAACAACGTCGGCCCCGCGCCCGAGATCGAACAGCCCAGCGCCCCCGCCGACATCGCCGCGCGCCGCACCGCCGTGAAGCCCGGAATCAGGGCGGCGCGCTGCGGCTCGATCACCACGTCCTCGAACGAGTCGCGCAGCATATCGATGTCGTTGGTGTAGCACCCGGAGATGAAGCCGGCGAGATTCGCCGTCTGCCAGACGAAGTCCTTCATCGGCACGCTGCTCCTGAGGATGGCGCGCGCCTCACGCGTCGAGAGAAACATGTGCGGATGCACGACCACGGCGCGGATCGAGGCGGGCACCGGGATCTGCTTGACGCGCGGCTGGTCGATGCCCACCGTCAGCACCAGCCCTCCGAACAGCGAGGGCGCGATGTTGTCGACGTGCAGCGAGCCGCTGGCCACCTTCTCGCCCTGCATCGCGAACTTCAGCAACTGCAGCTGGCTGCACGGCTCGGGCAGCAGCGCATTCGCCGCCACCACGGCTGCCACCGCCGAGGCGGCCGAACCGCCCAACCCCGAGGACAGCGGGATGCCCTTGTCGAGCTCGAGCTCGAAGCCGCAGGGCAGCGCCAGCGCCTCGCGCATGGCCTCGAGCGCGCGGCCTGCCGTGTTGTTCGCCGCTTCCAGCGGCAGGTCGGCCACGACGCCGCGAATTGAGGCGATGCGCACGCCCCCCGTGTCGGTGCGCCGCACCGTGGCACGATCGCCGATGGCGCCGACAGAAAAGCCGAGGATGTCGAAACCGATGGCCACATTGCCGACCGAAGCCGGCGCGAATGCGCAGGCTACCTCGCGCATGGCCTTCACCGCGCTCACAGCCGCGCGCCCAAGAATGTGGCCAGCCGCAGGAGATCCGCGAACACGCCGCCCGCAGTGACCGCGGGCCCGGCTCCTGGACCTTGTATTATCAGAGGGTTATCACAATAACGTGATGTAGAATATCTCACGACGTTATCCGTCAGCGCAATATTGGCGAAGGCGTGCTTCGCGTCGAGTTCCGCGAGGCCCACGGTGGCATCGCCTGCCGCAGTCAGGCGCCCCACGTAGCGCAGCACGCGGCCGCGCGCCTTCGCCGCGGCGTAGCGCTGTGCCATCTGCGCGTCGTAGCGCGGGAGCTGCGCAAGAAATTCCTCGCTGCTGCCACCGGCAAGATCGCCGGGCACCAGGCTCTCGACGCGCACGTCGCTCATCTCGAGCTTCAAACCCATCTCGCGCCCGAGGATGATGAGCTTGCGCGCCACATCGGTCCCCGACAGATCATCGCGCGGGTCCGGTTCCGTGTAGCCGCGCTCCTTGGCGTCGCGCACGATGGCCGAGTAAGGCGTCGCGCCGTCGTAGACGTTGAACAGATAGGCGAGCGTGCCGGAGAAAATTCCCTCGATGCTGGCGATGTCGTCGCCGGTCTCGCGCAGATCGCGCAGCGTCTGGATCACCGGCAGGCCCGCGCCGACAGTCGCCTCGTAGAGGTAATGCGCGCCGCTGTGTCGCCGCGCCGACTTGAGCGATTCGTAGTAGGCCAGCGCGCCGCTGTTGGCCTTCTTGTTCGGCGTGATGACGTGTACACCCGCCGCCAGCCAGTCGTGATAACGATCGGCCACCTCCTGGCTGGCCGTGCAATCGATGATCACGGTGAGCGGCAGGTGGTCTACCTTGAGGTGCTCGAAGAAGCGCGAGTAGTCCGCCGCCACGGCGCCCTGCGTGATCTGCTCGCGCCAGCGCTCGAGCGGAATACTCTGGTCAGCCAGCTTCATGGTCCTGGAACTCATGATGGCGCGTACGCGCAGGTCGATCCTGAACTGGTGCTCGAGTCGCTCGTGCTGGCTGGCCAGCTGGTCGAGCAGCACCTTGCCGACCGTCCCGGGCCCGACGATCCCGATCGACAGCGTGTGCGGCGACAGATAGAAGCCCGCGTGCACGGCGCGCAGCGCCCGCGTCGCCTGGCTCCCCTCCACCACCACCGAGATGTTGCGCTCGGAGGCGCCTTGCGCGATGGCACGCACGTTGACGTTCGCCGCGCCGAGCGCGTTGAACACCTTGCCGGCGACGCCCGGCATGCCCGCCATGCCATCGCCGACCACCGCGAGGATGGCCAGCTCGCCGGTGACATCGACGCTCTGGATCTGCCCCTGGCTCAGCTCGCGCGCGAAGGCCCGCTCCAGCACCTGCGTGGCGCGCGCCGCCTGCGCGGCCGGAATCGCACAGCAGATGGAATGCTCGGAGCTGCCCTGTGAGATCAGGATGACGGAGATATCCTCTTCGCGCAGCGCACCGAACAGGCGATGCGCGGTGCCCGGCACACCGATCATGCCGGCGCCCTCGAGATTCACCAGCGCCACGTTGTCGATACTGGTGATGCCCTTGACCGGTTGATCGGAGTTCGGCCGGGCGCAGATGAGCGTGCCGGGCTTCTCCGGAGCGAAGGTGTTGCGGATCCAGATTGGTATGTCGCGCCCGACCGCCGGCGCCATGGTCTGCGGGTGGATCACCTTGGCGCCGAAATACGCCAGCTCCATCGCCTCGTTGTAGGAGAGCGAGCCGATGATCTGCGCGTCGGGCACGCGGCGCGGATCGGCCGAGAGCACGCCGTCGACGTCGGTCCAGATCTGGATTTCGCTCGCTCCCAACAGCGCCCCGAAGATCGAGGCCGAGAAGTCGCTCCCGTTGCGCCCCAGCGTGGTCTGGATGCCCGCCGGGTCGCTGGCGATGTAGCCGGTGATCACGAGCGTCGCGGCATCCGGCTGCAGCAGGGCCTGGAGGCGCGCCGTGGACGCCTGCCACTGGATGGCCGGACCCAGCGGCCCCCACTCCGCCACCACGCAGGCGCGGGCGTCGATCCACTGCAAGCCGCCGCGCTTGCCCCGGTGCGTCAGGTAGCGCCAGAAGAGTCGCGTCGACCAGATTTCACCGTACCCCGATACCTTGTCGCGCACGTGCTGGCCGGCGGTGCGCATGACCTGCGTGGTGCGCAGCACCCCGTCGAGGTCCGCGGTGTCGCGATCGAATTCGGCCAGGTACTCGGCCGCCACGGCGGGCGGCAACAGGGCGTTGGCGATGTCGGCGTGGCGCTGGCGGAGCGCCACGAGCTGCGCGCGCCAGGCCTCGTCCTGACGCTCGGCCAGCAGCACCAGCTGCAGCAGCGCGTCGGTCACGCCGCGGCAGGCCGACAGCACGATGCCCAGGCGCTGGCCGGGGTGCGACTCGATAATCGTGGCGACGCGGGCGAAGCACGCCGCGTCCGCCACGCTCGAGCCACCAAACTTGTGGACGACCCAGGAACTGGGATCTGGAGAACTCATGGCCTGGGCACTTGTGGCAGGTAAAAGCGCAGCACTTTAAGGCCGGTCCGCGGTCCCCGCAAGCGGGTCAAATCCCACCCGCCGGGCCGGCAACGGGAGCTAATCCAGTCGCTTGTGGAAGCGTACGGCGGCGAGTGCGACGGCCAGCACCAGGAACACGGCCAACTTCAACACCGGTAGCCACAGTGCCCCCAGCGTCGCGCCGCGCAGGATCACGCCGCGCAGGATCTCGACGAAGTGGGTGAGTGGCAGCACCTGGGCGATGTATTGCACCACCCTGGGGCTGCCCTCGAACGGGAACGCGAACCCGGACAGCAGGATCGAGGGCAGCAGCGTAAAGAACCCGAGCTGCATGGCCTGAAACTGCGTGGCGGCAATGGTCGAGATCACCAGGCCCAACCCCAGCGTGGCGGCGATGAACAACCCCGCGCCCAGGTAAAGATCGAGCAGGCTGCCGTTGATCGGCACGTCGAACAGCACCACGCCCGCCACCAGCACCAGCGTGGTCTGGATCAGTCCCACGCCAATGTAGGGCAGCAGCTTGCCGACCATGAGTTCGATCGAGCGGACTGGCGTGGTGATGAGGAGTTCGAGGTTGCCGCGCTCGCGCTCGCGCACCAGTGCGATCGCGGTGAAGATCACCATCGTCATGCTGAGGATCACGCCGATCAGCGCCGGCACCACCTGTACGGCGGTGCGCCGCTCCGGGTTGAACTCGGTGAGCACCTCGATGGCCGGGGACGCGCGCCGTTTGAAGCCCGTGCGCCCCGGGAGCGGCGCCTCGGTGATGGCCCGCACCGCGGTATCGACGCCCGGCCGCGTGCCATCGATGATCACCTGCGCCACCGGCCGCGTGGCATCGATCCGCCGCCGCTCGAAATCCGGCGGAATGTACAGCCCCGCGTGGATCTCGCCGCTGACGATGAGCCGCCGCAGCTCGTCAGCCCCGGCGGGCCGCGCGATGAAATCCACCACCTGGCTCGAAGCGATGTCCGCGATGAGCGAGCGCGAGGCCTGCGTGTTCGCCAGGTCGACCACCCCGGCACGGACGTGGCGCACGTCGTAGTTGATGCCGTAGCCGAAGATCGCCATCTGCAAGAGCGGTATCCCCACCACCATGGCGAGCGTCAATTTGTCGCGCGACATCTGCCGCAGCTCCTTGACGGCGATGGCGCGCATGCGGCGCAGCGGCGCGGGCAGCATCTAGTGTTCCTGCCCGGCGCGCGGCAGGGTCGCACCGACGAACACGTCCTCGAGGCTCGCTTCGGCACGACGCACCCGCGCCTTCACGCCGCGCCCGGCGAGCAGGCTCTCGATGCACGCCACCGGATCCGCCACGTCCTGCGCCAGCAGCGCGTGCAGCCGCAGACCCAGCTGAGCCAGCGAGCGGAGCGAGTCGAGGCCGTGGAGTGCAGCGCGCGCGCCCACCGTGTCCTCGGTCTCGATTTCGATGACCTGCAGGGGCAGATCGGCCATGAGCTGTTTGGGCGCGCCGTTGGCGACGATGCGGCCGCGATCGAGGATCGCCAGCGCGTGACAGCGTTCGGCTTCGTCCATGTAATGGGTGGACACCAGGATGGTCGTGCCGCGCGCCGTAAGCGCGAACAGGCTCTCCCAGAAATCACGGCGGCTCTGCGGGTCGACGGCGCTGGTGGGCTCATCGAGCAGCAGGAGCGAGGGCTGGTGGAGCGTGGCCGCCGCGAGCGCCAGGCGCTGCTTCTGCCCGCCGCTGAGCGTGCCCGCCGGCCGCTCGAAGAATTCGGCCAGGTGGTATTCCTCCACGGCCGCGCCGATGCGCTGCGCCGCGTGGCCCGGCTCCAGCGTGTAGACGCTGGCCATGAACTCCAGGTTCTCGCGCGCACTCAGGTCTTCCCACAGCGAGAAACGCTGCGTCATGTAGCCCATCAGTGTGCGCAGCGCCTCGGCCTGCCTGGGGATGTCGAGGCCCAGCACCCGGATCGTACCGCTGGTCGGCGTGATCAGGCCGCACAGCATCCGCAACGTGGTCGATTTACCCGAACCGTTCGGTCCCAGGAACCCGTAGATGCGCCCGCGCGGAATCGACAGCTCGGCATGATCCACCGCGACCACGGCGCCAAAACGGCGCGTCAGCCCGTGCGCCTCGATCGCCGCACCCGATTCGTTCACGGCGCGCGGTCCAGCAACACCTCGACCGGCACGCCCGCCGGCAGATCGCGCGCCGCGGGCTCGGGCAGGTCGATCTCCGCGAGGAATGCCAGCCGGCTGCGGTCGCGCTGCGTGAGCGCGAAGTACGGCGTGAAGCTCGCTTCCGCCGCGATGTAGCGCAGCGTCCCCGTGAAGGGTTGCTTCACACCATCGACGCGCACCTGGAGCGAGTCCCCTGCGTGGAGTGAGACACGCTGGGGCTCAGGAATGTAGACGCGCGCATAGGGCATGCCGCCCGCCAGCATGATCACCACCGGCGCGCCGCTCACCGGCCGCTCGCCGACCCGATACGGCAACGCCTCGATGACGCCATCGACCGGCGCCACGAGCTTCAGGCGCCCGACCAGCACGTCCTGCTGCTGCAGGAGCGAGTCGGCAGAACTGAGCGCGGCGCGGGCCTGCTCGAGCTGTTCGCTGCGCGTGCCCTGCAGCAGCAGGTCGAGACCCGCCTGCGCGGAGCGCAACGCCGCCGCGCTGCTGTCGCGCAGCTGCAGTTGCTGATCGACCTGCGCCTGCGCGACCAGTCCGCGCCCGACGAGCTCAGCCAGGCGCTGGTATTCCTTCGCGCTCTGGTCGCGCAGCGCGGTCGCCGCCGCCACCTGCGCACGCGCCTGCGTGATCTCGCCGGAGCGAGCGCCGTGCGTCAGCTCGTCAAGCCGGTGCCGCAGCTGGCTCGCCTGCGCCGCCACGCTGGCGCGATTGGCCGCGAGCGAACCCCCATCGAGCTCGGCGACCACCTCGCCCTGCTTGACGACCTGGCCCTCGCGGACCGGCATCGCGACGATCTGTTCGGCAGCGGGCGCGGCGATCTCAAATCGATGCCGCTCGATCGTGCCGACCGCCGGCACCCGATGCTCGCGGGCGCAGGCGGCCAGCAGGATGGCGACAGCGCAGGCCAGGGATGCGCGTAGCGCGGATTGCAGCATGTGCGCATCTTAACGCAGCGCATCTGCATGCACATCGCTCTGCATGACCAGGCTCGCACGGGCCACGATGGGTGCACGCGTGGCCACAAGACAGCGGCGGTGACGCGGGTCGGCATCCAACCAGCTCAGGGCGGCGGCCAGTGCCGGGCCGACCACGGGCACGACCAGCGGCTGGCAGTGCGTCACGCGGATCGTCAGTACGTTGGCAGCCTGCACGGCGCTGGAGCGGAACTCGATGGAGTCATTGGGGATGACGCGCTGCCCGCCGCGCCACTCCCCAAGGCGCGCGAGCTGCGCCCGCGTGGGGTTGAGGACCTCGAGACTGTCGAGTGTGGTCACGTCCGCGAGCGCAGTCGCGTAGGCCAGCGCAACGACACCGGGCGGCGCGACGCCGTCGCGGCTCGCCCTCACGTAGAGCGGGACCAGGCCGCGCGCCAGCTCACGGTGCATTGCCCCGGGATCGGCGCCCAGCACCGCCCCCTGGCGGGCGGCCATGAAGGTGGCAAGATTCAGGGTGTTCCTGGCCACCAGGAGCGCGGCAAGCTGCAGGATGCCCAGCACCAGGGGCATGACGCCAAAGAGTAACGCCAGCGCGAATTCGATCAGGGTCGCGCCGCGCATGCGCAGACCTGAAGAGGGGCCTAGGCGCATGTGCTCAAGTGATCGCCGCAGCGCAGCGACAGCAACGCGGCGACGCCCGGCGGAAATTCCCAGGCGCTTGCGGCCGCGCGCAGTCCGGCCCAGCGCCAGGCGCCTAGCGGCGCCACGATGCGCAGTACCTGCCCGCCCCGATCGCAGAACAGGACATCCAGAGGGGCGGCCGGGAACAATGTGTGTACGGCATTGCAAGGCTGGAGCAGCCAGACCCGCTGCCGCTCCACCACCGGGGCAGCCCATTGGCCCAGGGCCCGGCTGAGGAAAGTGTCACAACGGCGCACACGCCAGGAGCAGCAAACGCCATTGATCACCAGCCGCTCCAGTTGTTGCATCGCTCACATGCCCCAGAACAATCGCACGGCGATCGGAAAGCCGATCACGATGAAGGTGCACGGGAAAATGCACAGCACCAGCGGCGCCAGCATCTTGACCGGAGCTTCCATCGCCCGCTTCTCGGCACGCGCAAACCTTTCCTGCGTGCCACGCAGTGCCTGCGACCGCAGGACCGGCGCCAGGCTGACCCCTGTGGCCTCCGCCTGGACGATGGCAGCGACCGCCGCGCTTACAGCAGCGACACCCAGCCGTCGCTCGAGCCGTTGCAACGCCTCGGCGCGCGTGCGTCCGGCGCGCATCTCCTGGAGCGCGCGCTCCATGGCGGTGCGCAACGGACCCGGCGGCGAGCGAGCCACCGTGAGCTGCAGGGCCGCGCCAAAGGCACAGCCGGATTCAAGGCCGAGGGTGAGCAGATCCAGGTAGCCCGAAAGCTCGCGCGCCACGGCGCTTTGCTTCCTCACGATCCGATCGCGCAGACCGATACAAGGGACCGCGACCGCTGCGCCGGCGGAAGCTGCAACCTGCGCCGCCAGTGCCAGCCCACCGCTGCCAGAGAGAACAAGGCAGGCGCCGGCGCCAACGGCCGCGGACACGAACAACAAGGTCAGCCACTGGTGGACGCCGATGGTGCTGTCCAGGTCGGCGCGCTCCAGGGACGCCCGCATGATTTCCAGCCAGCGCACGGGGATGCGCACTCCAAGACGGGTGGCCAGCAGGATCGAAACAACCGACACCACGCTCACGCAGGATGCAAATCCAAAACCTGTCAGGCGCTCCATGATCCCTTACACCTCGACACGCACCAGCCGGCGCAACAGCAACGCGCCGGTGATTTCCAGGACCGCCAGCACCAGCAGAGTCGCCCACCCCTGCGCCGTCGTGTACATGAGCCGCATGGCCCGCGGTTCCATGCGCGTCATCACTACCAGCAGCACCAGCGGCAACAGACCCACGATCTGCGCCTGCAGGCGCCCCTGCGCCGTCAGCGCGGCGATCTTGCCCTCGATGACTTGTTTTTCCCTGAGCGTCTGACTCAGGCGCATGAGTACCTCGGACAGATTGCCGCCCAGCTGCCGCGCCACGGCGACTGCGGTGACAAACAGCGTCGCCTCTTGGCCGCCGATCCGCCGTTGCAGGTCTTCGAGAGCATCCTCGAGCGTAGCGCCGAGCCGATGCCTGCGAACCACCAGGGTCAGCTCCTGCGCAATCGGCGGCGGCTGGTGCCGGGCGAGATGCTGGATCGCCGGCAGCAAGGCCAGGCCCGAACGTAGCGACGCCGCCAGCAGCTCGAGACAGTCGGGGAGCTGCTGCAGCAGGCGACGACGACGGCGCAATCGCCACCAGCGCGACCCCGCTGCGGGCAGCAGCAACGTCAGCGCGCCTGCAAGACTGCCCAACAGGCCGCTGTGACCAGCGGCTGCCACGCCGAGGGACACAGCGACGACCGACGCGGCCAGCAGCACGGCAAAGCGGGTGGAATCCACAAACAGGAAGGACTCCGCCAGTTCGCGCTCTACAGTGGCCTGCCTCGATTCGCGCAGGCGCACCGCCCACGCACGCAGCGCGGCCAGCAAACCCGGCGCAGCCAGGCATGCCGCCGCGGCCACAGCGGCCGCGCTCAGGGCGAGATACACCGTATTGCTCCCTTCGGCGGATGATCGAAGAAAAGGCTCGTGTCGCTGAGCAAGCCGCCCGCATGCAACCGCTCATAGCAGGCCGGAACCTGCCCGCACGCCCGGTGTATGCCCTCAGCATCGCAACGGAACAACTCCTGTGTCTGCACCACGCCGCTGTCACAACCAACGATCTCAGCGATACTGCTGATGCGGCGCTCGCCCCCGGCGCAGCGCGCCTGATGCACGACGAGGTCGAGGGCTCCGGCGATCTGCGCGCGGATCGCGCCCAGCGGCAGGTCGATGCCGGCCATCAGCGCCATGACCTCGAGACGCGAAAGCAGGTCGCGCGCGGAATTGGCATGCGCCGTCGTGAGCGAACCTTCATGGCCCGAGTTCATGGCCTGCAACATGTCGAGCGTCTCGCCGCCGCGGCACTCTCCGACGATGATGCGGTCGGGTCGCATGCGCAGCGCATTGCGTACCAGGTCGCGAATCGTGACTTCACCCTGTCCCTCGAGATTTCTGGGCCGCGCTTCCAGGGACACGACATGCTCGTGGTGCAGCGCAAGCTCGGCGGCGTCCTCGATGGTAACGATGCGCTCGCCGGCCGGGATCAGCCCGGCGATGGCGTTGAGCAATGTCGTCTTGCCCGCGCCGGTGCCGCCCGAGACGACGATATTCATTCGTGCACGCACCGCAGCAGCGAGAAACTGTGCCATCGGCTCGCTCAATGCGCCGCGATTCACCAGCGCCGCGAGATCGAGCCGCAGTCCGGAAAACCTCCGGATCGTGACGCACGGCCCCCTGATGGCGAGTGGCGGCAGCACCACGTTGACACGCGAACCATCGGGGAGGCGCGCATCCACCATGGGCGAAGCCTCATCGACACGCCGGCCGGCACCCGCGACGATGCGGTCGATTACGCTGCGGAGCGCTTGCTCGCTGCTGAAGAGTGCCGGACTCGCCTCGATCAGACCCATCCTTTCCACGTACACGGCATCAGGACCGTTGATCATGATTTCGCTGATACCGGGGTCGGCCAGAAGCCGCTCGAGCGGACCGTAGCCAAGGGCTTCGTCCACCACCGTGCGGATCAGTGCCTCGGTCGTGCTTCCGGGCGGCAGCCCGCGACGGGTGAGGTTCTGCCGTACCACTCGCCCGGCCAGTTCGCGCAGCGGTGCATCCGCGAGGCTCGCGACATCCGTGCGGCGCAGATCAAGCTCGGCGCGCAGCTCCTCCTGGACCTGCCGGGCCAACGCCAATTCCTGGCCACGCACGGTATTCACCGCGGCCCTTGTCCGCCGAGCACCCGATCGGCGCGCTCGAGCTGCTGCAGGCCCGGATCGGGCGCGGCACCGTCCGCCGGCCGCGCGGCAACGATACGCGGAGTGATGAACACGACCAGCTCCGAATCCTGTGCCTGGCGGCTGCGCGACTGGAACAGAGGTGCGATTCCCGGCACGGCGCTCAAGCCCGGCAATCCGTGCCGGTCGTTGCTGCTCGAGCGATTCACGAGGCCCGCGATGACAATGGTTTCGCCGGTGCGAACATTGACCTCCGTGTTCGAATGGCGCTTGAGGATGCCGGGCACGCCCAGGACCTGGACACTGCGGTCGATGTCACTGACCTCGGTCTCGACGCGCGCGTACACGTTGCCGGCGTCGTCGGCGACTGGCTTGACGTCGAGGATGACGCCGTACTCGCGGTACTGAACGCTGGGCGTACCCTGGCCGTTCGTGACCGGAACCGGCAACTCGCCGCCAGCAACGAAATGCGCTTCCCCGCCACTGCGGCAACTCAGGGTCGGTTCGGCGACGATTCGCGCCTCGCCGCGCTGGCGCAGCAGGTCGATCGTCGAGCCGAGCTTCCCCGCCCATTCCAGGTAGCCGTGGCGGCCCGGGTCGCCGCCTGAATCCACGCTGGCCGCCGGACCCTGCAGCACGTTGTCCCAGCGGATGCCAAGGCTGTTCAGCGCCGAGTGACGCACCTCGAGTATGCGGACCTGCAGGTGAATCATCGCGTCCCAGCCGACGCGATCGATGAAATCGAATACCCGGCCCGGATAAGCCTTCATGATCGCTGCGGCGCGCTCACGATCGGCGTCGCTGACGCGATGTCCTTCGAGGACGATGCGGTCGCCGGCCAGTCGGGCGCTGATCTGGTGCGTTCCATCGAGGAGACGCTGCACCTGGCCGTAGAGAGCCTCCCCGTTGAACTCCAGTACATTGACGACGTAGCGCAAGTGCCCACCGTCGCGCGTCCAGACATGAATCGCGCTCACGCCGGCAGTTTCGCCCAGCACCAGCAACCGGTTGCCCTCAACCTGCACGACGGAAATGACGCGGCCATTACCGACGGCCACCCGCTGCGCATTGACTTCGAGCACGCGGGTGTCGCCGGCAAACAGCTCGAGGCGCTCGGTGGGCGTAGTGCCCGCCCATGCAGGCTGAAAAAGAACGGCCAGAGCCGCAGCAACGCACGGCGCCAACAACCGCATGCGGCTGGGGTCTGTCATGGGTTCGCCCTCGCACCACCGCGCCCGCCAATGATGAATTGCACTCGCGATATGCGTGCCGCGGCACGGCGGCGCTCGGGCCTGCCAAACAGATTCGCCTCGGCGACGGAGTGCAGTGTCGTCGGCTCCGAATCACCCGCCGGCCGCAGGAGCACGGCCAGGTCACCCAGCTGCTGGGCCAGCAGAATGCGTTCACCGTCCTCCGGGCGCACGTGCAGCGTCACGGTCGCGTATGGGGCCATTGCAGGCACGGATCCGTCTTCATTGGCGCCGTTGGCAGCCGGGCGCCGTTGCAGTTGCTGGCCCGTGGCGACGACGCGCACGGCCTGGAGGAGCGGCCGCACACTCGCTACGCCCGTGCCACCCTCCCCGGCGTGCGTGACGAACAGCAGATCGACGAAGTCACCCGGCGAGATCAACCCCGCCGCGGCGCCGCTCTCATCCACCGGGATGGTCAGCGCCCGTAATCCCGGTTCCACCAGCGAAGACAACTCGACCGCCGCGGGAACCGCCAGCGCAGAGGCGGTGACCGCTTCGCCGCTGGCAAGCGCGCGCGTGAGCCTGCGGCCCAGTACAGCCGCCGCGCCGTTCGCATCGAGTACGTCGCTCGCGAGAAAACGCTCAGGCACGGCACGGCGCGCCAGCATCGCGGCCTCTAGTGCGACGCCGACAGGCAGGGCGGTGGACGCGACCAGAACTTCGCGCGTCGCGTATTGCCCGGCAAGGTGCTGCCGGGCCACGGCCGCCTGTGTGCTCAGATAGCGATGCGCCAGCAGGTAGGCGCAACCGCCCATCGCCGCGGCCACAATTGCGAGCAGTATGTTTCGGTCGGCCAACCATGATTTCCACCTCATCTGCGCACTCCTGTACCGGCTAGCAAAGCGACACCAGAAAACTGAAGGTGGCGTAACTGTCACGGACCGCATTGGCCAGTGCGCCGGCCACCGAGCGGCCATCGAACAACGGGATGAAGAGCGCCAGGACAACCGTGACCAGGCCGATCAGGTACTCGACCACGGCCTGCCCCCGCTGCGAGCCGGAGCACTTCAAGGTCGGGCCCCCGCAGCCAGGTGCTCAACAAGCACCAGGGTGGTGCCTCGCGGCAGCGGGACTGCGATCGCCCGGGCGGCTGCCGGGCCGCGCTGAAGATCCACGACGTTGCCGGCGGCCATCGCGACGGCCATCCAACCGCGGCGCCGGGCGCCCGTCTGCAGTTGCTGCAACACCGCGGCCGGCGCAAGAGGCGACTCAACGGTGAATGCCGTGACCGTGTCACCCTGCTGCACCGACTGCAGTACGTTGACCAACCTGGCGCCTGCCGGCAGCGGCAAGAGCGGCGCGGGACGTGCGGTCACCGGTTCGAACAGGTCGACTTCAGAGAGGAAGCCGATGCTCCCTGCGCCCGTTTCCTGCAGCTGCGCGGTCTGCACCTGGCCGCCCACGCGATGGCTGACGAGCAACCAGCCACCCTCGCGTCGACAGGAGCTGACCGATGCGCCCTCGCCCGAACTTCTCCACACCCGCTCGAGCAGACGGCAGGCGCGGATTGGCGCCAGGTCGGACGATACCGTACGGCTGCGGATCCCCTTGCCATTCACCCGTAACAGCTGGGTAACAGGCGCCGCGGCAAAACCGCGCGGCAACTCACCATAGGGGCCCGCGGCATGCGCCGCGCCGGGGCGCACCAGCGCCAAAACGATGGCGGTGACGATCCGGATCAGCACGGCGGCGTCCACGAGGTCGCAGGCGTGTCCCGCTCGATGACATGACTGAGGCGGTCAGCCGGAACGCGCTCGGGATCGACGCTCCCTGGGCAGAAGTGGCGAAACGCCGGCTCGATGTTGGACAGCAGGCCAGTGCCCAGCGCGATCAGGCCGTGAAGCGACTGCGCAGCGTGAGTGATGACCAGGCTGCCCGTGCGGCGGGCCACCTGCCCCGGCGCTCCGCTGGCCCAATTGTCGCCGAGCAGCACGTAGCTGCCGCGCAGCTCGAGGGGAATGCCTGCGAAGGGCTCGGGCAGTTCCGCGGGTCGTGACACGGCCACCGATAGCTCTTCGCGGTACAGCGTGACATCGCGCAGGTCGAAGCCCGGTGCGAGGCGCGCGGCGACCCTGAACGGCGCCAGCAGGGCGCGCGTGGCCTGACCAGAAGGCCCTGGTGTGGGGCCAACGGAAGACTCTGCGGCGACCTGCTCCGCCCGGGGCTGATCGCTCCCCGCGGCGGCTGGAAACAACGCTGCGCTCATCGCCTCGCTCCCGGGGCCGTGCGCACCGGGCTGGAGCCATGCGGTCTCGAACGCCAGGCGCCGCGCACCTTCGAACGTGGCGACCTGCAGTTCGTGGTAGCGGCTGATGACCGGCATGCCGACGAGGAGCGTAGCCAGCACGCCCACGGCGACCGCAAACTCCGCCATGGCCTGTCCCCGGCAGTTCACGGCAACACCAGGTACGGATCGGCGGCGCCGCCACGCGCCAGGGCTGCCTCAAGCCGCTGCGCGTGCGTCACCGGCGCGAGTCGCGTCTGCCAGTACGGATTGAACAGGCTGGCCAGTTCCGCGCGGCGATCGGCACGGCCGATCGGCCGCTGAAAGGTTACCTGCGCCGCCGACAGGGCGTACGCAGCACCCGAGTGGTACGCGGGCAGGGCCTTCTTCGGATCTTCACCGGGAACTACGCTAGCCGCTCCACCCAGTGCGACATCGCTGGTGGCAATGGTGCCGCCGGGCTGGCGCAGTTCGAGATCAAACCGGAGCGGTGCGACCAGCTGAGCGCGCACGATCCGCACGTCGCGATAGGCCGGGAGCCCCGCGTAACCGTTCCTCGCCACCAGATCGCGAGCCGCATTGCGGGAACTGCGGGGATTGTCGCGATAGCTGCCGCCGTGCTCACCGCGGCTGCCCGCCACGCGCCGCCGGTTCTCGGCGGCGTGCCAGGCGAGCGGCTGTTCCCGTGTCCCCAGCAGCACTGGCACGCGCAATGCCAGCGTATCCATGCCGCGCCAGGAATCGTAGCCGATGAGATCCGTGCCCCCACGCTTCTTCAACGTGGCCAGCGGCGGCAACCCGAGCGTCCAGCCGCGCGCACGAGTAAAACCATCGCGCGAGGCCATGACCACCTCGCGCAGCCGCGCCCGCTCGTCACCCACGCGGCCATGGCCCTCGGTCAATGCGTGCCACCGCGCAGCGTTGCTGACCGCGAATTCCCGGCCGACACCCTCTGCGCCCAGTTCCGGAACGTTGGCGAGCGCGATGTCTCGCGCCAGACTTCCGGCCAGGCCGCCCGCTTGCGCGTCGGCGAGATATTCCGCGCGCGACAGCACCTCGATATTCCAGTGGCTGGCCGCGGATTCCAACGGAGGCAGTGCACGCTGCACGCCCCGATCGATCTCACGCCACACTCGCGACAGCGCGCGCAGCGGCTCTCCGAGCGGCGGCACCACCGTAGTGATCGTGGCGCTCCGCTGCAACAATTGGTTCATGTAACCCGACCACGATCGCAGTGACACCGACTGTGCGATTGCGACCTCGTTGGCGACGATGGCCCGATTCATGTACGCCTGAAAATTGAGTGCCCGCGCTTCCGATTGCGCCGCGCTGTAGGCCGCGGCGTCGGCTGCCCCGACCAGGCGCACCTTGGCGGCCACGATCTGCCCGGAGTTGAACACGTACAGCAGGCTCGCGATGAGCGCGGCGAGCAGCATCAGCAGGAGCGCAAGCACCTGCCCGCGTTCGCGCAACGGCCGGCGCCGGTACGCCCAGCTAGCGCGGCTGGTCATAGTTGTCCAGCTTCAGATCGCGCTGCGCCTGCGCCTGCGCGTCGTTGGCCGCCGCGTTCGCAACCGTGCGCGCGGTGCTCGTGCTCTTGCCGGCGAGCGCCTGCGCCGTAACCGCCATCTGCCCGCGCACGGTCTTGCCAAATGCGGTGTACACACCGATGGCCGCGACGGCGATCAGCGCCACGATGATGATGTATTCGGTCATGCCCTGGCCGCGTGTCGCGCGCTGCGTGTTCATGGTTCACCTCGTGCTGGCATGGATTGGCTAAGGCGGCATTCCACCCCGCCGGGCCGCCGGGGTCATGCCGGCAATGCCGCGTGTTTGCGTGGATATTCATGCGCACTGATGAGGCAAGGGCGGCTTTACGCCCACCCCGCCCGCAAATGCCCCCGGCGGCTTGCCGGCTGCGGAACTAACAGGCTAACGTGCGCTCTGAATTGGGGTCCGCAGGGGTCAATTAATGTCGAACCGCGCTCGCCATCAGGCGCTCATTGCCGCAGTGCTGTGCGTCCTTGCCGGCGCCTGGGTAACGGCGTCGGCCGCGCCCTGGCGCAGCTA
Source organism: Gammaproteobacteria bacterium (assembly GCA_025357915.1). GTDB lineage: Bacteria > Pseudomonadota > Gammaproteobacteria > Steroidobacterales > Steroidobacteraceae > FEN-1191. The sequence continues at coordinate 78,468 of JANYLH010000059.1, forward strand.
CGCGCCGGGGGAAATGCCGACCGACCGCATCATCGTCCGCTGGCGCGACACCGGCGTAGCGGCCATGCAGATCACCGGCACCGAAGCACGCACCGCGCGCCTGAGCCAATCCACGGGCATTCCCTTGCGTGCGGTGCGCGAGATCCGCGACCGGCTCGACATCGTGCGGCTCGACGCCCCGCTCCGCGGCGCTGCCATGCGTGCGGTGCTGGCGCGGTTGAATTCCGACCTCGCCGTGAAATATGCCGAACCGGATGCGGCCCGCTATGCCCTGGCGTTCCCGGCCGACCCGCCGGACGACCCGCATTTTGTCGCCGGGAGCGACGCCAACGGCCAGTGGCAGGGACAGTGGTATCTGAAAGACCCTACACCCGAGGCCCCCGCCGCGATCGGCGCCACCACCGCCTGGCGCACTGCGACCGGCGCGCCCTTCATCATCGCGGTACTCGACAGCGGCGTTGACTACACGCATCCGGACCTGGGACTCCAGTCAAACCACAACGGCGGCAAGCTCCTGCCCGGACGCGATTTCGTCTGCAACGACTCGAGCGCCAATTGCACCAGCACGGCCACCGGCTACACCTATGTGATCGCCAACGACGGCGACGGCTGGGATTCCGATGCCAGCGATCCGGGCGATTGGCTCACCATGGCCGAGGTCGCGCCCGGGGGACTGTGCCCCGGCCATGGCGAGGGCGTGAACAAGGACCAGGCGGCCAGCAGCACCTGGCACGGCACGCGCGTGGCGGGCATCGCCGCGGCCATTACCAATAACGGCCAGGGCGTCGCGGGCGTGGCCCCTGGCGCCTTCATCCTCCCGGTGCGCGTGCTCGGCAAGTGCCAGGGCTACATGTCGGACATCGTCGAGGGCATGTACTGGGCCGCGGGGCTCACGACTTCCGCGACCACCGGCCTGAGCGCCAACGCCTATCCAGCGCAGGTGCTCAACCTCAGCCTCGGCGGCACCGACCCGTGCAGCCAGACCGAGCAGGATGCCGTGACAACCATCATCAAGGACGGGCACCTGATCGTCGCGGCCGCCGGGAATGATGGCGGTCCGGTGCTCACGCCGGCCAACTGCGTCGGCGTGTTGTCGGTAGCAGGCCTGCGCCATGCGGGCACGAAGGTGGGATACAGCAACGTCAGCAGCACGGCCGCGGCCATCAGCATTGCCGCGCCCGCGGGCAACTGCGTCAATCTGAACGTGGGTCACCCTTTTACGCTCCCCTGCCTGTATTCGATCGAAACCACCAGCAATGACGGCTTGACCACGCCCGGCGGCCCCTTCTACACCTACGCGCAGATGGCCGCTGGCTACCAGGGCAACATCCTCAACGAAGGCACCGCGGGCACCAGCTTTGCCGCGCCCATCGTCGCCGGCGTCGCCGTCATGATGATCGAGGCCAATCCGAACATGAGCGCGAACCAGCTGATTGCGCGCATGCAGGCCGCAGCGGTGCCCTTTCCCGTGCCGACGACCGCCCCGGCCGGCGGCGTCTGTCACGTTGCGACGCTGGCCAGGGGTTCCGCAGGCCTCTATACCGACATCCAGGACAAAGAGTGCCAGTGCACCACGGCCACCTGCGGCGCCGGCATGCTCAACGCCCCGGCCGCGCTGGCGCGCGCGCTCTACCCGCTCGCGAGCATGACCACTTCCACCGACAAGGCCTCGGTCGGCGAGAGCGTGCAGCTCGATGGCAGCACCAGTACGGCTTCCACGGGCTCCACCATTGCCAGCTACCAGTGGAAGGCCGACCCGGACGTCGCGATTGCCGACGCCGCCAGCGCGAAAGCCTCCCTCGTCTTCCCCGCCCTGCGCCCGATCACCGTGACGCTCACGGTGACCGACAGCGCCGGCCGCCAGGACGTGGTGAGCAAGACCATCAACTCCGTCGCCTTGAGCGCGGGCGGCGGCGGGGGCGGGATGGGCCCTGCCAGCCTCCTGGTCCTGGCCGCGGGCGTGGTGGCCGCGGGGTTGCGGCGACGCCGGTCCATGAGTCCCGTTATGCTATGCGGCTGGCCACGGCGCCTGCGCCGCCCCCTTGATGTCTAGGAGAGTCGATTTGAGCTTTTCCCTACGTGCGCCCGCCGGGCGCCTGATCCGTCTCGGGCTGTGCGCGAGCGTCGTGGCGCTGCTGGCGGCCTGCGGCGGCGGCAGTGCGCGGGCCGTGAGCACGCCTCCCGTGGGCACCACGGCGGGCGTCGTGCTGACCAGTTCCACCAACAGCGCGCAGGTCCAGCAGGGCGGGTCGCTGGTGCTCACGGCCAGCGTGACCAAGGACCCGAACAACCTCGGCGTCACCTGGGTGCTGACCGGAGTCGGCACGCTCTCGAGCCAGACCACCAAGACGGTGACCTACACGGCACCGGCTTCGGGCATCGTCGGCACCACGACGCCGATCATCAAGGCGACTTCCGTTGCCGACGCGACCCAGACCGCCAGCGCCACGCTTGTGGTCTCCGGCACGCCCGTGATCAGCGTCCCGATCCTCTTTCCCGCCAACGTCGAGAGCCCCTATGGCGCCGGCCTGTCGGTGTCCGGCGGTCTCGCCCCCTTCACCTGGGCGCTGGGCACCGGGACCTTGCCGCCGGGCATTACGCTCGGCATCACCTCGACCACCGGATTCACCACCTTCAGTGGCACGCCGACCGCTGCCGGCTCCTACACCTTCCAGGTCAAGGTCACCGACCACAACACCCCGGCCAACGTGGCCACTGTCAACCTCACCGTGGTGGTCAACCCCAAGGCGGCCTGCCTGCTCAACGGCCAGTACGCGCTGGTATATACCGGCTTCGTCAGTGGCCAGATGGCCGTCAGCGCGGCCAGCCTCACGGTGACCACCGCGGGCGCCATCACCGGCTATCACGATTTCGTCTCGACCGCCGCGCCGGTGGCCGAGACCGTCACCGGCACCTGTTCTACGCGCAGTTCCAATAACGGCACCCTCAAGCTCACAGGCACCGCGAACTCACCCGACTACGACTACGCCGTGACCACGGCCCTCACCAATGGGCGCATCCAGCTGCAGAACGGCGCGGACACGCAATCGGGCACCGGGTACTTCCTCAAGCAGGACCCGACCGCCTTCGTGCAGGCTGCACTCGCCGGCAGCTTTGCCTTCGGTACGCTTGGCGTACAGAGTGACGGCAGCCGTATGGGGCTGGCCGGGGCCATCACACTCGATGCGGGCGGACTGGTGACCGACGGCCACGCCGACTCGAACGGCAGCGCTGCGCTCACGGATGCGGTGCTGGCCGGAAACCTGGGCACGCCCGACGCCAACGGCCGCGGCACGCTCACGCTCACGGCCACCGCCGCTGGCGGGAACCAGACTTTTCATTTCGCCTACTACATCGTCAACGTGAACCGGCTGTTGCTGGTCACGACCGATGCCGCGCCGCGCCTGGCCGGATACATGACGCGCCAGTCCGGATCGTTCAGCAATGCCTCGCTCGCGAGCCCCGGGATCCTGAGCCTGTGGGGCGCCGCCGAGGTCAGCGCACCGAAATCCGTCATGGCGCTCGGGCGGCTGTCGAACGCCAATGCGGCCGCCGGCACCATCGACCTGAAGCTCGATACGGCCGACCAGCTCACCACGGCCTTTGACAAGGCCTTTGCCGGCGCCGTCTACGCGGTACGCGCGGCCGACGGCCGCGCGACGCTGAGCTTCGTGAGCGGCACCGCCACGCGCCAGTTCGCGCTCTATCTCGATGGCGTTGCCAACGGCTATGTGATCGAACACGGCAGCACCGTGGGCAGCGCCGGGCTTCTGGAGGCGCAGTCGGCCGGACCGTTCAGCAATACCATACCGGGCTTCTTCGTGAGCGGCACGCAGTTCCCGCAGGACGTGGCGCCCATGTTGCTGCTGCCCTCGGTGAATCTCGCCAACGGCGGCCTGTCCTCAACCGCGGGCAATGGCTTCTATTCGCTTGATTCCGTTACCGGACGTGCGATTGGCACGATCAGCGTCAGCGGCAGCGGCCAGGCCTTGTTCGTGCTCTACGTGGTGGGGCCGAACAAGTTGGTCACATTCCGCTCAGGCTCGCAGAACCGGAGCGCAGTCATGGACTGGCTGGGCGCCAACTAGCCGCCGCGCCTGGAGCCCTCAGGGTCGCACGCGCAGCAGGATCTTGCCGACGTGCCGGCTGCTCTCCATGAGGCGGTGCGCCTCGGCCGCCTCGGCCAGCGGAAAGGTGGCGTGCACGTGTACCCGCACGCGCCCCGCCTCGCAGGCCGGCCACACCTCGCGTCGTAGCGCGTCGCGGATTGCGGTTTTCTCGGCGACCGTGCGCGGCCGCATCGTCGAACCGGTGATCACGAGGCGATTGCGCATCACGGTGTTGAAATCCACTTCGGCCCGCGCCCCGCGCTGCAGCGCGATCAGCACCAGTCGCCCGTCCCGCCGCAGCACCTCCAGGTTCCGCGGGATGTAATCGCCGCCGACCATGTCGAGCACCAGGTCCACGCCCTCGCCCGAAGTGAGCTCGCGCACCCGCGCCACGAAATCTTCGCTGCGGTAGTTGATGGCCGCGCCCGCCCCGAACTTCCGGCAGAAACGCGCCTTCTCTTCGTCGCCCACCGTGACGATGCACTGCGCTCCGCGCAGCTTCACCAGCTCGATCGCCGCGAGCCCGATGCCGCTCGACCCACCGTGCACCAGCACGCGATCTCCCGGCCCCAGACGCCCGATGTCGACCAGGTTGGCCCACACGGTGAACCAGGTCTCGCACAGGCCTGCGGCCTGCTCCAGCGACCAGCCGGCCGGCACCGGCAGCGCCTGGCCCACCGGCGTCACGCAAAATTCCGCATAACCCCCGCCCGGAGTCAGTGCACAGACGCTATCGCCCACTTTCCAGCCCTCGACCCCCGCGCCCAAGGCCGCCACCCGCCCGGACACCTCAAGGCCGAGGATCGGCGAGGCCCCCGGCGGCGGTGCGTACTTGCCCTGCCGCTGCAGCAGGTCAGGCCGGTTCACGCCCGCATGATCGACGGCGATCAGCAGCTCGCCCGCGCCCGGCACCGGCACCGGGCCCTCGACCAGCCGCAGTGAATCGGCGCCCGGATCCGGGCCAAAGGCGATGTGTTTCATGTTGCCGCCACCAGCTCGTGATGTTCCACCACCGGCGCTGCCGCGAAATACGGGCCCAGCAGCCGACGCCACTCCTGGAACAGCGGCGAATTGCGGAACCCCTCCATGTGGTGCGCCACGCTGGGCCACTCCACCTGCAGCACGTAACGTCCCGGCGACTCGATCGAGCGCTGCAATGAGACCGCGCCACACCCGGTAGCGCTGGTAATCACCTTGCGCGCCTCGCGATAGGCGGCTTCAAAATCCGCCATGTTGCCTGGCGCAATGCTGATGGTGGCGATCTCGAGAATCATGGCGGGGCCCCTGGTGCGCGGCGAGCCGCTGCAAGCGGGGAATCTTAAAGGCTACCGAGTCCCGACACCACCGCCCGAGGGCAGCTCGCGTCCGCTTGGCATCCACGCGCGCCCGGTGTAAAGTTTCGCAGAATTTGTGTTTGTTCTTTTTTGCCCAACGAGGTAGTTATGGCTCGCACCAACCCCCGCTACGGCTGGATCCCCGACCTCCCCGACCAGCGTGATCACCTCTACGCGGCGCCTTCGCCCATCCTTGCCCGGCTCCCACCGCGGGTCGACCTGCGCAAGCGCTGTCCGGCGGTGTTCGACCAGGGGACGCTCGGCAGTTGCACGGCGAACGCGATCGGCAACGCCTACCGCTTCGATCTGCTCAAGCAACGCGGCCCAAAAAACTTCGTGCCCTCACGACTGTTCATCTACTACAACGAACGCGTCATCGAAGGCACCGTCGACACCGACGCCGGTGCCATGCTGCGCGATGGCATCAAGACCCTCGCCAAACAAGGTGTCTGCGACGAGACGAGCTGGTCTTACGAACCCGACCGCTTTGCGGCGAAGCCACCCGCCACCGCTTACCGCGAGGCCCTGCGCCACCAGGCGCTCAGCTACCAGCGCCTGGTGCAGGACGCCTGGCAGATGAAGGGGTGCCTGGCGAGCGGCTACCCCTTTGTGTTCGGGTTTTCAGTGTACGAGAGTTTCGAATCTCCGACTGTCGCCCGTACGGGGCAGATGCCGATGCCCGGCCCGGGCGAACGCATGATTGGCGGCCACGCCGTGCTCGCCGTCGGCTACGACGACAGTGAAGCCACGTTTATCGTCATGAATTCCTGGTCGGTGAAATGGGGTGACCGGGGGTTCTTCTACATGCCCTACGCCTACCTCACCACGCCGCAGCTGGCGCGGGATTTATGGACGGTAAGGACGGTGGAGGGCTGAATCTTCCCGGCCTGCGGCACTGGCGTTAAGTCAAATCACCCTGACTTACCACGCATCTTGACAGCGCATTTCACATGCGCATATGTTGTGCGCATTAGAGCGGAGACCCCTATGCCGAAGGTTGCGAGTTCAGATTCTCCGAAACGGCCAGCCAACCTGAGCGTCAATGCACATCTGCTGGCCCAGGCGCGGCAACTCGACATCAATCTGTCGGCCACGCTGGAGCAGGCGCTCATCGCAACTATCCGGGAACGCCAGCGCGAACTCTGGAAAGCAAAGCATCAGGGAGCCATTCAAGCCTACAACGCGCAGGTCGATGAACTCGGTGTCTTCAGCGATGGACTGCGCAGCTTCTGATGCCGCAGTTTGACGTCTATCGGAATATGGATCCGACGAGTCGGACAAACTACCCTCTGTTACTGGATGTGCAAAGTGATCTGCTGGCGGAATTGAACACGCGCGCCGTGGTTCCGCTATGTCCCGCATCGGCCATGAAGGGCAGACTCCTCGGTAACCTGATGCCTGTCCTGGTAATCGAGGGCAAAGCTTTCGCCATGCTCACGCCACAGCTGGCGGGTATCGCCACCAGGAAGCTGGGCCCAAAGGCGGGTCATCTGGCCGATCAACGCCAGACGATTATCGCAGCGCTGGATTTCCTGACTACGGGTATCTAGCTTCGCGTTAGGCGGCTACTTCCACGTATTCCACACGACTCGAGGGCAGCGGAACCGGTGAGCCGTCGGCACGCATACCCTCGATGTGAAATTCAATCGCTTCGCGGATCTGCTGTTCCGTCTCGGCCACGGCTGCACCGGTGGCAACACAGCCCGGGAGATCCGGCACGTACGCATTGCCGTATTCGCCGAATAACCGCAGTATTCGCGCCTCGCCCACCCGGAGCCCGCCATGACCGCCGACCGATTCACCCTCGTCTACCCTATGTTCGCCATGGTGCTGCTGACCGCGACAGTGCTGGTCACGATGTTCCGGCGCCGCGTGCGCGCCGTGCGCGAGCGATTGATCACGACCGCCTATTACCGCATCTACCAGGACCAAGGCGTACCCGAACCCGAGAGCGCGGCCAAGGCCGCACGGCATTTCAGCAACCTGTTCGAGGCGCCGACGCTCTTCTACGTGGCATGTCTGGCCGCGATGATCGCGCAACGGGGCGGCGTGTTACTGGTGATTCTCGCCTGGGGCTATGTCGCCGCCCGAATCGCGCATGCGGCGATTCACCTCGGCCCCAATACGCTCCGCTGGCGCATCCGCGCCTATTTCATCAGCTGGCTGGTGCTGATGGCGATGTGGATCGACCTGGTGGTCGGCGTGGCGGGCGGCTGAATAACGAGCGATCAATCGACCAGAGACTGCCGCCTTGATTTACTGCTACTGCTGCTGCTCGGGTGAGAGCGTACTGAAAGCCTGCGCGGCGCCAGAAACCCCCGGCTGTTGAGCGATGGCAGCGGCACTGGTGCCGAGGAGCAAGGCGGCCCATGCGGCGACCAGGAAGAAGGCGGGACGTCCGGACCCAGAGGCCGCTGGCTGGTGACGCACGATACGGAAACCCCAAAGCATTTCGGCTGAGGCGACCGATTGTACCGAGGTTGGGGCGGCAGGGGCAGGTTGACAGCGCCTTCGGGGCACCCCAATGGGCGTCAATACGCCGAACGCCATGCAGCTAAGCCGAAGTCGCCATGCGTGCCCTCAGGGCCGCGCCTCCAGCACCATGCTCAGCGGCGTCTCGCACACGCGCCGTAGCCGCGTGAAGCCGCCCTCTTCCACCAGCACTTCCTCGAGCGCCCGCCCGCCCGCCTGGGCGC
>JANYLH010000062.1 GCA_025357915.1 Gammaproteobacteria bacterium
GGAAGCGAATGCCGGCTGCTCCCTGCGCCAGGAAGCGTGCACTAATCTGGTGGCTCATCGCCCGCAAGGGTACGTTTCAACGTCGCGCCCCGCAACCTTGAGGCAAATCAAGCCGATACAGCCGAGCTTGCGCTCCCGGGAGGCCCGTACGCCACGCGTACCACGCCGAAGCGGCGCTCGAGCTGCTCGATGAGCGCGCCGCTGGCGCGCACCTTCCACTCATCGCCGAGCAGCACGATGCCTTGTGCCTCGCTGTTCGTGATCCGCACCGCCACGGAGCATTCCCCGCCCAGCGAGCCGGAAAGCAGCTCGCCCAGCACCGCGAGCAGTTCGCGCTCATCGCCCGCGGAGGGCCATTCGACCAGGATGCGCCGCGCCGCTCGCTCGCGGACGGCCGCGAGCGACTGGATGCCCCGCGCCTGGATGCGCCAGGCATCGGAGAACTCATCGAAGCGCAGGCTCCCCTCGACCAGCACCAGTTCGTCCTTGACCACGAGATCGCGGTAGCGCTGGTGCGTCTCCTCGCTCAAGGCGACTTCGATGCGCCCGCTCCGGTCGTCGAGCACGAAATTGACGCGCGTGCCGCGCCGGCGGATCTCGAGAATCAGGCCCGCGGCGCTCACTTTGCGTGCCTCGCCCCAGCGCTCGCCCTCGCCGCCCGCCGGACGCGCCTCGCCCGCGAGGTCGCGGATGCGCACGCCGACCAGCTGCGCCAGGTCGCGTTCGAAGCGCGCGATCGGGTGGCCGGTCAGGTACAGGCCGAGCGTCTCGCGTTCACCCGCCAGGCGTTGTGCCTCGCTCCACACCGGCTCGGCGGCCGCGGGCCGCGCCACCTCGCCCGCCGCGGCCTGCGGCAGACCAAAAAAATCGTTCTGCCCGGCTTCCACGGTGCGGGCGGTCTGCTCACCGGCCTGCATCGCGAGGGCGAGCCGCTCCATCAGCGCGGCGCGATTGGCGCCGAGCGTGTCGCAGCTCCCGGAACGGATCAGCGCCTCGAGCACGCGGCGGTTGACGCGCTGCAGGTCGACGCGGTGGCAGAGGTCCTCGAGACTCGCGAAGGGCCCGCGCGCCGAGCGCTCCTCGACCAGCGCGTCGACCGCGGTGCGCCCCACGCCCTTGACCGCGCCCAGGCCGTAGCGGATCGTGGCGGCATCCGCAACCGCAAAGGCGTGCCCCGAGGCATTGACGTCCGGCGGCAGCACGGCGAGTCCCACCAGCGCGCAGTCATCGATGAGCGTCACCACCTTGTCGGTGCGGTCCATGTCCGCGGACAGCACGGCGGCCATGAACGCCGCCGGGTAATGCGCCTTGAGGTAGGCCGTCTGCCAGGCCAGCATGGCGTACGCCGCCGAGTGCGACTTGTTGAAACCGTAGCCGGCGAATTTTTCCATCAGGTCGAAGATGTGCTCGGCGCGGGCACGCGGCACCGCCCGGGCGACCGCGCCGTCGATGAACACGTTCCGCTGCTTGGCCATCTCCTCGGGCTTCTTCTTGCCCATCGCACGGCGCAGCAGATCGGCGCCGCCGAGCGTGTAGCCGGCCAGCACCTGCGCGATCTGCATGACCTGTTCCTGGTAGAGGATCACGCCATAGGTCGGCGCCAGGATCGACTGCAGGTCAGGATGCAGGTAATCGATCGGCCGCACGTTGCGGCTGTGCTTGCGGCTGATGAAATCCTCGACCATGCCCGACTGCAATGGCCCGGGCCGGAACAGCGCAACCAGCGCGATGATGTCCTCGAAGCAGTCGGGCTGGAGCCGGCGGATGAGATCCTTCATGCCGCGCGACTCGAGCTGGAACACCGCCGTGGTGCGGCAGCTCTTGAGGAGCGCCACGGTGACCGCGTCGTCCATGGGCAGGCGCGTGAGATCGAGCGGCGCCTCGCCGGCCTGCGCCCGCGCGGTGTTGATGTCGCGCACCGCCCAGTCGAGCACTGTGAGCGTGCGCAGGCCCAGGAAGTCGAACTTGACCAGCCCCGCGGCCTCGACGTCGTCCTTGTCGAACTGCGTGACGACGTTGGCGCCGCCCTCCTCGCAGTACAGCGGTGCAAAATCCGTGAGCACGGAAGGCGCGATCACCACGCCGCCGGCGTGCTTGCCGGCATTGCGCGTCAGGCCCTCGAGCGAGCGCGCCATGTCGATGAGCGTGCGCACGTCTTCGTCGTCGCGATAGAGGCGCTTGAGTTCAGGTTCCTTCTCGAGTGCCTTGGCGAGCGTCATCTCCAGCTCGAAGGGCACGAGCTTGGCAATGCGATCGACCATCCCGTAGGGATGGCCGAGCACGCGGCCGACATCGCGCACCACGGCCTTGGCGGCCAGGGTTCCGTAGGTGATGATTTGCGATACCCGTTCGGGCCCGTACTTGGCGGCCACGTACTCGATCACCCGATCGCGCCCCACCATGCAGAAGTCGATGTCGAAATCCGGCATCGACACGCGTTCCGGGTTCAGGAACCGCTCGAACAGCAGGTCGTAACGCAACGGGTCGATATCCGTGATGCGCAGCGCATAGGCCACCAGCGACCCGGCACCCGACCCGCGCCCCGGCCCGACCGGCACGCCGTTGTGGCGCGCCCAGTCGATGAAATCTGCGACGATCAGGAAGTAACTGGCGAAGCCCATCGGGCAGATCACCTCGAGTTCGGCGGCCAGCCGTTCCTGATAGCGCTCGGCGCCGCCCGGCGCGGGTGCCACCGCCGCGAGACGCGCGGCCAGGCCCGAGCTCGCCTCCGCGCGCAGATGCCGCTCCGGCGTCATGCCTTCGGGCACCGGGAATACGGGCAGCCGGGCCTCACCGAGCCGCAGCATCAGGCTGCAGCGGCGCGCGATTTCGACGCTGTTGGCGAGCACCGCCGGCGCCTCTGGAAACAGCGCCTGCATCTGCTCCGGCGTACGCAGGAACTGCTGCGGCGTGTAGCGGCGCGGCCGGGTGGGATCGGCCAGCAACGCCCCGTCGTGTATGCACACGCGCGCCTCGTGGGCTTCGAAATCCCCGGGCGCGAGAAAACGCACATCGTTGGTGGCCACCGCCGGCACACCGCGGGCAGCCGCCAGCGCCAGCGCGGCCGGCACGTACGCATCCTCGCCGGGCGCGCCGATGCGCTGCACTTCGATGTAGAAGCGATTGCCGAACAGCGCCAGCCACGCGCCGAGCGCCTGTGCCGCCTGTGCGGCGCGCCCCTGCGCCAGCGCGCGGCCCAGGTCACCGTGTTGCGCTCCGGAGAGCGCAATGAGTCCTTCGGTGGTGGTGGCCGACAGCCAGGCGCGTTCGATCAGCGGCTCGCCCTTCACCTGTCCCTCGAGCCAGGCGCGCGAGACCAGCCGCGTCAGGTTCCGGTACCCCGTCAGGTTCTGGCACAACAGCGTGAGCCGCGAAGGCCCCTGTGGGTCGACGCCCTCCCTGATCCGCAGGTCGACGCCAATGATGGGCTGCACGCCGCGAGCGAGCGCCGCACGATAGAACTTCACCATCGCGAAAAGGTTGCCCGCATCGCTCACGCCGACCGCGGGCATGCCGGCCATCGCCACCGCCTCCACGAGTTCATCGACGCGCACGACGCTGTCGACGAGCGAGAACTCAGTGTGCAGGCGGAGGTGTACGAAGTTCGCTGTCATGGGGTAATAGCGATCTTACCGGAGCGAAGCTCCGTCGATGTATCGGCGACGGCCCGAGGCGCGCCAACGCGGCCAGGTGGGCCGCGGTCGGATAGCCCTGGTGCTGCCCCAGGCCAAAGCCCGGGTATTGCAGGTCGAACTCAGCCATGCGCGCATCCCGCCAGGTCTTGGCAAGGATGGACGCCGCGCTGATCGCCGGCACCAGGTCATCACCGCGCACGAGGGTTTCTATCTGGCAATCTGCAAACAGATCAGTGAGGTGCGGGGCTTTGTTGCCATCGATGATGATGTGCGTGGGGCGCACTGCCAGCGCCTGCAGCGCGCGGCGCATGGCCAGGAGCGTCGCCTGCAGGATGTTGAGCGTGTCGATCTCCAGGGGCGTAGCGACGCCGAGGCCAAAGGCGATGGCCCGCTCCCGGATCAGTACCGCCAGCTGCGTACGGCGCTGCGGGCTCAGCTTCTTCGAATCGCGCAGCCCGGCGATGGGCCGCTCCGGGTCCAGCATGACCGCGGCCGCGACCACCGGCCCGGCGAGTGGTCCGCGTCCCGCTTCATCGACACCGGCGAGGAGCGGCGCGCCCATCAGCCCGGACCGGCCAGCTCCAGCACCGCGTCGGCCGCGCGGACCGCTCCATCCTGGCGGAGCGTGGCGTGAATTTCGCGAAACCGCGCCGCGAGCGAGCGCCGGTGCGCGTCGCCGGCCAGCAGCGCCTGCAGCGCCGCGGCCAGGGCCGGGCCGCTCACCTGCTCCTGGAGGAACTCGGGCACCAGGGCTTCGCCCGCCAGCAGATTGGGGAGCGAAAAGCGCGGGATCCGCATCAGGCGCAGGGCGCGCACCAGGAATGCCGTCAGCGCACCGAAGCGGTACGCCACCACCATCGGGCAGCGGCACAGGAGTGCTTCGAGGCTGGCGGTGCCGGACGCGACCAGGGTCGCGTCCGCGGCCTGCAGGGCGAGGCGCGCCTGCCCGTCGAGCACGCGGATACGCGCGGCCGCGCCCGCCACGGCACAATCGTGCTCGAACAGCGCGCGCACCTGGGGCGAGGCCATCGGCGCGATGAACTCGACGGCAGGAAGCGCCGCAGCGAGCGCCAGCGCGGCGGCGATGAAATCCGGGCCCAGGCGCGTGACTTCCCCGCGCCGGCTACCGGGCAGCAGCGCCACCACGTTCGCGTCGGGCGCGAGCCCAAGCGCACTGCGGGCGGCGCCACGATCGGCATCGAGTGGAATCTGATCGGCGAGCGGATGACCGACGAAGAGCGCCCGCACCGCGTACTGCGCGTAAAACGCCGGTTCGAAGGGCAGCAGGCACAGCACCAGGTCGCAGGCGCGGGCAATATGCCGCACACGCCCCTGGCGCCAGGCCCAGACCTGCGGGCTGACGTACTGGACGGTCTTTACACCCGCCGCGTGCAGCTGCGCGGCCAGCCCCAGGTTGAATTCCGGCGCGTCGATACCGACAAACACGTCGGGCCGCCAGGCCAGAAACTCCCGTCGTAACCGGCGGCGGAGCCGCAGCAGGCGCGGCAGATGGGCCAGCACCTCCACCAGCCCCATAACCGCCAGCTCATGGGCGTCGGCGAACGCTACACAACCGGCTGCCCGCATGGCCGGCCCGCACACACCGCGCACTTCTGCGTCCGGTACGCGCGCGCGGAGCGCTGCGATCAGCGCGGCTCCGAGCTGGTCGCCGGAGGTTTCACCCGCCACCACCCCGATGCGCAGCGCGCGTGCCTGCACGGCAGGGAGCGCTAGCGGATCAGGCTGCGCGTGGCAGCACCGATGAAGTCGAGGAGCGGGCGCACTTCCGGATGCCCAGCCGCCACCGCGGTGAGCTCCGTCAGCGCCTCGGCGAGCGGGAGCCCCCGCCGGTAGAGCGTGCGGTAGGCGTCGCGGAGCGTGCGGATCTGCCCGGTGCTGAAGCCGCGGCGCTTCAGTCCCTCGCTGTTGATCGAATGTGGCTTCGCCGGCTGGCCCACCGCCATCACGTAAGGCGGCACATCCCGCGTCACTGCGGCATTGTTGCCAAGAAAGGCATGCGCGCCGATCCTGCAGAACTGGTGGACGCCGGCGAACCCGCCCATGATCACCCAGTCGCCGACGGCAACGTGACCGCCGAGCGTGGCGCAATTGGCCATGACGATGCGGCTCCCGACCTGGCAATCATGGGCGATGTGCGCGTAGGCCATGAACAGGTTGTCATCACCGACGCGCGTCACACCCGCATCATGCGTGGTGCCACGATTGACGGTGCAGAATTCCCGGAACACATTGCGGTCGCCGACCTCGAGGCGCGTCGGCTCATCCTGGTATTTCTTGTCCTGGGGCGCATCCCCGATCGAAGCGAACTGGAAGATGCGGTTGTCGGCGCCGATGGTGGTCGGGCCGTTGACCACGACGTGCGGGCCGATGCGGGTGCGCGCGCCGATGCGGACGCCCGGCCCGATGACCGTGAACGGACCGACCTCGACGTCTGAGGCCAGCTCAGCCTGCGGCGAGACCACCGCACGCGGGTCGATCACGCTGGAGTTCCGGGGCCCCGCACCGGGCCGGTGGGCACTCCGGGCGCGAGCATGAGTTCGGCGGAGGCGGCCTCTTCATCCCCGACCGTCGCGACGGCGGAGAGTTTCCAGATGCCGCGCAGGTTCCGTTCGAGCGTGGCCTGCAGGACCAGTTGGTCGCCTGGCTCGACCGGCCGGCGGAAGCGCGCCTTGTCGATGCCCACGAAGTAGAACACGGAATTCTCGTCCGGGTACACGCCGGCGGTGACGAAGGCCAGCACGCCGGCCGCCTGCGCCAGTGCCTCGATGATGATCACCCCCGGCATCACCGGCCGGTGCGGGAAGTGCCCCTGGAAGTACGGCTCGTTGATGGTCACATTCTTCAGCGCACGCACCTTGTGCCCGGGCACGCACTCGAGCACCCGGTCGACCAGCAGAAACGGGTAGCGGTGCGGCAGGCGTCTGAGCACTTCGTAGATATCCATGTGCAGCGGTTCATTCATCTGTCTTGCTTCCAGGCTTTGATCCGTGTGTGCCGCGTTCGAGCTGTGTGACCCGGCCGGCCAGCGCGTCGAGCCGCTTGAAGCGCCCCACCAGGCGCCGCCACACCGCCGACGGTTCCGCCGGTATGCCGCCGGAATAGACCCCCGGCGTGCTGATCGAGTGGGACACCATGGACAGGCCGGTCACCACCACATCATCGCAGATGTCCAGGTGGCCGACGATACCCACGGCCCCGGCGATCATGCAGCGCGCGCCGATACGGGTGCTGCCCGATATGCCCACGCAGGCGGCAATTACGGTGTGCTCGCCGATCTGCACGTTGTGCGCGACCTGGATCTGGTTGTCGAGCTTGACGCCCGCGGCGATGACCGTATCGTCGATGGCGCCGCGGTCAATTGTGGTGTTGGCACCGATTTCAACATCATCGCCGATGCGCACCCGCCCGAGCTGGGGCACCTTGGTCCAGCCCGCGCCGTCGCGCGCGAAACCGAAGCCGTCGGATCCGATCACCGCGCCGGACTGCACGCTCACGCGGGCGCCCAGCTGCGTGCCAGGCTCGAGCGTCACGCGCGGATGCAGCCGGCAATCGGCGCCCACCTGCACGTCCGCGACCAGCACGCAGCCCGCTCCGATGCGGGAGCGTTCACCCACCATGCAGCGCGGCCCGATGACCGCGCCGGCGCCGATGCTGGCGCTGGGCGCGATCTGCGCGCCCGGATCGACATGCGCGCCCGGGTGCGCGCCCGGGGTAGCTGGAGGGTCCGGGTGCAGGAGCGCGGCGATGCGCGCGTAAGCGGCATAGGGATTGGAGTGGACCAGCGTCGCCACCGGGCACTGCGGCGCAGCTTGCGCGTCGAGCACCACCGCCGTGGCGCGCGTTGCGGCGAGCTGGGCGCGATAGTGTGGATTGGCGAGGAACCCCAGGTCGCCCGGCCCCGCGCCGCCCAACGTGGCGACACGTGCGACGACGGCCGCCGGATCGCCGCGCAGTTCGCAGCCAAAGCGCACCGCCAGCTCGCCGAGCGTCAAACCCATCGCACCCTGCCCAGCCCCGCCCGCCGCGGGCCCTGTCTACTTGGTAGCGGGAGCGGCCGGAGCGGCCGCGGCCGGCTTCGGCGCCGGGGCACTGGCCGCAGCGCGCGCCTGGAGGCCAGCGAGCACCGCCGCCGTGACGTCGAGCGAGTTGTTCGCGTACACCACGCCTTCGGTCAGCACCAGGTCGAATTTCTGCGTCAGCGCATAGCTTTGCACCTCGGCGACGATGGCGCTCTGCAGGCGCGAGAGTTCCTCGTTCTGCCGCGTGTTGGCGTCTTCCTGGAAGTCGTTGAGCTTCTGCGAGTAGTCGCGGTTGCCGTCACGCAGTTCCTTCTCGGTCCTGGTGCGCTGCTCGGCGCTCATGGTCGAGCCGTCTTTTTCATACTTGTCCTGCTTGGCCTTCAGCGTGGCCTGGAGCGAGGCGAGCTCGCGCTGCTTGGGAGCGAATTCGCTCCGCAGCGCGTCCTGCACGGCCTTGGCCTGCGGCGATTCCTGCAACAGACGCGCGGCGTTGACCACGCCGATCTTGATTTCAGCCTGCGCCGGCGCGATGGCCAGAGCGCCCGCCAGCAACCCTGCAACGGAGATAATCCAAGAACGCTTCACTGCTGTGCTCCCTGATGAATTAGTAAGAACCGCCGATCGTAAACTGGAAATTCTCGGTGCGATCCGCCCAACGCACGGCATCACCACCGAACTTGTTCAGCGGTATGCCGTAACTGAAGCGGAATACGCCGAGCGAAGGCGCCAGCCACTGCACCGATACGCCGGTGGATCGCTTGAGTTGATCATACTTGAATTTGTAGTCCACCGGGGTCGTGAAGTCCCGGCCCAGGTATTTGACATTGTCGGTGGAAAACACGTTGCCGTAGTCGAAGAACAGCGTCGCCCGGGCGCTGGTCTGCCACTTGAGCGGCAGCGGCAGGATCAGCTCGGCACGGGCCACGGCCAGCATGTTGCCGCCGTAGGGATTACCGTTGCTGTCGACCGGGCCCAGCGAGCTTTCCGTGTAGCCGCGCACCGTATCGGGCCCGCCACCGTAGAAACGCTTGTAGGGCGGGAGCGCCGTGGTGCTGCCCATGCCCTTACCGTAGGCCACGTTGAGTCCCAGCGACAACGTGGTGCGCAGCACGAGCGGCAGGTACACCGTGCTGTCGTAACTGGCCACGTAGTAGCGCGTCTTGCCACTGGGCACGAAGCTCAGGCCCAGCGTATGGCGCTGGCCGCGATCGGCGAACAGGCCGCGGTTGCGCGAGTCGAACAGCCAGCCGACATTGGTCTCGATGGTGCTGAAGCGGCTCCCGAACAGCGAGGTGGAACTGGTGATCGCCGTGCCGTCGGACAGCGTGACGCTCGAGAGTATGACCCGGGTGTAGGGGCCGCCATTGTTCTTGACCCAGTCGACCGCCTGCTGGGCGCTGCTGCCCTGGTAGGTCAGCAGGTCGACGCGCTGCAGCGACAACCCGGCGCTGAGCCGCTGGAACTCGGTGATCGGGTAGCCGTAGCTGAGCCCGAGCGCCAGGTTCTGCGACTTGAAGTTGGAAGAAGTCGACACGAACTGCGTCGAGTTGCGGTAGCTCAGCGACACGGTGCGTGACAGGCCGTCGATGGTGCGGTACGGGTTGGTGTGCGAGAAGCTGTAGAGCTTGTTGTAGAGTCCCGAGTCCAGCTGCAGGGCCACGGCATTGCCAGAGCCCATGAAGTCGCTGTCCTGGAAGCTGCCATTGAGCATGAATTTCTGCGCCGCGGAATAACCCACGCCGCCGCTGATGGTCGCGCTCGGCCGTTCCTTGACGTCAAACACCACATCGACCTGGTCTGGGGACCCGGGCACCGGATTGGTCTCGAACTCGGCCTTTTCCACGAACGGCTGTTGCTGCAGGCGCTGCTTGGAGCGCTCCAGCGCGACGTTGGAGAGCAGCGCGCCCTCGAGCTGGCGCAGCTCGCGCCGCAGCGTCTCGTCGTTGCTGCGCGTGGTGCCCTTGAAGCTGATCTCGCGCACGTAGACGCGGTTGCCCGGATCGACGAACAGCGACAGCGCGACTTCGCGCTTGGCCTCATCCAGCGTCGGCACGGGCTCCACCTTGGCGAAGAAGAAGCCCTCGGCGCCGAGCCGGTTCTTGATCAGTTCCTGCGTGGTGGAGATGGACTTCTGCGAATAGATCTGGCCCGGCGCCACCAGCACCAGGCGGCGCAGCTGCGCCTCGGGAACCACGAGGTTCCCTGCCAACTTGACGCCCGAGATCTTGTACACCACGCCCTCGGTGATGTTCGCGGTGATGAACACGTCGTTCTTGTCGGGCGAGATGGCCACCTGCACCGAGTCGATGTGCGCGTTGGCGTAGCCGCGATCCTGGTAGTAGGTCTGGATCTTTTCCAGGTCTCCCTGGAGCGATTCGCGCGAATAACGGTCGTCCTGCTTGTACCAGGAGGTCCAGGTCGGCGTCTTGAGGGTCAGCGTCTCGAGTATGTCCTTGCTCTTGAAGGTCTTGTTGCCGACGATGTTGATCTGGCGGATTTTCGCGCGACTCCCCTCCTTGATATCGAGGTTGACGCGCACACGATTGTTGGGCAGATCCTCGACCTTGGAATCGATCGTCACCGCGTACTTGCCGCGGCTGTAGTACTGATCGGTGAGGTACTGCGTCACTTCCTCGAGGGTCGAGCGGTTGAAGGTCTTGCCCGCCGACAAGCCGACGTTGCGCAGCGATTTTTGCAGGTCCTCGGTCTTGATGTCCTTGTTGCCCTTGATCTCGATGCTCTCGAGCGAGGGGCGCTCGAGCACGGCGATCACCAGCGTGTTGCCATCGCGGCTGATCTGGACGTCACGGAAGAAACCGGTCGCGTACAGCGCCCGCAGCGCCTCGCGCACGCGCTGGGCATCGAGCCGGTCACCGATGTTGACCGGCAGGTAGTTGAACACCGTGCCTTCGGAAATGCGCTGCAGGCCTTCCACCTTGATGTCGCCGACGGTAAAGCCGCTGGCGTCGGCCAACTGCGCCTGCGCCTGCGCCGCACCGCTGGTGACAAACAAAAAGAACGCCGCGAGACCCGCGCGATGATTCATGCGCACACTGCCGTTGCTTTAGGGGGAGTCAACCAAACTGACGCGAGATGTCGTTATACAGGGCCAGCCCGAGGAGCAGCAGCACCAGTGCAATGCCCACCTGCTGTCCCGCAGCCTGTACGCGCTCGGACAGCGGGCTGCCCTTGAGCCATTCGATCGTCTGCATCACCACCTGGCCGCCATCGAGGATGGGGATCGGCAGCAGGTTCATGAAACCCAGCGCCAGGCTGATCAGCACCAGGAACCCGAGGAAGGCGGCGGTACCAGCGGAGGCCGAATCGCCCGCGAGTTCGGCGATCGTCAGCGGGCCGCTCAGGTTCTTGACCGAGACATCGCCGGCCAGCATGCGCCAGAGCATGCGTCCCTGCAGGCTCGTCATGCCCCAGGCCTCGCTGCAGGCAGCGCGCAGCGCGGCGAGCGGTCCGAGCCTGACATGCCGCAGCATCCCCGGTGGATAGCGCGGCGAGTGCGACTGGCTTACCTGGATGCGCCCGATCCGCACCCCGTCCTGGACCACGGCGGCGACGGCAACGCGGGTCGCCGCTTCGCGGCCATCGCGCCGGTACTGCACGGCGATCGTGTCGCCGGGATGGGCGCGCACCAGCGCCACCAGGGCCAGGAAATCGTGTACCGGCTCGCCGTTGACGCGCAGGACCTCATCGCCCGCCCGAAGCCCCGCCAGGGCGGCGGGGCCACCGGCCGTGACGGCGCCCAGTACCGCTGGTATCGGCAGTTCCTGAAATTTCAGCCCCAGCCCGTCGAGCGCGCCGGTGGGCTCGGACAGGGCGCGCCGCTCGGCGGAACTGGCGAACTCAAAAGAGGCCTGGCGTTCCCGTCCGTCGGCTCCGCGTACAGTCAGTGACAGCGGCGCGCGGCTGGTGACGCCGTCGAGCAGGTTGATCCACACTTCGCGCTGCGTGCTGACCGGCCGCTCGTTGACCGCGATGATCTCGTCGCCCGAGCGCACGCCGGCTCGTGCCGCGGGCGAATCCGCCCGCGCGGCGGCCAGCAGGGGGCGCAGCTCGGTGCTGCCGGAAACCAGCAACATGCCGGTCAGCAGCAGGATCGCAAACAGGAAGTTCGCCGCCGGGCCGGCCAGCAGCACGGCGATGCGCTGCCAGTGCGGGCGGTGGGTGAAGGACTGTGCCAGTTCGGCGGCCGGCACCGGAGCGTCGCGTTCGTCCAGCAGCTTGACGTAACCGCCGAGCGGCACGGCCGCGATCACGAATTCGGTGCCGCTCTCGCGCCCGATGTGCCGCCACAAGGGTCGCCCGAACCCCACCGAAAAACG
The DNA here is from genome assembly GCA_025357915.1 of Gammaproteobacteria bacterium. Taxonomy (GTDB): domain Bacteria; phylum Pseudomonadota; class Gammaproteobacteria; order Steroidobacterales; family Steroidobacteraceae; genus FEN-1191. The sequence continues at coordinate 12,013 of JANYLH010000062.1, forward strand.
CAGCACCTTGAAGCCGAGCCTGCGCGCGACCCAGTAGTGGCCGAACTCATGCACCGTCACCAGAACGCACACCGCCACCACGAAGCCGGCCAGGGACCAGAGGGAGAAAATCATGCGCTGGTTCTCCGGGCGGCGGCGCTGTATTCGGCCAGCACCGCGCGGGCACGGTCGCGCGCGCTCGCATCGGCGCCGAGCACCGCGTCGAGATCCATCATCGGCCCACCGGGCGCATCGTTCATGACCCTCTCAATGACCCCCGGAATATCCCCAAAGTTCAATTGCTTGTCGAGAAACGCCTGCACCGCCACCTCGTCCGCCGCGTTCAGCCAGGTGCAGGCCGTGCCCCCGGCCCGCGCTGCCGCCTCGGCCAGCCCCAGGCATGGGAAGCGTGCGCGATCGGGGGCGCGGAACTCGAGCGAACCGATCCTGGCCAAATCGAGGAATTCTACACCGGCGGCGATCCGACCGGGCCACGCCAGGCTCTGGGCAATCGGGGTGCGCATGTCCGGCGACCCCAGCTGGGCGAGGGTCGAGCCGTCCACGTACTCGACCAGCGAATGCACGATGCTCTGCGGATGGACGACCACCGAAACGTCGCGGGGCTCCATGCCGAACAGCACCGTGGCCTCGATCAGCTCCAGGCCCTTGTTCATGAGCGTGGCCGAATCGACGGAAATCTTGCGGCCCATGCTCCAGCGCGGATGGGCGCAGGCCTGCTCGGGCGTCGCCAGCGCCATCGCGCCCGCAGTCCAGTCGAGGAACGGGCCGCCGGAGGCCGTCAGCAGGAGGCGCCGCACCCCCGCGGGGCGCTCACCGATGCGCCCGCCCGCGGGCAGGCACTGGAAAATCGCGTTGTGTTCACTGTCGATCGGGATCAGCGTCGCCCCACCAGCCCGGACCGCCGCCAGCAGCAGGTTCCCGGCCATCACCACGGATTCCTTGTTGGCCAGTAGCAGCCGCTTGCCTGCCGCCGCCGCCGCGAGAGTCGAGCGGAGTCCCGCGGCCCCGCTGATGGCGGCCATGACCACAAGCGCCGCCGGATCGCGCGCCAGGTCCTCGATGGCTGCGGCGCCGCAGGCGACCCGCGTCGGCGAGCCCGCTTCGCGCAGACGCCGCTCGAGTTCGCCTGCCGCCTCCGGCTGCTCCATTGCCGCGACGTCCGGGCGGTGCCGGAGGCACAGCTCCGCCAGCCGCCGCGCGTCGCCGCGGGCAGCCAGCGACACGACGCGATAGGTGTCGGGGTGGCGCTCGAGCACATCGAGCGTGTTGCGGCCTATGCTGCCAGTGGCGCCGAGTATGGCCACGCCGATCACGACGCCACCCCCATCCACAGCAGACCCGTGCAGATCACTGGCGTGCAGGCCAGCACGCTGTCGATGCGATCGAGCATGCCGCCGTGCCCGGGAAACAGCCGGCCGCTGTCCTTGAGGCCGCTGGCACGCTTGAACAGGCTCTCGGTCAGATCGCCGACGACGGAAAAAGCAGCGCCCGCCAGGCACAGCGGGATGAACCGCCCGGTCGCCAGGCCGAACCAGCGGCTGCCGGCAAAGCCTACGACCGCCGCCAGCACCATGCCGCCGGCAACGCCCTCCCAGGTCTTGCCCGGCGACACCTGCGGCGCCAGCTTCACGCGCCCAAACGCGCTGCCGGCGAAATAGGCGCCGGTGTCGGCGGCAAAGGCCAGCGCCAGCACGAACAGCGCCCACTGCGCCCCGCGCGGCCACAATTCGACCATGCGCGTCAGGGCCACCCAGGTCGGCACCAGCGCGAGTATTCCGGCGAGCGCGGTCGACCAGGCGTTCGCGCGCTGCGGCGCGACCAGCAGCCATAGCAGGGCGACTACCCACCAGCACACGGCCAGCTGCATGAGCAGAGCGAAACCACTGGTATCAGCCAGCAACACCCGCGCGCTGACCGACAGGAGCGCTACCAGCAAAACGAACCCGAGCCGCGCGGCACGCGGCGCCGCCGCAAGAAAAGCCGACCATTCCCAGGCGCCACCGGCTATGAACAGGCCGAACAGCACGCGCGCCGACCAGGCAGGCCCGAACAGCAACACGCCGATGAGCACGGCGCCCAGAACCAGCGCGGTAAGGATCCGGGTGCGCATCAGGAGGCCACCTGGGTGCCGGTCAGCCCAAAGCGGCGCTGGCGTCCGGCAAAATGCTGGAGCGCGATTTCGAAATCCGCGGCGGAAAAATCCGGCCACAGGGTCTCGGTGAAATACAGTTCCGCGTACGCCAGGTTCCAGAGCAGAAAATTGCTGATGCGCTGCTCGCCCCCGGTGCGGATGAACAGGTCCGGATCGGGCAGCCCCGCCAACGCCAGGCCGGCGGCAAACTCCTCGGCGCTCAGTTCGCTGCTGCGCAGTTCGCCCCGCTCGCAACGCGCCGCCACGCGGCGCGCCGCCGCCAGGATGTCCTGCCGCCCCCCGTAGCTGACCGCGACCTGCAGGCGCAACCGCGAGTTCGCCGCCGTGGCTGCGGTCGCCGCGTCGATGCGCGCGCGCAGACGCGCCTCAAGGGCCGAGAGTTCTCCGATGAAGCGCAGCCGCACGCCATTGGTCTGCAGCATCGGCAACTCGGCATCGAGCGCGTCGCAAAACAGGTTCATGAGGCCCGCCACTTCGCTCGCCGGCCGCGACCAGTTCTCACTGCTGAACGCGAACAGGGTCAGCGCCTCGATACCGTGCCGTGCCGCCGCCTCGATCACGGTGCGCACCGGTCCAAGGCCAGAGTGGTGGCCGGCACTGCGCTCGCGCCCCTGCCCTGACGCCCAGCGGCCGTTGCCGTCCATCACGATGGCCACATGACAGGGGAGCGGCGGCGCCGCGGCGGCGAGGCCGCTGGGGGAGGAATGCATTGGCGAGCCCTAGACCTGCAGGATTTCTTTCTCTTTGGCCCCCAGCTGCTGGTCGATCTCCGCAACGAACCGGTCGGTCAGTTTCTGGATCTCGACCTCCGCCTTGCGCTCATCGTCCTGCGAGATTTCCTTTTCCTTGAGCAACTCCTTGACGTCGGCGAGCACGTCGCGCCGCACGTTGCGGACGCTGACCTTGGCGTTTTCCGCGTCGTGGCGCACCACCTTGGTGATGTCGCGCCGCCGCTCTTCGGTCAGCGGTGGCAGCGGAATGCGGATCACGGTGCCGGCGGTCATCGGCGTCAAGCCCAGGTCGGACTTGTGGATCGCCTTCTCGATCGGCCCGACCATGGTCTTCTCCCACGGCGAGACCACCAGCGTGCGCGCATCCTCGACGCTGATGTTGGCGACCTGGTTCAGCGGCATATCGGCGCCGTAGTAGTCCACCTTCAGGTGCTCCACCAGGCTCGGGTGTGCGCGACCGGTGCGCATTTTCTTCAGGTCCGCCTGGAACACCTGCACGCATTTCTGCATGCGCACGGTGGCGTCTTTCTTCAGGTCTTCCAGCATATTCGTCCCCCTGTCCTGGTCTGCGCGTCACTCATTGGTCACGAGTGTACCAACGTCCTCGCCCTGCGCCACTCGCAGCAGGTGGCCGCCGGCGTTGAGATTGAACACGCGCAGCGGCAGGTTGTGGTCGCGGCACATGACGATGGCGGTGGCGTCCATCACGTTCAGCCGCTCCGTCAACACCCGGTCGAAGGTCAGCCGCGGGTAGTGGCGGGCGCCCGGATCCTTGAGCGGATCGGCCGTATAGATGCCGTCTACCTTGGTGGCCTTGACCAGCAGCTGCGCCTCGATCTCGATGGCGCGCAACGCCGCCGCCGTGTCGGTGGTGAAAAACGGGTTGCCGGTGCCGGCGGCGAAAATCACCATGCGGCCCTTCTCGAGGTGGCGCACGGCGCGGCGGCGGATGTAGTCCTCGCACACCTCGTTGATGCGGATCGCCGACATCACGCGCGCGTAGACGTTGAGCGATTCGAGCGCATCCTGCATGGCGAGCGCATTCATGACGGTCGCCAGCATGCCCATCTGGTCGGCGGTGACGCGATCCATGCCGGCACGCGCCAGGCCTGCACCGCGGAAAATATTGCCGCCACCCAGCACCACGGCCACCTGCGTGCCGAGCGCCTGCACGTCGCGCAATTCCGCCGCGATGCGCTTGATCACGGCCGGATCGATGCCATAGTCGGCCGCGCCCAGCAGCGCCTCACCGGAGAGTTTGATCAGGATGCGCGCGAAGCGCGGTTTACCCGTAGTACCCGTCATGCGTACCCTCCCCCCTAAAAAATGCCCCGCATCAGCGGGGCATGGTCATTAACACTTGCCGTGGCCGTCACAGGCCTCAGCTGCGCCCAGCCGCGCTGACCTGCGCCATGACTTCGGCGACAAAGTCTTCCTGCTTCTTCTCGATGCCTGCGCCCACTTCAAAGCGCTGGAATTCACGGACGCTGGCGCCCGCCGACTTCAGCAGCTTCTCGACCGTCTGGTCCGGATCCTTCACGAACGGCTGGCCCAGCAGCGTGATCTCGCCGAGCGACTTGCGCAATCGCCCCTCGACCATCTTGGCGGCGATTTCCGGGCTCTTGCCCTCCTTCTGCGCCTGTTCGGTCAGGATCTCGCGCTCTTTGGCGACTTCGGCGGCCGGCACGTCGCCCGTGCTGATATAGCGCGGATTGCTGGCTGCAATGTGCATGGCCAGGTCGCGCGCCAGCTCGTCCGTGCCACCCTCGAGCCGCACCAGTACGCCGATGCGCGTCCCGTGCAGGTAAGTACCCAGCGGACCTGCCGACTCGAGGCGCGTAAAGCGGCGCACTGAAATCTTTTCGCCGATCTTCGCCACCAGCGCACGGCGGCGCTCGTCGATGGTCTCACCGGCAGCGAGCTTCGCCACCACGAGCGCGTCCAGATCGGCCGGCCCCGAGGCCACGGCGCTGCGCGCCACGTCCGCGGCGAAGCCGCGGAAATCCTGTTCGCGGGCGACGAAGTCGGTCTCGCAGTTGACTTCGACCATCGCGGCGCTGCGTCCGTCGCTGGCGCGCTCGATGGCGATCACGCCCTCGGCGGCGACGCGCGTGGCCTTCTTGTCGGCCTTCGCCAGGCCCTGCTTGCGCATCAGCTCGGCAGCGGCGTCCAGGTTGCCCGCCGTCTCGACCAGCGCCTTCTTGCACTCCATCATGCCCGCGCCGGTACGCTCCCGGAGCTGCCGGACGGTATCAGCCGTGACGCTCATCAGCGCGGCCCACGGCGCGCGCCGGGAGCACCCGGGGCCGGACGGCGACGGACCGAGGCCGTCGCGCTCGGCGCGGCGGCGACATCGACGGTATCGTCCAGATCAAGATCGGCGTCGATCACTTCCACTGCGGCAGCCGGCGCAGCCGCTTCGGTCACTTCGGCACCGGCCACCACCGGGGCTGCTGCGGGCGCAGCGACCGGTCCGCGGCGTACCGGGGCGGGCTTGCGATGGCGGACCGGCGCCTGCCGCTGCGGCCGCGCGTTGTTGCGACCGGACTTGCGGCGCGGATTCCCCTGCTCGTCGAGCTCGACGAATTCGTCTTCGCTGACCGCCATCTGCGGCACCGTGCTCTTGCCCTCGAGTACCGCTTCCGCGGCCGCTCCGGTATAGAGCTGGATCGCGCGCATGGCATCGTCATTGCCGGGGATGATGTGATCGATCCCGTCGGGGGTGCAGTTGGTGTCGACGATCGCGACGACCGGAATGCCGAGCTTCTTCGCCTCGTGGATCGCGATGTGCTCGTGACCGACGTCGACGACGAACAACACGTCAGGGAGCGCTTCCATGAGCTTGATGCCGCCGAGGCTCTTTTCGAGCTTGATCATCTCGCGGCGCAGCATGGTCGCTTCCTTCTTGCCGCGCTTTTCGATCGCGCCGGAAGCGGTGAGCTCCTCGAGGTCCGCGAGTCGCTTGATCGACTGCCGCAGTGTCTTGAAATTCGTGAGCATGCCGCCCAGCCACCGCTGGTTCACGTAAGGCATGCCACAGCGCACCGCATCGGCGGCGATCGAGTCGCGCGCGGAACGCTTGGTGCCGACGAACAGCACGCGCCCACCGTCGCCGACGACGCGCTTGATGAACGCCATCGCCTCGACGAACAGCGGCTGGGTCTGTTCGAGATTGATGATGTGGATCCGGTTTCGTTCGCCAAAGATGTAGGGAGCCATCTTCGGGTTCCAGAAGCGGGTCTGGTGTCCAAAATGGACGCCCGCTTCCAGCATCTGTCGCATAGACACGCTGGACATGGTCATACCTCGTTGTTGGGTTGGGGCCTCCGCGTATCCTTGACGACGATTCCCACCGCTAAGTGGGGACACCCGGCCGCAAGTTACTGATACGCGTGTGGATTGCGTTGCCAAAAAAGGCCGCGCTTTATACCATGATCTTCCCGCCGGAACAACGCTTTAGGAAGACCCCGTACCCCATGCTCCGTTCCACCCGAGTGTCCATCAAGACGGCCGAAGAACAGGCCAAATTACGCGTTTCCGGGCGGCTGGCGGCCGACATCCTGGACATGATCGGCGAACACGTGGTCCCCGGGGTCAGCACCAACGAGCTGGACCGGGTCTGCAACGAATTCATCGTCAAATCCCAGCAATCCATACCCGCCAACGTCGGCTACCGGGGCTTCCCCAAGACCGTCTGCACCTCACCTAACCACGTGGTTTGCCACGGTATTCCCAATGAACGGGTGCTCAAGTCGGGCGACATACTCAATATAGATGTGGCCATCATCAAGGATGGGTACCACGGGGACACGAGCCGCATGTACTACGTCGGCAAGCCCCCGGTCCAGGCCCTGCGCCTGACCGATACCTGCCGCGAAGCGATGTGGCACGCCATCGACCTGGTGCGCCCGGGCGCCCATCTGGGCGACATCGGCCATGCGATCCAGCAGCATACGGAAAATGCCGGCTTCTCCGTGGTACGTGAGTACTGCGGTCACGGTATAGGCCGGGTCTACCACGAAGACCCCCAGGTGCTGCATTACGGCGAAGCCGGCACCGGCATGGAACTGGTCCCGGGCATGGTGTTCACCATCGAGCCGATGATCAACGCCGGCAAGCGCCACACCAAGGTCCTGCCCGACGGCTGGACCGTGGTCACCAAGGATCATTCGCTCTCGGCGCAGTGGGAACACATGGTGCTGGTCACGCCCGGCGGCCACGAAGTGCTGACGCTCGGCGCCGCCGAGCGCAGCGCCGCATGATCGCCGACCCGGCACCGATTGACGATGCCAGCGCCGCGCCGCCAGCAACCATTGACTGGCCGCTGCTGGAGCGGGTGCCCGCGCTCCTCGCCGCTGGCGAGTGCTCCTCCGCAACCTGCCGGGCACTGCTGCTCCAGGGCCAGCAGGAGCTGCAGCAACGCTTCCGCGACGAGGAGCCCGTCGAGGCCCTGGTGCGCGCGCGCGCGGCGTTCATCGACCGGCTGCTCGTGCAGCTGTGGCGCGCCCGGCTCGATGACAACCTTGCAGGACGGCTGACGCTCGCGGCCGTCGGCGGCTATGGTCGCGGCGAGCTGCACCCCTGCTCGGATGTCGACCTGCTGGTGCTGACGCCCGAGCCGCTCATGGGCGCCGATCGCGAACCGATCGAGAAGCTGGTGGCGTTCCTGTGGGACATCGGCCTCGAGGTCGGCCACAGCGTGCGCACCGTCAGCGAATGCGCCGAGGAGGCAATCGCCGACGTCGGCGTCATGACCACGCTCCTCGAGTCGCGCTGGCTCGCGGGGTCGACGAGCCTCCTACCCGCAATGCGAGCAGCCCTGGCGCCCGAGCGCGTCTGGCCGGTGCGCGATTATTTCGGCGCCAAGGTGCGCGAGCAGCAGGAGCGCCACCACAAGGCCAACGACACGGCCTACAACCTCGAGCCCAACGTGAAGACCGGCCCGGGTGGCCTGCGGGATATACAAACGATCGCCTGGGTCGCCCGGCGCCACTTCGGATCCGAATCGCTCGACGAACTGGCCACGCACGGCTTTCTCACTGCCTCCGAACTGCGGCGCCTGAAGCAGGCGCAGGCCTTCCTGTGGAAGGTGCGTTTCGGCCTGCACGCGCTCACCGGCCGCCACGAAGACCGGTTGCTGTTCGATCACCAGATCAAGCTGGCGCAGAGTTTCGGCTACGAGGACAGCACCTACACGCTAGCGGTCGAGCAGCTCATGCAGCGCTACTACCGCACCGCCATGGACGTGCAGCTGCTCAACGAACTGCTGCTGCAACTGTTCCGCGAGGCGATCCTCACCGATGACACGCCGCCGAAACCGCTGACCCCACAGTTCCAGGTGCGCGACGGCTCGCTCGAGGCCGTCAACGAAGACCTGTTCGCGCGCCAACCCTCCGCGTTGCTCGAGCTGTTCGTGCTGCTGCAGCAGAACCCGCAGTTGCGCGGCGTGCGCGCCGGCACCATCCGCGCGGTGGGCCGCAATCTGTGGCTGATCGACGAGGAGTTCCGGCAGAACCCGCGCAATCACCGCCTGTTCCTCGAGATCCTGCGCGCCCCGCGCGGCGTGACACACGAGCTGCGGCGCATGAACAACTACGGCGTGCTCGGCCGCTACATTCCCGCCTTCGGCCGGATCGTCGGCCGCATGCAGTACGACCTGTTTCACGCCTACACGGTGGATGCGCACACGCTGTTCGTGGTCAGCAACGCACGGCGCCTGGCGATCAGCGAGTTCAACCAGGAGCTGCCGCTGGTCTCGCCGATCATGCAGACGCTCCCCAAGCCCGAACTCATCTACCTCGGCGCGCTGTTCCACGACATCGCCAAGGGACGGGGCGGCGATCATTCCGACCTGGGCGCGGTCGACGCCGAGGCCTTCTGCCTCGAGCAGGGGCTGTCGCGCTACGACGCGCGATTGGTGGCCTGGCTCGTCAAGAGCCACCTGCTGCTGTCGACGACGGCGCAGAAGATGGACATCGGTGACCCGCAGGTCATCAACGCCTTCGCTCGCAAGGTGGGCGATGAGACCCACCTCGATTACCTCTACGTGCTCACCTGCGCCGACGTGCGCGGCACGAATCCGAAACTATGGAATTCCTGGAAGGCCTCGCTATTCCACGATCTGTATGAGAAGGCGCGTCGCGCGCTGCGCCGCGGCCTCGAGACGCCGGTGGACAAGGAGGAACTGGTGCGTGAGAACCAGGCTGGCGCACGGGCCCTGCTGCAGGCCGCTGGGTTGACGCTGCCCACCATCGAGCGCGTCTGGTCAAGACTTCCTGAGACCTATTTCCTGCGTTACACGCCCGAAGAAATTGGCCGGCACACGCAGGTGCTCGCCGACCCCGACGGCAGCGGCGACGCGGCCCGCGTTGCAGTCGAGAACCAGCCAGGGAGCGGCACCACGGCGGTGCTGATCTACGCGCCGCACCACCGCCACAGCTTCGCGCGCGCCACCGCCGTGCTGGATCAGCTCGGGCTCAACATCGTCGATGCGCGCATCACGCCGGCGGGCAACGGCTATTCGCTCGACACCTACCACGTGCTCGAGGAGGACGGCGCGATGATTGCCGACGCCGACCGCCTCGGCGAGATCGAGCATTCGCTCTGGGCATCGCTAAAGCTCTCGGGCGAAGCACCGCTGTCGGTTTCACGTCGCGCGCCGCGCCAGCTGCGCGTGTTCCGCACGCCGACCCAGATCACAATCAGCGTCGATGAACGCAACGCGCGCTCGGTGCTCGAGCTGGTGGCCGGCGACCGCCCCGGGCTCCTGTGCGACGTGGGCAAGGTGCTGTGGGAGGAGAGCGTCGACCTGCACGCCGCCAAGGTCGGCACCATGGGCGAGCGCGCCGAAGACGTGTTCTACATCACCGATCACGAACGCCGGCCGCTCGCTGAGGCCGCCGCGGAGCGGCTGCGAAACCGCCTCGTGGAGACCTTGAGTCCGAGCCAGAACGTCTAGCGGCGCCGCCCTCAGCCGCGCGCGGACTGCGCCACCGGGTCTTGCGGGGCCAGGCGCCAGTAACTGCGGAACTCCTGCAGCGCGTCGGCCGACATGTATTTCTGCAGCGTCTCCACCGGCACACGCCGCAGGTCGAGCACGATCAGGCAGTCGAGCGAGTTGCCAAAATCCGTGTCGATGTTGAAGCCAATGGTGCGCGCACCGAGCTTGAGGTAGTGGCGCAGCAACACGGGCACGCCCTTGCCGTCGGGTTCGCGGTCTTCGATGAGCGAGCCGAGCGCATCCATGTCGGCGTCCAGTCCCGCCTCGCCAAACAGTGAGCGCATCGAATACCTGGACTTGAATGGCCGGCGCGGATTGACCAGCGCGCCCAGCAGCGGCTCGCTGCGCCAGGCGCGCAGCGCCTCCACCAGCAGCGTGCGCGACTGCGGATCGTAACTGTTGCTGACGCTGGCAGCGCCGATCACCCGGGCGTATTGCGGGTGTCGGCCGATATATTCGCTGATGCCCTTCCACAGCAACAGGAGCGGCGCGTAGGAACGCTGGTATTCGAAACGCACGAACGAGCGGCCGAGTTCGAGCGCGGGCCCGAGCAAGGTGAAGAACGGCTCGCGGAATTCGAATAACGAAGTGAGATAGAGACCGCGGGCACCAAAGCGCTTGCGGATCCTGTCACTGCGCCCGAGGCGATAGGCGCCAACGATTTCGCGCTTTTCAGCATGCCAGATGAACAGGTGCTCGTAATAATCGTCGAACAGGTCGAGATCCGCCGGCCGCCCGGTGCCTTCGCCGACGGCGCGGAAGGTCAGCTCGCGCAGGCGCCCGATTTCCTGCAGCGTCCAGGGAATCTGCGACGCCGACGCGCAATAGACTTCCAGGGCATTGGAGCTTGTCAGGCGCTGCGCTGCGGGCAACGCGGCCAGTTCCTCGCTCATGCGCGCGGCATCCACGGGTTCCGCGAGCGGCGCCGCAGCGCGCGCGGACAGCGTCACCTGGCCAGCCGCGGACGGAGCGACGGCAATTTGCGACTTCGGTTCGGGCAGCGGCGCCCCCGCCAGCAGGCGCACGGTCGCGCGCAGATGCGCCGACATCGCCGCCGGCGAAGCCAGCTTGGTGATGCGCCGGGCGCTGATCGGCATGCCGATCCGCACCCCTACGCTGGTGCCCGATTTGTTGAGCAGCTCGCGTGGCAGCAACAACGTGCGGAGCTTGGGATGAACAAGCCCGACCAGCTGAAAGAGCGCGCTGTTGCGTCCCCCGATGAACATGGGCACCACCGGCACGCCGGCCAGCTGAATGAGGCGTGCCGCCGAACGGGGCCAGGCGGGATCGAAAACCTTGCCAAAGCGCCACTGCAGGTGCGCCACTTCTCCGGCCGGGAAAGTGAACAAGGCACCGCCCTCGGCGACGTGGCGCAAGGCGGCACGTACGCTCTGGGCATTGGTGCGGGAGTCGCCCCCGAACATATCGACCGCAAGCACCGCGCTCTGCAGGGGCTTGAGCCGCGCCAGCACGCCATTGGCCAGCAGCTTCAGGTCTGGGCGCCTGGCATGGAGCGCGTTGATGGCGATCAGTCCGTCCACGCCCCCGAACGGGTGATTGGCAATAATGATGACGCCGCCGGTCTGTGGCACATGTTCAATTTCCGATGCGGACAGCGTGTACTTGACCCCCAGGCGCACCAGGGCCTGGCGCGCAAACTCACCCGGATTGGCTTCGAAGTCGAGGCAACCGGCCACGACCTCGACGCCGGATATACCCGATACGCGGCCGATCAGGGACCGCATCCAACGCGGCAATTTCCACGATTCTGGCAATAGCCCGAGGGGTGCGGGCAGGGGCCGGCGGACATCAGACTGCGGGAGGGGTTGCATAGCTGTTCACCAGGGGGCCGGATGCCTAACTGACTGGAGTACAACGATAAAGTTCAATTGTGACAACCCGATGGCGTCGCCGCCGGTCGACAGAGCAGCTGCGATAGAGTTCACAATAATGGCGCTGCCGCGTACTGCAAAATCCGCCCGGCATGAAGCGCCGGCCGGCGAGGCGAACCGTACTCTTGCGCAAGTGTCGAACCACACCATGATGAAAACGCCACAGTTCGGGGTTCGCTTGGCCATGCTGGTCGTTGGGCTGGGTGCAATCCAGGCCGCCTGGCCGGCCGGGCCGGCCGGTGCAATGCCGGACTTTGCCACGGCGCGGGCTCAGTTCGAAGCGGGCCGGGCCGGGTCGGGCGCGGCCACTGAGCGTGCCCAGCAGCTCTTCTCCCGTCTGCTCGGGAGCGACGCCAACAATCCGCTCTACCTCGCCTACTATGGCAGCACTTTTACCCTCCAGGCCCGCGATACGCGTGCGCCGTGGACGAAAATCAAGCTGGTGAACCAGGGAACCAGTCTGCTCGATCGCGCCCTTGGCCTGTTGGAGCACACCCAGGGCGGCCACCTTGCTGGCAGCCAGGCGGAACCCGTTCGGGGCCCTGCCGCACTGGAGACGCGGCTCGTGGCCATGGCGACCTTCCTCGCCTTGCCCGAATTGGTCTTTCACCGACTCGGCGCCGCAAAACGCGAATACCAGCGCGCCGTGAACAGCCCCGACTATGCCGCGGCTACACCGGACTTGCAGGGCCACCTGCAGTATGAAGGCGCGCTCATCGCTCGCGAAGAAGGCGACGTGGCAGCCGAGCGCGCTGCGCTCGAGCGCGTGCTCGCGCTCGCTCCGCCGAGCATCAAAATGGCTGAAGTGCACGCCCGTCTTGGCGAACTGCGCTGACAGGCGGAGCACTCGTGCGCGGCTGGACTTGCCTCGCCAACACCGGCACGATGCGCCGTCGCCGACCACCAATGGATTGCCGTGAACCCGCAGCAACTGCGCCCGATCATCGAGTCGGCATTCGAGCATCGCCAGGCGCTGACGCCGACCACGGTCGATAAAGCGCTCGTCGCCGCCATAGACGAGACAATCGCATTCCTGGACCGTGGCGAACTGCGGGTCGCCGAGCCCGTGAACGGCAAGTGGCAGGTGAATGAGTGGCTCAAGAAGGCCGTGCTGCTCTATTTCCGGACGCATGACAACCGGGTCCATGACGCCGGCTACACCCGTTTCTACGACAAGGTACCACTCAAGTACGCGGACGCCAGCGCCGCCGATTTCACCGCGGGCGGCGTGCGCGTCGTGCCGCACGCCATCGTCCGCCACGGCGCCTACGTTGCACCCAACACTGTGCTGATGCCAAGCTACGTCAATATTGGCGCCTACGTTGATTCCGGCACGATGGTGGATACCTGGGTCACGGTCGGCTCCTGCGTGCAGATCGGCAAGAACGTGCACCTCTCGGGCGGCGTCGGCATCGGCGGCGTACTCGAGCCGCTCCAGGCCAGCCCGACGATCATCGAGGACAACTGTTTCATCGGCGCCCGCTCCGAGATCGTCGAAGGCGTCGTCGTCGGTGAAGGTGCGGTGATCTCGATGGGCGTGTTCATCGGCCAGAGCACGCGGATTCTCGATCGTGCGACCGGCAGGATATTCCAGGGCCACGTTCCGCCCGGCTCGGTGGTGGTCTCCGGAAGCCTGCCTTCCAGGGATGGCTCGCACTCGCTCTACTGCGCCGTGATCGTCAAACAGGTCGACGCGCAGACGCGTGCGAAGACCTCAATCAACGAACTCCTGCGCATGGACTGACGCACTGGGGCGCCCTACACCTTGGGTCAAGTCGCTCCCCGATACACGCTCTGTTGACCCATGGTGTTGGGCGCCCCCGCACATCCATCCATACGCGGCGGCGACGCGCTGCAAAGAAATCATCACGCCCCCTTAGTGGCATTGTCATGCCACGGGAGCACGCTCGAGCCCGGACCATCACTGGGGAGCGCGTGCCATGAACACCAGATTCCGGATCATCGCGGACGAAAGCCAGGAGCGGCTCGGGCAACTGGAGGAGCGCTACCAGCGGGCGCTGGACCAGCTCGCCAACGCCACGGCGACCTGTGAATCCATGCGCGAGATGCCTCACACCAGTGAGCGTCAAATACGCCAGGCCGAGCAGCGCGAGCAACGGGCCCAACAGCAGCTGGCCAAAGTGCGGCGCGCCATCGAACAGCTCGAAGACGAGGAAGCGCTGGCCTGACAGGTCGCCGCGCGTAAGATCAATCACCTGCCATGCGGGCATGCGCCCTTACCCGTACCGACCCGTGATGTAGTCTTCGGTCGCCTTCTTGGCCGGATTCGTGAAAATCTTGCTGGTCTCGTCGAACTCGATGATCTCGCCGAGGTACATGAAGGCCGTGAAATCCGAGACGCGCGCTGCCTGCTGCATGTTGTGCGTAACGATAATGACCGTCACCCGGTCGCGTAGCCCGGTGATCAGCTCCTCGATGCGCGCCGTGGCGATCGGGTCGAGGGCTGAAGTGGGCTCGTCGAACAGCAGGATTTCCGGGTTCGTGGCCAACGCGCGGGCGATGCACAGGCGCTGTTGCTGGCCGCCGGAGAGCGACAGCCCCGACTCGGTCAGCCGATCCTTGACTTCATCCCAGAGCGCTGCGGCACGCAGCGCCTGCTCGACCTCTTCGGCCAGCCGCACCCGCGAACGCAGTCCGCGCACGCGCAACCCATAGGCCACGTTCTCGAAGATCGACTTCGGGAACGGGTTGGGCTTCTGGAACACCATGCCGATGCGCATCCGCACTTCCATGGGATCGACGCTGCGCGCCACCAGGTTGATGTTCTCGGGGTACAACTCGATGCTGCCCTCGTAGCGCGTCAGCGGCGTCAGGTCGTGCATACGGTTGAAGCAGCGCAGGAACGTACTCTTGCCGCAGCCGGACGGGCCGATCAGCGCGGTCACCTGTCGCTCACGGAAATCCATGTTCAGGTTCTTCAGCGCCTGGAATCCGCCATAGTAGAAATTGAGTGCTGTCGCGCGCGCCTTGATCGGCGAGTTGACCGCGTTGGTGCGGCGCGTCTCGTCGACGGTCACCTGCACCGCGCCACGCCCGCTCTCGCGCACCGGGATGATGCCGGTATCGGTTTCGGTGGCCGGCATGAGACCGGACATTTTCGCTTCGCTATTCATGGGTCACCAGTTGATCTTCTTGCGGAACCGGTAGCGGACGTAGATCGCCACACCGTTCATCAGCAGGGTCATGCACAGGAGAATTGCACCGGCGGCGGCGGCGTTGACCTGGAAAGCCTGGTCAGGGCGCGACAGCCAGTTGAACATCTGGATCGGCATCACTGTAAATGGGTCCGTCAGCCAGGTAAAAGATACGAACGGGAACTGCCCGCTCACCGGGGGCGTAGGCAGGAAGGCGATGAACGCCAGCGCGCCAATGGTAATGATGGGCGCCGTCTCGCCGATGGCGCGCGACAGCCCGATGATCATGCCCGTGAGAATGCCGCCCGTGGAATACGGCAGCACGTGGTGCGCCGTCACTTCCCAATGCGTGGCGCCGAGCGCGTAGGCGGCTTCGCGGATGGCGCGCGGCACCGCGCGCAACGCCTCGCGGGTCGCAACGATGACGATCGGCAGGATCAGCAGTGCGAGGGTCAGGCCTGCTGAGACGATGCTCTGGCCGAGATTCATCTTGTAGACAAACAGGCCCAGCGCCAGCAAACCGTAGATGATCGAGGGGACGCCGGCAAGATTGGTGACGTTGATCTCGATGATCCCCGTCACCCAGTTCTTGGGCGCGTATTCCTCAAGGTAGATTGCCGCCGCTATGCCGACCGGCATGGCTACCGCAACCGTTACCAGCATCACCAGGCAGGTGCCCACCCAGGCCGAGAGAATTCCTGCGCGACCGGCATTGCGCGAGGGGAAATTCATGAAGAAATCCCAGCCAAAACGCCCGGCCCCATCATGCACAAGTTTCGTGAACAACAGCGCGAGCGTCAGGAGCGAGGCGAACAGGATCGCCATCCCCACCAGCACGAACAGCTGGTCGAGGAGCTTGCGGCGCCGCACCGACTGCTCCATTTGCGCCGTGACGACCCGTGTCGCGTTCATCAGTACACTTCCCGGAAGCGGCGCGTGAGGAAGAAGCCGGCGATATTGAACAGCAGAGTCGTGACCATCAGCACCAGGCCTGCCGCGAATATGGACTGATAGCCGATGCTGTCGTGCGGCAGGTCGCCGAGGCTCACCTGCACGATGAATGATGTGATCGTGGCCGCCGATTCCAGCGGATTCCAGGTCAGGTTCGGTTGCAGCCCGGCTGCGACCGCGACGACCATGGTTTCACCCACCGCGCGTGAGATACCGAGAATGTAGGCCGCGGCAATTCCCGAAAGCGCACCTGGCACGACCACGCGGGTCGCCGTCTGCAGGCGCGTAGCGCCCATCGCGTAGCTGCCCTCGCGCATGTAGTTCGGCACGGCGCGCATCGCGTCTTCGCTCACCGAAGCCACGTAGGGAATAATCATGATGCCAATCACCAGACCCGGACTCAACATGTTGAAACCAGGCAGGCTGGGAATGAATTTCTGCAGGAATGGCGTCACCACCAACAACGCGAAGTACCCATACACCACGGTCGGCACTGCGCCGAGCAGTTCCAGCGCCGGCTTGACAGCCTCACGGACCTTGTAGGGCGCAAATTCGCTGAGATAAATGGCAATGATCGTACCGCAGGGTATCGCAAGGCACAGCGCCACGAATGTGGTCACCAGGGTGCCGGCCACGAGCGGCATGATGCCAAAGTGCGCAGCGTCGAACATTGGCGTCCACATGCGATCGGTGAAGAAATCGTGCAGGGACACGTGCGCGAAGAATGGGAGCGACTCGGTTACCAGGATATAGACGATGGCCGCGGTCGTGAACACCGCCACCAATGCCGCCAGCAGCAGGAGCGATTCGACCACGCGGTCACGGATCTTGCGCACCCGCAGGCGCTGCTGGAGGACCAGCATGGTGGCCGCATCGTGAGCGGAGGTGGCGGTTTCGGCTGCTGACATTTTATCAATGTTTCGTTCTGGGGCACGCCGCTCAACAGTTGGCGGCGGAGGCCTGCTGAGCCTCCGCCGCCTGTATGTCGAAGTCTAGCCCAGACTGCACACGCCGTCAGCGCCAGGCTCGGCTTTAGTCCCAAGAATCAGAGCTTACCTTCGCGTGACAGCAGGTCTTCGACCTTCAGGCCCACCTGCGGGACGCCGCCGAACACCGTGCCCAGCTTGTTGTTACGGAAATGCCCCAGGGCAGTTGTGTATGCCGCAGGCACGAACGGCACGTATTTGACTTCCTTGATGTACTGGGCACCCTGGCCGAGGTAGAACTCCACGAATTCCTTGACCTCGGGTCGCTGCGCGGCCTGGGCATTCACATATATGAAGAGCGGGCGCGAGAACGGATTGTACGAACCATTCAGCACGGCTTCTTCCGAGGGCCCCACCGCCACGCCCTGCGCGTTGACCACCTTGAGGGCCTTCATCTTGCCCTGCTGCGCGGCGTAGTAGGCGTAGCCGAAATAAGCCAGGCCATTTACATCGGATTCGATGCCCTGCACAAGAATGTTATCGTCTTCGCTGGCCGTGAAATCACCACGGCTGGACTTTGCCTTGCCATTGACGGCCTCAGTGAAATAGTCAAACGTACCTGAGTCGGCACCCGGGCCAAACAACTTGAGGGGCTGCTTCGGCCATTTGGAGTTCACCTGATTCCAGCGTGCAATCACGCCCTGGGCGGCGGGTTCCCACATCTTCTTGAGTTCGGCGACCGTGACCTGGTCGACCCAGGTAGCCTTCGGGTTCACAACCACGGTCAGCGCGTCATAGGCAATCGGCAGCTCGATGTACTTGATGCCCGCCGCTGCACAGGCCGCCATTTCAGCCGTCAGGATCGGCCGTGAGGCGTCCGAAATATCGGTCTCGCCACGGCAGAAGCGCTTGAAGCCGCCTCCGGTCCCCGAGATACCCACAGTCACGTGCACCTTGCCACGCTTCTGGATCTGGTATTCCTCGGCCACGGCTTCCGTGATGGGGAATACGGTGCTTGAGCCGTCTACCTTGATGGTCTGCGCGTTCGCGACCTTTACCGCAGCCAGCGACAGTACGCTGACTGAAACCAACGCCGCTGCAAATTTGATATTCATGACTTCCTTTGCGCTCCAAGAAATGAGGTGTTCAACAGGGTGAATCTAGCCAGGCAATTTATTGCCGTCTGGTGACAGCCCGATGACAGCTGCCGCCGTTGAGGTATTTTCCGCCGCAGCCATCCGCAGCTCGCGTTCCGCATCTTCGAGGCGTGTATGGCGGACATCCTTGCCGTGCACGGTATAGATTACATACTCGCAGATGTTCTTGGCATGATCGCCGATGCGTTCGATGGCCCGCACCATCCACATGGCATCGAGCGCGCGCCGGATGGTGCGCGGATCCTCCATCATGAAAGTAATGCACTGGCGATGGATCGCCTCATACTCCTCGTCCACCGCGCGGTCGCGCCGCGCCACCTTGAAGGCCAGATCGGCATCCAGGCGGGCGAAGGCGTCGAGCGCTTCGCGCAGCATGGTCGTGACCAGCGCGCCGATGTGCCGCAGTTCGCGGTAGCGTGAGCGCGGCCGCTCGCCGCCCGCCAGGTGCGTGGCAATGGTCGCGATCTTTTCGCTTTCATCGCCGATGCGTTCCAGGTCGGTAATGGTCTTGAGCACCGCGATCAGCAGCCGCAAGTCGGTCGCCGCGGGCGAGCGGGTCGCCAGCACGCGGCTGCAATCTTCGTCGATGGAGCGCTCCATCTGGTTGATGCGCAGCTCCTGCTGCGCCACCGCCAGCGCGTTGTACGAATCACCGTTGGCGACACCACCGAGGGCGTCGTGAAGCTGGCGCTCCACCAGCCCACCCATCTCCAGGACGCTCGCGCGGATCCGTTCCAGATCCTCGTTGAAGCGGCTGGAGGTGTGGTGCGTGAGACCTTCGGTGTTCATCGCTGCGGGACAGGCCCTGCCTCAATACTTGTAGTTCAGGTCCAGCTGCACGCGCTTGTAGTCGAGCTCATGCTTGGTGCTGGTCGAGGCCACGCCATCATAATTGAGCTTGTTGAGGAAGTACGTGCCGTTGAGTGTCCAGTTGGTCGCCGGTACCCACGCCCCCTTGAACGCAAAGCCCTTGGCGTCCGTCGCGCCGCCGCCGAAGTCCGAATCGACGAACTGGCCGAACACGGCATCCTTGCCGTTTTGCTCATAGACCGTGCTGAATTCCCAGCTCTTTGCAGCACTCGCCTTGTTGAACGTGAAGCCGATCGCCGAGGCACTGTCGAGCTTCTTGCTGATCGGTGCCGCGACTGCCTTGGCCCCATTGTTCTTCATATAGTCGACGAACACCGAGAACGGATAGGCGCCGATCTTGGTGTCGAACTGGACCAGGCCGGTGATGATATTGAAATCGCTCAGCAGGCGGTCGCAGGCCGTCGCACTGCCAGCCTGCGGTGCGCCGCCGTTGTAGAGACTGTTGCCAAACGAGTTGTCGCCGGTGCCGGAGCCATTGCCGAACGCGCCGTCGATCGCACAGGTAGTCGTGGTGGTGGTCACCGTGCCGTAGCCGGTGCTGAGCGGATCCAGGTTGACAGTTTGCGTTACCTTCTGGCTGCCCTTCGCAATCTGGTCCTGCACGCCATTCACGTCAAAGTAAGCCACAGCAGCCGTCAGCGTGCTGTTGCCGAAACTTTGCCTGAAGCCGACCTGGAAGCCGGCCATGGTCGCATCGGCGCTGGCGGCCTGGCTGCTGCCGGAATTGCGCTCGTTGAGCCAGTCGTAGTAGGCGCCGGCGAACAGCGGACCGCGCGTGAAACGCAGCGCCGCACCTTCGGTCGTCAGGTCCTTGTCCCAGAAATAGCTGGCCGTCGTGGCCCAGGGAATCGGCGTCTTGCCCAGCTGCACATTGACCATGGGGCTGGCCTTCCAGTCGACATAGGCCTGGTCGATCGACAGCGGCTTCTTGTCCCAGCTGCTGCCCAGCGTCTGGTTGGTGGAGCGCGCGCTGTCATTGCCGTTGTTGGTGGTGGAGAACTGCAGCTTGGCGTTGAGCGTGTCGTTAATCTTGGCCAGCACCCCGAAACGCACGCGGATGCGGTCGCGCTGCCGGGTGTGATCGGGCGACAGGTTGTCGCTGGCCACGTCGATGAGTTCGCGGCGGTAGCGGAAGTCGCCACTCCAGGTGTACTTGGCTGCAGAATCCTTGAGCTTGGAGACGTCGGCGGTAGTGACGGCCGTGTCCTTGCGCTCCGCAGAGGCATTGGCCTTAAGATAGTCAACGGTTGCTTCCAGCCGATCCAGCTGTTGCTTGAGCGAATCAATCTGCGCCTGGGCGGCGGCCAGATCGGTGGCATTGTCGGCCATCGCGGGTGCGGCGATGATCAGGGCGACACAAGCGGCAATCAGATTCTTCTTCATGTGGGCGTTACCTTTCCTAAGGCAGTAGAACTGGAGTGGCTTTATACGGGCGCTATGTGACAGTCATGTGTCATACGTGTGTTGTTCATGAGTATTACCGTTTGATTACACGCCCAAGCTATTGCTTTTGAAGGATTTCGACCGTATAAGACCGTGCCTTTTGCAATCATTGGAGCGCTCTGAAACCGATGTCCGAGACACTCGCGCTGACTTTGGATCTGCTCGCCAGAGCGTCCATCACCCCTGCCGACGCAGGCTGCCAGGACCTCATGGCCGGGCGGCTCGAGCGCAGCGGGTTTCGCATCGAGAAGCTGCGCTTTGGCCATGTGGACAACCTCTGGGCGGTGCATGGCACGGATACGCCGCTGTTGTGTTTCGCCGGCCACACTGACGTCGTGCCGACCGGGCCGCTCGAGGACTGGCAGTCCGATCCCTTCAAGCCCGAAATCCGCGACGGCTTGCTCTACGGACGCGGCGCGTCGGATATGAAGAGCGGCCTGGCCGCCATGGTCACTGCTACGGAAGCCTTTCTCGCCGAGCGTTCCGGCCATCGCGGCTCCATTGCCTTCCTGATCACCAGCGACGAGGAAGGTCCCTCGGTCGACGGCACCCGGCGCGTGGTCGATGCCCTGATGGCGCGCGGCGAGCACATCGATTGGTGCATCGTCGGCGAACCCTCGAGTGAACGTGCGACCGGCGACACGCTCAAGATCGGTCGGCGCGGGTCACTTTCAGGGCGCCTGACCGTACACGGCGTGCAGGGACACATTGCCTACCCGCAGCTCGCCGAAAACCCGGTACACACGCTGGCGCCGGCGCTGGCAGAGCTCGCTGGCCGCGCCTGGGACGCGGGCAACGAGCACTTCCAGCCGACCTCGTTTCAGGTGTCGAATCTCAACGCCGGGACCGGTGCCCCGAACGTGATACCCGGTGAACTGAAGGCGCGATTCAACCTGCGCTACGCGCCCGTGCAGACTCCCGCTGCCCTGAAGCGCACGGTCGAGGAAATCCTCACGCGCCACAAGGTACGCCACACGCTCGAATGGTTTCTCTCGGGCGAACCGTTCTACACGCGGCCCGGGAAACTGGTAGCCGAAGTCAGCGCGGCGGTGAAACAGGTGTCCGGCCAGGCGCCCGCGCTGTCCACCGGCGGCGGCACCTCGGACGGGCGTTTCATCGCGCTGATGGGCGCGGAAGTTCTGGAACTGGGCGTACCCAATCCGACGATACACAAGGTGAACGAGTGCGTGCGGGTCGCTGACATCGACACGCTCCACACCCTGTACCTGCAGGTGCTGCGAAACCTGCTCGGCTAGGCCCGTGCGGCGGCCCGCACCCGTAACTCAGCGGCGGCGCGGACCGAAGGCGGCGTACAGGCCCAGCGTGCCGAGCCCCGCGGCGACCAGCAACACCCAGGCGGGCATCGAGACTGTCAGGAACGTCCAGTTCACCTGGTGGCATTCACCCGAACCGGTAAGCACCTTGCGGATCACGTCTGCCACAGGGAATTCCTCGAGCAGGAACTTGAGCCCGGCGCCGCAGGAGGGCACCTGGTCTGCGGGCAGGTGCTGGATCCATACATGGCGCGCGGCGATGGCCATGGTGGCCAGCGCGGCCAGCGCCAGCAGCGCGCCGTAGACCCACGCACCCCGGCCCTTGGGCGCATGGAGGCCGGCAAGGAGAAAAACGCCGCCGAGAGTGGCGATGCCGATGCGCTGGAAAATGCACAGCGGGCACGGATCGATTCCGAGCACGCTTTGCACGTACAGCGCGTAACCGAGCAGGGCTGCACAGCACGCGAAGCCCGCCAGGTTGAGGACGCGTCGCGACATGCCGTTCAGGCGCGCGCCGCTTCGCTCTTCAGTTCCTCCGCCACCCGCTCGAGCGAGGTATGGCGGATGTCCTTGCCGTGCACCATGTAGATGATGTACTCGCAGATGTTCTTGGCATGATCGCCGATGCGCTCGAGCGAGCGAACCACCCACATGACTTCCAGCGCGCGGCGGATGGTGCGCGGATCTTCCATCATGAAGGTAATGCACTGGCGCTGGATGGATTCGTACTCTTCGTCCACATACCGGTCCTGGCGCGCAGTGTCGAGCGCCAGCGTGGAATCGAGGCGCGCGCAGGCATCGAGCATGTTGTGCACCATCAGCTGCACGGTGCGTCCCAGGTGCTTGACCTCGCGGTAGCGATCCGCCGGGCGCTCGACGTTGGCGAGCCGCGAGGCGATATTGCCGATGCGCTCGCATTCGTCGCCAATGCGCTCCAGATCGGTGATGGTCTTGATCGTCGCCACCACCATGCGCAGGTCGCCGGCCGCCGGGGCTCGGGTGGCGAGAATGCGGCTGCACTCCTCGTCGATCGAGACTTCCATGCCGTTGACCTTGTAATCCTGGCTGGCCACCGATTGCCCAAGCGCACTGTCGCCGTCGATCAGCGCCGTCAAAGCCTGGCTGAGCTGCTGCTCGACGAAACCACCCATCGCCAGCACCTTGGCACGGACGCGCTCCAGGTCTTCGTTGAAACGACGGGAGGTATGGTGTGTGAGGTCGGCAGCTTCCATGGGCGGGTTCCTGGCGGCAGTGAGGCCTAACTATATCGCAGCAGCGGCGGAAAAATGCGCCGCGGTTCGCAAAGTCACTGCGGTCTTACGCAGCCGGCAACAGGCGCGAGACCGGAAAATGGCAGCTGAACGTGCTGCCGCGCCCCTCCTCGCTCTCGATCTGCAGGCTCCCGCCGTGCCGCTGCAGCACGTGCTTGACGATCGCCAGCCCGAGGCCAGAACCGCCGCTGGCGCGGCTACGGCCAGCATCGACGCGATAGAAACGCTCCGTGAGGCGCGGCAGGTGTTCGGGGGCGATGCCGATGCCGGTGTCGGCCACGGAAAGATGCCCGCCCTGCGCGTCGCTCCACCAGCGCATGGTGATGACGCCGCCGGTGGGCGTGTATTTTGCCGCGTTCTCCAGCAGGTTGGCGCAGGCGGAATGAATCTGCGCTTCCTCGCCCACCAGCCGATCCGTGCTCTCAGCCGCGAGGCGCACTTCCACGGCCAGAGTTTTACGCGAACGCAGGTCGTCGCGCAGCTGCGCCAGCAATGCACCAATGTCGATGGGTTCGCCCCGCGGTACGGCGCCCTCGGCCTCCAGGCGCGAGAGCTCCAGCAGGTCCTGCACGATGGCCGTCATGCGCAGCGCCTGGCGACGCATCTCCTGGATCGGACCGCTCAACCCCGGCTCCAGCGCCTCATCCTGCGACAAGGTCTCGAGATACCCCGCAATGACCGTCAGGGGCGAGCGCAGTTCGTGCGAGGCGTTGGCGACGAAGTCCTTGCGCATGGCCTCGAGCTGCGCCTGCCGCGTCACATCGCGCACCAGCAGCAGCAGCTGCCCGGCGCCATACGGGACGATCTGGAAGTGCAGGTACTGCTCGGACAAGTCACTGGCCTGCACCACTACCGGCGAGCGGTAATCGCCCTCGCGCAGGTAGTTCACGAACTCCGGGCGGCGCACCAGGTTGTCGATGCGCAGGCCCACATCGCCCCGGTTGCGCAGGTGCAGCAGCTCGCCCGCCGAGCGGTTGAACCAGAGGATTTCGGCGGCGGGATTGAGCATGACGACGCCATCGGGAATGGCGGCGGTCGAATGGCGCAGTTCGCGCAGGAGCTGGCGCATGCGCCGCTTGTGGTACTGCTTGCGGCGGAACAGCCGCATGATCAGCCCGATGACATCGCCCCAGACTCCGCCCGCGTCGGGCGCCAGGTCGACGCGGTCGCCCTGCAGCCACACCAGCACCCGCTGCAACAAGTAGAGCTGGCGGAGCAGGAGCGCACCCAACACCGCCGCCAGGCCGACGCCAATATGGCCCGTCAGCTCGCCGACCAATAACGCCGCCAGTACGGCCAGCGCGGCCTGGACCAGCAGGCCCCGCCAGGCGGACGCGCTCAGCCCCGGTTTCGACCCCAACTTCAAGCGTCTACGCGCACCGAGAACCGGTATCCGGCGCCGCGCACGGTCTGGATGTACTGGTCGCAATCGAAGTCTTCGAGGGCCTTGCGGAGCCGGCGGATGTGCACGTCGATGGTGCGTTCTTCCACATAGACATTGCCTCCCCAGACACGATCCAGGAGCTGTTCGCGACTGTATACACGATCGGGGTGCAACATGAAAAATTCGAGCAACCGGTACTCGGTGGGGCCCAGCGCCACCGGCCGCCCGGAAGAACTCACGCGGTGGCCCGCGCGATCGAGCGCGAGGGCACCCAGGGCGACTGCTTCGCCTTCGTCCTGCCCGGACGCGCGCCGCAGCAGCGCATTCACGCGCGCCAGTAGCTCACGCGGCGAAAAGGGCTTCGTCAGGTAGTCGTCGGCGCCGCCGTCGAGGCCGGCCACCTTGTCGGCCTCTGCAGCTCGCGCGGTCAGCATGATGATCGGCAGGTCGCGCGTTTCGCGCTCGCGCTTGAGAGAGCGCGTGAGCTCCAGCCCGCTGGTGTCGGGCAGCATCCAGTCGATCAGCATCAGGTCGGGGCGCCGGTCGGCGAGCGCCGAGCGCGCCGTGCGGCTGTCCTCGGCCTCGCGCACCTCGAAGCCAGCCCGCTTGAGCCCAAAGGCGATCATCTCGCGGATCGGCCGCTCGTCTTCGACGATCAGGATATGCTTGGGTGTCATGGGGTTGCGTGAACGCTCGGCGGCGCCACGTTAGCGGCGCTATGTGACAGATCAGTGACGGCCCTGGAGCGCAGCGCCACGCGTGCCGCGGCCAGGTCCCAGGCGGCACTGCCCACTGTCTTGAAGAGCACGGCACCGCTCGGGGGGCCATTCCCTGAAAGCGCCTGCGACAGTGGCTCCACCTGGGCCCACTCGACCCCCGCACGGATCAGGTCACCGGCTTCCTCACGCGCGTTGACCATATCGTCCACGTACAGCGCGCTGCCGCGCACCGTGGCAGCGGCGACCTCGGCGGCGCCGGGCGTGAATGCGCCCACGGCGACGACCAGGCGGCCGCCGCGCGCGGCTACTGTGTAGACCGGCTCCGCGCTGGTGGTGCAGGTGATGATCACATCGGCGTCATCCGCCGCGGGCTGCGCTCCCGCCGGCGCCAGCAGGGCGTGTTGCTGCGCGTGCGCCTCATGGAATCGGGCGCTGGCGGCCCGCGTGCGGCCGACCACCTGCACCCGCGCGCCGGGGAACAGGGCGCTGATTGCCTGAAGGTGATGGAGCGACTGGGTTCCGGTGCCATAGATACGCAGGCTCACGGGCGGATGCGGGAGCAAGGTCAGGATGCCGAGCATGGACAGGGCCGCCGTACGCCGGCCCGTCACCGTCGCACCGTCGAGTGTCACCAGCAGCTCACCGCTGTGCGAATTGAGCACGGTAACCTGCCCCTGGATGGTCGGCAGGCCGCGCTGCGGGTTGCGCGGCACGACCGTCACCAGCTTGTGAACGGCGACGTCCGCACCCACCGCGACCATTGACAGCAGCGTGCCGCCCGCGCCCATGGCCATCACCTGGCGCTGCGGGCAGGCGATCCGCCCGGCGGCGACCTCGAGCGCGGCAGCCCTCAGTGCCGCGACCAGATCCGGATAGGGCAGGAGCGTCGCGGTGTCCTGCGCGCTGAGCATGGTCATTCCGTGCGCTCTGCGGTGGTGACCGCGACCTTGTTGCGCACGTATACAGGTAAGGCCTGCTCGGCGGGCAATGCTGCAGCCAGGCCCTCATGAGCGGCCAGTACGGCGATCTCCTGCGCGCGCGGCCTGGCCTCCGGCAGGAGCGGCGCCAGCTGCGCGCCCAGCGCAACCAGCGCCGGATAGGCGACAAAACCCGAGCCCACGCCGCCAGCCCGTCCCGCGCCGAGCCAGGCGCGCGCGGCGGCGATCATGTCTTCCGGCCGCGCCACGGCTTCCGCCGTCGCGGCGCGGGCATACCCATCGACCGCCACAAACCCAGCCCAGTACACCTCGCCCATCCTGGCATCGTGACATACCAGCACCCGATCGGCCGCTCCCGGGCCCGCCATCCCGCGTTGTGCGAGCGCGCGCAGGTCTGACACCGGGATCACGGGAAGCTCCGCGGCGTAGGCGAGCCCCTGGGTCACGCTCGCGGCAATACGCAGCCCGGTGAAGGCGCCGGGCCCGCAGCCGAAGGCAATGGCGTCGAGTGCGTTGAGCGTGCAGCCGGCTGCCGCGAGCAGCTCGTCGACCATCGCCAGCACCTGTGCGCCATGCCCGCGCTCGGAGCGCGATTCGCGGCTGAGCATCGCGCCGTCGGTCAGCAGCGCGACGCTGCACCAGTCGGTGGCGGTATCGAGTGCCAGCAGTTTCATGCCGGCACCAGCTCGCGCGCGCTCCGGCGCAGCATCGCGATGGCCTCCTCGGGCTCGCGTGTCGGGCGCATGGGCGGCAGGCTCGCCAGGAGCGAGCGGCCGTAGCCGCGGGTCAGCAGCCGTGGATCGCAGAGCATGACCACGCCGCGATCTTCTTCGCTGCGGATCAGCCGCCCCACTCCCTGCTTCAGCGCCAATGCGGCTTCGGGCAGCTGGTAGTCGCGAAAGGCATTGACGCCCTGCGACTGGAGGTACTGGGCACGCGCGCGCACCTGCGGATCGTCCGGCGAGGCAAAGGGCAGCTTGTCGATGACGACCAGCCGCAATGCGACGCCCTGCACGTCGACACCCTCCCAGAAGCTCGCCGTGCCGAGCAGCACGGCGCGCCCCGAATCGCGGAAGCGCCGCAGCAGCAGCTCGCGCGGCGCATCGTTCTGCACCAGCAGGGGCCATGCGGCGGGCCAGTCGCGCGTACGCAGCTCGCGGGCCGCAATGCGCAGCGCACGGTGGCTCGTAAACAGCAGGAAGGCGCCGCCGTCGCTGGCCTCGAGGAGCGGGCGCGCCGCCTCCAGTACCGCTTCGGTATAGCCCGGCGCCCCCGGATCGGGCAGACCCGCGGGCAGATAGAGCACCGCCTGGCGCTCATAGTCGAACGGGCTTTCGAGGCACAGCGTCGCGGCGTCGGCGAGACCCAGCCGCGTGGAGAAGTGCTGGAAATTTCCTGCGAGCGCCAGCGTTGCGGAGGTGAAAATCCACGCGCTCGGATGCTGGTCGATAAGGCCGCGGAAGCGGGTGGAAATATCGTAGGGCAGGACACTGAGCGCGAAGCCGCGCGCCGTGACCGCGACGCTCCGTGCGCCGCCGGCTTCAGCCTCACCGGGCTCCGACATCACCTGCGCCAGGTCGGCGGCCAGCGAGCGGGCCCGCGCCGCGCACTGTGCGACTCCGGCCGAATCGCCCGCCGCCTCGAGCCCGCGCGCCAGCGCCCCGAGCGCGGCCTGGAGCGATTCGCACTCGCCGCGGGCATCCGCCTCGAGCTCTTCCCATGCGAGGCGCCGCTCCTGCCGGCCCAGTCGCGCGCCGAGCGCACGGAGCGGTGCTTCGACGAGCTTGTGGAGGCGGGCGATTTCGCCCGCGGGCACTTTGACGGCGAGCAACTCGACGCGCGTGTCAGCCAGGAGCGTGTCGAACTGCCGGCTCGAACAGGAAACGCCGAAGAACTCGGCGGCCAGGTCGGGCAGCTGGTGCGCCTCGTCGAGTATCAGCGCGTCGACTCCCGGGAGCAGTTCACCGTACCCGTCTTCCTTGAGCGCCAGATCCGCCAGCAGCAGGTGGTGGTTGACCACCACCAGATCGGCTTCCAGCGCCGCACGACGCGCGGCGAACACGTGGCACCGTGAAAACTCGGCGCAGCGCGCACCGGTGCAGCCCTCGCGCGTGCTGGTGAGCTGCGCGCGCAACGGATGCGATTCGCCGAGCGCGGCGACTTCCGCCAGATCACCGCTCCGGGTCGTGCTCGCCCAGTCACGCACTGCGACCATGAGCGCGGGCTCCTCGCCCGCGAACAGCGTTTCCTGCGCGGCCGCGCCCGCCAGCTTCGCCAGGCACAGGTAATTGGCGCGGCCCTTGAGGAGCGCGGTGGTCAGGGGGCGGCCCAGCGCGCCGGCCAGCAGTGGGATGTCGCGGGTATAGAGCTGGTCCTGGAGCGTGCGGGTGCCCGTCGAAATGAGCACCCGGAGCCCCGAGGTCAGCGCCGGCACGAGGTAGGCAAAGGTCTTGCCGGTGCCGGTGCCCGCCTCCACAAGCAGGCACTCGCGCTGCTCGAAGGCCTGCGCGATGCGCTCGGCCATGCGACGCTGCGAAGGGCGCGAAACGAAGCCCTCGAACGCACGCGCAAGCGCACCACCGGGCCGGAACACGTCATCCAGTGCCGTCATCTCAGGCCTGCAACAAGCTTGCAATCGATTGCATCAATTTCACGTCGAACCGCCCGGATATACTCGCGCGCACTCCTTCAAGGATACGACATGGCGAGCGCGCCCCATACCCTCGCAACACTCCCGGATATCTCCAGAAACGTCGCCGACTGGGTCGGCGAGGTCGCCGCCCTCACCCAGCCCGGGCATATTCACTGGTGCGAGGGCTCGGCCGCCGAGGCGGCGCGGCTGCGCGCCGAACTGACGACCAGTGGCGCGTTGCTGCCGCTCAATCCGGACACGTTTCCGCGCTGCTATCTCTACCGCTCCGACCCCGCGGATGTCGCGCGCGTCGAGCACCTGACCTTCGTCTGCACGCGCTCCAGGGAGGATGCGGGCCCGAACAACAACTGGCTGGCGCCGGCCGACGCCCGCGCGCGCATGCGCGAACTCTTCAAGGGCTGCATGCGCGGCCGCACGCTCTACGTGGTGCCCTACTGCATGGGGCCGCTCGACTCGCCCTACGCCCGGTGCGGTGTCGAGATCACCGACAGCGCGTACGTCGTACTCAACATGGGCCTGATGACGCGCATGGGCCGCGCGGCGCTCGAGCGCATCGCCGTCGATGGCAATTTCGTGCGCGGCCTCCATTCGACGGGCGAACTCGATCCGACCCGCCGCTTCATCATGCACTACCCGGAGGAGCTGGCGATCGAGAGCTTCGGTTCGGGCTACGGCGGCAACGCGCTGCTGGGCAAGAAGTGCCACGCACTGCGCATCGCCAGCTACCAGGCACGCACCGAGGGGTGGCTCGCCGAGCACATGCTGATCGTGGGGCTGCAGAACCCGGCGGGCGAAACGCACTACGTCGCGGCGGCGTTCCCCTCCGCCTGCGGCAAGACCAACCTGGCGATGCTGATCCCGCCCGAATCACTCCCAGGCTGGAAAGTGTTCACGGTCGGTGACGATATCGCCTGGCTGCACCCGGGAAAAGACGGCCGGCTGTGGGCTATCAACCCGGAAGCCGGCTACTTCGGCGTCGTTCCAGGAACCAACCGGGCGACCAACAAGAACGCCTTCGACATGATCAGCCACGACACGCTCTTCACCAACGTTGCGCTCACGGCCGACATGGAACCCTGGTGGGAAGGCCGCAAGAAGCACGTGCCAGTGATCGACTGGCGTGGCCGGCCGTATGTCAGCGCCAACGGCCCGGCCGCGCATCCCAATTCGCGTTTCACGGTGGCCGCCACGCAAAACCCGAGTTACAGCAAGGCAGCCGAAGATCCGCAAGGCGTGCCGATCTCGGCGCTCATTTTCGGCGGCCGCCGGCGCGAACTCGCGCCGCTGGTATACGAGGCGCGCAGCTGGCAGCACGGGGTACTGGTGGGCGCTTCGGTCGCTTCGGAAACCACGGCCGCGGCCACCGGCGAAGTCGGCGTCGTGCGGCGTGACCCGATGGCCATGAAGCCGTTTGCCGGCTACGACTTCGGCGATTACTTCGCGCACTGGCTGGAAGTGGGCGCGCGCCTGCCGCGTGCGCCGCGCATCTTTCACGTCAACTGGTTCCGCCAGGATGCCGCGGGGAAATTTCTCTGGCCGGGGTTCGGCGAGAACCTGCGGGTTCTGCAGTGGATGCTCGAGCGCTGCGCCGGCCGCGGCGGTGCGCAGGACGGCGCGATCGGCTTGCTGCCACGGCCACAGGACCTGGATACCACGGGGCTGAGTATCGATCCGGCCGTGCTCGCAGACCTGACTTCCGTTCCAGCGAGCGCGCTGCGGCGCGAGTTGGCCGACATCCGCGCATACCTGCATGGGTTCGGCGCGCGCACCCCGACGGCACTGTATGCCGAGCTCGACGAAATCGAGCGGCGCCTGGGCAGTTGAGTTCGCAACTCGCCGGCAGCCGCCGGCGCACTAGGCTTCTTCGCAGACGAAGCGCAGCGTCTGCGGCGATTCGACGTCGGGAGTCTTGCCCAGGCCGATCATCCCCTCGCCCTTGATCGGAATGGTGTCGCGCCTGACGAAGGCTTCTTCCTGGCCCGCGATCTGCACGAAGGTGCCGTTGGTGCTCTGGTCGGTGAGCATGAATCGGTTGCGGTTGAATTCGATCTTCGCGTGGAGGCGGGAAATCAGGTTGCCGCGCACGATGACATCGCTCTCATCGGCCCGACCGATGACCACCTGCGGATGCAACTGGTCGATGACGACCTCACGGTCGGCCACACTGAGGCGCAGGCGCAGCGTGCGGCGCTGGTCGCGCGCGGTGAGCGCGATCGCCGGCAACATGCTGGTCACGTCCTCGGTCTGCCAGAGCACTTCATAGAGCGCCACTTCCGTGCCCTGGCCGCGGATCGTGGCGACGTCGATCTGGCGCACCGAGGCGCGCCACTCGGGCGAGAGGCGCTCTACGGTCGCCGAGGTGGTGATGATCTGTCCCGCCTTGGCCTGGCTGGTCATGCGGTTGGCGGTATGCACGCTGGCGCCAAACACGTCGCGCGCCTCCAGCACTACCGGGCCGAAGTGACAGCCGATGCGGATCGCCACCGGCTGGCCGTCCATCTTCAGTTCGGCGTGAGCGGTGATCTGCTTCTGCATCTGGCCCGCGGCATTGAGCGCATCGTCCGCCACGGGAAAGGTGGCCATGACCTCGTCGCCAATGGTCTTGATCACCGTGCCATGGTGCTGCTCGGTCGCGGTGCGCATGACGTCGATGCAGATTGCCACCATCGCGCGCGCGCGCTGGTCGCCCAGGGTCTCGAACAACCGGGTCGAGCCAACCACGTCGGCGAACAAAATGGCGAGCTCGATATCCTTGGCCATGTTTCCCGTTATTGACGCCGGCGGCCACCTGGCCTGGCGAGTTCACATAAGCTGGCGGCAGCCCGGCGGCGATTATACGCGAGCGAAGGCTCCTGACCATGCCATGGGCGCGATAAGCCCATGATCAGTACAGGAAAAAATCCGCTGCCGCCTCGGGCCTGCGCGCGCCCTCGGCAAGCCGCTGGCGATAGGCGCGCGCACCGCTCTGGCCCGCGTACAGTCCAAACATGTGGCGCGTGATCGCCGCGAGCGGCTCGCCGGCCGCTCGTTCACCAACCGCGTAGCGCGCCATGCGCGCGAGCAATTCAGGCTCCGTGGGGCGCTGCCAGCCGTCGGCAAAGACGCGCTGGTGCAGTTCGGTGATCACGTACGGCCGGTGATAGGCCTCGCGGCCCAGCATCACGCCGTGGCACCACTGCAGGGCGTCGAACGCCTGCGCCGCGGTGCGCAGACCCCCGTTGAGCACGAATTGCAGCTGCGGGAACTGCCCGGCCAGGCGCCGCACCACCGCGGGGCGGAGCGGCGGCACTTCCCGGTTTTCCTTCGGCGACAGGCCGCCGAGCACGGCCTGGCGCGCGTGCACGATGAACACTTCGCAACCCGCAGCGCTCACGTTCGAGGTGAACGCCACCAGCTGCTCGAAGTCCCGCTCGTCGTAGATACCGAGGCGCGAGCGCACCGGCCCGCCGTTGCCGCCGCCGAGGATGCCGATACGCATCTTCACCGTGACCGGAATCGCCACGGCAGCGCGCATGGCCGCGACGCAATCGGCCACGCGTGCAGGCTCCGCCATCAGGCAGGCGCCGAAAGCACCCGAGTGCACCCGCTCGCTCGGGCAGCCGCAGTTCAGGTTGATTTCGACGTAACCGGCCTGTTCGCCGAGGCGCGCCGCGGCCGCCAGGCGCTCGGGCGCGCTGCCGCCCACCTGCAGCGCGACCGGATGTTCCTCGGGCGAATGGCGCAGCAACCGCGCGGCATCGCCGCGCAACAGCGCCTCGGCCGTGATCATCTCGGTATATAGCAACGTCCGCGGCGAAAAGCCGCGCAGGAAATACCGGCAATGCCGGTCGGTCCAATCCATCATCGGCGCGACGCACAGAGTGCGATCGGGAGCGGCGGCGCGCGGCGCAACCGGCACGCCGGCGGGTGCTGTCTCGTGCACTGTACTTGTCTTCCCAACTGTCAACATTCATGAGCTCGCTGCGCAATGCTGCTAATTTAGCAGCTGGCGCTCCGGCCTGCGGACGATCGGGAGAAAGAGTGAGCGATCCGAAGCGGCCGCCTGCACCGGGCTACACTGCGCTGTTGAAGGCAGTGCGCGCCTGCACGCTGTGCCGCAAGCACCTCCCGCTCGGGCCGCGGCCGATCGTGCAGCTGCACCCGCATGCGGCCATCCTGATTGCCGGACAGGCGCCGGGCCGCAAGGTGCATGAGACGGGCGTGCCCTTCAACGACCCCAGCGGCGATCGTCTGCGCCAGTGGCTGGGGGTTACGCGCGAGGTGTTCTACAACCCACGGCAGATTGCGCTGCTGCCGATGGGCTTTTGTTACCCGGGCACCGGCGCGGCGGGCGATCTGCCGCCGCGCCCCGAATGCGCGCCGGCCTGGCGGGGGCCACTGCTGGCGCAGCTGCGCCGGGTACAGCTCACGCTGGTGAAATCCTGGCGCACGCATTGGCCGGAACTCATTCCCCTGCCTCACCCGAGCCCCAGGAACAATCGCTGGCTCGGGCAAAACCCCTGGTTCGAACGCGAGCTGCTGCCTGCCGTGCGCGAACGGGTCGCCGCCGTGCTGGCGCAGTAACGGTGGCTAGATGACCCCCTGCTGTGCCAGAGCATCAAGCTGCGCATCGCTCACTGACAGGAGCTCGCGCAGCACCTCGCGCGTATGCGCGCCCAGCGCCGGGGGCGGCAGGCGGTAACTCACCGGCGCTGCCGAGAGCCGCAGCGGGCTGGCGACGCCCGGGACTGGCGGGCCGGGGTCGCGCGCAGCGACGCCTGGCGCAATGGTGACGCGCAATCCACGCGCCTCGACCTGTGGATCGGCGAATACCTCGGCGATATTGTTGATCGGCCCGCAGGGAACGCCCGCGGCTTCCAGCACCGTGAGCCACTCGCGCGTGAGGCGTGCCCTGGTGAGTTCCGCCATCATCGGCACCAGCACTCCGCGATGGGCGACGCGCTGCTGGTTGCTGGCGAAGCGCTCGTCTGCCGACCACTCGGGGCGGCCCGCACAACGGCAGAACTGCTGGAACTGACCGTCATTCCCGATCGCCAGCATGATCCAGCCATCGCCTGTCGGAAAATCCTGGTAAGGCACGATGTTGGGATGGGCATTGCCGAGCCGGTCCGGGGCCACGCCGGTGGCCAGGAAATTCATGCCCTGGTTGGCGAGCATCGCCACGGCGACGTCGAGCAGCGCGAGGTCAATGTACTGCCCGAGGTTGGTGCGCCCGCGCTGCACCAGTGCCGCGAGGATTGCGATCGCGGCGTAGAGTCCGGTGGCCAGGTCGACCACCGCCACGCCCACTTTCTGCGGGCCGCTCCCCGGCTCGGCAGCGGATTTGCCGGTGATGCTCATCAATCCGCCCATGCCCTGGATCATCGCGTCATAGCCGGCACGCGCCGCATAGGGGCCGGTCTGGCCGAAACCGGTGATCGAGCAGTAAATGAGCCGCGGGTTGAGCTTGCCGAGCGTCGCGTAGTCGAGGCCGTAGCGCGCAGCGCCGCCCACCTTGAAATTCTCCACCACCACGTCACAGCGTTGCGCCAGTGCGGCGATCAGCTGCTGGCCGGCGGGCGTCGT
This sequence comes from Gammaproteobacteria bacterium, assembly GCA_025357915.1. GTDB lineage: Bacteria > Pseudomonadota > Gammaproteobacteria > Steroidobacterales > Steroidobacteraceae > FEN-1191. The sequence goes on from JANYLH010000062.1 coordinate 46,094, forward strand.
GATATCGACCGTGACCGAGCGCTTATTGCGATTGGTGCTGGCGTAGTAGGCCGAATAGCCGGCGTGGTCGAACCCGGGCGGGCCCCACTCACGCGTCTCGTCACCATGCCCCGGGCGTTCGATCTTGATGATCTCGGCGCCCAGGTCCCCGAGCGTCTGCGTGGCCCACGGACCGGCGAGCACCCGCGACAGATCGAGGACGGTGATGCCCGCCAATGCGCCACTGTTGTCCATGGGTTACGGTGGATTGTCGCCGATCAATGATGAGGCGAATAGCAGGTCGTCAATACCGCGGTCCCCGCGCGCCGCGGGTGCCAGCGCGCGAACCGCTGCTGTCACTGACATATTTCTGCCCGAAAACGGGTTGCTACCGTGGCACAGCACACCGACCAACTCCGCTGCCTGGAACTGCCGACCTGATTGCTGCACGCCGCGGGGCGTTGATAGTAGAGTAAGCGGGCTATTGAGGTCGGCGCAGCAGAGTTGAGGCCCGGCTCGAATTCCGCGCCTGGAGACACTAACGTGTTGAATGATAAAGCGATAAAACGGTTGCGCAGACTGGCGGCCATAGCCGGGGTTTGCCTGTTTGCGTACGCAGTGAACGGTGAGGAAGCGGTGCCGCAGGCGTTCCCGACCGCCGATGCGCCTGGTGCCGCGGCGGCCGTCCAGGCGCCCGCCGGCGCCCAACGCTTGTTGCAGCTGGGCCCGGGCGACAGCGTCGCCGTGCAGGTCTACGGGCAGCCCGACATGGGCGCGACGGTATACATATCGGACGACGGCACCATACCGATACCCCTGGTCGGCGCCGTACAGGTGGGCGGCCTCTCGCCCGCGGAAGCGGCGCGCAAGATCGAAGCCGCGTTCCGCGACGGTAAATATCTCGTCGACCCACATGTCACCATCATCGTCACGCAGTCCCGGAGCCAGCGCATCTCGGTGCTCGGCGAAGCCGGTGCGCCGGGCCGCTATGCAATCGAATCGAATGAGACGATCCTTGATGTGCTGGCGCAGGCGGGCGGCGCGAAGGAAACGGCCGCCGACGTCGTCTATCTGTTGCGGCCGAACAAGAGCGGCCAGATTGAACGCATCGAACTCAATCTCAAGGGCCTGGCCGGCACGCAGGAAATGATGCCCATGCAGGCCCTGCAGGGGGGCGATTCAATCTTCGTGCCGCGCGCGCAGCAGTTCTATATCTATGGCGAAGTGGCGGCGCCGAACATGTATCGCATCGAGCCCGGCATGACGGTAGTCCAGGCAATCGCCCGGGCGGGCGGGGTTACCGCGCGGGGTAGCCGCAAGCGGGTGGAGATCAAGCGCAAAGGCGCCGATGGCAAGGAAGTCACTTTCAAGGCGCGGGCCGAAGAGCCGATTCAGGTCAATGACGTGGTTCGGGTCAAGGAGAGCATCTTTTGAATGCCAACAGGAACCTGTCGGTGCTGCGGCAGTTCGACCGCACAGGCGACCTGCAGGCCCCGGCCATCCCGCAGAACTACGCCCATCCGGGGCTGTCGCTGGCGCAGATCTTTGCGATCGTGCGCGCCTACCGGAAGAAATCGCTGCTCATAGCGGCGGTGCTGCTGGCGCTGGCCGCCATCGTCATAAAGCTGTTTCCGCGCACCTACACGGCCACGGCCACGCTGATGATGAACTATGAGATCAATGACCCGATGGGGGGCAAGGAATTTCCTATCGGCCTGCTGGGCAGCTACATCTCAACACAGATGGAGATCATGCAGAGCGCCGAAGTGCTGTTCCCGGTGGTGGATACCCTGAAGCTGACGCAGGACCAGGAATTCACCAGCGGCTTCAACAGCAAGCCGGAAAACCTCCGCGATTGGGTCAAAGAAAAACTGCTCAAGAACCTGGTCATTGAGCAGGGCAAGTACGGAAGCCAGCTGATCTATATTATCGCCGCTTCAAAGGAAGCCGCGAAGGCCGCGCAGATCGCCAACACGCTCGCCAACGTCTACATGGCGCAACAGCTCCTGCGGGTCAATGACCCGGCGACCGACCGCGCGGTGCGTTACTCGGCACAGCTGGCCGACCTCAAGGGCAAGGTCACGGCGGCACAGGACAAGGTCACCGCGTTCCGCCAGCATACCGGCATCACCGAACTTCAGGCCAGCAATACCGATACGGAAGAGGCCTTGCTCACCAGCCTCGAACAACGCTATCAGGAAGCGCAGAACCTGCGGCGCAACGCGGAAGTGAAGCAGAGCGGCAACCAATCGGTAAGCGGCGAGGTGATCGCTTCAAACCTGGTGCAGGGACTGAAGACGCAGTTGGCGTTGCAACAGTCCCAACTGGCGCAGGCACGCACCACACTCGGGGCTAATCACCCCAGGGTAGTGGAGTTGCAATCGCAGATCAGCGCCACGCAGAACTCCATCAATGCGGAGATTGGCACCTATACGCGTGGCTCGGCCTCGGACCTGTCCGCCGCCCAATTGCTGGAGAGAAAAATGGCCAGCGCGGTGGCCGAGCAGCGCGGCAAGGTGCTTGGAGTCAGGAAATTCCAGGACCAAGGCGCCAAACTGCTGCTTGAGCTCGAATCGGCGCAGACGGTCTACAAGCGTGCGCTCGAAGGCTACGACCAGATTATGGCGGCCGCGGGCGGCAAGTACAGCAATGTCACCCTGGTCAGCCGCGCGCAGGTCCCACTGGAAGCGGCACGGCCCAAGAAGATGAAGCTGCTGCTGGCCGCGGCGCTGGCGTCACTGGTGTGCGGACTGCTCGGGCCACTGACGTATGAGCTCGTCCTCAATCGACGCGTGCGCTGCCGCGACGACCTCGAGAGGGACCTGGGGATTCCGGTGCTTGCGGAATTTGACGTCGTGGCAGCGCTGGTGCCGCGCGCATGAGCAACGGCGGCACCGATGACGATCGGGCTACCGGCGAGACCGACTTACGCCCGATCCTGACCGACACCTGCAAAATCTCGACCGAGGGCCTCGACCAGATCACGTTGCAGATGCAGGTGTCCGGCCGCAGTTTCGGCGAGGCTGCCCTGCAGCTGGGCCTGGTCACCGCCGCGGATATCGAAGACGCGCGCGCCTGGGCGCGCCGGCCAGCGAGTCGTGGCGAGCCGGGGCTGGTAGAAGCCGCGATCCAGAAGGGCTCGGGGCGAGTGCGCAGGATGCTCAGCCGCATCGGCCACCAGGTCCAGCCCGGAAGAAATCTGGTCATCGTGCACGAACCTTACAGCCCCAGATCCGAGAAGCTCAGGGCCCTGCGAACGGAATTGATGCTGCTTGCCGACGGCTCCAACCGCGCGGTAAGCATCGCCATCGTCAGCCCGCTGCCTGGGGAAGGTCGCTCGCAGCTCGCGGCTGAACTGGCCATCGCCTTTGCGCAACTGGGGCGCAGCACGCTGCTGGTCGACGCCGACCTGCGCCGGCCGCGGCAGCACCTGCTGTTCGATGGCACCGATGTTCATCGCGGCCTGGCGCAAGCCATCGCCCAGCGCAACAACCCCTACATTCACGCCGTGCAGGGCTTCGAGCAGATGCATCTGATCGCATCCGGAGGCGCCGCGCCGAATCCGCTGGAGCTGTTGTCCGATGCGCACTTCAAGAAACTGGTTGATGAGTGGAACAGCAACTACAACTTCGTGATCATCGACACTCCGCCCGTCGCCGACTACGCCGACGGCCTGGCGGTGGCGACGGTCGCCGGTCGCTCCCTGGTGGTGAATCGCGCCGCCAGTACCCCCTACAGCGCCATCAAGGAACTGCTGCGTCGCCTGGCGACCGCGGAATCGCAGTTGCTCGGCGCCGTGCTCAACAACTTCTGATGTCTGCGGCCACCGGATCGCAGCAGCGCACGCCGGAGGCAGCGCTTGCCGAACTCGGCGCGCACCGCGGCACGCTGCTCGTCGATCTCGATGAGACCCTTTACCTGCGTAATTCCACTGAGGACTTCCTCGATACGGCGCGGCCCGGCCTGCTGGCAGTGCTGCTGCTGAAATGCATCGATGTGCTCAAGCCCTGGCACTGGAGCGGCGGTCCGCCAACGCGCGACGTCTGGCGCGTCGGCCTGATCATGGCGTTGATGCCGTGGACGCTGCTGCGCTGGCGGCGGCGTGCGCCCCAGCTGGCCGCGGCGCACGGCAATACGGCCCTGCTGGCCGCCTTGCGCGCGCGCGCATTGTCGCTGACCGTCGCTACCGTCGGCTTCCGGCCGGTGGTGGAACCACTGATCGCGGCCTTCGCGCTCCCGGACACGCGCATCATCGCCGCGCGCGTGGCATTCGCCGACCGGCGCCGCGGCAAACTGCAGAGCGTGAAGGACGCTCTCGGCGCCAGCACCGTCGCCGGGGCGATGGTGCTGACTGACTCGCCCGACGACCAGCTGCTGCTCGACGCCTGCGCACGTCCGCTGCACGTTTTGTGGCCCGAGGCCCGATGCGTCGCGGCGCTCGGCGACGTATACCTACCAACCGAGTACCTGGGGCGCGTCAAGCGACCGGGCGAACGCAATTTTCTGCGCGGCGTACTGCAGGACGATTTCGCCTACTGGGTGCTGAGTTCGATCGCGCTGGCGGCGCATCCGCTGTATCACGGCGCGGGCCTGCTGCTGCTGCTGCTTTCCTTCTGGGCAATCTATGAACGCGGCTACGTCGACAACGACCTGGTGGCGCGTGACTACGAGCGGGACCCGAAACTTACCGCCGCATTCTTCGACAGCCCGGTGGCAACGCCTGCGGTGCAGCCCTGGCTGTGGGCCGCCGCACTTGGCACGGCCGGCATCTACGCGCTGCGCTACCCAGGATTGCCGGCGCCAGCAGACGGACTGCGCTGGGCCGCGCTGCTGCTCGGCACCTACGGCTGGTTCTGGCTTTACAACCGCATGGACAAGGGCTCGCGAGTGTGGATGTTTTCCGTACTGCAACTGGCCCGCACCGCGGCGTTCGCCGTGCTGGTGCCGGTGCCGCTGATCGGCGTGGCCGCGCTGGTGGCGCACGTGGTCGCGCGCTGGGTGCCGTACTACGTCTACCGCTACGGCGGCAAGAATTGGCCCGATCTGCGGCCGGCGCTTATCCGCCTCATGTTCTTCGTGCTGGCGACACTGCTGCTGGCGCTGGCGGCCGGCGGCGTGGCACTGTTCGCAAACTACACGGCGCTCGCGCTGCTGCTGTGGACGGTATATCGCGCACGGCGCGATCTCGTGCTGCTGGTGCGGTCCGCGCGGCGTATCGACCATAAGCGCCGGGACGAACCGTGACCGCGGCGACGATCCTGCTGTTGCTGCTGCTGAGCGTGCCCGCGGTGCTGGCCTGCGCCTACTTGCTGGTTTTGACCTTGCTCTCGGCATCGCTCCCGGCGCCGGCCTGCCGCGCACGTACGCTGTGCTTCGATGTGATCGTGCCGGCACACAACGAGGCTGCAGGCATCGTGCGCACCGTGGCAAGCGTGCTTGCGCTCGACTGGCCTGCGGACCGGTTCCGGCTGCTGGTGGTCGCGGACAACTGCAGCGACAGCACGGCGGAAGTCGCCCGGGCAGCCGGCGCCACCGTGCTTGTGCGTAATGACCTGGCCCGCCGCGGCAAGGGCTACGCGCTTGAGCACGCCTTTACCGCGAGCGCTGCTGACGCCTCCGCCGACGCGGTACTGGTCATCGATGCCGACTCGGAAGTCTCCGCCAACCTGCTGGTCGCCTGCGCCGCGCGCCTCGAAGCCGGCGCCGCGGCGGTGCAGGTGCACAACGGCGTGCTGAACGCGCTGGCGGCGTGGCGCACCCGACTGATCACCATCGCGCAGGGCTCGTTCCATATCGTGCGCTCGCGCGCACGCGCACGGTTGGGCGTGTCGGCCGGGATACGCGGCAACGGCTGGTGCGTCACGCACGAGCTACTGCGCCGCGTGCCATTCCATTCCTATTCGCTTGCCGAGGATCTCGAGTACGGCGTGGCGCTCGGACTGGCGGGCGTGCGCGTGCACTACGCCGGTGAGGCGCTTGCCAACGCCGAAATGCTCACGCGTGCCACTGCGGCCGGGTCGCAGCGCCGCCGCTGGGAGCGCGGACGTTTCGCCCTGATACGGACACAGGCGCTGCCGTTGCTGCGCGCCGGGCTGACGCGCCCCAGCGCCGTGTGCCTGGACCTGGCCTGCGACCTGCTCGTGCTACCGCTCAGCTACGTGGTACTGAACGTGCTGGCGCTCGCCGGACTGGCGCTGCTATGGCAATGGCTGGGTCATCCTGCCGCTGCATGGCTCGCGCTAAGCCTGGCCTGCGCGGCCAGCCTGGCGTTGTACGTGCTGCGCGGCTGGTGGCTGAGCGGCGTCGGCTGGCGCGGCCTGCTCGATCTGGCCGCTGCGCCGGTCTTCCTGGTCTGGAAGCTGGCGGTGATGCTCAAGCCCGGTGGTGGCAGCTCGTGGGTGCGTACCGAGCGCGAGCGGCCGTGAGCCCGCGCGGCCAGCCGGGCGGCTTCGTGCGCATGTTCGGCAGCGCCGTGATGACTCAGGCCATGCTGTCGGCGGCCAACCTGCTGGTGGGTCTGATCCTCATCCGCCGCACGCCCGAGGCGCAGTACGGCTACTACGTGCTGGTGGGCAACGCAGTCGCATTGCTCAGCAGCCTGCAGAATGCGTTCATCCAGCCGGCGATGGTCACGCGCATGACGCGGCTGGAATCCACCGGGCGGCGCGAACTCATTGGCGGGCTGTTCCGAGAGCAGCGCCGGTTATTGCCGCTGTTCGCCCTGTTGGTCACCGGAGTCACGACGCTGCTATGGGCGGGCGGGCGACTACCCGGCGGCACCGCCATCTTGCTGCTGGCCGCGGGTATCGCGACCGCCGCCGCCCTGTTTCGCGAATTCTTCCGCATGGTGCTACTGGGCTATCGCCGCCCGGGTGAAGTCTTTCGCGCTGATGCGGTCTATGCGGTGCTGCTGGTGGCTGGCGCGGCTGCGGCCACACTGGCACCCTGGCAGGCAAGCGCGGCCGTCGCGGCACTGGGAGTCGCGGCGGGTATCGGCGGCCTGGCTCTGGCGCGCGCCCTATGGCGCCACGAGGCCTGGAATATCGAGGGTGCGCGCGGCATCCTGTTGGAGATCGCACCGCTCGCGACCTGGTCGGCAGCAGGTGCGGCGATCCACTGGACATTCAGCCAGGGCTACAACTACCTGGTCGCCGGCACGCTGAGCGTGTCGGCGGTGGCGGCGATCGCGGGCACGCGGCTGCTGATGATGCCGATCAACCTGCTCTCGACGGGTATCGGCACGCTTATGCTGCCGACGACCGCCGGCTGGCTGCTGCAGCACAAGCCGCAGCAGGTGTTTCGCCGCCTGCTGCTGGTCGCAGCCGGCATCGCGCTGCTGTCGATCATCTATATCGGCATCATGTGGCTGATGCGCGACTGGATCTTCACCCACATCCTGAAGAAATCGTTCGCACAGCGCGATCTGCTGTTGCAGTTATGGTCGGTGGCCTTCGTGCTGATGGTCTGCCGCGATCAGCTGCTCTACCTGCTGGCGGCACGCGGCCGGTTCCGCTCGCTCGCCGCGCTGACGCTGGCCAGCGCACTGCTGTCGCTGACCGTGAGTTTCCTTTGCATGCGTCTTGTGGGCGTGGTCGGCGCCTTGTACGGCATCCTGGCCGGCGAGCTGTTCAACGTCGCCGGCATCGCTATCCTCTCGTACTGTGAATGCCGACACGACGGCCCTGTGCAGGTGACGTAAGGTATGCCTTCCTTTCGTCCCGGGAAGCCTTTGGCCCGCCAGCGATGAGTGCCGAACAGACGCAATTTGACGTGGTGATCGTCGGTACCGGGTTTGCCGGCTCGTTCTTCCTGATGCGCTACCTCGAACACGCGGATCCCACGGCCCGCGTGCTGGTGCTGGAGCGCGGCGGCGCGGATCCCAAGCCCTGGCAGCTCGAGCAGCGCCGCACTTCGAGCCTCGCGCCCGAAGACGTGTTCGTGAACCTGACACCCGAGAAGGAATGGCTCACCAGCCCCGGCTTCGGCGGCAACTCCAAGTGCTGGTGGGGCGGTGCAACGCGGATGATGCCCGGAGATTTCGAGCTGCACTCTCGCTATGGCGTTGGCAGCGACTGGCCATTGCGCTATGACGATCTCGAGCAGCACTACGGCGTGGTCGAGACCGTGATGGCAGTGTCCGGGCCGCCCGACAGCCCGATGCCGCGCTCGCGCCCGTTTCCCCTCCCGCCGCACCGAATGTCCGACCCGGACGCGCTGCTGAAGAAGCATTTCCCTGACGGCTGGTTCCACCCGGCGACCGCCCGCGCCAGCGTGCCGACGCCGACGCGCGCCGCCTGCTGCGCCAGCGGCATCTGCGAGCTGTGCCCGGTCGATGCGAAGTTCACCATCCAGAATGGCCTGAGCGCGCCCTACCAGGATCCCCGCGTCACACTGCGCCTGCATGCCGAGGTCGAGGCCCTCGAGACCGCGGGCGGCGCGGTCAGCGCGCTGCGCTACACGAGTGGCGGGCGCAACGAACGTGTCCAGGCACCGCTGTTCGTGCTCGGCGCCAGCGCACTATTTAATCCGCACATCCTGCTGCGCTCCGGCATTGCGCATCCGCTGCTCGGCAAGCGCCTGCACGAGCAGATGTCAATTGATGTATGCCTGGATCTCGGCGGGGTCAAATCCTACAACGGCAGCTCCATGATCTCCGGCAACGGCTACCTGTTCTACGAGGGCGAGCATCGCCGCGAGCATGCCGCCTGCTTGATCGAAACCTGGAACTCGCCCTTCGCCTACCAGAGCGCCTCACTCCGCATGGAGCGTGGCCGCTGGAACGAGCGCACCTGCATGCGCTTCATGTTCGACGAGCTGCCACGCGAAGACAATACCGTCGGCATTTACGGCCCGAATCCGCGCTTGGCGGTCACGCAGTTCCGCGGCTATTCCGATTACGCGCAACGCGGCGTGGACCTGGTCCCGCAGATGGTCGGCAAGCTGTCGGCCGCGCTGCCAATCGAGCGCATCGTCAGTACCAGCCTTGGCGACACCACCGCGCATATCCAGGGCACGGTGGTCATGGGCGAAGATCCGGCGACCAGCATCGTCGATCGCCACCTGGTGCATCACCAGTACCGCAACCTTCTGGTACTGGGCGCCAGCGCGTTCCCCACGGCGACGCCCGCCTATCCCACCGTGACCGTCAGCGCGCTATCGCTGTGGGCCGCGGACCACCTGTTTGCGAGCGCGGCCTGACATGGCCTCGCGCCGCCAGGTGATCGCGGGAGTTCTCGGGGGACTGGCCGCCGTCGGCGGCTGGCGTTACTGGCGCAGCAACGAACAGGATGCAATCCTGCTCGTGCTGCGCAAGCGCCTCGACTACCTGCAGCTCGATCCGCAGGGCGCGCGCGCCTTCGCCGC
>JANYLH010000072.1 GCA_025357915.1 Gammaproteobacteria bacterium
GCGCCCACGGTGCGGCCACCCTCGCGGATGGCGAAGCGCAGGCCTTCCTCCATGGCGATCGGTGCGATCAGGTCGACGTTCATCTTGATGTTGTCCCCCGGCATCACCATCTCGGTGTTCGCCGGCAACTCAATCAGTCCGGTCACATCGGTGGTGCGGAAGTAAAACTGCGGCCGGTACCCCTTGAAAAACGGCGTGTGCCGCCCGCCCTCTTCCTTGGTCAGCACGTACACCTCGCACTCAAACTGCGTGTGCGGGGTAATGGAGCCGGGCTTGGCCAGCACCTGGCCACGCTCAACTTCCTCACGCTTCGTGCCGCGCAGCAGCACCCCGACGTTGTCCCCGGCGCGCCCCTCATCGAGCAGCTTCCTGAACATCTCCACCCCCGTGCAGATCGTCTTGAGCGTCGCCTTCAGCCCAATGATCTCCACCTCGTCGTTCACCTTGACGATCCCGCGCTCAATGCGCCCGGTCACCACCGTGCCGCGGCCCGAGATCGAAAATACGTCTTCCACCGGCATCAAAAACGGCTTCTCAATGTCGCGCTTGGGCACCGGAAAATACCGATCCATCTCCTCCACCAGCTTCACCACCGAGGGAACGCCAATCTCGCTCTTGTCCCCTTCCAGCGCCTTGAGCGCCGAACCGATCACAATCGGGGTCTTCTCGCCAGGAAACTTGTACACGCTCAGCAGCTCGCGCACTTCCATCTCAACGAGCTCGAGCAGCTCCTTGTCATCGACCATGTCGGCCTTGTTCATGTACACCACGATGTAGGGAACACCCACCTGGCGGGCCAGCAAAATGTGCTCCCGCGTCTGGGGCATCGGCCCATCCGCGGCCGAAACCACCAAAATCGCCCCGTCCATCTGCGCCGCTCCCGTGATCATGTTCTTCACATAGTCAGCGTGCCCGGGGCAATCAACGTGCGCGTAATGGCGCTCCTTGCTCTGGTACTCCACGTGCGCGGTGGAAATGGTAATGCCGCGCGCCTTCTCCTCCGGAGCCTTGTCAATCTGGTCATAGGCCATGAACTGGCCCCCATAGGTCTCGGCCATCACCTTGGTCAGCGCCGCCGTCAGCGTCGTCTTGCCGTGATCTACGTGTCCAATCGTCCCCACGTTGATGTGCGGCTTGTTTCTCTCAAATTTCTCTTTTGACATGCCTTAACCCTCAAAATTGCCATGCGCTTCGCGCAGGAATCAACGCGCTTCGCCAAAAGCGAAGCGCGTCCATTAAAAAAATTCAGAACCTAGAAAAACCCAAAACCAAAACCCGGCTCCGGTCGACTGGAGCCCACGACCGGAATCGAACCGGTGACCTCGTCCTTACCAAGGACGTGCTCTACCGACTGAGCTACGTGGGCAAGTACCTCGAAACCTCAGCCGCCCTGCACGCCTCCGATCACCGCCAGAAAAACTGGAGCGGGTGATGGGAATCGAACCCACACCATCAGCTTGGAAGGCTGAGGTTCTACCATTGAACTACACCCGCCAGTGGTCCTGACAATGGCAGTACCCGACCCACCGACTCCAATCTGCCCGCTCGCTCGCCGTCCTCGTCCACGGGTGTCACCCATGGTGGAGGGGGTAGGATTCGAACCTACGAAGGCGTAAGCCGGCAGATTTACAGTCTGCTCCCGTTGGCCGCTTGGGTACCCCTCCCAAGAAAAAACGAGCCGCGTATTCTGATTTCGCAGCCGCAGGGTGTCAATGCAGTTTTCGGGCCAAACGCGCCTTTATTTCGCAGCGCGTCAGGCCGCCCGGGCCGCTTGCGGGCCGCAAGCAGGCGCCGCAGGATCAGTGCCCGCGGGCGTTGAGGTAATTATCGACAGCCGCCCGAACCGCCGGTGCGGCATCCGGGCTCGCGGAAAAATCGAGATCGATCATCCCCAGATCGTCCATGCGGGCCAGGATTTCCAGCAATTCCGCCTTGCCCTGATACTGGACCTTGAACTGCCAGACCTTGGGTTGGTCAGGTTTCAGTCCGTTGATGTCCTGGTCCACGCGGTTGGCTTCAGCCGCGCCAAACCCGGCGCTGAACAGGTGGGTGACCTGGCGCAGCACTGCGCTCGCATATTTGACGTCGAAGCTGGTGGTGATCCGGACGGAGTCGCCAGCCACTGCCGCGCGACTCGAAAGGCCGCACGTTATCGTGACAAATAGCACCACAATCACGGGTATTAGGCCCATGATTGACGGAGATCGAGGCTTTTCCCGTCTTGAGGTGATGTCCATACTCCTTATTATAACAGGAGACCCTCGCCAGGCGACATCAGGCGCCAGGCGCCCGGTCGCAGGTCCTCAGGGAGCCCCACCGGACCATAGCGGAGCCTCGTCAGGCGGCTGACCTCATACCCCACCTCCTGCCAGAGCCTGCGCACCTCGCGGTTGCGACCCTCACGGAGCGTCACCCGGTACCAGCTGTGGCTCTCGCTGTGACCACCCGCCTCGATCCGCCCGAAGCTGGCGGGACCGTCTTCCAGCATCACTCCCCGGCGGAGCCGGTCGATCACGTCCTGGCCTGGCCGGCCATGGACCCGGACCAGATACTCGCGTTCGATTTCCGCCGATGGGTGCATCAACCGATGGGCGAGCGCGCCGTCATTGGTAAACAGCAGGAGCCCGGTGGTGTTCACGTCCAGCCGACCGATCACGACCCAGCGGCCACTGGGCGGCGCCGGAAGTCTTTCGAACACGGTCGGCCGCCCGGCCGGATCGTGACGCGTGGTCACTTCACCGACCGGCTTATGGTAGATGAGCACCGCGCGCGCCGGCGGCGCTGCGCTCGCGAGCGGCTGGCCGTCCAGGCGCAGGTCAGCGCCGGCGGCGGCCCGCTCGCCAAGCTGTACGACGCGACCCTTGAGCGTCACGCGCCCGTCGCGTATCCACTGTTCGATCTCGCGCCGCGAGCCGTGGCCCGAAGTCGCGAGCAGTTTCTGGATCCGCTCCACTTCAGGCCGCGCGCTGGCCCGCTAGCGCGCGGGCAGGGAAATCTTGCGGAACAGCTCGCTCTGGCCGTCGCCGTCGCGGGCCTCGATCGCGCGATCGATCAGCTGGTGTGTCAGGTGCGGGCCGAACAGCTGCATGAAATCGTAGGCGAAATTGCGCAGCAGCGTGCCGCGCCGGAAACCCACCCAGGTGGTGTGCAGCGGGAACAGGTGCGAGGCGTCGAGCACCACCAGGTCGGCATCATGCACCGGCTCAATCGCCACGCTGGCGACGATGCCGACGCCCAGGCCCAATCGCACATAGGTCTTGATGACGTCGGAATCGCGCGCGGTCAGTGCGACCTTCGGTACCAGACCTTCGCGTGAAAACACGGTCTGGAGCGAGGAGGCGCCGGAAAAACTGAACACATAGGTGACGAGCGGATACTTTGCCAGCTCCTGGAGCGTGAGCTTGCGAGTGCCCGCGAGCGGATGGTGCTTCGGCACGATCACCTGGCGGTGCCAGCGGTACACCGGCAACAGCACGAGCCCGGGGAACAGGCCGTCCGAACCGGTGGCGATCGCCAGCTGCACGCGATCGGTCGCGACCATTTCCGCGATCTGCTCGGAGGTGCCCTGGTGCAGGTGGAGTTCGACCTCGGGGTAGCGTTCGCGAAAGGTCTGCACCACGGGCGGCAGGACATAACGCGCCTGGGTATGCGTGGTGGCGATGGAGAGCGTACCGCGGTTGTCCTGGTTCAGATCGGCAGCCACCGCCTTGAGACTGTCGATCTCCGCGAGCGCGCGGGTCGCGTATTCGAGCACGCGGGCGCCCTGCGGAGTGATGCGCGAGAAGGCGCGGCCCTCGCGCACAAACAGGTCGAAACCCAGCTCCCGCTCCAGGGCCTTGAGCGCGCGACTGATCGCGGGCTGCGAAGTACCGAGCGCCGAGGCCGCCTGCGTGACCGACAGGCCGTGGCGCGCAATGGCCACCGCGTACTGCAACTGGTGGAAATTCATGGCATGAGTCTATGGCCGTCGTGGTGCCGAAATTATAACAACGCGTTATCAGCGGATGGCTTTTTCTTTATCGCTTGCCCCGGACCGGGGCATTAGAGTGCCGGCAACATGATTTACGACAACATACTCGGCACCATTGGCCGCACTCCCGTCGTCCGCATCCAGCGCCTCGCGCCGGCCGGCGTGACCATGTACGTGAAGTGCGAATTCTTCAACCCGCTGGGCTCAGTCAAGGACCGCCTGGCCATCGCCATCATCGAAGACGCCGAGCGGCGGGGCGAACTCAAACCCGGCCAGACGGTGGTCGAGGCGACTTCCGGGAACACCGGCATCGCGCTGGCGATGGTCTGCGCGGTCAAGGGTTATCCATTCGTCGCCGTCATGGTCGAGACCTTCTCGATCGAGCGCCGCAAGATCATGCGCATGCTCGGCGCCAGGGTGATCCTGACGCCAGCGGCCGGGCGTGGCACCGGCATGGTGCGCAAGGCCGCGGAACTCGCCGAGAAGAACGGCTGGTTCCTCGCGCGCCAGTTCGAGAACCCGGCTAACCCGGCCTATCATCGCAGCACCACGGGTCCGGAAATTCTTTCCGACTTTGCCGGCAAGCGGCTCGATTACTTCGTGAGCGGCTGGGGAACGGGCGGCACCATGACGGGCGCGGGCGAGATGATCCGCCTCGCGCGACCCGAGGTGCGCATCATCGCCACTGAGCCCGAGGGCGCGGCACTGCTGTCCGGTAAGCCGTTTGCGCCGCACAAGATCCAGGGCTGGACGCCCGACTTCATCCCTGCGGTGCTCAACCGCAACGTGGCCGACCGCATCGTCACCGTCACGGACGCCGAGTCGATCGACGCCGCGCGCCAGCTCGCACGCCAGGAAGGCATCTTCGTCGGCATCTCGAGCGGCGGCACTTTTGCCGCGGCACTCAAGGTGGCGAAAGAGGCCGGCCCGGGCGCGGCGATCCTCGCCATGCTGCCCGACACCGGCGAGCGCTACATGAGCACTGTGTTGTTTGAAGGAATCCCGGATGGGTCCGATCCGGAAGGCTGAGTCACGCGTGATCGACGCGCCCCGCACGCAGCCTGCACCACCTGCCACGAGCGGACACGCGCCCGACAGCGTGGCATTGCCTGATCCATTTCCGATGTACCGGGGCGGCGTACTGCACGGCGCGCGCATCGCTTACGAAAGCTGGGGCCGGCTGAATGAGGCGCGCGATAACGCCATTTTGCTGTTCACCGGCCTGTCCCCTTCTGCACACGCTGCGGCCACGGCCGGGAATCCAGCGCCCGGCTGGTGGCAGCGCATGATCGGTCCGGCACTGGCGATCGACACCAGCCGCAATTTCGTGCTGTGCGTCAATTCGCTCGGCAGCTGTTTCGGCTCGACCGGCCCGACGAGCATCGACCCGGCCACGGGTGAGCGTTACCGGCTCGCCTTTCCCGAAGTGGCGCTGGAAGACATCGCGCGCTCCGGATTCGAAGCCGCGCGCGCTGGGCATCGAGCAACTCGAAGTCGTGATGGGTGCCTCGCTCGGCGGGTCGGTGGTCGCCGCCTTTGCGGCGCTGTTCCCCCAGGGCGCGCGACGCCTGGTCAGCATCTCCGGATCGCCCGCGGCCTCGCCCTTTGCGATCGCCCTGCGATCTGTGCAGCGCGAGGCGGTGCTGCGCGACCCCGACTGGCAGGGCGGCAATTATTCCCCCGACCACCCGCCACGCAATGGCATGCGCCTGGCGCGCAAGCTCGGCACGATCACTTACCGCTCGGCGACCGAGTGGCGCCAGCGCTTCGGGCGCGAGCCACTGGCCGGCATGGCCCTGCGCACGAGCCCGTTCGCGCCGCGCTTCGCCGTCGAGGGCTACCTCGAGGCACAGGCGGAACGTTTCGTCCGCATCTATGACCCCAATTGCTATCTGTACCTGTCGAGTGCGATGGACCGCTTCGACCTGGCCGAGCACGGCGGTTCGTACCAGGCGGCGTTCGCAGGCAGCAGGCTGCGCGACGCGCTGGTGATCGGCGTCGAGAGCGACCTGCTCTACCCGATCCACGAACAGGCGGCGCTCGCCGAGGCCTTCGAGCGCTGCGGCGTGCGCACGAAATTCACGCGGCTCCCCTCGCTCGAGGGGCATGACGCCTTCCTGGTCGACATCCCGCGCTTCGACGCCGAAATCCGCGCCTTCCTGGCCTAGCGCCCGGCCGCCCACCACCGCTGGGCCGCCCCGGGCCGCCCCGGGCCGGCCAGCGCCGCGAGCCGCCTGCGCCGCACCACAGCGGTGCAGGGGCCAGCCCACATTGGTTCTATTGTGAAATAGTTCACATCACGAACATTTCATGAACTTGTAACCGTCTTGTCTCTTGCAGTGCATACAGTATGGGTTACCATATGGTTTGTAGAGCTAATCATATTGATTGCCTACCTGTTTAGAGACAAAGGAGCACGAGCATGAGCGAACTGAACTTCAAACCAGCGGCCGGCAGCGGTTTTGCCGGTGACAAGGCAGAGTCCGTGCCGGCGCTCGACGCCAGCACGCCGGGGACCAGCAGCCAGCGGGGCAAATCGCCGGCCAGCCAGCGCCGGCGCCTGAACGTCCTGCGCTACACGATCGACCCGGGGTTCCGGCTGTTCCGGGTCTTCTGAGACCATTTCGAAGCTGACGGCAAGCGCACGCGGCGGGTAGCGATACCCGCCGCGCGCACTCGCTTGTCCCGGGGAATAATTGCGGCGGCGCGCTAGCGCCAGCAGCCGCTGGCGTCGTTGGGCGTGCGCGCGCCCTGCTCGTTGATCGTGAACTTCAGGCAGGTCGTGTCGTCGGTCTGGCTGCCGGTGGCATCGGCCTGCAGCGTGTACGTGGTCGCCGAGGCCGCCGCGAAACTGATGGTGTATTTGCCGCCGGTAGTCACGCCGGCGGCGGTCAGATTGACACCCAGCCCGGCCGGAGGCGCCGCGACCACCGTGGCGATACCCTGCGCGTACTGGTTGTTCTGCAGAAAGTACTTCTCCTCAGCCACCTGGATGGCCAGCAGCGCCATGCGGCCCTCGGTGCGCGCCGCGCGCATCACGTAGTTGCGGTAGCTCGATACCGCGATGGTGCTCAGTATCGCGATCACGGCAATGACCACCATGAGCTCGATCAGCGTGAAGCCGCGCGCACGGTCGCGCGAGTGGATATTGAGTGACTGCCTGATCATGGTCATACCCCTGGCGTTAGTTGGCCATGCCTTCACGCCAGTATGTCTTGCGACGCTGGTTGAAGTTGGTGCAGACATTCAGAACTTCGACGCCTGACAGGCAGGTCACCTGTCCCCCGCCACCGCCGCCACCGCCGCCGCCAGCGGAGCCGTTCGGATCAGGAGCAAGGAACAGGAACGCGGTTTCCGGGGCGATACCGCCCTGGCGCAGATCCTGGCTGCGTTCGCTGGTGGCGAGCGCGCCGTCGTTGTTGCGATCGATCACCGGCGACCCGTCGAACACGCTCACCACGTAGACGCGGTTCGTGCCCGTGCCTATGCCCGAGCATGGATCCGCCGAGGGCGTGGTGTTTGGCGAATAGGTGGTGAAGATCACGTGATCGCTGAAGGTCCGCGAGGGCACCAGTGATTTCTCGCCGGCAGCCCAGTCGGAATGCGTATTCAGGTTGAGCTGCCAGCCAAGCGCGTCGGTCGGCAGCGTCGGGGTCGCCGACCCGGTAATGTCGATGAGCCTGGACGCCGGCACGCCGGCGCTCAGTGCGTCGCGCACCAGCGTCAGGGTGTCGAAATAGGTCTGCGGCATCTGCTGGAAGCCGTTGTAGTCCCGAATGTCGTAGAAGCGGTCGTGCACCGTGCTGTCGAGAGGATGGCCGCGGTAGCCCGAGCCCAGCGCAATGCTCATGAAGGGACGGACCTTGGGTTTCTGCTCGGCGGCCACATCCGGGGCGCTGTAGAAGCGGCGCACATCCGCCGCGGCGTGAATGGCGTCTTCCTTGGTGCCGAGCGAGGCGATGACGCCGCCGGCCACCAGGCTCGCCGCCGGATTGCCGTTGGTGATATCGAACCGCCACACTTGCGCGGCCATATCGCCCACGTACATGCGATCGGCATAGCCGTCGCCATCGAGGTCGAGCACGGTCACCGGGCTCGGAATGGCGTGATCCATGCGCGCACTGTTGAAACTGGCGCCGCTGTTGCCCGCGCTCCATAGCAGGCTGCCCTTCAGTGCGTCGACCATATAAATGCGATTTCCCACCGTATCCGCCGGGTAATAGGCCCTGTTGTCCTCGGCGGCATCGTAGCCGCCGCCAATGACCAGTGCGATGCGCTGCGAATTCTGGGTTGCGCCTCCGACGTTCACACGCGTGATGACCGGGGTTGACCAGGCCTGGCCGAGGCCGGGCAGCGTCGCGCCGTCGACCGTCCACAGGATCTGCGGATTGTTCTTGTCGGTGACATCGAGCGCGTAGTACACCGCGGCATCGGCATTACGGCCTGTGCCGAAGAACAGGATGACACGGTCATTGCCGTTGATGGTGCCGTCGCCGTTGATGTCGTACTTGAGCACCGCGATCGAGCCGTCCAGCCCGTAGTGCTTGGTGGTCATCGAGTTGTTGTTGTACAGGTCCTTGAGGTGCGGCAGCATTTCCTTCGGGATGAACGACCACAATTCCTGACCGCTGGTGGCGTTATCGCTGCCATCCGGATTGGCAGTGGCATTGATGGCATGGAAGTAACCATCGTTGGTGGGCACGAAAATCACGGTGTCGTCCGTGCCGTCGGAGTTCTTGCCGTAGATCATGGCCACCGGCTGCGTATGGATCGGATCGCCCATCTCATGCCGGGAGTCGCTCGTGCCCGCGGGCGGAATGACATCCTGCACGTCGAGGCCCAGGGCCCAGTCTACGAGGTCGGCCCGCAGCGGGTCGCCGACGGCACCGATGTTCAGGTCGGCGTCGGTGACGCTCGAATCGGTCAGCGGCGTCAGACTACTGGGGAAGCTGCCCCCGGTGTAGGTGTAAACGGTGCGCACGGCGGCATCGGGCAGCTTGCCTGCGGCGCCGCCCTGGGTTACGTCGGCTCCATCCACCGCGCTGCTCCAGTAGCTTCTGGCCGTATCGGTGAAGAATCCGGTGTTGGGATCGACGGCCGCGGCCCCGAGCGAGTCCTGCACCTGGCCGTTCAGCACCTTGTACTTCTTGACGTTGCCCGGCCAGTGGTAATCCAGGTGCGGGCTGAACACGGACACGTACAGGTCATTGAGCGTCTGCGTGCGGTTGAAAGCGTTGACGGCCACGGCGGGCGCGGAGAAGGAGGTATTGGTCTTGATCACCTCGGCCAGGATGTCGTTGAAGGCGCCCGTGAGCTCGGTCAGGTTTGTAGCGGTGAAAGCCTTGCCGCCGCCGGCCGTCGCTGCGTTGTTGAGGTAGGTGAAGGCTGCCGTAGGCGCACCGCCACTGGAAAAGTCGGTACCAAAACCGATGAAATAGCTGGTGACGTTCTGCACCTTGGCGATGTCCGGTCGCATGTCGTTGTTGTACAGGTAGCTCGCGAGTGCCGAAGTGCACAGGCCACCGCGCGCGCCTGCGAAGGCCGAGGCGTCGCACTTGACCCCCAGTGACTTGATCGCGGCGTCCGAAGCGCCCGCCTCGTTGGGCAGACCGTCGGTCAGGTAGACGACGAAGTTCTTGCGGCAGGAATAATCCGCCGGGCTGTCATAGTTCGCGCTCGCGAGCGTGCCGCCGGTCCGGGACGCGGCGACCGAGGGCGCGGCGAAGCTGACCGCGCCGCCGCAAGTGCCATCGACCGCGCTCCATGACGTACATGTGGTCGAGAAGGATTTGTTGCCGTACTGAACACTCTGGCCGCTGAAATACCGGTACGCCTCGTAATAGGTCTCCGACAGTGGCGTGACGCCCGTTGGCGCCCAGCTGTCGACCAGGTTGATGCGATCGGCGCGGTTGGTGCCGGTATCGATCGGCGCGACCGGCGCCAGCACCATGCCACCGCTCCCCTTGTAGTCGTAGCGCATCAGGCCGACGTTCACGCCGGTCATGCTGTTGAGGAGCGAGGCCGCGGCAGTGTGCATGATCGCCATCTTCGAGCTGGTCGACGACTGGCTGGAATCGTTGATGTAGTTGAGGTAGTTCCCCGTGTAGATCGTGTAGGTTCCGCCGCTGGCGCTGGCGAAGTAGTTCTTGGTGGCGTCCCACACGCCCGTCAGCCGCTCGGGAAAGCCCGTCACCGTGTCGACCGTCACCGTCACGGTGCCCGGGGGCGTCGTGGTCGTGGTCTGAAAGGAGAACGTATCAGTAGAGGCGTACAGGTTGGTCATATTGACGCCATTTCCATGGACGCCCTTGTCCGCCTTGCACTCCACGTAGCCGGTGGTGTTGGCGGCATTGATCGACGCCTGCCAGCCGTAGGTATTGGTGGACTTCGTCACCTTGGGCCTGGCAACCGTGCCTTTGCCCGTGGTGGTGCTGGATACGGCCGAGCCCCACTGCGTAAAGGCATCGGTGGCAAAACCGGTCGTACCGAGCGCCGGGAGCATGTTCGCGCACTTGAACAGGGTCTTGGCGATCCTGGCGGCCGAACCGCAGCCGGGAAGGCCTTTGGCGCTGTAGTAGTAGTAGTTGTTGTCGAATGCGCTAGCACACTTATCGGCGCTGTAGCCATTCGATGGGTCGTAGGGTTTCTGCGTCGTCACCAGGCTGTTCATACTTCCCGAGGTATCGAGAATGAACAAAATATTGGCGGGAATGTTCCCGTTGTTCTGGTTGAAGAAGATCTCGGTGTCATCGGCCAGGGCCGCCGAACCGCCTCCCACTGACAGCAGGAACCCGGTCAACACTGCAACGAATCGCGACTTAGGGAATCGCATGATGTGATCCTTCAGCGCCATGGCGCTGTTATTTCTCAAGTACCGAAATACGGCTGACGACCAGGTCGCGCAGCCGGTAACTGATGGTGAGCGGCCGTGCGCCATTCTGGCGTGCGAAGGCCGTCATCTCCCGCAGGCTCACGGTGTGACCCGCGAGTATGCACAGGGTGTTCTGGTCCAGCTGCAGCGTGGAGTGCAGGCAGCCCACGCAGTTGCGCACGTCGACGCGGCCGGCGAGGCTGGAGGGAAAGATCACCGCGTCGGTGGTGGTCTCGACTGCATCCTCGATGACCACGTTGGGCGGCAGCTGTGCCTGCGTCGGGCCCACGCCGGCAGCCAGTGCCAGTAGCGACGCCGCGATCAGGGTCTTGAATGTGCTTTTCATGATGCTCTCCAGTTCCAGGTGGCCGCCGCTCAGCGCAACCGGTTGTCGGCCAGGTTCGGATCGTTCTGCACCGTCGGATCCCAGGGGGAAATGACGGCCAGGCCCTGCGTATTGATCGCGCGGGCACTGCGTACGGAATTGCCGGTGCTGACCACCACGAAGTGATAGGTCGAGAAACTGTTCCAGGATGAGCCCCACATCGCTGGCAGCGGCACACCGCCGAGCTGCGCCGTCACCGTGGCCGCCCAGGTGTCGTCGGCGGTCACCGCGCCGTTGAGATTCTCGGTCGCGTTGGCCGGGTTGAGGACGCCCTGTGAGATGGCCTGCTCGATGCCGGTCTCCGCGGTCTGGAAAGCGTTGGAGCGGTACTGTTCGTTGCCCGCCATGACGAACTCGAGGCTGGCCGAATTCATCCCGGACACGGCGAGGAGCGTCAGCACCATGAGCAGCAACAGGCCGATGACCAGTGCCGCGCCCTGCTGCCGCTTCCTGCCCGCTGTGGAAATGTTGCGCATGATTTCAGGTTCCCAGCGCATTGCGTACCTGGATGGTGCGCGAAATCAGCAGCCGGCGCACATGCCGCGGCCCGGTGAGCGAAGCATCGGGGTTCGCCGCTGGCTGGTAGGCGCTGCCGATGGCGGCTACGGAGTTCAGGTCGCCGCTCGGCGTCGCCGGCAGGCGATCGGCGTACTGGTAGATGCGATCATCGGTGAAACCGGACTCATAGGTATCGGAACGCACCAGCAGCCAGATGCGCACGGATACGATCTGCGCGGTCGCGGGCACGGTCGCATCGTTGGGATCGACATATCGCGTGGCGACGCCGGTGTTGCCGATCGGATCGATACCGAACTGCACCTGCATGTCTTCCACGCCAGCGATGATCTCCTGGTCGCGGAACACCGGCACGCCGCCGGCGGTCGTCAGCGTCTTGCGGCGGAGCGAGGGCAGGCCCACCTGCTGCTGGGAATTGCGGGATATGTAATACGTGTCGACGATGAGGCTCTTCAGCTTCTGGACCGCCAGCTCTTCGGGTTGCCCGGCGACCGCGGCCGGGCAGGAAGCGGCAAGGCCGTCACTTATCAGGCGCCCGGCAATGCGCGAGGTGCACACCTGCAGCTGGCCTGCCGGCCCGGGCACGCTGTCGAACACGGAGGCGCGCCGCACGGTGAGCGTGTCGGCCGTAGCCACCGGATTGCTGGGCCAGGCCACGGCCGTGACCAGGTCCGGCAAAACGTCGCAGCCCGCCAGTTTCGTGGGGCTGATGAAGTAGCGGTTGTTGTCGCCCTGCAGGTTCGTGCTCAGGTCGACGGCGAAATTGGTGCCGCAGACGTTCGCCGCGGCGCCGGCCGCCACCGCGGCGGCGGCGACGGTCTGCGGCGCCTGGCCGCCGATCACGCCCGCGCCCTTGAGCAGCCCCAGGTAGTTGGACATGCGCACGTCCGGCTCGATGACCGACATCGCATAGCGCGCGGTCTCCTGCATGCGGGCCACGTTTTCATTGACGCCGTAGGCATGGCGGCTGTTGACGAAGACCTGGGTGGCGCCAAAGATCAGCACCGCGCCAATGGTCATCGCCACCATCAATTCGATGAGACTCAGGCCCTGTTGATCGGGGCGCAGGCCATGCGCAATGCGGTGGGTTCGGGCGTTCATAGCTGCAGTGTCAGCAGGTAGGATGGCGTGGCCCCACCGCTCTCCGTCCAGTTGACCGTAATCTGGTAGGTGAACAGTGCGCCACCGGCCACGGGGTTGACCGCCACGACAGCGTTTCCGCCCGGCAGGATGGCGGCCACCTGCTGATTCCAGACGAACAGATCGTTGGCCGCCATCTGGGCCGGCCCGCAGTCCGCGGAACCGGCGCCGTAGCAATTGTTGTCGGCTCCCGCGCCAGCGTAGGCCACGTTGGCGCGGCGATTGGCGCGGATGCGATCGCCGAGATCGGCGGCCAGATTCACCGCCTGCATGCGATAGATGGCCCCACCCCCCGAACGCAGGGTGGTGACGTACAGGCCGGCGATCCCGAGCATGCCGACCGCCAGCACGACGAGCGCGACCATGGCCTCGACCAGCGTGAAGCCCTGCGCGGTCCGGCGGCCGTGAAATGCCGGTTTCCTCACGGGCATCCCCCGCCAACCTTGGCGAGCGCCGCAATGACATCGGCATAGGTCGCTGAAGAACGGGCGCGGCCCGTTTGCGTGATGAGCAGCGCCCGGCCCGTCGAGCTCCCGCCTGCCGCAACCACGCCGCGCGAATCACACAGGACGATCGTGGACGTAGGGTTGCGCGCTCCGGCCGGATTGGCGAAACCACTGGCGCCGAAACTGATGATACGGTCGGTGGCATCCGTCTTGACGGTCACGCCGGCATCCAGCAGCCCGTGGCGTTCGATCACCGGTTCGGCGGCGCCGTGCTGCCAGTTGCCATCGGTGTCCTGGAACACGAACCAGCCCTTGAAGGTGGCGTAGTCGCAGGCCATGGCCGCATCGCCCGCCGTGGGATTGGCCGTGCCGCAGATGACGACGCTACCGTTCTGCCTTTTTATGGCCTCGCTCCGCGCCACCTGGAGCGAATGCAGCATGTCGTTGACGCCGCCTGAAAGCCGGTTGTTGCGGATGAAATCGCGCATATTCGGCACCGCGATGCCAACCAGGATGGCGGCCACCGTCAGGGTGACCATCAGTTCGATCAGCGTGAAGCCGGATTCCCGGTGCTTGTCCATGGGCGCATCCTAGGGGCCCCGCGAGCCCCGTACACAAACAGCCGATTAGCGGCCGTTTGCGGGGGATGAACGGCGTGACGGCGGGCTGCAATTTACCTTAAGGTCGGGCCATGAGCACCCGGGCCGCCCTGCGCCTCCGCCAATGCCTCAGGTACGCGACCGCGACGCTGGCGGCCGCCGCCGCGGCGGTTGCCGCGGAGGCCCCGGCGACGATCAAGCTGGCCACCTGGAACATGGAATGGTTCCTGGCCCCGGCTACCTTCAATGAGCTCAAGGGCGATTGCACCCGGGACGAGCGCTCGCACCGCAGCAACCCACGCAGCATTCCCTGCGACGTGGCCGCCAGGCTGGAGCGCAGCGCCACCGATTTCGCGGCCATGGCCCGTGTCGCCCGCACGCTCGATGCCGACGTCGTGGCCATGCAGGAAGTCGACGGGCCCGAGGCGGCGCGACAGGTGTTCCCCCGGCACGAGTTCTGTTTTACCGGCGGCCGGGCCGTGCAGAACACCGGCTTCGCCATCCGCCGCGGTGTGCCGTTTCGCTGCGATGCCGATGTCGCGGGGCTCTCGCTGGGCGATGAACTGCGGCGCGGCGCCACGGTAGTGCTCTACCCGGATACGGCACGCGAACTGCATCTGCTCGCGGTGCACCTGAAATCGGGCTGCTGGCGCCAGCCGCTGGATTCAAGGGCGCACGCCTGCGAGCGCCTGACCCGGCAGGCGCCGGCCGTGCACGATTGGGTGGCATCGCAACAGCGCGCCAGGCATCGTTTTGCGGTGCTCGGCGATTTCAACCGCGATCTGCTCGCCGAGCATGCCGACGGCCTATGGGCGCGTCTCGAAGCCGATTTGCCAGAATCCTCACTGGTCAACACCGCGAGCCGCGCGGTGTTCCGCAACTGCTACCCAGGCCAGACCCACACCGGCTTCATCGACTACATCCTGCTGGGGAATACGCTGGCGTCCGCCCAGATCGCCGGCTCCTTCGAGCGGCTGACTTATTCCGCCGCCGACGCCTGGCGTCTTAAGCTTTCCGATCATTGTCCGGTTGCGATTCGTTTACGTCTTGATTAAGTTAGCTCAGGGTTGGATTCGTGCCGGATCCATGCATAATCGAAGCTGGCCGGGTCCATAGCCGAGACATCGGATAACCGGCCCCAGGGGTTTTGCAAGCACATGGAACGACGCCTGCACACACGCCACCGGGCGCGCACTACGGTGTACATCATGATGCCGGCGGGCAAGCGTCGCCTGTGCCGCGCCATCAACCTCAGTGCCAACGGCGTGTTCATCCGCACCGCTTCGCTCGGCCTCAAGAAAGGCCAGCAGGTCGAACTCGCCTTCGCGATCGACCTGGGTGCCGTCACCAAGGTGCACCGGCGCACCGCGGTGGTCGCGCATATTTCCGGCGGCGGAACGGGTCTGATGATGGACGCCTACGCCGCCCGCTAGAGCCGCGTGCCCCGGCTACCCGGGGGAGAAATCGTGAGACACTAGCCTGCATGCTGCAGGTTCGCGATCTCCACAAATCCTATTCCGGTACCGAAGTCGTCCGCGGCGTCTCATTTGGCGTCGCGGCCGGCGAGTGCTATGGCCTGCTCGGACCCAACGGGGCCGGCAAGACCACGACGCTCAGGTGCTGCCTGGGCCTGACGGCGAGCGACGCGGGCACCATCACCCTTGCGGGCCTGCCAGTGCCGGCTG
Source organism: Gammaproteobacteria bacterium (assembly GCA_025357915.1). Lineage (GTDB taxonomy): Bacteria > Pseudomonadota > Gammaproteobacteria > Steroidobacterales > Steroidobacteraceae > FEN-1191. Next base: position 15,613 of record JANYLH010000072.1, read on the forward strand.
CGGCGCGCGCAGCCCGCGCACGGACCGGTGTCTGTCCACAGTTCGACAACCTCGACCCTGACTTCACTGTGGCCGAAAACCTCGTGGTCTACGGCCGGTATTTCGGTATCGCCCGCCGCGTCATGCTGGAGCGCGTGCCGCGCCTCCTGGAATTCGCCGGTCTCGAGGACAAGGCGGCCTCCCGGCTCGACACGCTCTCGGGGGGCATGAAGCGACGCCTGACGCTCGCGCGCGCGCTGGTCAACGACCCGCAGATCATTTTTCTCGACGAACCCACCACCGGGCTCGACCCGCAGGCGCGGCACCTGATCTGGGACCGGCTCAAGGGCCTGGCCGCCTCCGGGCGCACGCTCATCCTGACTACCCATTTCATGGACGAGGCCGAGCGGCTCTGCGATCGCGTCGGCATCATGGACCGCGGCTCGCTGATCGCCGAGAGCGCGCCGCGAGCGCTGATCGGCGCGCAGATCGAGCCGCATGTGGTCGAGATATTCGGCGACGGGGTGCGCGAGTTCGCGCGCGATGCCGCACCCCGCTACGCCCAGCGCGTCGAAGTGACCGGCGAGACGGCGTTCTGTTACTGCCGCGACGCCGCGCCACTGCTCGAGGCCCTGCAGGGCCAGACGGCGCTACGCGCCCTGTCGCGCGCCGCCAATCTCGAGGACGTGTTCATCAAGCTGACGGGACGGGACATTCGTGACTGAGCCGCTGATCGAGCGCCTGGGGCTGCGCTTCCTGCACGTGGTGGGGCGCAATTTCCTCGTGTGGCGCAAGCTCATGTTCGCCTCGATGATCGGCAACATGGCCGACCCGATCATCTACCTCGTTGGCCTGGGGGTCGGGCTGGGCGCCTTCATGCCCACCATCGGCGGCATGCGCTACATCAATTTCCTGGCCGGCGGCATGCTGTGCTTCAGCGCCATGAACAGCGCCACCTTCGAGGCGCTGTACTCGGCGTTCTCGCGCCTCAAGGTGCAGCGCACCTGGGAAGGCATCATGCACGCGCCCATGACCGCCGCCGACGTGGTGCTCGGCGAATGGATCTGGGCGGCGCTCAAGGCCACGCTCTCAGGCACCGCCATGCTGGTGGCGATGTACCTGCTCGGCATCGCGCACGGCTGGCGGCCGCTGCTGGTGATGCCGGTGGTACTGCTGATCGGGCTGGCGTTCTCGGGCCTCGGCCTGATCATGACCTCCATGGCCAGGTCCTATGAGTTCTTCATCTTCTATTTCACGCTGCTGATCACGCCGATGATGTTCCTCTCGGGCGTGTTCTATCCGCGCGCCGCGCTCCCGCACGCGATCCAGGTCATCGGCGCGTTTCTGCCGCTGACGCACGGCGCCGACCTGGCGCGCGGCATCACGCTGGGCATGCCGATGGCGCACCCCTGGCTCGACGTGCTGGTGCTCGCAGCCTATGCGACCTGCGGCGTGTCACTGTCGGTGCGATTGGTCGAGCGCCGGTTGCTGAAGTAGGCGGCACCCCCGGCCACCGGGTCGAGCAGCGTGGCCAGTTGCGCGGCACAGCGTGCCGCGATCACGCCATCCTGGGCGTGAAAGCGCGACCTCGAATCATGTGCGAATACGGCCAGCACGCCGAACACGGTGGCAGCGCTGCGCAGCGGCGCACTGATGAAGCGAAATGGGTCTGCAGCGGGCGCGGTGCGCGCCTTGTCGACGCACAGCACGTCGCCGGCCTGCCGGACACGCCGCGTGATTTCCATGCTCGCGGCGGTGCGCAGTACGGCCGGATCGTGAAGCCTGGATTCCGGGGCCGAATGGCAGTGGAAGTAGTCCTGCTGCGGAATACTGACCACCGCGGCGTCGGCCCTGACCGTAGCGGCGAGTTCCTTGAGGAGCCGCTCGACCGGGTCGGCGATGGTGCGTGCGCCAGCGGCGAGAATTGGCCCGAGCCGCACTTCCAGCACGCCGGGGAGCAGCATTTCGTCGCGCCGGAACGGCCCGTCCACGGCCAGCGCCAGGGCGCCGGCCAGAGCGCCGGAGGGCTCGCGCATCAGGAAGGCATAGCTGGCGGCGGCGTCGAGCGCGCAACGCATCGAATGGGACGGCCCGCCGTGATCAGCGCTCGCGAGGAGATCGGCGGCGAGCGCGCACAGGTCAGCGTGTTCCCGGTCGTCGGAAACCCAGGCGGGCCGCGCCAGGTGATCGAACAGCACCACCGCACTCGCCCGCGGCACGATGGTTTTGACAAGCTGCCCGAAAGTCGAAAGTTTGCCCGCCAAGGCGCGCTCCTGCCGCGATTCGCATTCGTGGCTGTCACGCACGATGCCCGCGAAAGCGGGCGGCGACCGCCGATGCGGTCACATCGCGGGATTTCTGCTGACAGCGGGCTGAACCGGACCTGCGTCACACAGGGTTCAGCGCCGCCCGGATCCCGAGACGGCACGCCGTCCGCGGGCGTTATAGGGGTCGCCCCCGTGCGCGGCTGTGCTTCCCCAGGGCGCCGCGACATCGAGCGTCTCCAGCGTCACGCTCTGCGGGGGCGCGGCGCCTGGCACGCGCGCCCGCTCCGCGGCGTGGGTCGCCACGGCCGTGAAACGAAATACCTGGTTGTCGCGTTTTGCGTCAGACATGGCTACTCCTCGCGTAGCCATGCTAGTTCCACAGCTGTCGGGCGTGGAAGCCAGTTCGTCGGCTCCGGCACGCCGTTCGTCGGAGCACGCCCCGTCCATCCCGCAGTGGCGACCGCTCGTCGGTTGCGGAGGCAGACTCGGGGGATCAGGTGGTGCCGCGCGGCCCGGCGCGTACGGCACGCAGCGCTTCATCCATCGCGGAATCAATATCTGTGGCCGGCATCCCCGCGTTGCGCGCCTTTGTCTCGGCCACGGTCTGATCGAATACGCGCCAGCGCACCGCTTCCTCGATGAACTTCGACAGGTCACCCTTCTTCATTCCCCTGCGGGCCAGAAAGCTGCGCACCGAGATGTCAGTGTCCTTCGAGACCTTGACCGTCCAACGTACGCTATAGGGGACGTTCCATGCCCGAGAAAAGGTCCGTTCCCGCATCGCTGAACGACGTCGTCATACGTTCCGATGTCATGACCGAGGGACGACGCCAGGAGGCCCTGCTGGCTGCGCGGGCCCTGCAGAGCGCAATTTTCAACAGCGCCAACTTCGCGAGCATCGCTACCGACGCGAAGGGCGTGATTCAGATCTTCAACGTCGGCGCCGAGCGCATGCTGGGCTACTCGGCGGACAAGGTCGTCAACAAGATCACTCCGGCCGACATTTCCGCTCCGCAGGAGACAATCGCGCGCGCCGAGGCGTTGAGCGTCGAACTGGGAACGCCAATTGCGCCCGGCTTCGAGGCCCTGGTGTTCAAGGCCTCGCGCGGCATCAAGGACATCTACGAACTGACTTACATCCGCGAGGACGACGTGATCGGTACATCTGACATCCAACGCGGGAAGATCCCGATTACTGGCGAGCCTGATCGCGGCGGAGGAGCGGGTCTGCGGCACGGAGTCCCGCAATTCCCCCGCAACCACCTGGCTTCACCGCTGAGTCAGCGAGCGGAACGTCGCCAGGTGATTGATGGGCAAGGGCGTGATGTGGTGCCGCAGGAGAGTCTCGAACTCCCGACCCCCTGATTACAAATCAGGTGCTCTACCAACTGAGCTACTGCGGCAAATCCCGGGCTGGCCCGATTCCAGGCATGGGCGCTGACGCGCCCGCGGCGATTTTGCCTCAGGGCGCGCCAAGGTGCACCCATTGCCGGCGAGGCGGCGCGAAACGTGAAAGCTAGGGCGTGGCCGGGGTGGCCGTGTCGACCGGCGCCGCGCAGCCGCCCCAGGCGGGCGCGGCGCTCATGTTGAGGCCGGCGATCAGGGCCGCCACGGCGGGCAGCGGCATGTCACTCGCCAGATTGACGTCGAACCAGTATTCCTTCGCCGGGTGCGTGCGTGCTTCGATGACCGGCTCGAGGCCCGCGGCACGTACCGCGGCGGCGCGCAGGTTCGCGCCGGCCTGCTCGCTGAACAGCCCCACCGACACCTGGCCGCTGCTCGCCAGGGCCGCGGCATCGCGGACTCCGGCACGAGCCAGGCGTTTGAGCGCACGCGCGCGCACCTCGGGGTCGCGCAAATTGTCGACGTAGACCCAGTAGCCATCGGCCACATCGCTCTGTACCGCGCGCTCCCGCGGCGTGATATTGCGGGCGCGGAGCGCCGTGCCCACGACGGCGGCCGCGGACGGGTCGGTGAACGGGCCGAGGCTCGAGCAGCGTGCGGCCGCACCCTCGGGCGCTGCGGCTGCGGCCGCGGGCGCTGCAATCGCCGGCACGAGCTGCAGCACAGACGCGCTCGCCAGTGGCGCCCGGCCAGGTGGTGGCTTGTCGATCCAGTATGACCAGCCGAAGTACAGCAGGTTCGCCAGGGCCAACGTGAGGACCAATAAGCGCATCCGGTTAGTCTAGCGGGAATCGAGCGCCGCGAGCAGCGCCAACCCGCGCAGCACCAGATCGTCGGCGCGGACGTGCGCCACGGACAGGAGCGGCGCCACCTGCGCTGCGCCGCCGCCGGCCAGCAGCAGACGGGGTCGGCCCCGCAGTTCGCTGCGCGCCTCGCGCAGCGCGCGCTCGATGAGCGCGGCGCAGGCCATGGCGCTACCCGAGAGCAGGCCCGCGCGGGTGCTGCGCCCAAAACGCACGGCGCCGCGCCGTCCGGCGCCGGCCCTCGGGCCCGCGCGAGCGCGGATGCCGGCGGTGTAGTTCAGGAGCGAATCCACCATCAGCGCCGGCCCCGGAACCAGCAGGCCCCCGCGGTGCCGGCCGTGCGCGTCGAGCAGGTCGAGCGTCAGTGCCGTGCCGACATCGACGACGCACAGGGCGCGCCCGGGATACAGCGCGCGGGCGCCGAGCATCGCCACCCAGCGATCCGCGCCTAGCCGCCAGGTCTGCACGTAGCCATTGCGCACGCCTGCCGCATGGCGCGTGCTGCGGACGAACTGCGGCGGGCCCTTGCCGGCCGCGCGCGCGGCCTGCCGCAGCGCGCGTTCCAGCGCAGCGCCCGCGACGCTGCAGACCAGCACGCGCTCGCCGGACGTACGCATCACGGTTCGGGCGATGGCAGCCACGCCGCGCGCGTTCCACTCGAGGGCACGGCTGCGCCCGAGGCGCCCGCCCTGGAGCGTGGCCCACTTGAGCCGCGTGTTGCCCGCGTCGATCAGCAATTGCTTCAAGGTTGCGCCCTCACTGAAACTTCGCCGGAATGGAAACTTCGCAGCGCGCCGTTCCCGTGCACGCACAGCGCGCCGCCGGAATCGATGCCACGCGCCTGGCCCACGAACTCGCCGCCTGGCTGCGTCACCGTCACCATGCGGCCCTCGAGCGCGTCGGCCGCGGCCCAGTCCGCCGCGAACGGCGCCAGCCCGTGGCGCTCGAATTCCAGCACGCCCCGCACAGTCTCGTCGAGTAGCGCCGCGGCCAGAGCGTTGCGATCACACGCTACGACGCCGAGGGCTGCCAGGTCGATCGGGTCCGCGCCCGTCGCGCGGACGCGGCGCATCACCGCAGCGCCGAGCGCACAGTTGATGCCGATGCCGATCACCACGTAGGCGGGACCGGCGCTCTCGGCACGCAATTCGATCAGAATGCCACCGAGCTTGCGCTCGAGCGCGAACAGGTCGTTGGGCCACTTGAGCCGCACTGGAAGCGGCGCGATCGTCGCCAGCGCCCGCAGCGCGCACACCCCGACCGCGAGGCTCAGTGCGGCGGCGCCCTGCGGGAGCGTGGCAAAACTCCAGGCCAGCGACAGGCACAGCGCACCGCCCGGCGGAGCGAACCATTGACGGGCCCGGCGCCCGCGCCCGGCGCTCTGGTATTCGGCGGCCAGGAAATCAAAACGGCCGGCGGGCAGCTCGCGAGCCGTCCCGGCACCCTCGGGCGACAACAGGGCGCTGTTGGTCGAGGCGAGCGACCAGGCCACCCGGGCCTGGCGCAGCCGCGCGCGCACCTCGGGGGAGAGCTGGCCGCTGATGCGCGCGGCATCGAGCGGTGTGACCGGCGCTGCCAGGGAATAACCGCGGTGCGGCGCCGCTTCGATGGCGACGCCCAGCTCCTCGAGCGCGCCGACCGCCTTCCAGACGGCGCTGCGGGTGACGCCCTGGGCGGCGGCCAGCTGCTCGCCCGAGTGCACGGCGCCATCGGCCAGCGCGCAGAACACGCGTTGCACGAGCGACGCCGCTGGCGCCGCGAGGGCGTCATCGCCCGCCGTGGGCTGCCCGTTCAAACCGTGAGCTCCGGAACTTCTGCCAGCATGCAGCGCACGCTACCGCCGCCGACGCGCTCGATCGTCGGCACCGGCACGGCCAGGATCGAATCGACGCAACCCTGCAGGCGCTGCAATATGGCCCCCGGAAGCGCCGCGCGCGCCGTGGCCGACATCACCAGCACCGTGGCGTCGCCCAGGGCTTCATCCCAGGTTGCGAGCTCGATCATGTTGCCGGCAAAGGCTGCGACGGCGGCGCGATCGATTTCGATGAGCTCGCGCTCGCGCTCGCGCTCGCGCAGCTTGCCGCGGACGCGTTCGCGGTCAGCCGGCGCAATCGCCTCCAGACAGGCCATGGCGCAGCGCGAGCCGATCCACATCATCACGTTGGTGTGGTAGTAAGGCTGGCCGCGCGCATCTGTCGCGTCGAACACTACGGCTTCGAAATTCATCGCGCGCGACCACTCCCGCACCAGCGACTCGTCGGTGCGCGGCGAGCGGCAGGCATAGGCGACGCGCGCCACGTGATCGAGCACCAGGCTCCCGGTGCCCTCGAGAAAGCGCCCTTCGTCTTCATGGGCAGTGAGATCGAGGCGGCGGCGGGGCTGAAAATCAAGAGCTGCGCACACCGTGGCGATGAGGTCCGCACGGCGCTCGAGCCGGCGGTTCGGGGCCAGCATCGGGTACAGCACCAGCGTGCCGTCGGCGTGGAAGCTCACCCAGTTGTTGGGGAACAGCGCGTCGGGCTTCGCCGGCAGCGCCGAATCCGCCCCGACCAGAACCCGCACGCCCTCCGATTCCAGCGCCCGCCTGAGACCGGCGGACTCGGCGCTCGCCAGCGCCGCGGGCGCGCTGCCGCCAGCCGCAGCCGGCTGCTGCATGGCGTTGCTCGCGGCCGTCTGGGCGTTAAAGCCAAAAGCCGCCGGTTCCACCATGAACACGGCGCTGGCGCACTGCCGGACGCGCGATGTCACGGCCGCTCCAGCAGATGTCGTGTGCGCTGCATTAAGGAAAACCCAGGAGCCTGGCGGAATTTCTATGCAGCATAGAGCGTGCTAACCAATTGAAATAATTAATGTATCAATCTGCCCGCACGCGCCAAAGCGCGCCTGTGCGGCGTTCAATTGTGCGACGCATAGCGACTGAGTTAGCATGCGCGCGCATCTTTTACCCCCCTCTGTCCGTCACCGGATCAAGCTGTGAGCCCACCCAGAGTCATCCGCAAATACGCGAACCGCAGGCTCTACGACGCGACCGCCAGCCGGCATGTCACGCTCGAGGACATCCGGCGCCTGATCGCCAGTGGCGAGCGGGTGCAGGTCGTCGATGACCGGTCCGGTGACGACCTGACGCGCGCAGTGCTGCTGCAGATTATCTCCGAGCAGGAACAATTCGGTTCCCCCGTTCTGAGCGTGCAATTGCTCGAGGGCATTATCCGCTTCTACGGCAATCCTGTGCAGGACATGCTCTCACGCTACCTCGAACAGAGCCTCGGCACGGTCATGCAGCAGCAGCGCTCGGTCCAGGCGCAGATGGCCAAGGCGATGGAAGCGCCATTGGCGCCGCTCGCGGAACTCACGCGCCAGAACATGGAAATGTGGAGCCGCATGCAGGCGCAAATGCTCGCTGCGCTCAACCCCCAGGCGCCCGCTGCGAATGAGCCGGGGACTTCCGGGACGCCGCCGCAGCCCGACGATCAATCCCCCAAATAAAGGAACTTCATGGATCTTGAGGGCAAGACTATCGCTGTCAGCGGGGCCGCCCGTGGCATCGGCCGCGCACTAGCGGAAAGCTTTGCCGCCGCCGGCGCCAACGTGGCACTGATCGACATGCAGGCCCCTGACATGGCCGATGCGCTCGCGGCCTGTGCGGCGCACGGCGTGCAGGCGCGCGCCTACGGCGCCAACGTCACGAACGAGGACCAGGTCGGCGCCACCTTCGACCGGATCGTCGGCGATTTCGGCCGCTTCGATGGCATGGTGAACAACGCCGGCATCATCCGTGATGCGCTGCTGCTGAAGGTCAAGGACGGCGCCGTCACCGGCAAGATGAGCCTGGAGCAATGGCAGGCGGTCATCGACGTGAACCTGACCGGTGTGTTCCTGTGCGGGCGCGAGGCTGCCGCGCGCATGGTCACGCTCGGCAATGGGGGCGTGATCATCAATATCTCCAGCATCTCGCGCGCCGGCAACGTCGGTCAATCGAACTATACGGCCGCCAAGGCGGGCGTCGCTGCGATGGCGGTGGTCTGGGCGCGCGAACTCGCCCGTTACCGGATCCGCGTCGGCGCCATCGCGCCCGGGTTCACGCACACCCCGATACTCGATACCATCAAGCCGGAAATGCTGGAAAAGATGCTGGCCCCGGTGCCCGTCGGGCGCCTGGGGCAACCGGAAGAAATTGCGCATGCGGCGCGGTTCATCTTCGAAAACGAGTTCTTCACAGGCCGGGTCCTCGAACTGGACGGCGGCCTGAGACTGTAGAATGCGTCGCAGTAATCCTGATGCTCCGCGTTCAGGGCATCGTAATTCTTATAGATAGCAATATCAATTACTTAGATCTACGTGTAACTCCTGATATGGCCTGACGACGTTTATCTTGCAGTGCATACAAACATGCGCTAGAATATGCCCCGTGGAGATGCAGGCCCCCCTTCTTCGGAGTACATGACATGAACACCAACACTTTTGACCCGACCGCCCTGATCGAGAGCTACCGCAATGCGCTGGCCCCGATGCTCCATGCCCAACAGGAAGGCCTCAAGGCTTTCGAGCGCATGGCCCGTTACCAGTACGCCGTTGCCGGCGACTACCTAGAGTGGAGCCTGACGCAGGCGCAGGCCGTCCTCGCGGCCAAGAACCCCACCGAGCTCGCCGCCAAGCAGGCCGAGCTGGGTTCGAAGATCAGCGAGCAGCTGCGCGGCCGCGTGCAGGAACTGACCACGATCACCAGCGAGTCGCAGAGCACGCTGAACCAGCTGTTCAACGAAGCGACGGCCAAGGTCGTCGAACTGTCGAAGAAAGCTGCCTAAGGCGCTTGCGCAGTCGCTGACAGAGACTGGCCCCGGGGTGATTCATCTCCCCGGGGCCATCTGCCCATGACCACCGCCCTGCAACTGGCAAGCCCGCAGCAACTGGTGCGCGGCGTGCGCTCGCAGCTCGCCACCGGGCACGCTGCGCCGGACGCTGATGACTATCTGCGTGCCTGGGCCGACTGGTGCCTGGGGCTCGCGATGGCGCCAGACAAACAACTGGCGCTCGCCCAGTCGGCCGTTGCCATGGGCGCCGACACCTGGCGCTTCGCGCTGCAGGCAGCTAGCGGACGGCGCATGGTGCCCGCAACCGAAGATCCGCAGTTCGCTGCCGCCGCCTGGCATCACTGGCCTTTCAACCTCTACGCCCACGGCTACGGCCACCTGAAGCAGTGGGGCGCCGCGGCTCTCGCCGCCGCCGCTGGCATGTCCTCCGAGAACGCGCGCCGACTCGAATTCCTGCAGCGCCAGTGGCTGGATGCTGTTTCGCCCGCGCACTATCTGGCGACCAATCCGCAGCTGCTGGAGCAGACGCACGCCGAAGGCGGCGCCAACCTGCTGCGCGGCGCGCGTCACTGGCTCGCGGACGCCGCGCGCCTGATAGCCGGCGGCGCCGCGCCCGGCACCGAGCATTTCCGCGTTGGCGAGCAGGTCGCGGTCACGCCGGGCAAGGTCGTGATGCGCAATGAACTCGCTGAGCTGATCCAGTACAGCCCGCAGTCCGAGGCAGTGCACGCCGAGCCGATCCTGATCACGCCGGCGTGGATCATGAAGTACTACATCCTCGATCTCTCGCCGCACAATTCGCTGGTGGACTACCTGGTCGGCCGCGGTTATACGGTGTTCATGCTGTCGTGGAAGAACCCGACCGCCGCCGACCGGAACCTCGGCATGGAAGACTATCTGCGGCTGGGCCTGAACGCGGCGCTTGATGCCGTAGGTGCCATCGTGCCCGGCAGGCGGATTCACGCCGTCGGCTATTGCATCGGCGGCACGCTGCTCGCCATCGGTGCAGCCGCGCTGGCTCGTCAGGGCGACACGCGCATCGGCTCGATCACGCTGTTCGCCGCGCAGACGGATTTCAGCGAACCAGGAGAACTGTCGCTGTTCATCTCGCCGAACCAGCTCAAGGCGCTTGAAGGGCAGATGCAGCGCGACGGCGTGCTCAAGAGCGAGAGCATGGGGGCGGCGTTTGCCATGCTGCGCGGGGCCGACCTGATCTGGGCGCCGGCGGTCAACCAATACCTGCGTGGCCAGCGCGCGACGCTGAATGACCTGATGGCCTGGAATGCCGATGGCACGCGCATGCCCTGCCGCATGCACAGCGAATACCTCAATCGGCTCTACCTGCACAATGAACTCGCCGCCGGCCGCTTCACCGTCGTCGGTGAAGCGGTGGACCTGAAACTGCTGGCGGTGCCGATATTTGTAGTCGGCACCGAGACCGATCATGTGGCACCGTGGCGCTCGGTGTTCAAGACCCGCGCGCTGACGCGCTCAGCTGACTTCAGTTTCGTGCTCACCAGCGGCGGCCACAACGCCGGCATCATCAGCGGCCCGGTGAATGCGAAGCGCCGTCATCGCGTGTTTCACTGGGCCGACGCCGAGGCGCCCGCCAGCCCCGAACAATTCCTGGATGGCGCCGAGCTGCACGCCGGATCATGGTGGCCAACCTGGGAGCAATGGCTCGCCGCGCGTTCCACGCCCGCGAACGCGACGTCGCCGCCGATGGGCAATGCCGCCGCGGGCTTTCCGCCGCTCTGCGACGCGCCCGGCGGCTACGTGCGCGGCTGAGCCGCGGCCCGGGAAGATTTCGCCGGCCCCGCCCGGGCTTGTACTTCGAGCCACGCGTTCATGCGCCGCTCGAGCACGGACAGCGGCAGCGCGCCGGCCCCCAGCAACGCGTCGTGGAACGCGCGCAGGTCGAAGCGATCACCCAGCCTCGAGCGCGCCCTGGCACGCAGTTCGCTGATCTTCATCTGCCCGATCTTGTAAGCCAGCGCCTGGCCCGGCGTGGCGATGTAGCGATCAATCTCGTTGGTGATGTCAAGATCAGACTTGGGCGCATTGGCCTTGAAGTAGTCAATGGCCTGCTGGCGGGTCCAGCCCTGGGCGTGCATGCCGGTATCGACGACCAGGCGCACCGCACGCCACATTTCGTAGGTCTTCTGGCCCATCCGGTCGTACGGATCGGCGTAGAGACCCATGTCGTAGCCCAGCTGCTCGGCATACAGGCCCCAGCCTTCAACGTACGCGGTGAATCCCGCCTGGCGGCGGAACATCGGCTGCCCCGGCAATTCATTGGCTATTGAGATCTGCAAATGATGGCCGGGCACGGATTCATGCAGCGTGAGCGGCAGCATTTCCCAGATCAGCCGCGTCTCCGGCTTGTAGAGGTTGACGTAGAAATTCCCTGGCCGCCGGCCGTCAGCCGAGCCGGGGTTGTAATAGGCCGTAGTCGTGTCCGGAGCCAGACTGTCAGGAATCGGCACCACCCCGTAAGGGGCGCGCGGCAACACGCCGAACAGACGCGTCAATTCCGGATCGATGCGCTTGGCCAGCGCGCGGTAGGCCATCAACAGTTGCGCGCCGTCGGTGTAATGAAATTTCGGATCGATGCGCAGGTAAGCAAAGAATGCCGGCAGGTCGCCCTGGAAGCCGACCTCGGCCCGGATCGTTTCCATGTCGGCGTGCAGACGCGCCACTTCCTTCAGGCCGATCTCGTGGATTTGCGCGGCGCTGAGACTGGTGGTGGTGTAGGTGCTGGCGAGGTAGTCGTAATAGGCCTTGCCGTCGGGCAAGTCACCGGCGGCCACGGAATCGCGGCAGGCCGGCAGATACTCGCTGTTGAAGAAGGCCTGGAAACGCCGCAGCGCGGGCAGCACGACCTCGCTCACCGCCGTTTTTCCCGCGGCACGCAACCGGTCCTGTTCAGCTGCCGCTACGTTTGCCGACATCGCCCTGAGCGGCGCGTAATAGCTGCTGTCCTCGGGCACGGCTACGATCTGCGCGGCAATCTGCGCCGGCACCCGGGCCATGATCGCCTTGGGCGGCAGCCAGCCGCTAGCCATGCCTTGCCGCATCAGCGCGATGGTCTGGTCGGTGTACTGGCCATAGGCCCGGAGCCGTGCGATCCAGTCGGCGTAGTCCTTGCGGCGCTCGAACCGCAGGACCTGGAGCACGCTGTCGGCGAGCGTATGCACGCCGCCCTGCTGGGTCACCGCAATCTGCTCGTCATGAAAGCGAAAGCCGGCGATCTTTTCATCCAGCTCGCGCAGATAGATGTCGTAGTTGAGCTGGTCGGCGGCGCTAAGATTCTTGCGGCCTATCGACAGCAAGGCGGCGCGCGAGTCACGCACCGCCTGCTGGCTGGCAGCCAACGCGGCGGGACGCAGGTCGGGCAAGCGGTCGTGGTACCGATCGTCGCCAACATGGCTGGCGGTGAGCGGATCTTCGCGCAGCCGCCGCTGGTAGTCGGCATCAAACAGGGCGTGCAGCGCAGTGCTTGCCTCGGCGCCCGACGCCGTGTGCGCCGCAGCGGCCAGCGACAACAGGCCGAGCGCCAGGATGCGCGGATACATCGCGATCGCCACGGATCAGGCCAGCAATGCCGCCGCCTCGGTCAGCGACTTGTCGAGGATATCCACCAGCTTGTCGACCTCGGCGCGGGTGATGATCAGCGGCGGGCTCATCACGATCGTGTCGCGCACCGCGCGCACCATCAGGCCGTTGGCGACGCACCGGTCGCGCACCACGGGCCCGGCCGTGCCTTCTTTGTTGCCGAAGCGCAGGTTCGTGCCTTTCTGGCGGACGATTTCCACCGCGCCGATCAGGCCCAGCGAGCGCGTCTCGCCGACGATGGCGTGCCGGTGCAGCCGCTCCAGCGCCTTGCTGAGGTACGGACCGATGTCCTCGGCGACGCGCTTGACGAGGCCTTCACGCTCGATGATCTCGATGTTGCGCAGCGCGACCGCCGCGCAGGTCGGATGGCCCGAGTAGGTGAAGCCGTGGAAGAACTCGCTGTCCTTCTCGCGCAGCAGCTCGATGATCTCGTGCGAGACCACCGTGGCGGAGATCGGCAGGTAGCCCGAGGACAAGCCCTTCGCCATCGTGATGAGGTCAGGGTCGAGCCCGAAGTGCTGGTAGCCGAACCAGCTCCCGAGCCGGCCGAAGCCGCAGATGACTTCGTCGCACACCAGCAGCACGCCGTATTTCTTGCAGATGGCGCCGATCCGCTCCCAGTAGCCGCGCGGCGGAATGATCACGCCGCCCGCGCCCTGCACCGGCTCACCGATGAATGCGGCGATCTTGTCTGGCCCGAGCTTGAGGATGCGCTCTTCGAGCTCGTTGGCGGCGCGCGCGGCGAAGGCGTCTTCGCTCTCGGCAAAGCCCTCGCCGAACTTGTAGGGTTGGCAGATGTGCTCGATGCCGGGGATCGGCAGGTCGCCCTGCGCATGCATCAGCTTCATGCCGCCGAGGCTCGTGCCCGCGACCGTCGAGCCGTGATAGGCGTTCCAGCGGCTGATGAAGATCTTGCGCTGCGGCTGGCCGCGCAGGTCCCAGTAATGACGCACCATGCGAAACGCGGTGTCGTTGGCCTCGGACCCGGAACTGCTGAAGAACACATGCTGGAGCTTGCCGCCGGTGAGGCTGGCGATCTTGGTGGCCAGCTCGACGGCCGGCACCGTCGCCGTGCGGAAAAAGGTGTTGTAGAACGGCAGCTGCAGCAGCTGCTCGTGCGCCACATCGGCGAGCTCGCTGCGCCCGTAGCCGACGTTGACGCACCACAGCCCCGCCATGCCGTCGAGAATCGTGTTGCCATCGGCGTCGTGGATGAAAACGCCTTCGGCGTGCGTGATGATGCGGCTCCCGCCGAGCGTCTGCATCAGCCGGTAATTTTGCTGCGCTGGCAGGTGATGGGCGAGATCGAGCTCGCGCAGGCGCGCCGTGCTGGGGTGGGTCCTGGTCGCTGTCGCTGTCGCGTTGGTCGCTGGATTCATGATAGACGCCCTTCTTTATTGTTGACGCGGTGGCTAACGCCGCTGCAGCCAGTAAGCGATCGCCTGCGGCAGCTCGCGTTGCGAGCGACCACTGACATACATGCCAATATGCCCGACGTCCAGGCCGAGCGCCATGTAGTCGGTGGTGCCGACCAGGGATTCGAGCGCAGTCGAGGCCGCGGGCGGCACCAGGTGATCCTGCTTGCCGTAGACGTTCAGCACCGCCTGGCGCACGTTCCTGAGGTCGACCCGGCGACCGCCGATTTCGAGCGTGCCCTTGAGCAGGCGGTTTTCCTGGTAGAACCAGCGCATGAACTCGCGGAACGCCGCGCCGGCCTGGGCCGGGCTGTCGAAGATCCATTTTTCCATGCGCATGAAGTTGTCCATCTGCGCCTGGTCGCCGTCGGCATCGAGCAGGTTGACGTACTTCTGCTGCAGCAGCCGGAACGGCAGCAGCGAGACGTAAACCGCATTGAGCACCTCGCCCGGCACCACGCCGTGCGCGGCCACCAGCGCGTCGACGTCGATGCTCTGCGCCCAGCGCGACAGCAGGTTGTCGCTGGTCTGGAAATCGACCGGCGTGACCATGGTGATGAGATTGCGCACGCGCTCGGGATGGAGCGCGGCATAACACAGACTGAACGTGCCGCCCTGGCACACGCCCAGCAGCGTCGTCGCGGGAAGCTGGTGCGCGCGCAGCACCACGTCGAGGCAACGGTGCAGGTAACCGTTGATGTAATCGTTCAGGTCGGTGTAACGGTCGGCGCCGTCCACATAGCCCCAGTCGATCAGGTAGACATCAATGCCCAGCTCGAGCAGACGGCGGATCAGTGAGCGGTCGGGCTGCAGGTCCATCATGTACGGGCGATTCACCAGCGCGTAGACGATCAGGACCGGGGGCAGGTTGGCACTCGGCGCGATTGCGCGGTAGTGGTACAGCGTCAGCTTGTCTTCGCGGTAGACAGCATCCTTTTCCGAACAGCCGAAGGTGACGTCCGCCGCTGCCTGGAGCGAACGCACCGTAGCGGCCAGGCGCCCCGGCAATTCGCCCAGTTCGTCAAAAGGGGTCGACGGCACCTGCGCTTCCGCCATGCTAGCCCCGTATGCCCGCCAGCGCCGCCTTCAGTTCGCGCAGCTGCTGGTGGACGCTGTTGAGTTCGGCGCGAGTAGGCAGGTCAAACTGCTTTGCCCATTCTTCGAGCAGCTCACGCTGCGCGCTGCGCAGCTGGCTGGTCGCATTGGTGAGTTCAGCCTGCGCCTGCACGAACGCGGCACCGCGCGCCGCCTGCGCGTAGACGCTCTCGGCCGAGTCGACCCACAGGTCGTAGACTTCCTTGAGTGAACCGGGCACGGCGCCACTCTTGAGCCGCGGCGCCAAACGCTCGGCCAGTTCTCGCAAGGCCTTGCCGATGATGTCGTTCCATTGCCCGCTGACCTGCATCTGCGCCTGTGCGCAGCGCGCGCCCAGCTGCCCCAGGCGCTGCCACGATTCCTGCTGCTCGCGCGTGGGGCCGAGCGAGGGCATGTTGAAAGCGCCCGGGAGTCCCGCCATGCCGGGCATGCCAGTCATGCCAGTCATGCCGGGCATCCCTGGCATCCCCGGCATCCCGGCCAACCCTTGCATACCTGGAAAACCGGCCATGCCAGTCATGCCGCCGCCAAACGGCGCGGCCCCCGGCGCGCCAAAGGGCGTGGTTGCCCACAGGCCCGCGAATTGCTGCTGCAAACTGCCAAGTCCTTCGGTAAAGGCGCGGTTGCGCTGCTCTGCATCGCCCACGGCCGCGGACCGGGTCACCAGGTCCCACAAAGACCGCGAGATACCCAGGTACTGCTCGCATTGCTGCAGGAAGTGCCGCGCCAGGCCCTCGGCCGATGCTCCCGGGGAGCCCGGCACACCACCCGGAGGCGGTGCAGCGGCGCCCGGCCCCGCCGTGGCGGTGCGTGTCCAGCTCTGTCCCATGTCGGTCCACTGGCGCAGCAGGTCGGCCTGGGCTTTCTGCATGGCAGCTGCCCAGTCACCGCCCGGATTCGTGTCGGATGCCATATTGTCTCCAGCCCTGTTTGTCAGCAACGCGCTACAGTGAAATCATACGCTGTACCGGCTGCAGCTGAGGAGGCGCTCGTGTCCAACAAGGCTATTCCCGCCCTGGCGGCAGTCCTGCTGCTGGGGAGCGCCGCGGCCTGGCACTGGTGGCCGCGAATCGCACCCACTGCGGCTCTACCCCCGCCCGTCACGGCGCCGCCCGAGGCCGAGGCGCCGATTGCCAACCCCATGACGGCGGCTCCCGAGGCCGGAGCGGCGGCACTCCCGGCACTGGGTGAAAGCGACGCGCCGTTCACGGCGGCGCTGGCGGCGCTCCCCGGCGCCGGCGCCCTGGGCGCGTTCCTGCGGCCCGAGAACCTCATCCGGCACCTCGTCGCCACGGTCGACAACCTGCCGCGCCACCGGCTGGCCGAGGAGCTGCGGCCGCTCAAGGCGACGGGCGGCGCGCTGCTGGTGAGCGGGGGCGACGAGCAGGCTACGCTCGATGCGCGCAACGCCGCGCGCTACGCCCCGCTGATCGCGATCCTCGGTCGTGTCGACATGCGCGCCGCCAACGGCCTGTACCAGCATTACTACCCGCTGTTCCAGCGCGCCTACCAGGACCTGGGCTATCCGCAGGGCTATTTCAACGATCGCCTCGTGGGCGTCATCGATCATCTGCTCGCGACGCCGCACCCGGCCGGCCCGCCGGCGCTGGTGCGACCCAAGGTGTACTGGGAGTTCGCCGATCCCGAGCTCGAGGCACGCTCCAGCGGCCAGAAACTCCTGCTGCGGATGGGCAACGACAACGCCGCGGTTGTCGAGCGCAAGCTTCGCGAACTGCGCGCCCTGGTCGCCACGGGCGGCGGCACGGGCCAGCGCGCGAACCAATAGACACAGCGGCGGTCCATACTGCTCACCATGCCACCCCGATCGACCTGGCGCCGGATAACGGCGGGATTCATGTTCGCTGCCGCGCTGGGCGCGAGCGCCTGTTCCTCGCTCGCGACACAGCCGGCTGGAGCTGCTGCCGAGCTGGCCGGAAACTGGCAAGTGGACGTTGCAGGGAGCGAAGACTTCGATCGCAAGCTCGGCCCGCTGCTCGAGGCACAGCGTGAACGGATGCGGCCGCGCCGCAACCAGGTCATCGCGCCCGGTTCGCGTGGCGGCAATGATGATGACCGTTCCGGCGCGGGCCGTGGGCCCAATGAACTCGACGCGCTGGTGATGCCGCCGGAAGAGCCGGACAAGGTCCGCGAGCGCCTGGCCAACGAGCTGCGCCCGCCCGCGAAGTTGCAGATTGCGCTTGCCGGAGACGCCATCGAGATAAGGAGCGATGCTGATCCGGTGCGGCAATACCTGCCCGGGCAGTCGGTGTCGCGCATCGACAGCACGGGCGCCGCCACTCTCGGCAGCGGCTGGGACCTGAGCGCCTTCGTGGTGCGCGCAAAATACACCAACCGTGGCTCGCGGGCCTGGCGTTACGAGCTGGAACCGGGCGGCGAGATGCTGCGCCTGAGCTTCGAAGCGAGCGATCCGGAATTCGGCAGCTTCAAGCTGCTGACGCGCTACCGGCGAGCAACAGGCGACGGTCTCAACTAATATCCCCAGACGAGTGGATGGGCTGCCATCCCTGACCAGGGGGATGTTCCCGTGACGAAGACGCTCCTGCCTCGCGCCCTGCTTACCGTGGGCCTCTGTTTCCTGGCACTGATCCTGACTGTGCCGGCGCTGGCCGACGACTGGATCGGCGGCCCGGGCTACCAGACCTTTGTCGTCGGCGACGTAGGCACGCCGACGCCCGATCCGGTCGTCGGCGGTCTGCTGCTCAACGGCGGCGGCGACTGGCCAACCGAAGCATTTCGATGGTTCACGGCGCACGCGGGCCACGGGCATCTGGTCGTGCTGCGCGCCTCGGGCACGACAGAATCGCAGGAGGAGTTCTACAGCAAGGTCAAAGGCCTGCTGTCGGTGCGCACCTTCCTGTTCACAGACCGCAAGGCGGCCTCGGACCCGCAACTGCTGGCGGCCGTGAGTGCCGCCGACGGTATTTTCATTGCGGGCGGAGACCAATCCAACTACGTGCGCATGTGGCGCGGCACGCCGCTGAACGCGGCACTCGACGCGCACGTAGCCGCGGGAAAGCCCCTGGGCGGTACCAGTGCGGGTCTGGCGATCCTGGGCGCCTGGCTGTACGGCTGCATGGACAGCATCAGCATCACTTCCGCGCAGGCCATGGCCGATCCACTGGGCGCGGCGGTGACGGTCGAGGGCGACTTCCTGCACAACGAACTGCTGGCCCATGTCATTACCGATAGTCATGTCGACACTCGCAACCGCCTCGGCCGGCTGTTCGCGTTTCTCGCCAAAGCACACAGTCTGGATCCTATGCGTACCCTGGCCGGGCTTGGCATCGATGAAGACGCGGCCGTGACGGTCGAGGCAGACGGCACAGCGCGTTTCCACGCCGGTGATATCGGCAAGCACGCCTGGTTGGTGCAACCTGGCGCGTTCGGCGCTTTGGAACCCGGCAGGCCGCTCAACCTCGCGCAGCTGCGCGTCACCGCAATAGCCGCCGGCAGCACCTTCAATGTCCGGACGATGCAAGTCGGCGCGCCAGATTTTATTCGCGTGTACGACGTCGCCAACGGCAGGGTAGCGCGGCAGACGCAAGGGTCGCCCGCGGCAAGATCGCAAAGCGCTGCGGATACGCTCTTTGAGCACGGCTACGTCTACACGGTGGATGGCGCCAACACAGTGGCCCAGGCGCTCGCCGTGCGGGACGGGCAGATCATCTATGTCGGCGACGACACCGGGGCGCGCTCATTCGTGGGCCGCAAGACGCGACGCATCGACCTGGCAGGCCGCCTGCTGATGCCGGGCCTCATCGACGGCCACATGCATCCGCGTTCCGGTGGCATGCGGCTCCTGACCTGCGACCTCAACTACCGGCGCCTCACCGTGCCGGAATTCCAGGCCGCCATCCAGGCCTGCCTCGACCATGACAGCAAGGCGGGTCCGGATGATTGGCTCAAGGTCAACAGCTGGTTCGAACAGAACATGGAGCCGGCCGGCATCGTACTGACGCACGCGGCGCTCGATGCGCTCAGGACCACGCGTCCGATCGGGGTGAATTCGTCATTTGGCCACTCGGAACTCGTCAACCGGCGCGCCCTCGAGCTGGCGCACATCACGCGCGCTACGCCCGACCCAAAGGACGGCATCATCGCGCGCGACGCCACCGGCGAGCCTACCGGACTCCTCGAGGATGCGGCTCAGGATCTGGTTGATCGCCTGATGCCCGAGCCAACCCCCGCGCAGAATGACCGGGCCGTACGCAGCGCGCTCGAGGCATTGCGAGCGCAGGGCATCACCAGCTTCCTGGATGCCTCCGCCGATAGCGGCGCGCTCACGGCCTTTGCCCGGGCGCAGCGGGCGGGGGAACTCACGGCCCGCGGCCACTTCGCCGTGCTGATCGATTCCATCAAGGACTATGACGCCAACCGGGCGGTCGCCGAGGTGCTGGCGCAACGGAAACTCTTCGACCAGGGCGCGATCACCGCGCAACCGACGCTCAGCGTCGATACCGCGAAAATGTTCCTCGACGGCGTCTATTCCGCGCCCGCCTACACCAGCTACCTGCTGCAGCCTTATTTCGAGCCAGGCGAAAACCCGGAGCATCCGGACTGGGAGCCTGGCGACAATCACGGCCCGCCGCTCTATTTCACGCAGCAGCAACTCGACGCCACCTTGATCGCCCTAGCCGCCGCGGGACTCAATCCGCACATGCATGCCGACGGTGACGGCGCGGTCCGCGAAGGCCTCAATGCCGTTGCCGCCATGCGCGCCGTGCATCCCGGCGACGATATCCGCCCGGCCCTCGCGCACTCGGAAATCGTTGATCCGGCCGACTTTCCGCGCTTCGCCGAACTCAACGCGCTGCCGGTCTTGTCGTTCCAGTGGGAAAAGCCCGCCGCCGATCTCAACGTCGAGGCGGGCCAATATCTCGGCGCGGTGCGCTACGCGCTGATTGAACCCGCCGGCTTGCTCAAACCTTACGGCACGCGCCTGGCCTTCGGCAGCGATTGGCCGGTCGACAGGCTGGATGAATGGCTGGCGATGCAGGTCGCCGTCACGCGGATGGCCGTAGGCGAGGACGCCGCGCGCTTTCCGGGGCGGCTTGGCATCGACCCCGGGCTCTCCGTCGCCGAGGCCATCCGGGCCATGACGATCAATGCAGCCTACAGCCTGCGCCAGGACGCACTGACCGGCTCACTGGAAACCGGAAAATTCGCTGACCTGATCGTGCTCGACCAGAACCTGTTGCAGATCGCGCCGGCGCGCATCGCCAGCACGAAAGTACTGCTGACCATGGTGGGCGGAAGAATCGTCCACGAGTCGCCGCACTTTTTAGAATCGACACAGTGATTGCCTGCGCGGTGGCCTGTTACCCTCGCTCGCGCGCTCGGAACCTTGCCCCGCGCATGTTGCCATTCTGAGTGCAATTGGCAGTAGGATCCGGACCAAACTGTTGCACTCAAGTGCGGGCGATCCGTGCGTACTGCCGCGTTGAAATCCCGGGCACGTGAGTTGACCAGCAGCCGAAGACTCTGACTGCCCTGGGCATCGACCCGACCACCTTCGAGCCTTCGTCATCCACTCAGGCCTCGATCTCAGTGCAGGGGTTCGCGAGTGGCAATCCCGGCCTGAGCGAACAGACCGCCAAGACCTGGACCGCGGGCGTTGTGCTGACGCCGACCGGGCTACCCCAGCTTTCGGTGCGCGGCGACTGGTTCAACATCCGCATCAACAAGGCCGTCAATACTTCCGATGCGCAAAGCATCTTCGAGCTGTGTGTCGATCAGCCTACGATCGACAACCCGTTCTGTGGCAATACATCACGCAACGCGGGCAATGGCTTCATCAACGGCTTCCGGGTCCGCCCGGAGAATGTAGCGCAGAACAGCACCAGCGGCTTTGATGTCACTGCGAACTACCGGCTGGAAACCGCAAGCTCCGGCAGCCTGGTTTTCGGCATCATCGGCACTCACGTGAACTCATTCGAATTCATTGCCACACCGGGTGCGCTGGTCGACTCCAATCTCGACCAGGAGTGGTATCCACGCGATGCTGCCGTGCTCGACGTGACCTGGGAGCGCAAGCCGGTGACCATCTCGTACAGTCTCGACTGGGCGTCCAGAACCAAGCGCTACACCGACCTGCAGATCGCCGCGAACCCGGACATCGCGGCGCCGCAGTACCTGTGGGCCAAGCCTTCCTGGGAGCAGAACCTGCAAATTGAGTGGTCGCGCAGTGACCGGCTGTCGGTCTGGGCCGGCATCAACAATCTGTTCGACGAGAAGCCGGAGTTCGGCTATCGCTCTTATCCGGTGTCGGCGAAGGGGCGTTATTTCTACGTGGGCCTGAAGACGAAGCTCCGGTAGCCAGCCAACTCCCCCTTATTTCCCATGCCATTAGCTACGGTAGGAACCTCGGCAAGTCGCCCTGCCATTCATCACTTTAGTCGGAGCCTATGGCGCAGGCGCTGACACCGCCCAGTCCAAGGCGAGGCCGGTCCTACAGTGCGGAGTCGTCCAGTTCGCCGGTGCGGATGCGCACCACCCGATGGATGTCGTTGACGAAGATTTTACCGTCGCCGACCTTGCCGGTCTTGGCCGCCTTGACGATCGCGTCGACCACCTGGTCGACCAGCTCATCGCGCACGCCCACTTCGATGCGCGTCTTGGGCACGAAATCGACCACGTACTCGGCGCCCCGGTACAGCTCGGTATGGCCGCGCTGGCGTCCGAAGCCCTTCACTTCGGTCACCGTCATGCCTGAAATGCCCAGCTCCGAGAGGGCCGAGCGCACTTCATCGAGCTTGAAGGGCTTGATGACGGCGGTGATCAGTTTCATGTTGGCTCCTCAACCGGGCGGACGGGTCTCAACGGGAGCGATATCCTAACGCAATACCCTCCCGGAGCGCACCGACGACGGCATCGACGCTGGCGCCACTGAGCACCGGCCCGGTGAGGCCAGGCAGGGCGGCGGCGGTCAGCACCGCGAGCACCGGGTCCTTGAGCCGGGCCAACCGCAGTGTGCGCCCGCCGCGCGTGACCTGAGCCGCGAACTGCCCCAGCACCTCGATGGCCGTGCCATCCAGGTTCGGCGACTCCTCGAGGCTCAGTACCAGGGTGTGGACGTCGCGCGCCGCAGCCAACTGCGCGGCGGCGTTGTCCAGCACCGCCTCGGCGTTGGCAAAGAACAGCGGCTCCTCGGGGCGCAGGATCAGGAGCCCGGGCACCGCTCCCACCTGCGGGTGCGCGCCGATACTGACGAAATCGTGGCTTTCACCCAGGCGCCCGAGCGCCGTGAGCCGTGGTTGCGTCAGTTCGCGAATCAGCAACGCCAGGCTCACGGCGATGCTCACCAGCAGTCCATTCAGTACGCCCAGCAGCAACACGGCAGCGATGGCCGTCATGAGCACGCGACGGTCGCGCTTCCAGACCAGGTAGGGGCGGAGCGGCTCGAAGCTCACCGCGTGGCGCATGGCGAAGATGACGATCGCGCCGAGGATCGGTTCGGGGATCCGCGCTACCCAGCTGCGCAGCAGCCACAGCGCGGCCCCCACGAACAAGGCCGCACCGAGGCCCGCCAGGCGCGTACGCGCGCCCACCGACTCGTTGGCGGCGGTAGCCGAATACCCCGCGCCCACCGGCATGCCCTGCAACAACCCGGAAGCCACGTTGGCGACGCCCAGTGCCAGCAGCTCCCGATTCACGTCGATGCGGTCGCCGTGGCGCAGGGCGCAGCTGCGCACCGAGCCATAGCTCTCGGCAAACAGGATCAGCATCAGCGCCAGGGCCAGCTCGGTGGCGCGAAACCAGGCGTCGAATTCCAGCGTCGGCAACTGCGCCTGCACGGTACGCAACTCGATGGGGCCGACCAGCGCGATGCCCGCGCCGCCGGCGCCCAGCAGCGGCACGGCCACGATTCCGAGCGCCAGCACCGCGAGCGCGCCTGGAAAGCGGGGCCAGCGGCGCAGCAGCGCGAGCAGCAGGAGCGCCGCGGCGCCAAACAGCAGGCTCGCGCCATTCCATTCGCCGCGCCGTTGGAACAGTTCGAGCACGAGTGGCGCGAGCGCCGTGTGCGTGGCGTGGATGCCGCACAGCTTGGCCAGCTGCCGCGTGGTGATGATCACGGCCAGCCCGAGAGTAAAGCCCCGCACTACGGGGCGGGCAATGAACTGCGCCATGCGTCCCAGGCGCAGCGCGCTGCACAGCAGGAACAGGATGCCGGCCATCAGCACCATTGCCGCTGAATGCTGCAGGGCCTGAGCGGCGCCGATGCCCGGCAGCGAATGCAGTGCCGAGGCGAGCACGGCTGCTGAAGAGGAGGTGGCCGTGACGATGGCGAAGCGGCTGGTGCCGAGCAGCGCGTAGCAGAGGAGCCCGGCAAGGGCTGCCAGCAGGCCGGACAGCGGCGGCACGCCGGCGATGCCGGCGTAGGCCAGCGCTTCGGGCAGCACCAGCCCCGCAATCGACACGCCGGCAATCAGGTCCGGCCAGGCGCGCCTCACGAGTGGGTGCCTGACCAGCCCGGCAGGTAGCGCGCCACGGCGGATCTGGCCAGCCGCACGCCCTCGCGTACGGCGCGGCGCGGTTCACCACGCGCCACCCGGTCGCCGATGCGCGCGCGCAGGAAATCGGCCCAGAGAAATTCCGCGAAGGGTGCCGGCGACTTCGCATACCCGCCGGCCTTGTGCACGTCGCCGGCCAGGCTCCGGTAAGGATCGTCATGCAGGTCCGTCAGGCGGCGCGGCATCTGACGGTAATGGCGCCGCCGGCCGCCGGCGTCGAAAGGATGCGCCCAGGCGCGAAATTCCATCGTGCGCCAGAACACCTCGGGCTCGAGCCAGGACAGATCGTCTTGCGGTGCGATCCAGACGCGGTCTACGCCTTCTTCGATCAGCGCGAGGCCGAGGTGATGGTGGTCGATGATGTAGTAACGGTCCCCGGGGCCCAGTACGGCCGGAAATACCTGCTGCTGGAGGGTCTCGCGGCGCTGCTTCGGGCCCAGCGCAGCCCATTCCCGGCGCTTGCGCGCCACCTCCGCCAGTCCGACCGACATCTGCGTCGGCCGCAGCCGCCCGGGCGCTTCGCTGACGAGATCGTGGTGATGAATTTCGGGCCACATGGCGCACTCCTTCCGGCGTGATTGCGGTGCCATGCAGGAGTTTACGACGGCAGCCGGAGATTGCCTTGCCCGCGACGCCGGGCGCACAATGCGCACCCTCCCGCCGGCCTGGTTCCTGGATTCCTCCGCCCTGCCACCCCACAGCCGCCTCGCATTTCTCCTGGCCCTCGTGGCGGCCCTGTTCTGGGGGGTGCTGCCGCTGGCGTTGCACGTCGTGGCGCCGGTGCTGGACACCTGCACCATCACCTGGTGCCGGTTTCTGGTTGCGGCCATCGTCATTGGACCCTTTCTCGCGCAGCGCGGCGCCCTGCCCCGTCCCTGGGAACTTCCGCGGCCGCTCTTCGTGCTGTTGCCGGTCGCGGTCATCGGTCTGACGCTCAACTACACGCTGTTCGTGGTCGGATTGCGCCTGAGTTCGCCGGAAACGGCCCAGGTCGTCGGCCAGAGCGCGAGCCTGTTCCTGCTGCTCGGGGGACTGGTCGTCTACCGGGAAAAATTCAGCCGCCTGCAGTGGCTGGGCGCGGCGCTGCTGGTCGCCGGCCTGGCACTATTTTTCAACCGGCGGCTCCCGCTGCTGTTTGCCGGCAGCTCCAGGCTGGGACTCGGCGTGCTGCTGCTGCTCACGGGCTCCCTGACCTGGGCCATCTACAGCCTGGCGCAGAAACGCCTGCTGCGGGAGTGGACCTCCCCGCAGCTGTTGTGGCTGCTGTTCGTCGGCGGCACGCTGGTGCTCACACCGCTGTCGCACCCGGGGGACCTGCGGTTCCTGACGCAGGGCCAGGGTTGGGCGCTGGCGTTCTGCTGCCTCAATACCGTCATTGCCTATGGCGCCTACGCCGAGGCCATGCACCTGGGCGAGGTGGCGCGGGTCAGTGCCACGGTCGCGGTCTCACCGCTCTTTACCTCGCTGGCGACCTTCCTGGCCGCAGGCGCGCTGCGGCCCGACCTGGAG
>JANYLH010000080.1 GCA_025357915.1 Gammaproteobacteria bacterium
GAAAGCGCGGATGCGCCGCGCCTGGCGCACTACGTGATCTATCGCTCGCTCGATGGCGGCGCGTTCGCTCCCGTGGGCATACAGCTCCCCGGAACCCACCTGTACTCTGATTTCCTGGGCAAGGCCGGGGTGAAGGCGGCCTATCGGGTCACGGCGGCGGATTTCCAGAACCGCGAATCGGCGCCGTCCGCCGTCGCGACGGCCGCGACGCATGAAATGAGCGACGACGAGCTGCTCACCATGCTGCAGGAAGCTTCGTTCCGCTATTACTGGGACGGTGCCGAGCCCAATTCCGGCATGGCGCATGAAAACATGCCCGGCGATGACCGCATCGTGGCGACCGGCGCCAGCGGCTTCGCCATCGAGGCGTTGCTGGTCGGTGTCGACCGCCATTTCATCACGCGCGAGCAGGGGCTGGCACGCCTGGGAAAGATCGTCAATTTCCTCGAGCGCGCACCGCGCTACCACGGCGCCTGGTCGCATTTCATGAACGGCGAGACCGCCCAGACGATGCCGCTGTTCGGCATGCTCGACAACGGCGGCGACCTGGTTGAGACCGCGTTCATGATCGAGGGGCTCCTCACCGCCCGGCAGTATTTCAACGGCGCAGCGCCCGGCGAGCGCGAGCTGGTCCAGCGCATCACGCGCCTGTGGGAGGCCGTCGAGTGGGACTGGTATCGCGACACACCGCAAAGTGATTTCCTGTACTGGCACTGGTCACCGCAGTGGGGCTTCCAGATCCATCACCCGCTGATCGGCTTCAACGAAGCCATGGTGGTCTATCTGCTGGCCATCGCCTCGCCCACGCATGGCGTACCGGCACAGATGTATTACTCCGGCTGGGCGGGCCAGAACGAGCGAGCACAGGCCTATCGCCAGGGCTGGTCGGGAAGCCCGGATGGCAATCACTATGGCAACGGCAATACTTATTTTGGCATCAAGCTCGACGTCGGCGTGGGCAGCGGCGGGCCGCTGTTCTTCACGCACTATTCGTTCATGGGCTTCGACCCGCACAGTCTGCACGATCGCTTCACGGCCTCCTACTTCGAGAACAACCGCAACATCGCGCTGATCAATCGGGCCTGGTGCATCGCCAACCCGAAGCACCATGCCGGTTACGGCCCCGATGCCTGGGGATTGACCGCGAGCGACGGCGCCACGCACTATTCGGCCGCCGCGCCGGATGACGCGAACGACACAGGCACCATCGCACTGACTGGCGCGTTGGCGTCATTTCCATACACGCCCGCGGAGTCGATGCTCGCTTTCAAGCATTACTATCGCGATCTGGGCGCCGAGCTGTGGGACATCTACGGCCCGCGCGACGCGTTCAATCCCTCGCTCAACTGGGTCGCGCCGATCTACATGGGGCTCAACCAGGCGCCCATCGTGGCGATGGTGGAGAACTATCGCACCGGTTTGCTGTGGAAGAACTTCATGGCCAATCCCGAGATCGGCGTGATGCAGCGGAAACTCGACGCGGCCGCCGTACCCTAGAACTCAGGGCAGCTGCCGCCGCACCCACTGCTGGAAGCGGAATACGTCGTAGTCCTCCGGCAGCAGGTAACCGTGCGCATGCGGCGCCGAGTGGAGCCCGCGCTGCGTCAGCTCGCAGGCTGCCGCGTCTTCGCTCATCACCTGCGCGGAGAAATCGCAGGCGCGCCCGATGTCGAGCTTCGGGTCGGCGAGCGTCTGCTGCGGAAACAGCCACTGGATCTCCAGCTCCATCGCTTCCGGGCCGAGCGGCAACAAGCGCGAAGAGCGCACGTGGTCGGCGTGCAGCACCAGGTAGTGCGAAGGGAGGCTCGTCATGTAGTGGTAGCCGAGGCGCCGCTGTTCCGCCGTGAGTTGCGGAAAGGTCGGGCCCACGGGCGCTCCGTCGAGCGACCAGGTCTGCGCGCCCTGCTTGAGGCCACCCGCGTACAGCGGATCGCCGTTGCCCTCGTGCGTGCGCCACTGCGGGTCGTCGCGCGGCTCCATGATGCCGCGCTTGTAGATGGGCACCAGGCTGCTCAAGGCAGGGTGCACGCCCGGACAGTGCAGGCACTCGTTGTAGTTTTCCCAGAAGACTTTCCAATTACAGGCGACGCGCTTGGTCAGCGTGCGCCCGACGACGAGTTCCTCGAGCGGCCAGTGACCGAAGGCATCGCGGTTTTCATTGAAATGCCCCTCGCCGGCCTGCGCCGGATCGCCCAGGTGCACGTAGGCGAAGCCGCGCCAGACCTTGATCGCGACGCCATAGAGCGGCAGGTCGCGCGGCTCCAGGTAGCCCTCGGGCCGCACGGACGGAATCTTCGCCAGCGAACCGTCGAGCCGGTAACTCCAGGCGTGGTACGGACAAGTGATGTGCCCGGTCGGCAAGCGACCTTCGGTGGACGCGCACAAAGTAGAACCGCGGTGCCGGCAGGTGTTGAAGAAGGCGCGCAGCGTGTCGTCGCGGTCCCGCACCACGAGGATCGGCTGGTCGCCGATCGTGAAGCTGCGGAACGAAGGCGCCGGCGGCAGCGATTCCGCGCGGCACAGGTAGATCCAGTTGCGGCGCCAGATGGCGGCGAGTTCGCGCTGGTGATGCGCGGGGTCGAAATACCAGCTGCTCGGGAGCGTGGGCTCGGGGTGTTTCAGCCCGTTGTAGGCACCGGCGGTCGGATCTTCGTTGATTGCTGCGACCATGGACCCTACCCGCACAAATTCGGCAGCCGTTAACGGCTGCGCCTGATGACCCAGCCGTGGGGCATGGGATCCATGCCTATTTTCAAATAATACCCCTCGGCGGCCGGGGCGGCGAACAGGAACAGCGAAGCGGAGTCCCCGGCGGCCGCCCGGGTCTCGGCCACCAGGCGCCTGCCAATGCCCTGGTGCTGGTAGGCCGCATCGACCGCGAGATCGGAAAGGTAGCAACAGAAAGCGAAATCGGTAATCGCGCGCGACACGCCCACCAGCTTCGCACCGTCGCGGGCGGTGACGATGACATCGGCATGACGGAGCATGTGCTCCAGGCGCTCCGGCTCGTCGACCGGCCGGCGCGGGCCCAACGTCGAGGCGACCAGCACGGCGCGGAATTCCTGCGCTGACAGCTGGGGCTCGAGCGCGTAGACAATCAGCATGGGGGCAGCGCTTCCCTGGTCCCCGGCCATGCTCACACGTCGAGATTGGCGACCGACAGCGCGTTCTTCTCGATGAACTCGCGGCGCGGCTCGACCTGGTCGCCCATGAGCGTCGTGAAGATCTCGTCGGCGGCCACCGCGTCGTCGATGCGTACCTGCATGAGCCGACGCGTCTCCGGGTTGATGGTCGTGTCCCAGAGCTGCTCGGGGTTCATCTCGCCCAGGCCCTTGTAGCGCTGGATCGACTGGCCCTTGCGCGCCTGCTCGAACAGCCACTTCATCGCTTCCTTGAAGGAGCCTACTTCGAGGCGCTCGTCCCCTCGTGCAACGCTGGCTCCTGGGCCCATCAGCCCCGAGAGCGTGCGGCCGAGCTCGCTGATGCGCCGGTATTCGGCGGATTCGAAGAACTCGCGCGTCAGGTGCTTGTCGGTGATCGACCCGTGCTGCGTGCGGTGAACGATGATGCGCGCCGCGTGGCCTTCGCTGGCCGGACGCACTTCGGCGCGGTAGCTGTGTGAGGAATCATCCGCGGCGTTCAGGCTCTGCACCAGGCTCGTGCACCAGTGCTCCAGAAACCCGGGGCGATCAAAGCTCTCCACCGTCACTTCGGGCTGGTAGACCAGCGTATCAAGCAGCCGCTCGTCGTAGCGGCGCGCCCAGCGGCGGATGATGGCCTGCACTTCCATGTACCGGCGGGCCAGCAGTTCCAGTGCCGAGCCGGTGATCGGCGCGGCACCCGTGCTCGCCTGCAGCGAGGCGGCGTCGAGCGCGCTGGACAGCAGCAGCGCGTTGAGCTCGTTCTCATCCTTGACGTAGGTTTCGACCTTGCCGCGTTTCACCTTGTAGAGCGGCGGCTGTGCGATGTAGATATGGCCGCGCTCGATCAGGAGCGGAATCTGCCGGTAGAAAAAGGTCAACAGCAAGGTGCGGATGTGCGAGCCGTCGACATCGGCGTCAGTCATGATGATGACGCGGTGATAGCGGAGCTTGGCGATGTCGAATTCGTCACGGCCTATGCCGCAACCCAAAGCCGTGATTAAAGTGCCTACTTCAGCAGAAGAAATCATCTTGTCGAAGCGCGCCCGCTCGACGTTGAGGATCTTGCCCTTGAGCGGCAGGATCGCCTGCGTACGCCGGTCGCGCCCCTGCTTCGCCGAGCCACCGGCCGAGTCGCCCTCGACGATGAAGATCTCGGAGAGCGCCGGGTCTTTTTCCTGGCAGTCGGCCAGTTTGCCGGGGAGCCCGGCGATATCGAGCGCGCCCTTGCGCCGGGTCATCTCGCGCGCCTTGCGCGCGGCCTCGCGCGCGCGCGCCGCGTCGATGATCTTGGCGACGATGGCCTTGGCCTGGCTGGGCTGCTCGAGCAGGAAATCACTGAGCTTGGCGGCCACCGCCGTTTCCACGATGCCTTTTACCTCCGAGGAAACCAGCTTGTCCTTAGTCTGCGAGGAAAACTTCGGGTCGGGCAGCTTGACCGAGAGTATGGCCGTCAGCCCTTCACGCGCGTCATCACCCGTGGTCGGTACTTTCTCTTTCCTGGCCGCGAATTCCTTTTCGATGTAGTCGTTCAGCGTGCGCGTCAGCGCGGCGCGGAAGCCCGACAGATGCGTGCCACCGTCCTTCTGCGGAATGTTGTTGGTGTAGCAGTACATGCTCTCCTGGTAGGAGTCGTTCCACTGCAGGGCTACCTCGACGTTGACCAGACCTTCCTGCGTGCGGAACCAGAACACGTGCTCGTGCACCGGCGTGCGCCCGCGATTGAGGTGCTTGACGAAAGCCTGCAGCCCGCCCTGGTGCTGGAACAAATCGTGCTTGTTTTCGCGCTCGTCGGTGAGCTCGATACGCACGCCGGAATTGAGGAAGGAGAGTTCGCGCAGCCGCTTGGCGAGCGTTTCGTAAACGAACTGGATGTGCGTGAAGATCTGCGTGCTGGGCTTGAAACGGATCGTGCTGCCGCGCTCGGTGGTCGGACCCACGTCCGCCAGCGGCGCCACCGGCTCGCCCAGGTGGTATTCCTGCCGGTGCATGCGCCCTTCGCGGCAGATCGTCAGCAGGAGCGTATCGGACAGCGCGTTGACGACCGAGACGCCCACGCCATGGAGTCCCCCCGAAACCTTGTAGGAGCTGTCGTCGAATTTACCGCCCGCATGCAGCACGGTCATGATGACCTCGGCTGCCGAGCGCCCTTCCTCCGGGTGGATATCGACCGGAATGCCACGCCCGTTGTCGGTAACGGTGACGGATTCGTCGGCGTGAATCGTGACGGTAATGCGGTCGCAATGACCGGCCAGTGACTCGTCTATCGCGTTGTCGACGACCTCGAAAACCATGTGGTGCAGGCCGCTGCCGTCATCGGTATCCCCGATGTACATGCCAGGTCTTTTCCGCACTGCATCAAGACCCTTTAAGACCTTGATTTTACTGGAATCGTAGACGTCGGATGCTGTCATGCAGGGGCCCTTGTTACCATACTGTTATTATAGCGTGGTAACGTGGCCATGTTCCACGTGAAACGCCTTGTCGGGCGTGCCAAATCGGCCTTCCTCGGAATG
>JANYLH010000017.1 GCA_025357915.1 Gammaproteobacteria bacterium
GAAGGTATTGAAACTCTCGTGCAGCGGGCGGATGACTTGGTTGAAGTGAGCGCGAAACCGGGCATGACAGGCGTGGTCATTCTCCCCACAGCCCGACAGGTGCGGTGGAATCGCCGGGTCCTCGATTTCGTTCTCGGAGCAGGACACGATGCGCACCCAGGGCGCGCCATGCTGCTTGATCGCCGGGAACAGGATCACGTTATCGACGCAGATGAGCTCGGGATTGATCTGCGCCAGGACTCCGGGCAGGTCGCGCTGCGCATAGCGGGCGCTGTCGACAATGGCCGCCCAGCACTCCTTCACGTAGTTGTCGATCTGCTCGTAGGCCGACTTGTAGAAGTTGGGCAGGTGGCCGTTGATGAAATCTTCCCAGAAACGGGCCATCTGCTCGGGCGGCATCGGCTCGGACAGGTTCACGGGATAGCTCTCGAATCCGTAGCCGCGGTAGACCTCGACGAAGCCGGGGTCCGAGAGGAACACGGCCCGGTGGCCGAGGCGCGTGACCGCCTGGGCGATCCCCACGGAATTCAGGGCTGGACCGTAGGCCGCCTCGGGAAAAAAGGCGATCGTTCGCGACGCGCTCTCTGGCATGTCAGTCGGGCTCCACCCCGGCGCGGCCCGCAGCCATGCTCAGCACCTGCTCGCGCGTAGTCATAATGATTGCGGCTATTTGAGCATGACTCCGCCGCGTGCGTCGATCCGCGCCCGCGATCGCCGTGCCCCAAATGGTGCACCGGGCGCCCGGGCCGCTCCGCCGTGGAGCAGGCGCGCGGCCGGATTCCTGCTAGGCTAGGCACCAGCGCAGGCAGGACACGCTGCCTGCGGCGCATCGCCACAGGCAGCCGGGCCTCGAGCGAGAAAGGTGTAAGTGCTCGCAGAAGCACTCAGGGGTTGCAGCTTGAAAATCATCGACTTCAGTGACTTGGGGCCGCCAGAACAGACCGCCCCCGCGGCCGAAAAGCGGATCCGCGGTAACCCGCAGCAGCAGATCTGGAATGCGTTTTCCGACCCCGAAGGGCGGTTTCACGTCGGCCGCTGGGCCTCGACCGAGGGTGTGTGGCGCATTAAATACACCGAGAGAGAATTATGTCATATTCTGACCGGGATCGTCCGGCTGACCGACGACGCCGGCGGCCAGCGCACCTTTCAGTCTGGCGATACCTTTATGATTGATAAGGGGTTTTCTGGTACGTGGGAGGTTATCGAGGCCTGCTCGAAAATCTACGCTATTTACGAGTAGGCTAGCCTCACCAGGAGAAAGGGTGCAGAATGAAAGGATTGGTACGTCGCTTGCACTGCACGTGATGGTGTTTAACAACAAGATCTTGAAAAGGTCTCAAGAGGAGAAATCATGACTAAGTTGCGCAGCGGCCTGGCTGGCCTGGCTCTCGCTGGAATGGCTACGGCGGCCTATGCTGGTGTTTCGTATACGCCGGCCATTGGTTCTGACTACGACTTCCGCGGCATCACGCAGACGGCCAATGATCCGGCTTTATCACTGGGCGTCGACTACTACACGGGGCCGGTGCACCTGGGCCTGTGGACCAGCAACATCCATTTTGATCCGTTCAAGACCAGTTCCAAGCTCTTCGGCTCGGCTCACACTGAAGTGGACTTCGTCGCCGACTACTCGGGTGGTGATGACAAGACCTTCAAGTACAACTTCGGTTTCGTCGACTACACCTATCCGGGCCAGAGCATTCTGGATTACCCCGAGATCTGGGGCACGATATCCAAGGGCTGGTTTTCCACGACGCTGCACTACTCCTGGGATTTCTTCGGGGGCAATTACCCGGCGAGCTCCAATTCTTCGGCGTACTACGTCGAAGTGAACGGCACCTGGCCCCTGGGCAGCGGCGGATTCGCTCTCACCGCGCACGCTGGCCATAGCTGGGGTGACTTCTGGAACAACCCGTTGCAGTTCTACGCCGCCTATGCCGCTGGCCCCTATTCGGACTACTCGCTCGGCGTGACCAAGAGCTTTGGTCACTTCAATGCTGCGCTCAAGTACACCGATACGAGCAGCTACTACGACGGCAACGGCTACGAAAAGAAGCAGACCAAAGGCTATCCGAACGAGGATGTCTTTTCAGGCAAGGGCAAGGCCATGCTGTCCATCTCGACCACGCTGCCCTGGACCAACTGAGGTCCTGAGCCGCGCTTGATACCAGGGCCCGCCACGAAAGTGGCGGGCCTTTTTCATGGTGAGACCGCTTCAGGCCGTGGCGCGGATTGCTTCGGCCAGGATCGTGAACAGCTGGTCGATTTCAGCGCGGCTGACCGTCAGGGGCGGCGAGAACGCGAGCACGTTGCCCGTGGGGCGCGCGAGCAGGCCGCGCGCGAAACAGCTGCGGAAAACCTCAAAGGCCCGCGTGGGGCTGCGCCCGGCTTCGGCCGCGAATTCAATCGCGGCGATCAGCCCGTAATTGCGGATATCGACCAGCCCAGGGAGCCCGCGCAGCGAGTGTGCGCGCTCTTCCCAGTAGGGTGCGAGCTCGGCGGCGCGTTGCGGCAGACCCTCGCGCTCATAGATACCGAGCGTTGCCAGGGCGGCCGCACAGGCCACCGGGTGGCCGCTGTAGGTGTAGCCGTGGTACAGGTCGATGTCGGTGGCCGGCCCGCTCGTGAACGCCGCGTGGACGTCGCGATGCACGAACACCGCGCCCATCGGAATGGCGCCGTTGGTGATGCCCTTGGCCGTGGTCATCAGGTCGGGCGTGACCTTGAACTGCTGGCTCGCGAACCAGTCGCCCGTGCGCCCGAATCCGGTGATCACTTCGTCGAAGATCAACAGCAGCCCGTGGCGGGTGCAGATTTCACGCAGGCGCTCGAGGTAGCCGCGCGGTGGCACCAGCACGCCGGTGGAGCCGGCGATCGGCTCGACGATCACGGCGGCAATGCGCTTCGCGCCGTGCTCGCGGATCAGCCGCTCGAGATCGTCGGCAAACTCGACGCCCTGCGCGGGCTGCCCGCGTGCAAAGGCGTTGCGGGCCAGGTCGTGCGTGTCGCGCAGGTGCGCGACGTGGGGCAGGAGCGAGCCCTGCCAGGCCTCGCGGTTCTTGGGGATGCCGCCCACCGACATGCCGCCGAAGCCGACTCCGTGATAGGCGCGTTCGCGGCCGATCAGCAGGTTCCGCTCCGGCTCGCCGCGCAGGCGGTGATACGCCAGCACGATCTTGAGCGCCGAGTCGGCCGCCTCGGAACCGGAATTCGTGAAGAAGACCTGCTCGAGCCCCGCGGGCGCGCGCGCGCGCAGGCGTGAGGCGAGTTCGAAGGGCAGCGGGTGGCCCATGTTGAAGGTGGGCGCGAAATCGAGCGTCTCGAGTTGCTGCGCGACCGCGTCGCGGATCTCGGTGCGGGCGTGGCCGGCGTTACAGCACCACAGACCGGCGGTGCCGTCGAGGATGCGGCGGCCATCGTCGCTCTCGTAGTACATCCCCGAGGCCCGGGTCAGGATGCGCGGTGAGGCGCGGAACTGGCGGTTGGGCGTGAAGGGCATCCAGAAGGCGGAAAGATCGGTGTTCATGGGGCGCAAGGATAGAATATTCGCCGGCTCCCCACTACGACCCGGCGAGAATTATTTATGGCCCGCGACCACAACGGCATCGATTGGCACGCGCGCGCAGCTGCGCTCAGCATCCGCGGCGAGGCCGTGATCGATGGCCGGAGGGTCGCCGCCCTGGACGGCGCAACCTTTTCCTGCCTGAGCCCGATCGACGGGCGGCGCTTGACGCTGGTGGCCGCGGGCGACGGGCCGGACATCGACGCTGCCGTGGCCGTGGCCCGCGCCAGCTTCGAGCGTGGCGACTGGTCGGACAAGTCGCCCGCGGCGCGCAAGCGCGTGCTGCAGAATTTCGCCGCGCTGATCGAGGGCGCCACGGAAGAGCTGGCGCTGCTCGAGACGCTGGACATGGGCAAGCCAATCAGCGATGCGCTGCAGGTGGACGTGCCCGCGACCGCGCGCTGCATCCGCTGGTACGGCGAGGCGATTGACAAGATCTACGGGGAAATCGCGCCGACTTCGCGCGATTCGCTGGCCCTGATCACGCGTGAACCGGTCGGGGTCGTCGGCGCGATCGTGCCGTGGAACTTCCCGATGATCATGGCCGCCTGGAAGATCGCGCCGGTGCTGGCGGCCGGCAACTCGCTGGTGCTCAAGCCCTCGGAAAAATCGCCGCTCACCGCACTGCGGCTGGCCGAGCTGGCCGTCGAGGCCGGGCTTCCCGCGGGCGTGTTCAACGTGGTGCCGGGCTTTGGCCACACGGCCGGCAAGGCGCTTGCACTCCACATGGACGTCGACGCCATCGCCTTCACCGGCTCGACCGCGACCGGGAAGCTGGTCGCGCAGTATGCAGCGCAGTCGAACCTCAAGCGCGTCTCGCTCGAGTGCGGCGGCAAGAGCCCGAACATCGTCATGGCCGACTATCCCGATCTAAAGCGCGCGGCACGCGCGGCGGCGGGCGCGATTTTCTTCAACCAGGGCGAGATGTGCTCGGCCGGCTCGCGCCTGCTGGTGCAGGAGAGCATCCGCGACGCGCTGCTCGAGGAGATCGTCGCGATAGCGCGGTCGATGCCGCCCGGTGACCCGCTCGATCCAGCGACCAGGCTGGGTGCGCTGGTCGACGAGCCGCAGACGCAACGCGTCATGGAGTACATCGAGGCCGGGCGGAGCGAGGGCGCGAAGATTGCCGTCGGCGGGCAGCGGGTGAGCGCGACGGGCGGCGGCTGTTACGTCGAGCCCACCGTGTTCGCAGGCGTCCAGCCGGGCATGCGCATCGCGCGCGAGGAAATATTCGGACCGGTCCTCGCGACCATCACCTTTCGCGACCTCGATGAGGCCATCCGCATAGGGAATGATGTCGTCTATGGCCTGGCCGCGGCGATCTGGACGCATGACATTACGGCGGCGCACCGGGCAGCGCGCGCGCTGCGCGCCGGCATGGTCTATGTCAACTGCTACGACGCCGATGACATCACCGTGCCCTTCGGCGGCTTCAAGCAGTCGGGCACGGGGCGCGACAAGTCGCTCCACGCCTTCGACAAGTACACGGAACTGAAAACCACCTGGATCGATCTGGCGTGAACGACGCGCCGTTGCGCTTCATGGCCACCGCCCCGCGCGGACTGGCCGACCTGGCGGCGCGGGAGATCCGCGCGCTGGGCATCGCCGAGGTCAGCGAGCGCACCGCTGGCGTGCGTTTCGCCGCGGACCTGGCAGCTGGCTACAGCGCCTGCCTCTGGTCGCGGGTCGTGAGCCGGGTGCTGTTGGAAGTGGCCGATTTCCAGGCGAGCGATACCGACGCCTTCTATGCCGGCGCCCGCGCGCTCGACTGGCGCGCGCACATCGACCCGGCGCGCACGCTGGCCTGCGAGTTCACCGGGCAGCACCCGACGATCACGCACAGTCAGTTCGGCGCGCTCAAGCTCAAGGACGCGATCTGCGACCAGCTGCGCGAGGCCTGCGGCGCACGCCCGAGCATCGATCTGGTCCGCCCCGCCGTGCGGGTGGTGGCGCATGCGAGCGGGCCGCGCGTGCTGCTGTACATCGACCTCGCGGGCGAGGGATTGCACCGGCGCGGCTACCGGCTGCAAAGCGGCGAGGCGCCGCTGCGCGAGAACCTGGCCGCGGGGCTGTTGCTGCGCGCCGGGTGGCCGGACATCGCCGCATCCGGCGGCGCCTTTCTCGATCCGATGTGCGGTTCGGGCACGCTGCCGATCGAGGCGGCGATGATCGCGGCGGACATGGCTCCGGGCCTGCGGCGGGATTACTGGGGGTTCGCGCTCTGGCAAGGTCACGACGCCGCGCTGTGGGAGCGGCTGCTGCAGGCTGCGCGCGAACGCGTCAGGGTCGCAGTGCCCAACGCGATCCGCGGGAGCGATCGCGACGGCGCGGTACTGCGCAACGCCGGCGCCAATGCGGCACGTGCCGGCGTGGCCGCGCTGGTGCGGTTCTCGGCCTGCGATGTGGGCGCGGTGCGGCCCGACGCTGCGGCCACCGGACTCATCTGCACCAATCCGCCCTATGGCGCGCGGCTGGGGGACGAGGCCGCGGCGCGCGCGGCACATCGCGAACTCGGTGCGGTGCTGCGCGAGCATTTCGTGGGCTGGCAGGCCGCGGTGCTGACGGCTGCCGGCGCAGGGGCGCACGAGCTGGGCCTGCGCACATTCCGCACGCACGAGCTGTGGAACGGGGCGCTCCCGTGCCGCCTCCTGCGCATCGACCTGGCCGACCCCGGCGCCCCGGCGCGCGCACCGGGCACCGCCCGCGCGCCGGACCCGGAGCTGGCGGCGAGCCCGGGTGCGCAGATGTTCGGCAACCGCATCGGCAAGAACCTGCGGCTGCTCGGCAAGGCAGCGCGTCTACAGGGCGTCAGCAATTTCCGCCTCTACGACGCCGACATGCCCGAGTACGCGCTGGCCGTAGACCGCTATCAGGAAGCCGGGACCGGCGCCGTGCATCTGTACGTGCAGGAATACGCCGCGCCTGATTCCATCGAGCCCGCGGCTGCGGCGCGACGCCGCGCCGAAGCCCTGGCGGCGCTCCCCGCGGCTACCGGGGTCGATCCCGCGCGCATCCACGTGCGGGTGCGCCGCCGTCAGCGCGGCGCCAGCCAGTACACGCGCGTGGCGCAGCAGGGCGAGTACACCTGTGTCGAGGAGGGTGGGCTGAAATTTCAGGTCAACTTCAGCGACTACCTGGACACCGGGCTGTTCCTCGATCATCGGCTGACGCGGCAACGGCTGCGCGAGTCGGCTGCGGGCCGGCGCTTCCTGAACCTGTTCTGTTATACCGCGAGCGCCACTGTGTACGCGGCCGCCGGCGGTGCGCGTCACAGCCTGAGCGTCGACCTCTCGGCAACCTACCTCGACTGGGCGACGGAGAACTTCCGCGTCAACGCGATGCTGCGCGACGCGCACGAACTGTTGCGCGCCGATTGCCGCGAGTGGCTGGCGGAAGCGCGGGCGGCGAGCTGGGATCTGATTTTCCTCGACCCGCCGACGTTCTCGAATTCCAAGCGCATGACCGGCGTGCTCGATACGCAGCGCGATCACCTGGAACTGCTGGGTCACTGCATGCGCCTGCTGGCGCCCGGCGGCGTGTTGCTGTTTTCGACCAACGCACAACGCTTCAAGCTGGACGAGGCAGCGCTGCGGCAATGGGCGGTGGAGGACATCTCGGCCGCGACCATTCCCTTCGATTTCAAGCGCAATCCGCGCATCCACCGCGCCTACGAGCTGCGCGCGCGCGCCTAGGGCCGGTGCGCCGGCCGCGCTCAGGTGCCGCTGCTGGCTTCCGCCGCGGCGCGCTGGTCGGCCGCCGCCTGCTGCGCAGCCTCGAGTTTTTGCTGGACCTGCTGTTCGGTGCGTTGACCCTGCCGGGCTGCTTCTGCCGCGGTGGCCGCGCCCGTAACGCCGGTGGCGGCGGTTTCGGCGAGGCCGCAGGCTGACAAGGTCAGTGCGGTCAGCAGGACTATGCCGTTGCGGTACATGGGGACTCCCGTTGCTACCCCTGTATAGGCCGCGCGGCGCCCGCAGGCAATGAGCCGTCGGGCAAACTGTGCGCCGCGTCCACCCGAACGGCGCCTGAACGTCACCTGAACAGTACAGTTCAGTCCGGGTTCAGCGCCGGCGGCCCAGACTGGGTCCCAGTTCAGCAATGGGAGTCACGACGATGAACAGGACCGTACCGGTATTGATCTGTGCGCTGGTGGCCGGCGCGGCAGCGGCGCACGAGGGCGGCTGGCGCGATGACTACGGCCGCGGCCGCAACCAGGACTTCGGCTCGGGCGCTTATGCGGGCTTCAGTATCGGGCAGCTGCGCTACAGCGAAGAGGGACTCGATACCATCACGCCGGCCACGGGCACGTTCGTGATCGGCGCGCCGCTCAGTCCGAATCTCGCGCTCGAGGCCCGCATCGGGGTCGGCCTCGGTCGCGCGGAAACCAATGCCTACGGGGTCCAAGTGAACTCCGTCTACGGTGGCTACCTCAAGGGCTCGCTGCCGCTATCGCCCGGCTTCGCGCTTTACGGCCTCGGCGGAGTGGCCGGCGTCGACCTGAAGCGAGATTTTGGCTTGATCGAAGCACGCGACACCGGCTTCTCGTACGGGCTGGGGGTGGATTTCGACCTGGCGGGCAATTCGCGCCTCAACGTCGAATGGGTGCGGCTCGCGACCG
Source organism: Gammaproteobacteria bacterium (assembly GCA_025357915.1). Classification (GTDB taxonomy): domain Bacteria; phylum Pseudomonadota; class Gammaproteobacteria; order Steroidobacterales; family Steroidobacteraceae; genus FEN-1191. Next base: position 8,178 of record JANYLH010000017.1, read on the forward strand.
GCAACAACCTCGGGTACGACTATCACGTTGACCAGGCTTCGATCGGCGTGGTCTGGCGTTTCTAGGTTCTTGTGTGAACTGCGCTTTTTGGCCGGCTGATGCGAAAAGACAACGGTTAATCAGGCGGAATCCGGCAAATTGCGTTCGTTCCGCGACAGCGGTAAGGTGAGCTGAGAATACCCCCGGCAGACCCAGGTCTGCCGGGTGGTATCCAAAAACTCACAGCCAGCTGCAAGGGGACGATCATGCGATCAACACGGACACCGCCGTTGTCGTGCGCAATTCAATTTGCCAGTGCCGCGAGAGCGGCGACCATTGCCGCGGCCTTGCTGCTGGCAGCCGGCACCACGGCTGCCCAGAACGCCCCTGCGCCCGAGAAGGCCGCCGCTGCACCCTCCGGACTCGAGGAAATCGTCGTGACCGCGACGCGTCGCGAAGAGTCCATGAGCAAGATCGCGGTCAGTGTCACGGCGATCACCCAGGAGGGCCTGGATCTGCGTGGCATCAAGGACATCGCCGACGTTGCGCGCTTCACCCCGGGCATCAAGGTCGATACTTCCGGCACCAACAATATTTCCATCCGCGGCATCGCATCGAGCGGGGGCGCGGGCACGACCGGCATCTACATCGACGACACGCCGATCCAGATGCGCGCGCTGGCGTTCAACCCGGACGAAGCGTTGCCGAAGTCCTTCGACATCGAGCGCGTCGAGGTGCTGCGCGGCCCGCAGGGCACGCTGTTCGGCGCCGGTTCGATGGGTGGCACGGTGCGCTACATCACGACGCAGCCCAGTCTGCACAAAAACAGCATCTACAGCCGCAGCGAAATCTCCTTTACGGCAGGTGGGGATCCCAGTTACGAAGCGGGTATCGCCGTCGGCGGGCCGCTGGTGGAAGGCACTTTCGGTGCGCGCATCACGGCCTGGTACCGCAAGGACGGCGGCTGGATCGACCGCATCAACCCCGATACGCTGGCGCTGGAGGACAAGCGCGCCAATCACGATGAAACCT
>JANYLH010000049.1 GCA_025357915.1 Gammaproteobacteria bacterium
AGAGCAGCGCCGCGGCCCGCGCTACCGGCTGGTGCGTCTCGACGTGGAAGGCAACAAGGCCGCCAAGGACGCCTACGTCTACGATTCGCGACGCCGGAACATCGGCGTGGTGACTTCGTCCATGTGGTCGCCGGCGGCGAAGGCCAGCATCGCCCTGGCCTCCGTAAAGATGCCCTGGGGAGCGCCCGGCGACGAGCTGTTTGCCGAGATCTACTACCAGAAGGAACTCAAGTGGAGCCGGTTCATGGCGCGCTGCCGGGTGGTCGAGGGCGCGTTCTTCGATCCGCCGCGGCGGCGCCAGACGCCGGCGGCAGCGCGCTAGCCACTGCGGGTCCGCCATGACGCCGGGCGTGCAAAGATTCTGGACCGGTCGCGCCGGGCGGCAGCCGCCGGCTATCGAGCGCGCCAGCGGGCTCCACATCTGGGATCGCGACGGCAAGCGCTACATCGACGTGACCTCAGGGCCGATTGCCGTGAACATCGGGCACGGCAATGAGCGCGTGCTGGCGGCGATGCGCGAGCAGTCGGAACGCTATTGCTTCGCCTACCCGAGCAACTTCGAGAGCGAACGCAGCACCGAGTTGAGCCAGCGGCTCGCCGGGCTGGCCGGGCCCGGTCTCGACTGCGCCTTCTATGTATCGAGCGGCTCGGAGGCAGTGGAGAAGTGCCTGCAGTTCGTGCGGCGTGTGGCCATGGCCCGCGGCGAGAACGCACGTTACAAGATCATCAGTCGCGACCCGTCCTATCACGGGAGCACGCGCGCGACCATGGCGCTGTCGGCCGACCCGGGGTACGCGCCCTACCTGACGGACTACCCGGCCGCGCTCCATGTGCCCGCGCCCTCGAGCTATCGGCCGCCCGCCGGCGTGGCTGCGAGCGTGTACGCCATGCAGTGCGCGGAGGCGCTGCGCGCGCGCATCATCGAGACCGGGCCAGAGACCGTGCTCGCATTCATCATGGAGCCGGTGATGGGTTTTTGCGGCGGTGCCGACAGCGCGCCACCCGAGTACTACCGCCGCATCCGCGAAATCTGCGACGAGTTCGGTGTGCTGCTCATCTACGACGAGATCGTCAGCGGCGCCGGCCGCACCGGCACCTTCCTCGCATCAGGCCGCTGGCCCACGGCGCGGCCGGATCTCGTGATCCTTGCCAAGGGGCTGGGTGGCGGCTACGCGCCGCTCGCCGCGTTTCTGGCGCCAGCAAGACTCGTGGACGCAGTGGCCGGCGCCGGCGGCTTCCATGTGGGCCACACGCACAAGGCGCATCCGCTTGCCTGCGCGGTCGGCCTCGCGGTGCTCGAGGTGACGATCGGCGACCGGCTTATCGAGAAGGCGGCGCAAAGCGGCGAGTACCTGCGCGCAAAGCTGCGTCGGCTCCAGGGCGACAGCCCGATCATCGGCGATGTGCGCGGCCTTGGAATGTTGAATGCCGTCGAGATTGTTGCCGATCGCGACAGCAAGCGCATGCTGCCGCGCGAGCTGGACGTCATCGGCCGCGTGCAGGCCCTGGCGCGCGAGCAGGGCCTGCTGATCTATGGCCGGCGTACCCACGCCGGGCGCTTTGGCGACTGGATCATGGTCGCGCCGCCCCTCATCGCCACGCACGCCGATGTCGACGAGATCGTCGACGGCCTCGGCCGCTGCCTGGGCCGTTTCCAGCAGGAAATCGCGGCTGCGGCCTAGCGCCGCGACTCGAACACCTTGCGCGCGGCGGCGATCTGCCCGAGTGTCTCCTCGCGCTCCGCGGCCGTGTTGAAATCCGGATGCACCCGCGCCGCCTGGGCCAGCCGGTCTATCCACGCCATGAAGTAATCCGCGTCGACGCCGCAATGGGTGACCGCCCCGGGGGCGGTGAGAAACACGGCGTTGGTCGTGGCGTACGGGTAGATGTCGAATATATCGGGGCTGGAGTGCTCGTTCCAGGCGCGCAACAACAGCCAGCCTGGCGCGGCGACGCGGATCTGTTGGTCGAGATCCGCGCTGCGCCGGTCGCCCTTGAGCGTGATTTCCAGCAGCACCTTGCCCTGCTGCAGGACCTGCAGGTGGTCCATGGGCACGATGGAGCGCATGAAGCCACGCAGGTGTACGGTCGCGCCAGCAGCCGGAATCTCCAGCTCGGACCCTGGCTGTTTGCCGTCGACTTCAAAGCCAAGCAGCGCGCTGTTGGTCGCCATGCTGTGGCCGGCCTTGAGCGCGTCCAGCCAGCGCTCGAGGCGTGCATGGCGAGTGGCCGACGAGGCCACGCGCTCGCTCATGGCGGCGAGGCCATCCTCGACAAAGACGCGATCGAGTCCCACCGGGCCGCGCATCGAGGCGTAGTTTGCCATCGCATCGGTGCCCGCTGCCGCGGCGGGCCGGAAGCCGCAGTTGAGCAATCGGTGCCAGACCGTGGCGCTCGCCTGGTGATCACTGAAGCCCACGACCTCGTAGTAATCCACCTTGCCGAGCGCCACGTCGACTGGCAACTCGCTGGTGAGCGAGGCGTCGTGCGCCGGGTCGGGCGGTTCGTCATAGGGATGCACGTAGCCCACCAGTGCCGATTGCGCATGGGCCAGGTCCGCAATCGCCGCGTTGGTCGGATAGAGACTCGCGGCGGCGGTGTTCGCATAGGCGGCGTAGCCCGGCAGCAGGAAGTGATCGCGCAATCCCAGCAGGCCCAGGTGTCCCCAATAGCTGGTGTGATACTCCTGACCGTGCGAGAGCAGGACCGAAGCGCTCGAAGCGCTATCGGGGTCGGGTGAAAACCAGGCGATGTCCGGAATCCGTTGCTCCTTGTTCACGACCAGGTCGAAAATCACGTCCAGATCTTCTGCCGTCCCCTGCTGCACCAGCCGCTGCGGATTGTCGCGATAGGCGCCGGCGTAGTTCATGTGCACGTGCACGTCGGCGCTGTGCCAGCTGGCACGCCACGCCGCCGGCACGGCCAGTGGTTCAAGCGCAATGTGCTCCACCGCCGTTGCGCCGGCACGGATCATGACCTCACGCCGGGAGATGAGCGTGGCAAGGCCGCGCCAGACGGTGATCTTCGCCGGACCCGGCGGCAGCGCGAGCACGGACTGTCCCTGGCTGTGGAAGTAATGCGTCTCGAAGGACTGCAGCGAGCGATCGAAGCCGTCGTCGCCCCGGATCCAGGCGTCATCCGGCGCGTAGGCGCGCCCGTCCGCCGCCAGCACCGATACGCGTGCCGCCAGATCCGCGCCGGGCGTGCCCGCAGCCGTGAGGTGCAGCTGCAGGCGTCCCATGGGGTGCAGGTACTGCCTCTCGCGGATCACCAGTGTCTGCGCGCGCGCGCCGGGCACATCGAGCAGCTGGATATGCAGGTCGCCGCCGCTATTGCTCAGATAGGCGATGCGCTTGCTGTCGGCCGACCAGCGTGCGCCGGTGGCTTCCGCGTCGCCATAAGTGAGGGCCAACGGATCACCGTTCCCCGCGGTGGTGGTCAACCAGATCTGGTGCGAGTTTCGTCCGGCGTAGGACGCGTAGGCAATGCGCTTGCCATCGGGCGACCAGTCGGGTCGCGCCTGCCAGGTGGTCTCCTCCTGGCGCACGAGCTTCGGCTCGGCATTGCGCTCGAGCGCGCGCCGCCAGATGGAGCCCGTGCCGTAGATGGTCTCGGGATTGCCGACATACGCCAGTTCGCTGCCATCGGGCGACCAGCTGGGCGACAGCTCGTGATCGAAGGCGCTGTAGTAATAGCGCGGCGTGGTGCTCTTGCGTTCCGGCCAGGCAGCCGCGCCGTCCAGTTGCTGGCCGCTGATAGTGCCCACGAAGACGTGAAAGTGCCCGCTGCCGGCCGTCGACACCCAGGCGATCCGCCTGCCGTCCGGGGACCAGCGCGGCTCACAATTGACCGCGCCGCCGTGGGTAAGCGGTGCGACGGCGCCGCTTGCCAGGTCGAGCAGCTGCAGCTCCATCGCATCGCCGGCGTAGCGCGCGAACACGACCTGTGTGCCGTCAGGCGAAACATCAGGCTGGTAGTCGTAACCCGGTCCCGCCGTGAGCTGCACGGCCGTGTCTGACCCGATCGCCTGTTTCCACAGGCTCCCCTGCATCGAATAGACGAGCGTGCGGCCATCGGGCATGAACGCGACGCTGCCGGGGCCGCTGGTCAGCTGCGGCAGGTACATCTCGCGGAAATAGTAGTGGTGCGGCACGTCGATCTGGCTGAGCACGGCGCGCCGCTGGGCCAGCGCCGTACCCGCCACGCACAGCACCAGGCCTGCGGCCAGATACGTCCAGCGTTGGGGTGACATCAGACACCCTCCGCGATCACGTCCCGGAAGGAGCGATGCAGGATGTCCAGGCCCTCATCGAGGAGTTTGGCATCGATCATCAGCGGCGGGATGATGCGCAAACCGCTGGCTCCGCACTCGAGCAGCAGCAGTCCGTTAGCGAAGGCGCGGTTGACCAGCCGCGTCGCGAATTCCTTGGCCGGTGTCTTGCTCACCCGATCCTTGACGAACTCCATGCCGATCATCAGGCCGGTCCCGCGCACCTCGCCGATCATCGGGAACTCCTGCGTGAACTTCTGCAGCCGCGTCAGGGCGTGCTCGCCCATGACGCGCGCGTTGTCCGCATAGCCGCCGTTGACGAGCTTCAGGGTCGCCAGCGCCGCCGCACAGCACAGCGGATTCCCGCCGTAGGTGTTGGCATGCGACCCTGGCGGCCACTTCTCCATGATCTTGCGCGCGCCGACCATCACGCCGATCGGCAGGCCGGAGCCCAGGCCCTTGGCGAGCGCCATGATGTCCGGGCGTACGCCGGAGTGCTGCCACGCGAACATCTTGCCGGTGCGGCCGATGCCCGCCTGCACCTCGTCGAAGATCAGGTAGATGCCGTGCTTGTCGCACAGCGCGCGGAGTGCGGCGAGGAAACCGGGCGGCGGCACGATGTACCCGCCCTCCCCCTGGATGGGCTCGATCAGGATCGCGGCCACTTCGCTGGCCGGAATGTTCCGTTCGAACAACATCTCGATGTAGGCGATGGTGGCGCGCACCTGGTCGTCGCCGGCGAACAGCGGACGATAGGGATTCGGGTACGGCACGTGCACCACGCCGGGCGTGGTCGGGAAGTATCCGCGCTGCTGCGTATGCTTCGAAGCGGTGAAAGACAGTGAGCCCATGGTGCGACCGTGGAAGCCGCCGAGGAAGCCGATGAAGCGCGGGCGGCCGCTCACCTGGCGCGCGAGCTTGAGTGCCGCCTCCACCGCCTCGGTGCCCGAATTGGCGAAGAAACTCAGCGCCGGCCCGCTCACCGGATCGAGGGCGGCGATGGCCTCGGCCAGCTGCACCTGGCCCTCGTGCCAGAAGTCGCAGGAGATATGCAGGAAGCGCTCGGACGCCGCCTTGATCGCGGCGACCACGTCCGGATGGCTGTGTCCGGTCGAGCACACGGCAATGCCGGCGGCGAAGTCGACGAAGCGATTGTCGTCCACGTCCCAGACCTCGGCGCCGCGCCCCCGCGCCATCACAAAGGGATAGTCGCGTACGTAACTGGGCGAAACCACTGCACGGTCGCGTTCGATGAGTGCGCGCGCCCGGGGCCCGGGAATCACCGCCTTGTGCTGTGTGTCATTCATGTCATTCAACCCATGTCTGTGATTGTTCACGCAGATACTGCGCCAGATAGTAAAAGGATGCGATGGCCTTGCCGGTCGTGCCGGAGCCCTCCAGCCGCCGAACGACTGGTAGCCGGGCCAGGAGCCCGTGGTCGCGCCCTGCGGCCGGTTCGCGAAGGCAACGCCCGCCTCTACATGGTCGAAGAACCAATCGACTTCGTCCGGCGCACCGTAGAAGCCGGCGGTCAGTCCAAGTTCACTGTCGTTGACCCGTGCCATGGCGGTGTCGCGATCCGGGACGCGCGCAAGCATCGCGATCGGCAGGAACATCTCCTGGCGCCACAGCGGATGACCGGGCGGCGCCTCGGCGAGCGTGGGCAGGCAGTAGTAACCGGCGGCCAACGCGCCCTCGTCGAGCGCGTGGCCACCGACGATGATGCGGGCGCCACCGGTGCCGAGGGCGCTGCAGTAGCGTTGGTAATTTCCGAGCGCCGTCGCGTTGATGACCGGCCCAAGCCAATTGTGCCGCTGCGTGGGATCGCCGATACGGATGTGGCGCATCTCGCCGGTGACTGCCGCGATCAGGGGCTCGGCCACACGCGCGTCGACGAAGATGCGCGACAGGGCTGAGCACTTCTGCCCGCCCATGCCGAACGCGGAACGCACGATGCCCGTGGCGGCCCTTCCGAGGTCGGCCCCGGCTGTGACGATCACGGCGTTCTTGCCGCCCATTTCCGCTATGCAGGGCCTCGGTACGGCACCCGCGACCATGCGGCGTGCAATGCTCATGCCTACCGCGTGCGAGCCGGTGAAGGTGACGCCGGCGATATCCGGGTGCCCCACCAGTGCCTCGCCGGCTTCCGCCCCGCTGCCGTTGACGTAGTTGAATACGCCGGGCGGAATCCCCGCATCACGCAGGCAGTCGGCCAGCAGCCGGCCCGCCCACGGCGTGTCGGTCGCTCCCTTGAGCACCACCGTGTTGCCAGTCACGAGTGCCGCGGCGACCGGCCCGCCTGCAAGTGCGAAGGGAAAATTGAAGGGCGCTATAACCGCCCAGGGCCCGTGCGCCTTCATGACCGAGCGGTTGCGGCTCAGGTAACCCTTGACCGGATCGTCCGGCAGGGCGTGATCGAAGCCCTGCCGCTCGAAGTCCTCGCAATAGAGCGTGAAGAATTCGGCCGTCTCCTGCACTTCGCCCAGCGCCTCCATGCGATTCTTGCCGACTTCGAGCGCCACCGCGGCGCTGATGTCGTAGACACGCGCGGCAATAAGCCCTGCTGCCTTCCGCAATAAGGCGTTGCGCCGGGCGACGGGGAGCCGCTGCCACGCCGGAAAGGCGCGGCGCGCCGCGCCAACCGCCAGCTTGACGTCCGCGGCGCTGGCTTCGGCAAAACGCCCGAGCTGCAAGCCGCGATCGATCGGGCTGGAATGCTCGCGATGGGTGAGCGCCGGGTGCTCGCGCCCGTCGATGTACAGCGAGTGCTCCTGCGGCGGCGCGGCGCGGATGCGCGCCAGCGCCGCTTCGAACGCCTGGTGGAGCGACTCGGGCGGCTCAAACATCGTGGAATAGGTGAGCTTGAATTCCATGCGCGACATTCTGGCACAACTGGCAGCCAGTGGAGTCGCATGCCGCCCCGAGCAGTGGCGCAGGCCCGGCTCAGGTCGGCGGTGCAGCGCCCGCAGAAGCAGAAGCAGGAGCGGTCGCGGGCGGCGTTGCGGCCGGCAGCGCTGCGGTCGGCGCCGCTGCGGTCGGCGCCGCTGCGGGGGTCGATGCTGCGGCCGGCTCGGCGGCCACCTGCTGCGTATCGGTGTGCAGTGCAGACTCCTCCGCCTGCTTCGTCATGACAATGATGCTGATGCGCCGGTTGATCGGGTTGCGCGGACTCTTCTGGTCGAACAGCACCACCGATGACAGGCCGACCACGCGCGCCACCTTGCCGGCATTCAGGCCGCCGCCCTCGAGTGCGCGCCGGGCCGAGTTGGCGCGGTCGGCCGAGAGGTCCCAGTTGGTGTAGCCATTCCTGGCGACATAGGGCGTCGTGTCGGTATGGCCGGAGAGGCTGATGCGGTTGGGTACTGAATTGAGGTAGCTCGTGAGCTCGTGGAGGATCGAGACGGTGTAGTCCTTCAGGCGTGAACTGCCCAGATCGAACATCGGGCGATTCTGCGCGTCCACGATCTGGATCCGCAGACCCTCGGGCGTGATGTCAAGCAGCAGTTGATCCTTGAAGGGGCGCAGCGTAGCGCTCTTGTCGATGGCAGCGCGCAGGTCCTGCAGGAGCGAGAGCAGTTGCTTGCGTTCCGCCTCGGCTGCGAGCTGCCTTGCGGCCTCGACGTCGTCCATCTTGGGTTGGGAGCCGGCGGCCATGCCGGTCTCCTGCTTCGATGCGGTCTTGGGCGCGTCCATGCCGCCGCCCAGGTTGATCACGCTGGTACTGGCGCCGCCCGGGCCATTGACGCCCTTGGCAGCCTTGACCGATTGTCCCGCCTCCATGCTCGGGTTCTTGAAGTATTCGAAAATCGCCGCGCGCTGTTCCTTGTTGACAGAGGTCACCAGCCACATCACGAGAAAGAAGGCCATCATCGCGGTCACGAAGTCGGCATACGCCACTTTCCAGGCGCCGCCGTGATGACCGCCGCCACCGCTCTTGCGGCGCTTGACGATGATGATGGGCCGCGTGACCTTGTCGATCATGCCGCCACGCCTTCTTTCTTGCGCCCCTTGAGGTGGGTCTCGAGGTCGGCGAATTTTGGTCGCACTTCGGCGAACAGGAGCTTGCGCGCAAACTCGATGGCCACCGGCGGTGCGTAGCCGCGGACACTCGCGACCAGCGCCATCTTTACCACTTCGAAGGCCTTGCCTTCCTCGTGTGCCCGATGCTCCATGGCGGCGGCGGTGGGGCCCACGAATCCGTAGGACACGAGAATGCCGAGGAAGGTGCCGACCAGGGCCGAGGCGACCTTGTGGCCGATCGTGGCCGTGTCGGCGCCTTCGATCGCCCCCATGGTGTTGACGATGCCGAGCACCGCCGCGACGATGCCGAAGCCTGGCAAGGCATCGGCCACGCGCTGCACGGCATGAGCCGGCTCCGCCGACTCCTTATGATGGTTCTCGAGTTCATACTCGAGGAGCGACTCGAGTTCGTGCGGATCCAGGTTCCCGCCGACCATCAGGCGCAGGCAATCGGTCGTGAACTCGATGAAGTGGTGATCGGCGAGGATGCGCGGGTACTCGCTGAACAGCTTGCTCTTCTCGGGCGCTTCCAGGTCGGCCTCGATCGCCAGCATCCCGGATTTGCGGATTTTCACCAGGATGTCGTAGAGGAGCTTGAGGATGTCGACGTAGTCGGCGCGCCGGTAGCGTGGCGCCTTGAGCAGCGTAACGGCGTTGGCAAAGGCGGACTTAACCACCTTGAGCGGATTGCTGATGATGAAGGCGCCGAATGCCGACCCGCAGATGACAAGGATTTCGGTCGGGTGCCACAGGGCCAGCAGCTTGCCGTCCTCGAGCACGAAGCCACCGAGGACGGAGCCGATCACGACCAGGGTGCCAACGATTTGCAGCATGAGGTAAAGGCGCCACGACATTGCGGAGTGTGCAACGCTGGATATCGGCGTACCGGCCGCGATCTTGACCGCACCAGCAGGATGCGGAGCCGGCGCAGGGAGGCGCCGGAACGTGACTCAGGTCACGTCTTGCGCGCGGTTTTCGCCGCCAGACGGCGTTTTCGCGCCGCGCCGGCCTTTTGGCGCGCCCCGGCCTTGCGCGCGCCCGACGCCGGGCTGGGCAGTTCGCCCACGAGCTGCAGCAGGTAGCGGCGGAACGAGTGGCTCAGTTCAGGGTGCGCCAGCGCGAACTCGACCGTGGCCTGCAGGTAACCGAGCTTGTTGCCGCAATCGAAGCGCTTGCCCTCGAAGCGGTGCGCATACACGGCCTCGCGCTTGAGGAGTCTGGCGATGCCGTCGGTCAGCTGGATTTCCCCGCCGGCACCGCGCCCCACCTGGCGGAGGTCATCGAATATGTCAGGCGTGAGCACGTAGCGGCCCACTACAGCCAGGGTGGACGGGGCGACCGCGGGCCGCGGTTTCTCGACGATGCTGCGGATGCGGCTGACCGGCTCGCGCGCCGCCTCGACCTCGACGATGCCGTACTTGTCGGTATCGCGGCGCGGTACTTCCTCGACGCCCAACAAGCTGCCGCGATGAAACGCAAAGCTTGCCGCCATCTGCTTGAGACAGGGAACCGCGGCGTCGATCAGGTCGTCGGCGAGGTGGACAAAGAACGGCTCGCGCCCGACGGCGGCCTCGGCGCACAGCACCGCGTGCCCGAGGCCCAGTGGTGCGGGCTGGCGAATGTAGATACAGGTGGCATACGCGGGCAGCACGGCGCGCATCTGCTGCGCCAGCTCTGACTTGCCCTGGGATTCCAGCAGTTTTTCGAGTTCCGGGTCCGAATCGAAGTGGTCTTCGATCGCCCGCTTGGACGCGCCGGTTATGAACACCAGCCGTTCGGCCCCTGCTGCCAGCGCTTCCTCGACCGCATATTGGATCAGCGGTTTATCGACCACCGGCAGCATTTCCTTGGGGCTGGCCTTGGTCGCGGGCAGGAAGCGCGTGCCGCGTCCGGCGACCGGAAATACGGCGGTCCTGATCTGGGCCTTCATGGTGGGCTCGGCGGTGTCGGCAAGGGAACCCATTATAAGGGTTGAGGCCGGTACTGCTTTGCGCGGTAGCGCACACCCGACAGCTACTGCTGCCGGGTATGCCGCCGGGCCCGGGCCGAAGTTGCTACTGATGCTGAGAAGGCTTGGCCGGCGGGCGGGTGGGCGCCGCCGCGGTCGGCGCCCGATCGATGCGCAGATCGGCCCGGTTGCGGTCGATGAGCTTCTGGCTGATGCCCTTGACCTGGGCCAGCTCGTCGACGGAGCGGTAGGCGCCGTGCTTCTGCCGGTAATCGACGATGGCCTGCGCTTTGACCGCACCGATACCCTTGAGCTGCTGGGCCAGCGTGGCGGCATCAGCCGAATTGAGGTTGACGGGCGCGCACCAGCTGGCCGTTGCACTCGCGGCCAGCAGCACGGCGATGAGAGTCAGACTGCGGGGAATCTTCATGATGGGCACCTCCTTTGGCACCAGGTGTAAACACCCGGTCAGACTAGGAGGTGAGCGGCCGTGCCGCGAGCGGGAAAACTGGCGCGTTTGCCCAGGTTCGGGTGTGGTTTCCGTCAGTCGCGGATCGGGCGGTTGGTGCCTTCGTTGACGCGCTCGCGCAGGTCCTTGCCAGGCTTGAAGTGCGGCACGTACTTGCCATCGAGCGCCACGGCCTCGCCGGTCTTGGGGTTGCGTCCCTGGCGCGGCGGGCGGAAATGCAGCGAGAAGCTGCCGAAGCCGCGGATCTCGATGCGATCGCCCTGCGCCAGCGCGTCGCTCATGATCTCGAGCATCTGCTTGAGCGCGAGCTCGACGTCCTTGGCGGGCAGGTGCTTCTGCTTGGTCGTGATGATCTCGATCAGTTCAGACTTGGTCATGCCGGGCTCCGCTAGACTGGATCGACACCCGCGGCCGCAATTCGTGTGCCGGCCGCGGGTGTCGGTATGTACTCCGGATCAGTCGCGCTCTGGAGAGTTGATCTGCTCTTTGAACAGGTCGCCCAGGCTCGTGCCCGAGGACGGCTGCTCGGAGCGGTAGTTCTGCACCGCCTCGGCTTCCTCGTGGACTTCCTTGGCCTTGATCGACAGCGAGATCGAGCGGGTCTTGCGATCGACCCCCACGAACTTCGCCTCGATCTCATCGCCCACTTTCAGCACCTGGCGAGCGTCCTCGATACGATCGCGCCCCAGCTCCGAGGCCCGCAGTTGCCCTTCGATGCCGTTGCCCAGGTCGATGATTGCGCCGCGGGCGTCGACCTCGCGCACCGTGCCACGCACCACGCTTCCCTTCGGATTGTCGGTGATGTAGCCCGAGAACGGATCCTTGGCGAGCTGCTTGATGCCGAGGGAAATGCGTTCGCGCTCCGGATCGATCGCCAGCACCATCGCCTCGACCTGCTGTCCCTTCTGGTAGTTGCGCACGGCTTCTTCGCCGGGCACGTCCCAGGAAATGTCGGACAGGTGCACCAGACCGTCGATATTGCCCGCGAGGCCGATGAAGATGCCGAAGTCGGTGATCGACTTGATCTGACCGCCGACCTTGTCGCCGCGGTTGTTGTTCTCGGCGAATTCCTTCCAGGGATTGGCCGCGGTTTGCTTGAGGCCAAGGGATATGCGGCGCCGCTCCTCGTCGACGTCCAGAACCATGACCTCGACTTCCTGGCCGGTCTGCACCACCTTGGCCGGATTGACGTTCTTGTTGGTCCAGTCCATCTCCGAGACGTGCACCAGACCCTCGACGCCGTCCTCGATCTCGACGAAGGCGCCGTAGTCGGCGATGTTGGTGATCTTGCCGAAGACGCGTGTGTTCGGCGGATAGCGCCGCGCGATGTTTTCCCACGGATCCGCGCCGAGCTGCTTGAGGCCGAGCGACACGCGCGAGCGTTCGCGATCAAACTTGAGAATGCGTACGTCCACTTCGTCGCCGACCTTGACCACTTCAGAAGGGTGCTTGACGCGCTTCCAGGCCATGTCGGTGATGTGCAACAGCCCATCGATGCCGCCCAGATCGACGAAGGCGCCGTAATCGGTAAGGTTCTTGACCGTGCCCTTGACCACCGCGCCTTCCTGCAGGTTGTCCATGAGCGCGTTGCGCTCGGCGGAGAATTCCTGCTCGACGACGGCGCGGCGCGAGACCACGACGTTGTTGCGCTTCTGGTCGAGCTTGATGACCTTGAATTCGAGCGGTTTGTTTTCCAGGTACGCGGTGTCGCGCACCGGGCGCACGTCCACGAGCGAACCGGGCAGGAAGGCGCGTACCGTCTCTATATCGACAGTGAAACCTCCCTTGACCCGCCCCGAGATGATGCCGGTGACGATCTCGCCTTCGTTGAAGGCCTGTTCGAGCCGGGTCCAGGTGCGGGCGCGCTTGGCTTTCTCGCGCGACAGGCGCGTCTCGCCGGTGCCGTCTTCAACGGCGTCGAGCGCTACTTCGACCTGGTCGCCGGGCTTGACCTCGACTTCGCCGCGTTCATTCTTGAACTGGTCGAGTGGCACCACCGCTTCGGATTTCAGGCCGACGTTGATGATGACGACGTCGGGCGTCACATCGATCACCAGGCCCATCAGGATCATGCCGGGGCGAATGCTTTTATTCGCCAGGCTCTGCTCGAACATCTCGCTGAAACTTTCGCTCATGTTGTCTCTCGCATGCCTTCTGAAGGGCACGCACTGTTGGCCGCAGGCACAGTCCGGTGCCACGCGGGTTCGTTGACGAATGGGTACGGCATCCCTGCCCTACCCGCCTGAAATCAGCCCCCTTGCCACAATCCACGCTCCACGCCAAGCCGCCATACGCGCTCGACCACCTCAGCCACTGTCAGCCGGGTGGAATCGATGACGACGGCGTCTTCTGCGGGTACCAGCGGCGCCACCGGGCGGGTTGCATCCTGCCGGTCCCGCGCCGCGATCTCGCGCGAAAGGGCGGCAAGGGTAACAGCGGAGTCCTTTCCTTTCAACTGGTTATAGCGCCTCAGGGCCCTTTCTTCCGCACTGGCGACCAGGAAGATCTTGAGGGCTGCGCCGGGGAAAACGACGGTTCCCATGTCCCGACCGTCGGCCACCAGCCCCGGGGGGCTGGCGTAAGAGCGCTGGCGGGTCAGGAGGGCTGCGCGGACCTCCGGCCAGGCGGCCACCCGCGAGGCTCCCATGCCGCTCTGCTCCGTGCGGATACCGGCGGTGACGTCGATCCCGCCCAGCAGGATCAGCTCGGTTCCCTCTGTCGTGGCGCCGAAATGGCTGTCCAGGCCATGCGCCAGCCGCGCATGGCCAGTCCGGTCTTCTGCCTCGAGGCCTTTGTGGAGCCCGGCATAGGCCACCAGGCGGTACAGGGCGCCGCTGTCGAGCAGGTGCCAGCCCAGGCGCCCGGCGAGTACGCGGCTGATGGTGCCCTTCCCGGCCCCGCTGGGACCGTCGATGGTCACAACGGGCGCGGTTGCCATGGCGGCACCAGGCGGACTCATGGGGGCGGTGATTCCTGTACCAGCAGGCCGATGGCGCGCGCCGCTGCCGGGAACCCCGGGAACGAGGTGGCCACGTTGGCGACGTCGTCGATTTCGATGGGACTGTCGGCCCGTACGCTGGCCACGGCAAAGGCCATCGCGATGCGGTGGTCACCGTGGCTGTCGATGCGGCCGCCGCGCAGCGCTCCGCCCTGGATGCGGATGCCGTCGGGGAGCAGTTCGCACTGTACGCCCACGGCGGCAAGGCCCGCCGCCATCGCGGCCAGCCGGTCGCTTTCCTTGACGCGCAGTTCCTCGGCGCCGGTCACCAGCGTTTCGTCGCGGGCGCAGGCCGCGGCGATGAACAGCACCGGCAGTTCGTCGATCGCCAGCGGCACCAGCTCGGGCGGGATCACGGCGCCGTGCAGCACGCTCTGGTGCACCGTGATATCGGCCAGCGGCTCCGGCCCGGCATCGGCGAGCGGCGTGACGGTGATGCGCGCACCCATCAGCCGCAACATGTCCAGGAGCCCGGTGCGGGTCGGGTTGACACCCACGCCGCGCACCGTGAGGCCATCGGGCGCGGCCAGGCAACCGGCGACGATAAAGAATGCGGCCGAGGAAAAATCTCCCGGCACGCGGATATCCGTGGCGCGCAGCTTCTGGCCGCCCACCAGCGAGACTGTGGCGCCCTGCCGCTCCACGCCGACCCCGAACCGCTCGAGCATGCGTTCGGTGTGATCACGGGTGGGCGCGGGTTCGGTGACGCGGGTGATGCCGCTCGCCTGCAGGCCGGCCAGCAGGATCGCCGACTTGACCTGGGCGCTCGCCATGGGCAGGAGGTAGTCGATGCCGCGCAGGTTCGTCCCCCCGTGCAGCACGACCGGAGGCCTGCCCTCGCGTGTGTCGATCTGTGCGCCCATCAGTCGCAGCGGCTTCGCCACGCGTTCCATCGGCCGCTTCATCAGCGAGGCGTCCCCGATCAGCGTGCTCGAAAACTTCTGGCCGCACAGCAGCCCCATGGACAGGCGCATCGCGGTGCCGGCATTGCCCATGTCGAGCGGCGCCAGACTCGCACTGAGCCCGGCGCTGCCGGCGCCCGTAACGATTACTTCGTGGCCACCGGGCTGCGTGATGCGCACGCCCAGGGCGCGCAGCGCTGCCATGGTGGCGAGACAGTCCCCGCTCTGTAGAAAACCGCTGACCCGGGTCTGCCCCTCGGCGATGCCGCCCAGCATCAGCGCCCGATGCGAGATCGACTTGTCCCCGGGCACGATCACGGCTCCACCCACGCGCTGGACCGGCGCAACACGATATCGCTGGGTGGCCTCGACGTTCATGGCGCACGCAGCAACTGTGCAAGGAGCGCCAGCAGTCGGTCGTTCTGCGCGGGGAGCCCCACCGAAACCCGCAGGTGCTGCGCCAGGCCATAACCGCCAAGCGGGCGCACGATGACGCCGCCGCGCAGCAGCTGCTCGTAGACCCGCGCCGCGCCGGGGCCCACCTCCACCATCAGGAAATTGGCGGCCGACGGCGCGCAGCTCATGCCCATGGCCCGCAGCGCCGCCGCCATCCGCTCCCGCTCCGCAACGATGCGGTGCGCAGCGTCGGCGACGTGCGCCTGGTCAGCGAGCGCGGCGGTGGCACCGGCCTGCGCCACGTTGCTGACGTTGAAAGCCGGCCGGTAGCGGTTCAGGGCCTCGGCCACTTCCGGGTGCGACACGGCGTAGGCCACGCGCACACCCGCGAGACCGTAGGCCTTGGAAAACGTGCGCACCACGACCAGGTTGGGCTGTACGCTAAGCCAGGACAGGCCGTCACCGCATCCGCTCAGGGCCGCGAATTCCAGGTAGGCCTCGTCGAGCACGATGAGCGTGTGCGCCGGCGCCGCGCTGATGAACGAGCGCAGCTGGGCGCGTTCCACCCACGTGCCGGTGGGATTGTTCGGATTGGCGATGAACACCACTCGCGTATCAGCCGCGATGGCGCCTGCCATGGCCGCCAGATCATGCCCGTACGGCATCGCCCCGCCGGGCGCATTGGCGGGCGCCTCGATGCAGCGGGCGCCAGTGGCGCGAGTCACGAGCGGGTAGATCGCGAAGCCGTACTGGGAGCACACCGCGCTGGACTGCGCGGTCAGGAAGGTCTCCGCCAGCATCAGCAGCAGTTCGTTCGAGCCGTTGCCCAGCGTCAGGCACGCGGCCGGCACGCGCAGGTGCGCGGCCAGTGCCTGCTTGAGCTCGTGGCCGCTGCCGTCCGGATACAGCCAGACCGAATCCAGCGCGCCACGCATGGCCTCGAGCGCGCGCGGGCTCGGGCCGTAGGGATTCTCGTTCGAGGCCAGCTTGATGATGCCGCTGATGCCGTACTCGCGCTCGAGTTCGCTGATCGGCTTGCCGGGCACGTAGGGCGACAATGCGCGCACCGCCGGGGCGGCGAGCCTTCCTGGATGCGCCGCCGCGTCTGTAGCGCCTTCGCTCACGTTACAGCACCGAACGCGGGTACGAGCCGATGACCCGGAACAGCGACGCCCGCGATTTCAGGCTTTTGAGCGCGCGCGCCACCGGCGCGTCGCTGGCGTGGCCTTCGATGTCGATGAAAAACACGTATTGCCACTTGCCGCGGCGCGAAGGCCGGGACTCGATGCGGGTCATGCTGATGCGGTTGGCGGCCAGCGGCTCAAGCAACCGGTGCAGCGCGCCCGGCGCGGCCGTGCTGCTGGTCGAGACCAGCAGCGTGGTCTTGTCGCTGCCGCTGGGCTCAAGAATTTTTCGGCCGATGACCAGGAAGCGCGTGGTGTTGTCGGCGTGGTCCTCGATCTCGCGGAACAGAAGCCGCAGGTTGTACACCTCGGCGGCGGTATCGCCGGCAATCGCCGCCGTGCCCAGTTCATCGCGCGCACGGCGCGCGCCCTCCGCGTTGCTGCTGACCGCCACGCGCTCAACGCCGGGCAGGTGTTCGTCCAGCCAGAGGCGACATTGCGCCAGGGCCTGCGCGTGCGCGCAGACGCGCACGATCTCGGCCAGGGTTTCCATCCTGCCCATCAGGCAGTGATGGATGCGCAGTTCGACCTCGCCGCAGATATGCAGCGGACTGCTGACCATGCGGTCGAGCGTATGTGTGACGGTGCCCGCGGCGGAATTCTCCACCGCGACCACGCCAAAATCGGCGTTGCCCGCCTCGACCTCGTGGAACACCTCGTCGCTGGTTGCCAGCGCCAGCGCGCGCACCGAATGACCGAAATGCTTGTACACCGCCGCCTGCGTGTAGGTGCCCTCGGGTCCGAGGAACGCTACCTTGAGCGGCTCCTGCTGCGCCAGGCAGGCCGACATGATCTCGCGGAACAGGCGGGCAATCTCCTCGTTGCGCAGCGGTCCGCGGTTGCGCTCCAGCGCGGCTCGCAGCACCTGGGCTTCGCGCTCCGGGCGGTAGAAATCGACCGTGTGGCCGTCGGCGTGCTTGGAGATGCCCACCTGCTGGGCCAGCAGCGCGCGGCGGTTGATCAGCGTCTGCAACTGCTCATCGAGCGAGTCAATCTCGGTGCGGATGGCCGCCAGCGGCACGCCCGCCGCCTTGCCCCTGCTCCGTTTGCCGCGCTTTGCTGCCATGACTGCTCCGATCGCTTCCTAGAGCTGTTCGCGCACGATACGCGCCGACAGCACGCCCTCGATGCGGCGGAGCCGCCCGACCAATGCGTCATCGACGCCGCCGTCGGTGTCAATCAAGGTGTAGGCGTATTCGCCGCGCGACTTGTTGAGCAGGTCGGCGATGTTGACGTTGGCGCTGGCCAGGCAGGTGGAGATCTGGCCGACCATGTTGGGCACGTTGTGGTTGGCGATGCCGAGGCGCGTCTTGCCCGGCACGCGCGGCAGCACGGCCTCCGGAAAATTCACCGAGTTGCGCACGTTGCCGTTCTCGAGGAAGTCGCGCAGGGTTTCGGCCGCCATGGCTGCGCAGTTGTCCTCGGCCTCGCCGGTCGAGGCGCCGAGGTGCGGCAGGGTGATGGCGCGCGGGTGGAGCTTGAGAGCGTTGCTCGGAAAATCGCAGACGTAGGCGTGCAGGTGCGCGCTGTCGAGCGCGGCCACCACGTCGGCCTCGCTGACGATCGGCGCGCGCGAGAAATTAAGCAGTGCCCCGCCCGGCCGCATGAGCTTCAGGCGCGCCGCGTCGACCAGGCCGCGCGTGCGCTCGGTGAGTGGCACGTGCACGCTGACCATGTCGGCGCGCGCAAACAGATCGTCGAGCGACAGGGCCTGCTGCACCGAAGCCGACAGCTGCCAGGCACGCTGCACGGTGATCTGCGGATCGTACCCCAGCACCTTCATCCCCAGGGCCTGCGCGGTATTGGCCACTTCGACGCCGATCGCGCCGAGTCCGACCACCCCAAGCGTCCGGCCCGGCAACTCGAAGCCGACAAACTGCTTCTTGCCCTTTTCCACTGCCGCATCGATGGTCGCATCGTCGCCCTGCAGCGAGCGCGCGAAATCCCAGGCCTGGCAGATGTTGCGCGCGGCGAGAAACAGGCCAGCGAGCACCAGCTCCTTCACCGCGTTGGCATTCGCGCCCGGTGCGTTGAACACGGGAATGCCGCGGGCGCTGAGCGCCGCAACCGGAATGTTGTTGGTGCCGGCGCCGGCACGCGCCACCGCCAGCAGTGAATCGGGGACTGGCAACTTGTGCATGTCCGCCGAGCGCACCAGCACGCCGTGCGGGTTGGTCAGCTCCGAGGCCACCTCGTAACGCTCGCGCGGGAGCTTCTCGAGTCCGTGCACGCTGATGCTGTTGAGCTTGAGTATGCGGTAGCCCATGGCGGCCTCAGGCGTGTCGGCGCGCGAAATCGCCCATGAACGCCACCAGGACGTCGACGCCCTCGGGCGGCATGGCGTTATAAAGGCTGGCGCGCATGCCACCAACCGAACGGTGACCTTCGAGGTTGACAAGCCCCGCGGCGCGCGCCCCGGCCACAAACGTCTTGTCGAGCTCCGGCCGCGCCAGCGTGAAAGGCACGTTCATCCAGGAACGGCACGCGGGCGCCACCGGGTTGGTGTAGAAACCCGATTCATCGATGGCCCGATAGAGCTTCATGGCCTTGGCCCGATTCTGCGCGCCCATGTGCGCGAGTCCGCCCTGGCGCTTGAGCCACTTGAATACCAGTCCGGCGAAGTACCAGCCGAACGTGGGCGGCGTATTGAGCATCGAGTTGTCGTCGGCGACGAGCTTGAAGTCGAGCACCGAAGGCGTCGCGGCCCGCGCCCTGCCCAGCAGTTCTTCACGGACGATGACGACGCACAGCCCGGCGGGGCCGATATTCTTCTGCGCCCCGGCATAGATCAGGCCGAAGCGGCTGACATCGAGCGGCCGCGACAGGATCGTGGAGGACATGTCAGCCACCAGCGGCACGCCTGCCTCCGGCACGAACGGAAATTCCACGCCGCCGATGGTTTCATTGGGGGTGTAGTGCAGGTACGCGGCGCCCGGTGTCAGCCGCCACTCGGTCTGCGCCGGTAGGTCGCAATACTTGCTGGCCGCTGCGTCGGCCGCCACGTTCACCTTGCAGTAGCGTTGCGCCTCGCTCGTGGCCTTCTTCGACCAGTGGCCCGTGTTGACATGATCGACCACACTGTCGCGGTCCGTGAGGTTGAGGGGAATCGCCGAGAACTGCAGCGTGGCGCCGCCCTGCATGAACAGCACCTTGTAGCCGGCCGGAATCGCCAGCAGCTCGCGCAGGTCCGCCTCAGCCTCGGCCGCGCAGGCCACGAAGGCCTTGCCGCGATGGCTCACTTCCATCACCGACATGCCATCGCCGTTCCAGTCGAGCAGTTCGTCGCGGGCCTGCTCCAGCACTTCGCGGGGCAGTACCGCCGGGCCGGGAGAGAAATTGTAGACGCGCACGAAGCTCCTCAGAACCAGGTCAGGGTTGCAGTTGCCGCCGAGGGGCCCGCGAGTCTAGCAGAATCAGGCCTATTCCGAGGCGCCGGGCGGGCTGTCGCCCTCGTCCGCCGGCGCGCCGCCGGCGCCCGCCTCATCGGCGGTGACCACACTCTCGGCGTCGCCATTTTCCAGGCCTTCGACCCGCTCGATTCCGGTCAGCCGCTCGCCCTCGGCAAGGCGGATGAGGCGCACGCCCTGGGTATTGCGGCCGACGACCGAGATATCGCTCACCGGCGTGCGCACCAGGGTGCCGGTCGAACTGACCAGCATCAGCTCATGAGCGGTCGCGACCTGGAGCGCCGCCACCGTGGTGCCATTGCGCTCGGTGGTCTGCAGCGCGATGACCCCCTGGCCGCCACGGCTGTGCGAGGGGAAATCATCGAGCGGCGTCAGCTTGCCGTAGCCGAACTCCGAGGCCGTGAGAATGTGGCCTTCGCCGAGCGCGATCAGCGCGATCAGGCGCTGGCCCGCGCCGAGGCGCACGCCCCGCACGCCGGCGGCGTCGCGTCCCATGGGCCGCACTTCTTCCTCGTGGAAACGGATGGCCTTGCCGCCGCTCGTACACAGCAATATCTCACGGCTGCCGTCGGTGAGCGCCACGCCGACCAGACGGTCGTCAGCGTTCAGGTCGACGCCAATGATGCCGGAGGCGCGCGGCCGCGAAAACGCCGCGAGCGGCGTTTTCTTCACCGTGCCGAGGCTCGTGGCCATGAACACGAAGTGCTGCTCGTCGAATTGCTTGACCGGCAGCAGCGCGTTGATCTTCTCGCCCGCTTCGAGCGGCAGCAGGTTGACGATCGGCTTGCCACGCGAGCCCCGACCGGCCTGCGGCAGCTCGAACACGCGCAACCAGTACACCTTGCCACGGTTTGAAAAGCACAGCAGCGTGTCGTGGGTATGGGCGATGAAGAACTTCTCGATGAAATCCTCGTCGCGCACCGCGGTCGCCGACTTGCCGCGTCCGCCACGACGCTGCGCCTGGTAATCCGAGACCGGCTGCGCCTTGGCGTAGCCGGCGTGCGAGAGCGTCACCACGACGTCTTGCGGTTCGATCAGGTCTTCGGTGGACAAATTCAGGTGATCGCGGCTGATCTCGGTGCGGCGCGCGTCACCGTAGTTGTCGCGGATCTCGATCAGCTCGGCGCGAATGACCGCCGAGAGCCGCGCCGGGAGGGCGAGGATTTCCGACAGGTCAAGCACGCGCTCGAGGAGTTCGCGGTATTCGGCGACGATCTTGTCCTGCTCAAGGCCGGTAAGCCGGTGGAGCCGCATGTCGAGAATGGCCTGCGCCTGTACCTCGCTGAGGCGATACCCGCGCGGGGTGAGCCCGAATTCACTGGCCAGGTCGTCGGGCCGCGTGGCGGTGGGACCGGCGCGCTCGAGCATCGCGGCGACCGCGCCTGGCTGCCAGTCGCGGCCCATCAGCGCGATGCGCGCCTCCGCTGGCGCCGGGGACGATTTGATCAGCGCGATAATGGCGTCGATGTTGGCGAGCGCGACCGCCAGGCCTTCGAGCACGTGGGCGCGCTCGCGCGCCTTGCGCAGATCGAATACGGTGCGGCGCGTCACCACTTCGCGCCGGTGCCGCAGGAACGCATCGAGCAGTTCCCGCAGCCCCATGAGCCGGGGCTGACCGTCCTGCAGCGCGACCATGTTGATGCCGAACACCGTTTCCATCGGCGTCTGCGCGTAGAGGTTGTTGAGCACGATCTCGGCCACTTCGCCACGCTTGAGCTCGACGACTATGCGCATGCCGTCCTTGTCGGATTCATCGCGCAACCCGTCCTGGGCGATGCCATCGAGGAGCTTCTCCCGCACCAGGTCGGCGATGCGTTCGATCAGCCGTGCCTTGTTCACCTGGTAGGGGAGTTCCGTCACCACGATGGCCTGGCGGCCGTTCTTCCCGTCGATTTCCTCGATGGTGGCGCGGGCGCGGATTGACAGACGCCCGCGGCCGCTCTTGTACGCGGTGGCGATTTCCTGCGCGCCGTTGATGATGCCACCGGTCGGAAAATCGGGGCCCGGCACGATCTGCATCAGTCCGGCGAGCGTGATCGCCGGGTCGTCGAGGACGCCTAAGCAAGCGGTGACGATTTCGGTGAGGTTGTGCGGCGGGATGTTGGTCGCCATGCCGACGGCTATGCCTGAGGAGCCATTGACCAGGAGGTTTGGCACGCGCGTCGGCAGGACCGAGGGCTCGGTTTCCGACTCGTCATAATTCGCAACGAAATCGACGGTTTCCTTGTCGATGTCGGCCAGCAGCTCGTGCGCCAGCTTCGACATGCGCACTTCCGTGTAGCGCATGGCGGCGGGCGCGTCGCCATCGACCGAGCCGAAATTTCCCTGGCCGTCGACCAGGATGTAGCGCATTGAGAAATGCTGCGCCATGCGCACGATCGTGTCGTACACCGCCGTGTCGCCGTGCGGGTGGTATTTGCCGATGACGTCGCCGACCACGCGCGCGGATTTCTTGTAGGGCTTGTTGTACTCATTGCCGAGCTCACGCATGGCGTGCAGCACGCGCCGGTGGACGGGCTTCAGTCCGTCACGGACATCGGGCAGCGCGCGGCCCACGATCACGCTCATCGCGTAGTCGAGATACGACTGGCGCATCTCGTCTTCGAGGTTGACCAGCAGGATTTCGCGCGCTATTTCCGTCATGAGTAAACCTATGTTTTTAGCCGCGAAAGTCTACCACAAAGGGGCTTACCGGACAGCGTGCGCCGCAAGAGCGCGGCCCCCTCGCTATACTGTGCGGATGGCTGCAGCTTCAAATCTCGATAGGGCGGAACTGGCGAAATTCGAAGCCGTCGCGCACCAGTACTGGGACGAGGCCGGCCCCCTCCATACGCTTCACAGCCTGAATCCGGTGCGCGCGGCTTTCGTTGCCGCGCGCGCGCCGCTCGCCGGGGCGCGCGTGGCGGATGTGGGGTGCGGCGGCGGATTGCTCTGCGAATCGCTCGCGCGTCTCGGTGCCCGCGTGACCGGCATCGACCTCGCGCCCGCCATGATTACGGTGGCGAATCTCCATGCGGAGGGCCTGGGCTTGCAACTGGAGTACCGGCTGCAGGCGGCAGCGGAGCTGGCCGCGTCCGCCCCCGGGAGTTTCGACGTAGTCTGCTGCATGGAACTCGCGGAACACGTGCCGGACCCCGCGGCTCTCGTGGTGGATCTGGCGCGCCTGCTGCGACCGGGTGGGTCGCTGTTCCTCTCGACCATCAACCGCACCCCACAGGCCTTTCTCGGCGCGATCGTCGTCGCCGAGTACCTGTTGCGGCTCGTGCCGCGCGGCACGCACGAGTACGCGCGGCTGATCCGGCCCGCCGAACTCGCGCGCGCCGCCCGCGGCGCGGGCCTCGAGCTGCGCGAGCTTGCCGGCCTCGAATACAACCCGTTCACGCGCCGCGCACATCTGCGCCCGCGCGTGGACATCAACTACCTCGCGCATTTCTCGCGACCCGCGGGGGCCGCGTGAGTGTGCCGCTGCCCGCGCGCGCGGCGCTTTTCGATCTCGACGGCACCTTGCTCGACACCGCGCCCGACCTCGCCGCGGCGCTGAACGTGCTGCTCGCCGAGGAGCGACGCGCAGCGCTGGGCCTCGCGATCATCCGTCCGCACGTCTCGACCGGCGCGCTCGCTGTCGTGCGCACCGGGTTCCCCGAGCTTGACGTCAACGGCGCCGCATTCGAACAGCTCCGCCTGCGCTTTCTCGATCATTACCGCGCGGCCGTGGCCGTGCACACGCGACTGTTTCCAGGGTTCGAGGCGGTGCTGGCAACGCTCGAGGCGCACGCCCTGCCCTGGGGCATCATCACCAACAAGGCCGCCTGGCTCACCGAACCGCTCCTCGAGGAACTCGGCCTGCTCGCGCGCGCCGCCTGCGTGGTCAGCGGCGATACGCTGCCGGTGCGCAAACCCCATCCGCAGCCGCTCCTGCTGGCGGCCGAGCGGATCGCCGTGCCGCCGTCCGAGTGCGTCTATGTCGGCGACGCGCTGCGCGACGTACAAGCCGCGCGCGCCGCGGGCATGGTGCCGCTTGGTGCGCGCTACGGTTACCTGAACGAGTCCGAAGCCCCGGATACCTGGCCGGTGGCCGGCTGGCTCGACGAACCGCAGGATCTGCTGCCGTGGATGCACATCGGACAGCGGGGAGCGAACTGATGGCGGCCGGCTGGCTGCTGCTGGTGACCGGCCTGCTGGCCGGCGGCGGCAGCGCGCTGCTGCTGGCCTGGTGGGTGACGCGCCACCGGGGTCAATCGACGGCGGACGTGGAGGCGCGGCTCGGCAGCAGCTTCGCGGAGCTGGCGAACGGTGCGCTGCGCAACAACTCAGACATGTTTCTCAAGCTGGCGCGCGAATCGTTCGCGCGTGAGCAGGCCGGCGCACAGTCCGCGCTGCGCGAGCGCGAGGCAGCGGTCGCCCACCTGGTCGAGCCGATCGCCAAGGCGCTCGAGAAGACCGAACAGCAGTTGGCGGGCCTGGAGCGCGAACGGCGCGATGCGTTCACGAGCCTGCGCACGCAGATCGAGCAGCTCACCCTGGGGCAGAGCGCGCTGCAGCGCGAAACCCGCAACCTCGTCGGTGCCTTGCGCCGGCCCGAAGTGCGCGGCCGCTGGGGAGAACTCACGCTCCGGCGCGTGGTGGAAGTCGCCGGCATGTCCGAACACTGCGATTTTACCGAGCAGGCGAGCGTAGCCGGGGCCGAAGGCCTGCTGCGGCCGGACCTCATCGTGCGCATGCCCGAGGGGCGTGACCTGGTGGTCGACGCCAAGACACCTCTCGATGCCTATCTCGATGCCATCGATGCGGCCACCGATGAGGCGCGCGCCGCGGCACTGGCGCGTCACGCCCAGCAGGTGGAAGCGCGCGTGCGCGAACTCGCCAGCAAGGCGTACTGGAGCCAGTTCAAGAAGAGCCCGGAGTTCGCGGTGCTGTTCCTGCCAGGCGACCAGTTCCTGAGCGCGGCGCTGGCGGAGCGCCCGGACCTGCTCGAGAACGCCATGCGCCAGGGCATCATCCTCGCCACACCTTCGACCCTGATCGCGCTGTTCAAGGCCGTGGCCTACGGCTGGCGCCAGTCGGTGGTCGCGGAGCATGCGGCGCGCATCCTTGATCTTGGACAGGACCTGCACCGGCGGCTCGGCACCTTCGTTGGCCATCTCGAGCGCGCCGGGCAGCGGCTTGGCGGTGCGGTCGAAGCCTACAATAGCGCGGTCGGGTCGCTGGAGAAACAGGTGCTGCCGCAGGCGCGGAAATTCACCGAGCTTGGCGTGGTCAGCGGCGAGGTCCTGCCGGCGATCGAGCCCCTCGACCGGCTGGTGCGCAGCGCCAACCTGCATCCCGACGACCAACCGTCCGCTGGCCCACCGGCCCCGCAGTAACCGATGCTGAATCAGACCGAGATCCGCCAGTACGTCGCGCCCCCGAACCAGCTGCATGGCCGTGTGATCGCCATAACGGGCGCCGGCGACGGCATCGGCCGTGCGCTGGCGCTGGCGGCGGCGCGGCAGGGCGCGCAGCTCGTGCTGATCGGTCGCACCGTGCGCCGGCTCGAATCGATCCACGCTGAAATTGCCGCACTCGGGAGCGCCGGCGGCCAGGCGCCGGAAGCGACCATCGCGCCGCTCGATCTGGAGAAGGCGCTCGCCGGCGACTACGACCAGCTGGCCGCGGCGGTGCTGCAGCGCTACGGACGGCTCGACGGGCTGGTGCACAACGCCGCCCTGCTCGGCACGATTGCGCCCATCGAGCATGCGGACATGCTCAACTGGTGCCGCGTGCTGCACGTGAACCTGACCGCGGCCCTTGCGCTCACGCAGGTGCTGTTGCCCTCGCTCCGCGCATCAGAGGATGCCTCCGTGATTTTCACCACCAGCAGCGTGGGCCGCCGCGGTCGCGCCAACTGGGGCGCCTACGCCGTATCCAAGTTCGCTGTCGAGGGCCTGAACCAGGTGCTCGCCGACGAGTTGTCAGGAAATTCCCTGGTGCGCGTCAATGCGGTGAATCCCGGCGCGACGCGCACCCGCATGCGGCGCCAGGCGTTTCCCGGCGAGGATGCGGCGCTGCTGCCGGAGCCGGCGTCGATACTCGGCCCTTATCTGTGGCTGCTGGGACCCGCCAGCCGCGGTGTCACGGGCCAGAGCCTGGATTGCCAGGCGCCGCGTCCGTCGCCGCCACCGGCGGCACCGGCTTGAGTAGCGCGGCGATTTCTTCCGGGAGCAGTTCCCGCCAGCGACCTCGCGGCAGCGAGCGCTCGAGCGCGAGGCTCCCGAGACGGATCCGCAGCAGCCGACTGACGGCGACGGCCTGGCGCTCGAGGAGCTGACGCAGGTCGTTGCCGCTCGCCCCCAGCGTATCGATCTGGTACCAGTGATTGCTCCCGGTGCCACCGGCCGGCGTGATGCCGAGGACGGTCAGGTTGGTGCCGCGGTCCAGCTGGCCCGCGCGGATGCCGGCCTCCTGGTCGGGCCTCAACTCACCGCGTACGCGCAGGCTGAACACCACGGTCTGCGCGCGCACCGCGCGCTGCAGACGCCCGGCGAGTTCGCCGTCGGCGGTCAGCAGTTCGAGTCCGCCGTCCACCAGCGGCAGCGGGCTGACACTCATGAACCGTTGCCCGGTGCGCCGCGGCAATTGCGCTGCCAGCGACTCGGCGCCCGCGGCATTGGGCAGTAACGGCAGGCCGGGCGAGCGGTGGCACAGCAGCACCGGGCGCTCGGGTTCGGCACGGCTCTGGCGGATCATGCGGCCATCGAGCCGCAGCTGGTCAGCGCGATCGACCTTGTCGCCGAGGTTCGCCGCCCGCCCGTTGATCGACAGGCGCCCGGCCTTGATCCACTGCTCGGCCTCGCGGCGCGAGGCGACCCCGAGGCGGGACAGCACCTTCTGCAGGCGCTCAGGCTCCGGCGCGCGGGCCATTATTTTTCAGTCTTCGTCGGTCGGGCCGGCTGCGACCAACCCTGGCACGGCAGCGGACAACTCGGGGGAATTGCCAGGCTCGTCATCGGGGTCGCCCGCGTCGTCGCTCAGCATGGCGGCGGCGGGTGGCGCCCCGGCGGCATCGAAGTCGGCCTCGGCGTCGGCCGCGGCGTTCGTCGCCTCGCCCTCCGGGCCCACCGGCAGCACGAGCTGTGGGTCGATCTCATCGAGCCCGCGCAACTGGGCCAGCGGCGGCAATTCATCGACGCTGCGCAGGCCGAAGTAGTCCAGGAACTCGCGCGTGGTGCCGAGGAGTTCGGGCCGGCCCGGGAGTTCGCGGTGGCCGACGACCCGCACCCAGTTGCGCTCGAGGAGCGTGCGGGTGATGTTGGGATTCACGGCGACGCCGCGCACGGCCTCGATTTCGGCGCGTGTAATCGGCTGGCGGTAGGCGATCAGCGCCAGCGTTTCCAGCAGCGCGCGCGAATAGCGCTGCGGGCGCTCGGGCCACAGCCGCGAGACTTCGGTGGCAAACTCGCGCCGCACCTGGATGCGCACGCCGCTGGCGGTTTCCTTGAGTTCGAGGGCGCGCGTGGCGTATTCCTGTTCGAGTACGGCGAGGCTGGCGCGGATTGCCGCGGTGCCCGGCCGCTCGGTCTCGCCGAACAGCGCCGCGAGCTCTTCGAGCCCCAGCGAGCGGCCGGCTGCCAGCAGCCCCGCTTCGATGACGTTCTTGATGTACTGCTCGTTCATGGGCTGCTCGGAGTCTGTTCCTGGTCTGGGCCGGGCACCAGCTGCAGTGTACGCACTGGCGGCGCGCGGCGCACGTGGAGTGGCGCCAGGGCCTCGGTCTGCACGATTTCGATCAGGCCTTCGCGCAGCAGCTCGAGGACCGCCACGAAGGTCACGGTGACGCCCATGCGGCCCTCCTCCGCGGCGAACAAGCGCACGAAATCGACGAATTCGCCCTGCTCGAGCGCTGCCAGCACGTTGCTCATGCGCTCGCGGACCGACAGCGGTTCGCGCTGCACGTGATGGTGGGCGAACATCTGCGAGCGCGCGGCCACGTCGCGGAAGGCCAGCAGCATCTCGCGCAGCGTGACCTGCGGCAGGACCCGCGCCACCGGCCGGTCGCGCAGCTCGGCGCTCGCCTGGAACACATCGCGCTCGAGGCGCGGGAGTTGCTCGACGTCGCTGGCGGCCCGCTTGAAGCGCTCGTATTCCTGCAGCCGGCGCACCAGCTCGGCGCGCGGGTCGTCCTCGCCGTCGTCGGCGCTGGCCGGGCGCGGCAGGAGCATGCGCGACTTGATCTCGGCGAGCGTAGCGGCCATCACCAGGTATTCGCCGGCCAGTTCGAGCTGCAGGTCCTGCATCAGCTCGATGTAGCGCATGTACTGGCGCGTGATCTCGGCGATCGGGATGTCGAGGACGTCGAGGTTCTGCCGGCGGATCAGGTAGAGCAGCAGATCGAGCGGGCCTTCGAATGCCTCGAGGAACACTTCGAGCGCCTGCGGCGGAATGTACAGGTCGCGCGGCATGTGCGTGACCGGCTCGCCGTTGACGATAGCGAAGGGCATCTCGGCCTGCTCGGGCGCGCTCGCAATCACCACCGGCGGCGGCGCTGTGGTGACCACGATTTTCAGGTCAGGTTTGTTCATTCGCTGCGCAGATGCATGGCGCGACGCACGTCATCGAGGGTGTGCCGCGCCGACTCGCGCGCCTTCTCGGCGCCTTCGGCCACCAGATTCTTGACCAGATCGGGGTTGTCCTGGTAGTCCTTTGCGCGTTCGCGCATCCCGGTGATCTCTGCGACCACCTTTTCGATCAGCGGCTGCTTGCACTCCAGACAGCCGATACCCGCACTCTTGCAGCCGGCGCTGGCCCATTCGCGGGTGGCATCGTCCGAGTAGATGCGATGCAGATCGAACACCGGGCATTTCGCCGGGTCGCCCGGGTCGGTGCGCCGCACGCGCGCGGGGTCGGTTTGCATGCCTTTGAGCTTGCGTACCACACTGTCCGGATCCTCACGCAGGCCGATCGCATTGCCGTAGGACTTGGACATCTTGCGGCCGTCGAGCCCGGGCACCTTGGGCGCGGAGGTCAGCAGCACCTGCGGCTCCGGCAGGATGCTGACGCTGGTGCCCTCGAGGTAACCGAGCAGTCGCTCGCGGTCGGCTACGGTGATTCGCGTGTTGCCGCTCACCAGGCTGCGGGCCCGTTCGAGCGCGCTCAGGTCGCCCTTCTCCTGGAACTGCTTGCGCAGCTGCCGGTAGAGCGTGATGTTGCGCCCGCCCAGTTCCTTCACCGCACGTTCCGCCTTGGCTTCGAAATCCGGCTCCTGGCCGTAGAGGTTATTGAAACGCCGGGCGACTTCGCGTGTGAATTCCACGTGCGCCACCTGGTCCTCGCCGACCGGTATTCCGTAGGGCCGGTAGATCAGGATGTCAGCGCTCTGCAGCAGCGGATAGCCCAGGAACCCGTAGGTTGCCAGATCCTTCTCGCGCAACTGTTCCTGCTGGTCCTTGTAGCTCGGCACGCGCTCGAGCCAGCCGAGCGGCGTGATCATCGACAGCAGCAGGTGCAATTCGGCGTGTTCGGGCACGTGCGATTGCACGAACAATGTCGCCACGCCCGGGTTCAGGCCGGCCGCGAGCCAATCGATGACCATCTCGTGGATCATCTCCGGCAGCTCTGCCGTGTTGTCGTAGCCTGTGGTCAGGGCATGCCAGTCGGCGACGAAGAAATAGCACTCGTACTGGTATTGCAGGTCGACCCAGTTACGCAGCGCACCGTGGTAATTGCCCAGGTGCAGCTGTCCGGTCGGGCGCATGCCGGACAGCACGCGCCGGGCTTGGGGGGCAGAACTCATCCGCCGGCATTATACGGGCCGCCGCCCTGCCCGTCTCAGGCCCTGCTGGGGCCCAGGCCCGGGAGCTGGCCGCGACCCTGGCGCAGGATCACCGGCGGGGAGACCGCCAGGTCGACCACCGTGGTGGGCTCCATGCCGCAGTTCCCCGAGTCGAGCACGGCGTCAATCTGGTGTTCGAGCCGGGCGCGGATCTCCTGTCCGTCCGTGAGCGGCACGGCCTCGCCCGGCAGCAGCAGCGTCGAACTCATGATCGGTTCACCCAGCTCAGCCAGCAG
>JANYLH010000053.1 GCA_025357915.1 Gammaproteobacteria bacterium
CTGCGGACCGGCGCCGACCTCGCCTGGTACTGGCGCACCTCGCGCCGCACGCTGACTTACGTGCATATCACCGGCAATGCCGGCCATGCGCTCGATCTCGATCACTATTACCTGCTGGGCGGTGACAACGGCCTGCGCGGCTACCCGTTGCGCTACCAGATGGGCGATGCACGCGCCCAGTTCAAGATCGAGGAGCGCGTCTACACCGACCGGTCGCTCTGGCGCCTGTTCAACATCGGCGGCGCGGTGTTCTTTGATGCCGGACGGACCTTTGGCAGCAATCCCGTCGGCGTGCCGCAACTGGGCTGGCTGCGCGACGTGGGCATCGGGCTGCGCCTCGGCAATGATCGCTCTTCGCTCGGCAACGTCATTCATATCGACATCGCCACACCGCTCAATGGCGAGAACCTCAGCCGGTTGCAGTTCCTGGTGGACACGCAGGCGACTTTCTGATCCGGCGCGTACGGCACGCGCGGAGTCGGGCTCAGGAACGAGCGCTGGTGTGAGCGATACCCGGTACCGGATGTGGGCGCGCCGGTGCGCGCCTCAAAACATGCTTGATGGATCGATGTTCCCGCCATCCTTCGGATCGCGCGAGGGAATGAACTCGCCGGTGATCATCGCCTCATACCCCTGGCCGGGCCCGACCATCGGGTAGACGCCGGCGTCCGGATCGATGATCACTTCGAGGAAGGCCGGCCCCTTGAAGGCCAGGAACTCGGCGATTACCCCCGGCACGTCCTGCTTGCGATCGAGCCGGCGTGCGTAACGGAAACCGTCGGCCTGCGCCGCCTTGACGAAGTCCTTCTTGTGGAGCGATTTATCGCTCCCGGACAGCCGCCCCTTGAAGAACAGCTTCTGCCATTGCTTGACCATGCCATCGCCGAAATTGTTGAGCACCACCACCTTGACCGGCAGGTCATAGGTGGTCGCGGTCTCGAGCTCGCCGATATTCATGCGAATGCTGGCGTCGCCGTCGATATCGATCACCAGGCACCCCGGGTTCGCGACTTGGGCGCCGATCGCCGCCGGCAGGCCGAACCCCATCGTGCCCATGCTGCCGGATGTGAGCCAGCGGCGTGGCGCGCCGAAATCGAACATCTGCGCGGCCCACATCTGGTGCTGGCCGACACCGGTGGTGATGATGGCCGCGCCGCGCGTGTGGCGATTGATCTCTTCGATCAAATACTGTGGTTGCACCAGCTCACCGGCACGCTGGTAATTCATTCCATAGCGCTGCTTGAGCGCCGCGAGATGCGCATGCCAGGGTCGGTAGTCGCGCTGCCGGGCGGCGCCCAGTACGGCCGTGTTGAGCTGGCGCAGCGCCTCGGGCAGCAGCCCCACGTGGCTCCAGCGCGCATTCTTGACCTTGTTGATCTCGGCGCGGTCGATATCCAGATGCGCGATGGTGCGCGCGGCGCGTGCGAACTTGTGCGGATTGCCGGCAACGCGATCGTCGAAGCGCGCACCGACGGCCAGCAGGAAATCGCAATCCTCGACGGCGTAGTTCGCTGCGGCCACGCCGTGCATGCCGAGCATGTGCATCGCCAGGCGGTGTGTCGTGTCGATGCTGCCGATGCCCATGAGCGTCGTGACCACGGGAATGTCCAGCGTCTCGGCCAGGGCCGTGAGCGCGGTGGAAGCCGCACCGTTGATCACTCCGCCACCGGCGTAGATCAGCGGGCGATGCGCCTCGGACAGTAATTCGACGAACGCGGCCAGCTGCTCCGCGCTAAGCGTGCTGGCGGCGAGGGCGGCCGTGCGGCGCCGGTAACCGGGGATTGGCAGCGTGCCCGCACCGCGGAATTCGCCGGCCCAGTTCTGGACGTCCTTGGGGATGTCGACCACCACGGGACCGGGCCGGCCGCTGCGCGCGATCTCGAAGGCGGTGCGCATGGTCGCCTCGAGGCGCGTCGGATCGGTGACCAGGAATACGTGCTTGGCCACCGGACCCATGAGCGCCGCGACCGGAGCTTCCTGGAAGGCGTCGGTGCCGATCGCCGCGGTGGGCACCTGGCCACAGATGACAACGATCGGCACGGAATCCGCCATGCAGTCGCGCACCGGAGTAACGGTGTTGGTGGCGCCGGGGCCGGAAGTCACGAGGCATACACCCACGCGGCCGCTGGCGCGGGCGTAGCCGGCGGCCATGAACCCGGCGCCCTGCTCGTTGGCCGGGACGATCAGCGGCACTTCGCGCCCCCCATTGCGGCGCTGCGCCTCATTAAAGGTAAAGACGGCATCATAGGTCGGCAGGATCGCCCCGCCGCTATAGCCGAAGATCGCGGTGACGCCCTCGTCGGCGAGCACCTGGACGATCACCTCGGCCCCGCTCATGGCCTTGCCGGCCAGCGGGTGGCTTGCGGAACCAGCGTGGGGCGCGGCGTCTTCCATGCGGAAAGCCTAACAGCTAGTCACGCCCGCACATAATTCGGCTATTCTTCAGGCTCCGGACCCGGATTTCCTGGCGGCAACCGTGAAGGCAATGCGTCACATCATCGGCATACTCCTGCAAAACGAGGCGGGTGCGCTCGGGCGGGTTGCCGGCATGTTCTCCAGCCGCGGCTATAACATCGAATCCCTGTCGGTGGCCCCCACCGATGACCCGACGGTGTCGCGCCTGACGCTGGTCACCACCGGGTCGGACGCCGTGATCCTGCAGATCGCCAACCAGCTCAACAAGCTCATTGACGTGGTGCGCGTCGATGACATGACGCGCGGCGAGCACCTGGAGCGCGAGCTGGTGCTGGCCAAGCTGCGGGTCGACCCGGCGCGGCGCGACGCGTTGCGCGGCTACGTGGTGCGCACCGGCGGCCGCGTGCTCGACCCCTCAACCGACAGTTTCATAGTCGAACTGCTGGGGAGCGAGGCCGAGGTCAGCGGCTTCATGCGTGAAGTCGCGACCCATGGCGAGCTGCTCGAGGTGGTGCGGAGCGGCGCGCTCGGCATCAGCCGCACTGCCCGCGCGCTGCGGCTGGTCGAACCAGCCTAGGGGCTAGAGCGCCGAGGCGTCGGTTTCACCGGTACGGATGCGGATGACGCGCGCGATGGCGGTGACGAAGATCTTGCCGTCGCCAACCTTGCCGGTTTTCGCCGCCGCCACGATCGCCTCCACCACCTGCTCCAGCAGCTCGTCGCGTACCGCCACTTCGACGCGCGTCTTGGGCACGAAGTCGACGACGTATTCCGCGCCGCGATAGAGTTCGGTGTGCCCGCGTTGCCGGCCGAAGCCCTTGACCTCGGTGACGGTCATGCCCGAGACGCCGAGTTCGGACAATGCTGCGCGCACGTCGTCGAGCTTGAAGGGTTTGATGATCGCGGTGACCAGTTTCATGCGAGCGCTCCGGGCCGTTGATAAGGCCTGCCTGCCGGATGAGAGTGCACCTTTCGTGCCATGGCCGGCCGGCGCGGATTCCTTTGGGATTCACGGTTACGCGGCCCGGATGGGCGGATCGCGGCACCATTTTGGCGCGCGGCGCGACGTGCCCTGCCCGCGCTTGGTGCGCGGCCCGCCGCCCGGCACGTGGCTCGCTAGGCGGGACGGCCGCGCAGGCTCGTGAGCCGGCCTGCTTCCTCGGCGCGGCTCAGGGTATTCGCCAGTTGCCGGCGCTGTGCACGCGTCCATTCGGCCACCGCGGCGACCGGCATGGGACGGCTGATGTAGTAGCCCTGCGCCAGGTCACAACCGAGGCGCAGGAGCGAGGCCCAGACTTCCGGAGTCTCGATGCCCTCGGCCACGACCTTGAGCCCGAGGCTGTGGCCGAGCTCGATGGTGGTGCGCACGATGGCCAGGTTGCTGGCCGATCGCTCGAGATTCATGACGAAGGCGCGGTCGATCTTCAGCTCGTCGACCGGGAGCGCATGCAGCTGCGCGAGGCTCGAATGGCCGGTGCCGAAGTCGTCGATCGCGAAGCGTACCCCCGCGGTACGCAGCTGCTGCATCACCTGTGCCGCGAGCTGCGGCTCGCGCATGATCGTGCTTTCGGTTACTTCGAGCAGCAGCCGGGTGGCCGGCACCGCGTGTTTCTGCAGCAGTGCCAGCACACGCGAGGGCAGGCCACCGTCCGCGAAGTCAGCCGCGGAGAGATTCACCGCGACCTCGAAATCCAGCCCCGCGCGCTGCCACGCACCCAGCTGCGCGATGGCATTGTCGAGCACCCAGCGCGACAGGTCCGGCAGCACCGAGGCGCGCTCGGCCAGCGGAATGAACTCGGCGGGGGAAATATTGCCCAGCGTCGGGTGCGCCCAACGCAGCAGCGCTTCAAAGGCGACCGGCGCGCGGTCGGTCATGTTCACGAGCGGCTGGTAGTGGAGCGAGAGACCGTCGCCGCCGAGCGCGCGGCGCAGCTCCGACACCAGCAGCACGCGGCGGCGGTGATCGGCATCGTGCGAGGGCTGGTAGACCACCGCGATGGTCGATTGCTCCTTGGCCTGGAGCAGCGCGACGTCAGCCTGCCGCAGCAGATCGTCCACCATCACCTGCGGCACGCGCCATTCGCTGATGCCTGCGCGGATATCGACGCTGAGACGCACCTCACCGAGGTCGACGCCGGCGCGCCACTCATCAGCCAGCACCAGCAGGCGGTGCAGCAGTTCGGTATCGTGGAGCGGCGCGGTGACCACGAACTGGTCGGCGCCCACGCGCGCGCAGGGGGAATCTTCGCCACTCATGGCGAGCAGGCGCGCGGCGAGCTCCTTCAATAGCCTGTTGCCCGCCTGGTAACCCACCGAGGCGTTGATATCGCGGAATCGGTGGATGTCGAGCAGCGCCACGCTCAGCTGCGCGGCTGCCGGCAGAGCCGCCAGGCGCTCGCGCAGGCCTTCACGGTTGGCAAGCCCGGTGAGCGCATCGTGCATGGCCTGCTTGACAATCTGCGCTTCGCGCTCGCGGATACCTTCCTGCATCGAGTTGAAAGTGCCGGCGAGCCGCTGGAATTCCTCGCCACCATTTACCGTGATGTTGTCGCAGTAATAGCCGCGCTCGATCTGGCGCGCGGCCGTGACCAGCACGCCGAGCGGCCGCACGGCGCTGCGGCCGGCCAGCACCGCGACCACGATCGCGCCCAGGAGCGCCGCGCCGCCGATGAGCAGCAGCGCAAATCGCATCTCACGAAACTGCGCCATGGCGGCCACTTGCGAACGCTGCACCACGAGCACCAGCGAGCCCGACTGTGCGCGCAGCGGCGCGCTGAGCGTCAGGAACTGCTGCCCGGCGAGCGTCGACAGCGCCGGCAGGTTGGCGCCCAGGCTCGAGGGCGGCCGCGCTGCGAGCTGTTGGGCGGTTCCCGGGTCCAGCGTGGAGATGGTGCCGCTGGTGCCCATCGGCTCGCGATAGATGAAACTGACGTCGGTTCCGGCGAGCGCGGCGAGTTGCTGTGCCAGCGGCCGGTCCAGCGCGAATCCGAACGCCACCCAGGCAATGACATTCGGCGCACGGAGCGGTGCGAACACGATCTGGTAGGGTCGGCCGCCGACCAGCGCGAAAGGCGCAGCCGCGCCTTCGGCTGGCAGGCGCAGGCCTGCCCCGGCCTGGAGTGCGAGTTCGCGCGTGGTCGAGGTCAGCACGCGTCCGTCTGGTGCATAGAGCACCGCCAGGTCGGCGCCGACGCGTCCGGCATGGTTGTCGAGTGCCGACTGCATCGTCGGCTGGTCGGCGGTCGCCACCGCTGAACGGAACGCAAAATCGGCGACCAACACATCGGTTGCCGCGCGCAGGAGCCGCGCGCGCACGGCGAGGGTGCGATCAAGCATGGCGCGCGTCGCGGTAAGCTGGCGCGCGGATTCGGTGCGTACGGTACTGCGGACCGAGACCAAAGTGAGCACGATCGTCACACCCTGGGCAAGCACCACCAGGGAGACGATCAGAATGAGCAGTCGGTTCTTGAAGCTGGTCAACTTCAGGCGCTCTAATCCGCAGTAATTATGGATAGTAGAAGCGCGCTGCTTGTCGCTTGTGTGATCGGTTGCACGGTTTTGGCCGCGCCGCGCCCGGCGTCCGCCGCATCGGCGCTGTCGGTCACGGTCACCGGCGCCGATGGCCGGCCGGTGGAGGGCGCCGTGGTCATCGCCGAACCGGTGGGCGGCGCGCCGAAGGCCCCGGCCGGGCAGAAGGCGGTCATGGACCAGCGCAACCTCATGTTCGTGCCGGATGTGCTCGTTGTGCAGACCGGCACCGCGGTCGACTTCCCCAACAGCGACCAGGTGCGTCACCAGGTCTACTCGTTTTCCGGCGCGAAGAGCTTCCAGCTCGCGCTCTATGCCGGGCGCGCGCACGCGCCTGTGGTCTTCGACAAAGCCGGACTCGTGACCCTGGGCTGCAACATTCACGACAGCATGCTGGGCTACATCTGGGTCACCGATTCGCCCTGGTTCGGTCGCACCGGCGCCGACGGAACGCTGGCCTTGCGTGAATTGGCGCCTGGCGACTACACGGTGCGCGTCTGGCACGCGCTGCTCGACGAATCCGGCCCGCAACTGGAACTACACCTGAAGCTCGGCGAAGGCACGGCGGGTACCGCGAGTTTTCGCCTCAAGCGGCCGCTGCGCGCGCCGCTGCACAACCACGGAGCGGACAAGAAATGGGAAGACTACTAGTCGCGATCTGCACCGGTGCGGCGTTGCTGCTGGCGCGCGCGGCGCCGGCCTACGAGTTCGACCTCAGTGTCGACCTGCGCGCCGTCAGCAGCGACGCTACGCTCTCGCGCCTCAACGGTGGCTTTGACAAGCTGCGCTATGACGGCGACCACGATGGCCTGCGCCTCGGTTATGTGCGGCTCGGCTACCGGGTTGACGTGACGCAGACGCTGCGGGTGACCGCCGAGGGCGTCGCCTACGGCGACCACGACGTCAATCCCCTTGACCTGACCGAGCTGTTCGCCGACTGGCGGCCGATTCCGTCATCCGCCTGGCGCTCGCGAATTAAGGTCGGTGCTTTCTATCCGGAAATTTCGCTTGAGAACCGCATGCGCGGCTGGCGTTCGCCCTACACGCTGTCGTCCTCGGCGATCAACACCTGGGTCGGCGAGGAACTGCGGACCATCGGCGCAGAATACAGCCTTGACTGGCTGGGCCGCAGCAACGGCCACGCGCTCGACGTCACGTTCAATGCCGCACTCTACGGTTGGAACGATCCGGCCGGCACGGTGCTGGCCTCTTATGGCTGGGGTCTGCATGACCGCCAAAGCACATTGTTCGGCCGATTCGCCAATCACAGTCCGTCGCCACGCACGGTGTTTTACGACGAGATTGACCAGCGCGCCGGCTACTACGCGGGCCTCACCGCCAACTATCGCGGCCTCGTCGAAGCGCGCGTACTCCACTATGACAACCGCGCCAACCTGGCAGCCACCGCGGACAAGATCCAAGACGACGCTTGGCTGACGTATTTCGACAGCCTCGGGCTGCGCGCCACGCCCAATGCCGGCTGGACCCTGATCGCGCAATGGCTTCATGGCCGCACCTACATCGACGTCTATTTGCCGAACAACGCCTGGAGCTATGACGCCGAGTTCCTGCTGGCGAGCTGGAAGCGGGGGACTACGCGTTACTCGGCGCGCTACGATCGGTTCATGACACAGCAGACGTCCAGCAATTTCGCCCAGTACATCGGCGGCCTCTACCTGGGCGACCGCGGCCACGCCTGGACGTTCTCCTGCAACCGCCAGATCAACGATCACTGGAACGTGGCGCTCGAGGGCATCAGCGTGAGCAGCTACGTCGCGCAACGCGCCCTGATCGGCGCGCCGGACCAGGCGAGTGAACGCCAGTGGCAACTGGCCGTGCGTTACGACCGCTAGGCGGTGCCGCTAGGCGAGCGCGACCAGCAGGTCCTTGGCGTCCACCTGGCTCGAAACGCCCACCAGCACCTCGCTGACCACGCCGTCGGTCTCGGCACGCACGGCGGTCTGCATCTTCATGGATTCCAGCGTCACCACGACCTCGCCCCGCGCCAGCTTCTGCCCCACCACCACCGCGACCGTCGCCACGGTGCCCGGCATCGGCGCGCCGATATGCTTGGGATTGCCCGGCTCGATGCGCCGCTGCGGCGGACGGCTTGGCGTCGCGGTGCGGTCCACTACGCGGATTTCGCGCGGCTGGCCGTTGAGCTCGAAGAACACAGTGCGCGTTCCGTCCTCGTGCGGCTCGCTGCGCGTCACGTAGCGCACGATCAGGGTCTTGCCCGCTTCCAGGTCGATGCTGACCTCCTGGCCAGCTTCGAGCCCATAGAAGAACGCCATGGTCGGCAGCTGCGCGACGTCGCCGAAGCGGCGGCGCCCGGCGTCGTACCCGGCGTAGACCTGCGGGTACATCAGCCACGAAGCGAACTGCCGGTCGCTGATTTCATGGCCGAGCTGCTGCTGCGCGGCCACGCGCAACGCGGCGAGGTCGGCCGGCGGCAGTACTTCGCCAGGACGCTTGGTCAGCGGCGGCTTACCCTTGAGAATCTTCGCCTGCAGCGCGGCCGGAAAGCCCCCGTAGGGTTGCCCGAGCTCGCCGTGGAAGAACTGTTCCACCGATGAGGGGAACGCCACCGCGTTGTCCGGGTCGAGCACGTCCTTGCGGGTCAAGCCGCTGCTGACCATGAACATCGCCAGGTCACCGACCACCTTCGAACTGGGCGTCACCTTGATGATGTCGCCGAACATCTCGTTGACCTCGGCATAGGCCAGCGCAACCTCGGGCCAGCGCGTGTCGTCGATGCCCAGCGAGCGGGCCTGTTCGCGCAGGTTCGTGTACTGCCCGCCCGGCATGCCGTGGACGTAGACGTCGGAGGTGCCGGAGCGGATGTGGCTCTCGAAGGCCGCGTAGTAATTGCGCACCTGTTCCCAGTAGTGCGAGATCAGGCGCAGGTTTGCCGGATCGAGCTGCGGATCGCGTGCGGCGAAGCGCATCGCGGTGGCGATCGAGCCGAGGTTCGGCTGCGAGGTGAGCCCGCTCATGGCGTCCATGGCCGCATCGACGGCGTCGGCGCCGGCGGCGATCGCGGCAAACACGCTGGCTGAGCCGATGCCGCTGGTGTCGTGGGTATGAAAGTGCACCGGCAGTCCGATCTCTTCCTTCAGCGCCCTGACCAGCGTAGCGGCGGCCTGCGGCTGGCACAGTCCCGCCATGTCCTTGATGCCAATCACGTGCGTGCCTGCGGCCTTGAGCTCGCGCGCCAGCTTCAGGTAATAGTCGAGCGTGTACTTGCGCTCGTGCGGGCTGGAAAGGTTCCCGGTGTAGCACACCGCCGCCTCGCACAGCTTGCCCGACTCGAGCACCGCATCGATCGCCACGCGCATGTTGTCGACCCAGTTGAGCGAGTCGAAGATGCGGAACAGGTCGACACCGGCGAGCGCGGCCTGCTGCACGAAGTAACGCACGGTGTTGTCGGGATAGTTCGCATAGCCCACCGCGTTGGCCGAGCGCAGCAGCATCTGCAGCAGGAGGTTTGGCATCGCCTCACGCAGGCGCTCGAGCCGCTCCCAGGGATCTTCCTTCAGGAAGCGCAGCGCCACGTCGAAAGTGGCCCCGCCCCAGCATTCCACCGAAAACAGCTGCGGCAGGAGCTGCGCGTAGTAGGGCGCGATGCGCAGCATGTCGTAGCTGCGCAGACGCGTCGCCAGCAGCGATTGGTGCGCATCGCGCATGGTGGTGTCAGTGAGCAGCACGCGCTCCTGCTTCAGCATCCATTGGGCGAAGCGCGCCGGCCCCAGTTCGTCGAGCAGCTGCTTGCTGCCCGGCGGCGGCGGCGCCAGCGGGAGCCTCGGCAGGCGCGGCGTGACCACGTGCACCGGCGCCGCCCGGCCGTGCGCCTCAGGGTTGCCGTTGACGATGGTCTCGGCGAGGAAATTCAGCACGCGCGTCGCGCGGTCGCGCCGCTCCGAGGCGACCAACAGCTCCGGCGTCTCATCGATGAAGCGCGTGGTGTATTCGGCGTTGACGAAACGCGGATGCGTGATCACGTGGTCGAGGAAGCGCAGGTTGGTCACCACACCGCGGATGCGGAATTCCCACAGCGCCCGATGCATGCGGGCAATCGCCTCCTCTGGCGTCGGCGCCCACGTGGTGACCTTCACCAGCAGCGAATCGTAGGAACGCGTGATCACGGCGCCGGCATAAGCGGTGCCGGCGTCGAGCCGCACGCCGAAGCCGGCCGGGCTCCGGTAAGCGGTGAGTCGGCCATAGTCGGGCACGAAATTGTTTTCCGGGTCTTCCGTGGTTACCCGGCATTGCAGCGCGTGCGCATTGAGACGGATGTCCTCCTGCCGCGGTACGCCGCTGTCCGGCTCGCCGATGCGCGCGCCACCGGCAATGCGGACCTGCGCCTTGACGATGTCGATCCCGGTGACCATCTCGGTCACCGTGTGTTCGACCTGGATGCGTGGATTGACCTCGATGAAATAGAAGTTGCCGCTGTCGGCGTCCTGCAGGAACTCGACCGTGCCGGCATTGCAGTAGTGCGCCGCGCGGCCGATCTTGAGAGCCGACGCGCACAGCCCGGCGCGCTGCGCCGCCGTCAGGAAGGCAGCCGGCGCGCGCTCTACCACCTTCTGGTTGCGGCGCTGCACCGTGCAATCGCGCTCATACAGATGCACCAGGTTGCCGTGGGTGTCGCCGAGCAGCTGCACCTCGATGTGGCGCGCGCGGCGCACCAGCTTCTCCAGATAGACCTCGTCGTTCCCGAAAGCCGCGCGGGCCTCGGCACGGGCCACCGGCAGAAGCTCGGCCAGCGCTGCCTCGCTGTCGATGACGCGCATGCCACGCCCGCCGCCGCCCCAGCTGGCCTTGAGCATCACGGGGTAGCCCACGGCCGCGGCGTGCCTGGCGCATTGCCTGAAGTCGGCGGGTAATGCCGGCGTCGCCGGCATCACCGGCACGCCGGCGGCGACCGCGAGTTCGCGCGCCGCCACCTTGTTGCCGAGGGTGCGCATGGTGGCGGGCGCCGGGCCGATGAACACGATGCCTGCGCGCGCGCAGCCTTCTGCAAACTCCGGGCTCTCGGCGAGAAACCCGTAACCCGGGTGGATGGCGTCGGCCCTGGCCCGCACCGCGACCGCAATGATCTCCTCGATATCAAGATAGGCCTGCAGCGCGCCCTTGCCTTCCCCGACCAGGTAAGCCTCATCGGCCTTGGTGCGATGGAGCGAGAAGCGGTCTTCCTGCGAAAAGACCGCAATCGTGGCCATGCCAAGTTCGTTGGCGGCACGCATGACGCGGATGGCGATCTCGCCGCGGTTGGCAATGAGGATGCGACGCATGGGAGGGTTCATGGCGAAGTGGATGGCCGGATCAGCTATGCAAGATCGGGGCCCAGCATGCGGGCCAGGTATTCCGCGAAGCTGCCGCGCTCGGTGCGTTCGACGACGGCCTGCTCCTGGAGCGAGGCGGCCGCCTCCGCGGCGAACGTAGCCAGCACCGAGGCATCATGCCCCTTGGCGTCAAGCAGGCGCGCGCGGTGCTGCCCCGATAGGGTGCGGGTGTACTCGGCGAAGCCAACTGTGCTGCGCCGCAGTTCACGCAGGTGTCGGGCGGAGGGGGTCAATTCGGCATCGCGCAGTTTCTCCGTCTGCCGGTCGAGCGTGCGGCGGTAACGGCGTGTCGGATCGCCGGCGTCGAGCAGTTCGCACACGCCCTCGAGTTGCTCCAGCAGCTCCGCCGCCCAGTCCTGCAGCGGGAGCGCGCGTCCGGAGCGCTGCAGCTGCAATCCGGGTTCGCGCCCGCGGCGCGCGACCAGCAGATGGTTGTGGTCGAGCTGTTCCTGTTCGGTGGCACTGATCGGATCGCTCTCGCGCAGCAGGCACAGCGCCAGGAAAGCCTCCATGAAATGCATCTCGTCGGTGCACACGCCGGTCGGCTCGAAGATACAGATGTCGAGGGCGCGCACTTCCACGTATTCGACGCCGCCGCGCGCCAGCGCGCGAGCGGTGCTCTCGAGCGCGCGCGGCGCACGCTTCGGGCGGATATTGCTGTAGTACTCGTTTTCGATCTGCAGGATATTGGCGTTCAGCTGCCGGTACTCGCCGTCCACGCACACGCCCAGCGCCGCGAACGGCGGATGCAGCGTGTGGGTCGCGCGCTGCAGGTCGCGCAGGTACTCACCGAGCGAATTGACCGAGACATTGACGGCGGTCTGGTTGCGGTTCCGATAGCCCAGATCGCTCATGCGCAGCGAGGTCGCGTGCGGCAGATGCAGTGTCCCGGGGCCGAGCGGCAGCAACTCGGGGTCGTGCGGCTCGGGTACGAAACTCGCGCACAGGGCCGGCGAGACTCCGAACAGGTACAAGGCCAGCCAGCCGTGACGCCGGTAGTTGCGCACCAGGTCGAAATAACGCGCCGAGATGAAATCGGCGCCCTGATCGTGGGTCGCCAGCACTTCGGCCCACAGCGGCCAGAATTTCTCCGGGAAGGAAAAATTGAAGTGCGCGCCGGCGATGGCCTGCATCAACCCGCCATAACGGGTCTGGAGGCCCCGGCGGTACACCTCTTTGAAGTGGCCGCGGTGCGAACGCCCGTAGCGGGCGATCGGCACTTCCGGCTCGCCGGCGATTTCGCCGGGCATGGACCCAGCCCACAGCAACTCATCCTCGAGGTGCAGCGCTACAAAATGGTGCAGGTCGCCCAGGTACTGGGCCAGCGCGGCGTTGTCGGTAAAGGTCGGCGTTACCAGTTCGAGGAGCGATTCGGAATAGTCGGTGGTGATGTGGGGATTGCACAGCGCACTCCCCAGCGGCACCGGGTGCGCCCGCGCCGATACTCGCCCGGCTGGCGTCACTCGCAGACCCTCCCGCTCGAGCCCACGGCGGCCGCCGGCGAGCGCGGCCCCGTGCTCGCGCGTGTTGACGAGCGCCGCCAGGCGTCGCTCAAAAACGCGGTCTACCGCCGCACGCACCATCCCCTGACCTCTTGAGTTACCCCGGCCGTGCACTGGTGGCCGCAAGCTGGCATTCTACGCGACCAGCACCGCTCCCGGCGGCGCCCTCAATCCCGGAGGCCACCATGCTGACCCTTGCAGCTCCCAGGCGCGTCGCCATCGTCGGCGGCAGCCGCATTCCCTTCGCGCGCTCCCATGGCGCCTATGCCGGCCAGGGCAACCAGGACCTGCTGACCGCCACGCTCCGGTCCCTGGTGGAGCGCTACCGGCTGCAGGGCCAGCGGCTGGGCGACGTGATCGGCGGCGCGGTCATCAAGCACTCCAGGGACTTCAACCTGGTGCGCGAATCGCTCATGTCCACCGAGCTCGACCCGCAGACCCCGGGACTCGATATCCAGCGC
Organism: Gammaproteobacteria bacterium; assembly: GCA_025357915.1. Taxonomy (GTDB): domain Bacteria; phylum Pseudomonadota; class Gammaproteobacteria; order Steroidobacterales; family Steroidobacteraceae; genus FEN-1191. The sequence goes on from JANYLH010000053.1 coordinate 13,255, forward strand.
GCCTGCGGCACTGGCCTCGAGGCGGCGATCCTGGTCGCCAACAAGATCGCACTCGGCCAGATCGACGCCGGCATCGCCTGCGGCGTCGACACGGTCAGTGACCCGCCGGTGGTGTTTCCGAACTCGTTCCGCGAGCTGCTGATGAAGAGCTACCGCGGCCGCAGCTTCGGCCAGCGCCTGGCGCCGTGGCTGAAACTCCGGCCCCGCGATCTCAAGCCGATCCTGCCGGCGGTCATCGAGCCGCGCACCGGACTGTCGATGGGGCAAAGTTGCGAGCTGATGGCGCGCACCTGGAATGTCACGCGTGCCGACCAGGATCGCGTCGCCTGCGACAGCCACCTCAGGGCCGCGGCAGCCTGGAAAGCCGGCTTCTACGACGACCTGGTGGTGCCGCACGCGGGACTGCAGCGCGACAACAACGTGCGTGCCGACACCACGGTCGAGAAGCTGGGCACCTTGCGCCCCGTGTTCGACACCACCGGCAAGGGCACGCTGACCGCCGGCAACAGCACGCCACTCACCGACGGCGCCGCCGCGGTGCTGCTGGCGTCCGACGAGTGGGCCCACGCGCACGGGCTCCCGGTGCTGGCGTACCTGCGCGCGGGCAAGAGCTGGGCGGTCGACTTCGCCAGCGGCCAGGAAGGCCTGCTGATGGCGCCCGCCTACGCCGTCGCCGCGATGCTCGCTGACACGCAGCTTGCGCTGCAGGATTTTGATTACTACGAACTGCACGAAGCCTTCGCGGCGCAGATGCTGTGCACGCTCAAGGCCTGGGAATCGCCCGAATTCTGCCGCGATCGACTGGCCCGCAGTGCCCCGCTCGGCGCGATCGCCCCGGGGAAGATCAACGTCAAGGGCGGCAGCGTCGCCCTCGGCCACCCCTTCGCGGCCACCGGTGGACGCATTCTTGGCGCGCTCGCCAAGCTGCTGGCCGGCGACGCACAGGCCCGGCGCGGGCTGATATCCGTGTGTACGGCCGGCGGCATGGGCGTTACCGCCATCGTGGAGCGTGCCTGATGCCGCGACAGAATTTCGCCACCGGCTCGCCCTGGGAACCGATCGTCGGCTATTCGCGCGCGGTGCGCGTGGGCGACTACGTGCACGTCTCGGGCACCACGGCGCTCGGGCCCGACGGCAAGCTCGTCGGCATCAACGATATCGGCGCACAGACCGTGCAGACGCTGAAGAACATCGAAGCCGCGCTGGTGCGCGCGGGCGCCACGCTCGCGCAGGTGGTGCGCACGCGCATTTACGTGGTCAACATCGCCGACTGGGAACCGGTCGGCCGCGCCCACGGCGCGCTATTTGGCGAAATCCGTCCCGCGACCACCATGGTGGAAGTGAGCCGGCTGATCGCGCCGGAAATGCTGGTCGAGATCGAAGCCGACGCCTGGATCGGCAGTTAGCACGAGCTGCCGATGAGTGCGGGACGCTGGGAAACGCTGATGGCGCGCGATGGACACGAGTTCACAGCCTACCTCGCACGCGCGGCCGGCACGCCGCGCGGCGCGGTCGTGGTGCTGCAGGAGATCTTTGGCGTCAACGCGCACATCCGCGCGGTAACCGAGCAGTACGCCGCGGCCGGGTTCCTCGCCATCGCGCCGGCGCTGTTCGACCGCATCGGCCGCAACATCGAGCTGGGCTACGCGCCAAAAGACCTGGAACAGGGCACCGGCTACCGGCTGCAGGTCGACGAAGCCAAGGCGTTGCTCGACATCGGCGCGGCGCTCAATGTCGTGCGCCATGCCGGCCGCGTCGCGCTGGTCGGCTACTGCTGGGGCGGGCAGCTCACCTGGGTGGGTGCGGGCGCACTGCCGGTGCAGGCGGCGATCGGCTATTACACCAGCCGGATCTGGGAAAAGCTTGAGCGGGTACCCAGCTGCCCGATCATGCTGCACTATGGCGAACGCGACCAGAACATTCCGCGCGAACGCGTGGAGCAGGTGCGCGCCATCTGTCCGCAGGCGCAGATCTATTTTTATGCCGCGGATCATGGCTTCAACTGCGACGCGCGCGCCAGCTACGACGCGCCGAGCGCCGCGCTCGCCTGGGAGCGTACCCAGGAATTTCTCAAGCAGCACATAGGTTAGAGCGATCATGCAACTGAGCGACCCGAAACTCCTGCGCAGCCAGTGCTACGTCAACGGCCAGTGGCTGGAGGCGGCCGACGGCCGCACCACGCCGGTCAGGAATCCTGCAACCGGTGCGCAACTGGGCACCGTGCCGCAGCTCGATGCGGCGGCCACGCGCCGCGCGATCGACGCCGCGGCGGACGCGTTTCCGGGCTGGGCGGCGCAGACCGCCAAGCAACGTGCGGTGATCCTGCGCCGCTGGTTCGATCTGATGATGGCGCACCAGAACGACCTGGCGCAGCTGATGACCGCGGAACAGGGGAAACCGCTGGCCGAGGCGGCCGGCGAGATCGCCTACGCGGCTTCCTTCGTCGAGTGGTTCGCCGAGGAAGCACGCCGCGTCTATGGCGAGATCATTCCGGGCCACCAGGCCGACAAGCGCATATTCGTACTACGCCAGCCGGTCGGCGTGGTCGCGGCCATCACGCCGTGGAATTTCCCGGCGGCGATGATTACCCGCAAGGCGGCGCCCGCGCTGGCGGCCGGCTGCACCTTCATCGTCAAGCCCGCCGGCCAGACGCCGCTGTCGGCGCTGGCGATGGCCGAACTTGCCGCGCGTGCCGGGGTGCCGCCAGGCGTGTTCAACGTGATCACCGGGAGCGCGCGCGAGATCGGCGCCGAACTCACCAGCAACCCCCTGGTGCGCAAGCTCACGTTTACGGGATCCACTGAAGTAGGCCGCGTGCTGATGGCGCAGAGCGCGCCGACCCTGAAGAAGCTGTCGATGGAGCTGGGCGGCAACGCGCCGTTCATCGTGTTCGCCGACGCCGATCTCGACGCCGCCGTGCAGGGTGCGCTCGCCAGCAAATACCGCAACACCGGGCAGACCTGCGTGTGCGCCAACCGGCTGCTGGTGCAGGATGAGGTCTACGACGAGTTCGCTGCGCGGCTCCACAAGGCCGTCAGCGCGCTGAAAGTCGGCGACGGGCTCAAGGGCCCGACCGACCTCGGGCCGCTGATCGACGCCGCCGCGCTCGCCAAGGTGCAGGAGCACATCGCCGACGCGCGGGCCAAAGGCGGCAAGGTCACGCTCGGCGGCAAGCCGCATGCGCTCGGCGGCACCTTCTATGAGCCGACCATCGTCACCGAGGCCACCACCGCCATGCAGTTTGCACGCGAGGAGACCTTCGGCCCGGTCGCGCCGCTGTTCCGCTTCCGCACCGAGGCCGAGGCGATGCACATGGCCAACGACACCGAGTTCGGTCTCGCCTCCTACCTGTACACGCGCGATCTGGCGCGCGCCTGGCGCTGCGCCGAGGCGCTCGAATACGGCATCGTCGGCCTCAACACCGGACTGATCTCGACGGAAGTCGCGCCCTTCGGCGGCATCAAGCAGTCCGGCTTCGGCCGCGAAGGTTCACACCACGGCATCCTCGACTACACGGAGCTGAAATACCTGTGCATCGCCGGCATCACCCCAATCTAGGCGCGCGCGAGCGCGCACCATCATGCTCGGCGTCCTGACCGTCAACACCGGCACGCCCGACGCGCCGCGCGCGCGCGAGGTGAGCCGCTTTCTCAGCCGCTTCCTGGCCGATCCGCGCGTGGTCGAGATTCCGCGGCTGCTGTGGCTGCCGCTGCTGCGCGGCGTGATCCTGCCGCTGCGCTCGCCGCGCAGCGCGCGCAACTATCGCCGCGTGTGGATGGACGGCGGCTCGCCGCTCGCGGTCTATTCGCAGCGGCTCCGCCACGCGCTGGAACTCGAGCTCGAGGCGCAGTTGCCCGGCGGCGTCGCCATCGAGAGCGCCTTTCTCTATTCCGACCCGCTGGTGCCGGCCGCGCTGCACAAGCTGCGCGCCGCCGGGGCGCAGCGCATCGTCGTGCTGCCGCTGTTCCCGCAGGCCAGCGGCACCACCACGGGTCCGGTGTACGACCAGGTGGCCGCAGTCATGCGCAGGTGGCGCGCGCTGCCGGACCTGCACCTGATCGCCGACTATCACGCTGATCCGGGCTTCATCTCCGCGCTCGCCAACAGCGTGCGCGAGCACTGGAACCAGCACGGGCGCACCGCCCACCTGCTGATGTCCTTTCACGGCCTGCCGCAGCGCTGCGTGCAGCGCGGCGACGCCTACGAGAACCAGTGCCGGGCGACGGCCGCGCTGCTGGCGGCCGCACTGGATCTGGCAGCGGCGGACTGGTCGCTCAGCTTTCAATCACGCTTCGGCGCCGAGCGTTGGCTCGGTCCCGCAACCGACCGTGTGCTGGCCGAGCTGCCGGGAAAGGGCGCGCGCTCGCTGACGGTGATGTGCCCGGGCTTCGCGGTCGACTGCCTGGAGACGCTCGAGGAAATCGCCATCGGCGGTCGCGAGATCTACCTGCACGCCGGCGGCACGCAATTCCAGTACGTGAGCGCGCTCAACGACCGTGGCGATCACGCGCAGGCGCTGGCGCGGCTGGTCCTGGCGAACGCGGGCGGCTAGGCGTGTTTGGACGGTTCCTGGAAGTCAGCCTCAACACCGACGACATCACCGCCTCGGTCCAGTTCTATGAACAGCTCGGCTTCGCACAGCTCACGACCGGCGATACCTGGCCGCACCCCTACGGCGTGCTCAGTGACGGCCGGCTGAACCTCGGCCTCCATCAGCGACGCGGCACGGCCCCGCTGCTGAGCTTCGTGCGCCCGGAACTCGCGAGCCACGTACACGAGCTGCGCGCGGCCGGCTTCGAGCCGCACTACACGCGCCTGGGCGACAGCGATTTTCACGAACTGCAGCTGCACGACCCGGCGGGCCAGGGCATCGCCCTGCTCGAGGCGCGTACCTTCTCGCCCGCGCGCCACGGCCAGCCCACTTCGCGGTGTGGCTGGTTCAGCAGCTACAGCACGCCGACGCTGGATGCCGAGACGGTGCAGGCCTTCTGGGAGCATGCCGGCTTCGTGGCGCTGGAAGCGCCGGACGACCCGCTCATGCAGGTTGCACTCACCAGCGATACGCTCACGCTCACGCTGCATCGGCCGCGGGCCGTCGAGGCGCCGCTGCTGGTGTTCACGGACCCGCAGATGCCTGCGCGCCTCGAGCAGCTCGCAACGCTCGGCATCCATGGCAGCAGCGAGCTGCCGCGCGGCCTGGACCGGCGCCTCAATGCCCTGCTCGAGGCGCCGGAAGGCACGCTGTTGCTGCTGCTGAGTGCGGATTCCTGAAGCGCCCACCGGCTGATCCGCATGCAGATGAGCCAACTGATCTCGATTGCCGTCGCCAGCGGCGTCGGCCTGCTGGTTGGGATCGATCGCGAACGGCGCAAGGGAGTCGGGCCCGGACGACGGGCTGCCGGGGTGCGCACCTTCCTGATCGTCGCTTTGCTCGGTGTGCTCAGCGCGCTGACTGGCGCGCCGGTGATGCCGGTCGCCATGGCATTGGCCGTCGCCGCGCTGGCCGTGAGCGCCTACCGCCGCCACCGATCCGGCGACCCTGGCATGACCACCGAGGTCGCGCTGCTTGCAACCTTTCTGCTCGGCGTGCTCAGCAGCAGTGCGCCGGCGCTGGCAGCCGCCATCGGCGCACTGCTGGCGATTGCCCTGACGCTGCGCGAACCGCTGCACCGGTTGGTGCGCCAGCAGCTCAGCGAACAGGAAGTCCACGACGGACTGTTGCTGGCCGCCTGCGCACTGGTGGTGCTGCCATTGATGCCCGACCGCGCGCTCGACCCCTTTGGCGCCTTCAATCCGCGCCTGGTGTGGAGATTCACCGTACTGGTGATGGCGATCAACGCGCTCGGCTATCTGGCGTTGCGCGTCTATGGCCCCGGCCGGGGCCTGCCGCTGGCGGGGCTGGCCGCGGGATTCATCTCCAGTTCCGCCGCACATGCCGCGATGGGTGCGCGTGCGCGCGCCGAGCCCGGGCTGCGCGGCGTCGCACTGGCCGGCGCGTCCTGGTCGTCCGTGGCCACTTTCGTGCAGCTCGTGCTGGTGCTGGCGGTTGTGAGTCCATCCCTGCTGCGGGAGCTGATCTGGCCGCTGTTGGCAGCGCTGGCGATCTGCGCAACTGTCGCGCTGCTCCTGAGCGCCGGCAGCAGGCCGGTGCCGGCGGACCGTCCGCAAGTTCCGCGGCGTGCGTTCCGCCTGCATGAAGCGCTGCTGATAGGCGGCACTATCGCCCTCGTGCTGCTCGCGACCGCGGCCGCTTCCAGGTGGCTGGGCCCCCGCTATGCCGTGGCGACGGTGGCGCTCGGCGGTTTCGCCGATGTGCATTCCGCGACCGCCTCGGCCGGCGTGCAGTTCAATGCACGGGCGTTCCCGGCGGAGCGCGCTGCGCTGGCGGTGCTGCTGGCGACAGTCGCCAACGCAGCGACCAAACTGGCGCTCGCCTGGCGCGGCGGCGGCGCGGGGTTTGCGCTGCGTCTCACGCCGGGACTGCTGCTGGCCATTGCGGGTGGTGCGATCACCTGGCTGCTGATCAACCACGCCGGGTAGCAGCGGCCTCGCCCGCCGCTAGGGTTCGCGCGCCACCAGCTGGAAACGCGCGTGAATTTCATCTGCGACACGCAGCGCACCGAACAGCAGGCTATAGGGTTCGAGTCCCAGCTCGCTCTGCCGGAGCGTGAATTCACCGTTGGCCTGCAGCAGCTTGCCGGAGCGCTGCCATTGCACCGGCACCTTCAGACGCGATTCGTGATCGCGGAGCGTGACCGCCAGTTCCAGGGACAATCCGCCCGGCGTCATTGTCAACTGCCGGCAACGAATCCGCAGCAGCGGAAAGTGCGCGGCATCGAGCTGGCGGTCACCGAGCATGTGATCGCGCGTGCCATCGCGCGCAGCAGCATCGAGCGGTTCGGAAAATTCGCCGCCAGCCGCGGTGCGCTCCTGCGGATCGTCAACGACGAACGCGGCGACTGGCAGTTGCAGGTCGCAGCTGGAGCGCTCGGTCTGCGGATGCACCCAGACGCTGCCCTGCAGGCCGCGCGCGCTGATCACGTGGTTGTGGCCCAGGTGGGCCAGCGGACCGTCGGCGTGCAGCTGCAACCACAGTGACGACGCGCTGGCGTCGACTTGAAAAAGCGTGGCGCCCGCGGGGCCGCCGGAAGCCGCAACCTGGACGCGAGTCGCGGGCGGCGGGCGGCACGCGCCCAACCACAGGGATACTGCGACCGCCACCGCCACCAGCGGAAGACGGGCGAGCGTCCAGCATTTCACGGTGCACCTGCCTGCAAGAAACGGACTCCTCGGGAGCCTGCGCATTATACGGTTGGTCACTGTTGCCACGTGCCTGGTTCATGCACGCGGGACGCATCAGATTTCCTGATCCGTGACTCAGGCTTTGTGTTTGCTGGTCGGTGGCGATCCGCCCAGACTTGCGGGCAGCGAATGTAACCCTTTGCGACGGAGTACCCACATGAAAGTCCATCGATTGCTGATCGCGCTGGCCGCGGTCCTCATCACCGCCGGACAGGCACTGATATTTGCCGTGGATACGGCATCCACTGCGCATGTCGCCGCGCCACCGGAAGCCTCGGTTGCGCTCCATGCCACGCCCCGGAGGCTGGTATGAAGGACCTGCGCCTGGCTGAAATCCTGCCCGCGTTCATTGCGGCACGCGCCTGGGCGCCCTGGGCGGTGGCCCCGAGGAACACCGAAGAACGGCGCGCGCTGCAACGCCGGGTCGCAGCCGCGCGCTTCGGTGGCGGCAACCACCCTGCGCGGGCCGGACGCCGACTGTTCGACGACGTGCAGTAAGTGCTTCGCGGTGGAGGCAAGTGCGCAACCACGCGCCGGCAGGTTACGCTGCCGTGCGGGGCGGTCGCCTGGCAGCCTCGATCAAGGTATTGGCGAGCAGATCGATATCACGGTCACCACTGAGGCCGTTGGTGATGCAGGCACGGACCACGGGCTCATCCAAAACCGTCGGTTGGCACGAGGCGAACCGCGTCGCGCCCGACACCGGCCTGGTGCGCAATCTTGAGCCACGCCAGATGGCTGTCTCGCGACGCATAGAATGAGGGAGGCCGCGCATAGGCGCGCACGCCGCGTGCGCCAAAGTGCGGATTCTGCTCCGTAAGTGCGCATAGCAGCGCTGTGTAATTTGCTTCGCTGCCTCCAACCGTAAAATGGCCTCCGGACGCCTGGGGCAGGCAGAGCCGAGCTGCCACGTTCGCGACGGTGTGACTCTCAATTTCCACCGCAGCCGGCGCGTGCGACCAGACCGCGAGTTGCGGGTTGAAGGCAGCGACTATGCGGTCGGCTACCTCGGACGCCGTCGATGGTCGTGGATTGAACAGGCCAAAATAGCGCGGGTGGGTCGTATGTGTCATTCCGGATTGCAGCCCATCCAGGACCCAGGCGACGACCCCGTCTATGTCCCTGCAGTTCGCAAAGTCAATGTTCGCGAGTTGCCGACGAAACTTCGCGACATCGAATTCCGGGACGACCAGCCCCGCCGCGGACTGGCTCAGCGATGCTTCCAGGCGTAGCGAAACGCTCGCGTCAAGCCGGCGTCGCTCGGGGCCTTCGAGGAACAATTGCCTCATCGATAGTCTCCATGGGGACCGCTCAAGCCACGGCGGCGCGAACCGCACGCGCTGCGTAGCAACCAGGCCGGGCGTTGTGCAGATGCAGGAAATCCACCCGCGCATCGTCGAGATAGCGGCTGATGAGCGGCGCGGCGTCTGCGCCGTCAGTGACCTCGGCGTCCACCATCATGCCGAAGGCGTCAAAGGCGCGGACCGACATCAGCCTCGAACTGATGACTTCGGGAACCTCGTTGACCGCCGGCAGGTATTCGGCGGCGCCCTCGCGCACGTAGATGGCGTGGCTCGAACGATACGGGCCCGCCACGGGCAGGTGCTCGTGGTTCAACAGCAGCAGCGACTCGCCGGGATCTGCGTCCCGCAGGCTGACGCGGCACGGGAACCCCGGCCGGCGGTCAGCCACACGGCGCAATGCGCCGCGGGCGGCCAGTTCCTGATCCGACAGTCCGAACAGCGGCGCGAAGCGCGCTTGAGGCAAGGCGACGATTCTGAAATCCACGGCTCGCTCCTGGTCAATTGCCAGTGCCCAGTCTGGCCGCAGCCCCGGAAGCAGCGCACCCCGCTTCTTGCCGGGCAATTCCCGGCTCCCGACCGGCCGCCACGGGGCGCGGCTTGATATTGGTAAGCACTTACGGATATTCTTTCGAGCGGAGGCGATGCTCATGACGGGTCTGCACGAATACGGAACGCTGCTGCTGGGCACACGGATGCGCAAGGTCGCCGAGACCATGTATGCGGGCGTCGACGAAGTGTATCGCGGCCAGGGGGTCAAACTGCCGTCGCGCTGTTTTCCGATCCTGTTCCTGCTGCGGGACCACGGGCGCCTGGGGATCTCGGAGCTGGCCAGGCTGCTGGGCCAGAGCCACCCGGCCGTGAGCCAGATGAGCCGCAAGCTCCTCGAGCACGGTGTGGTGCGCGAAGGGCCCGACCCGCAGGATGACCGGCGCCGTCTGCTGAGCCTGTCGCAACGCGGAGTGAATCTCATGGCGCGGCTCGAGCCGGTCTGGCAGGCAATCGTGCAGGCGCTGGGCGAGCTCGAGGCCACCCACCCGCTGTCCGCGCCGCTGACCGCCATCGACGCTGCGCTCGAGGGACGGAGTTTCGCCGCGCGCATCCGCTCGCACCTCGCCGCCGAGCGCGAGGTCGAGATCCTGCCGTTCAGCCGCCGCTACGCGGCGGATTTCAAGCGCCTGAATTTCGAATGGCTGGAGCGATTCTTCCGCGTCGAGCCTATCGATGAGCAAATCCTGTCGAGACCGAAGGACATCATCCGCGATGGCGGCGCCATCCTGCTCGCGCGCCGCGGCCGCGAGATCGTTGGCACCTGCGCGCTGATCAACAACGGCGACGGCCGCTACGAATTCACCAAGATGGCGGTCACCGCGAATTGCCAGGGGCTCGGCATCGGGCGCAAGCTGCTGGACGCGGGCATCGATGCGTACACGGCGCTCAAGGGCCGGCAACTGTTCCTTGAGACCAACAGCGTGCTCAAGCCGGCCATCAAACTGTACGAATCCGCGGGCTTCGTGCATGCGTCCCGCCCGCATGCTTCCGGCTACGAGCGCTCCAACGTCTACATGGTGTATCGGAAAGCGAAGGGAGCAGGTCATGCCGGGAATTGAAAATCGGTTGCGCGCACTTGGACTCACCCTGCCGCCGCCGGCCCGGCCGCCTGCCGGAGTGGTCCTGCCGTTCCAGTTCGTGCGCATCGTTGGCCAGCGCGCCCTGATCTCCGGCCACGGGCCGCAGGCCCCCGACGGGTCATTCGCGGCGCCACTGGGCAAGGTCGGCCGCGAGGTCTCGCCCGAGCAGGGATACGCTGCTGCCCGCCTGACCGCGCTGTCGATACTCGGGAGCCTCAAGCGCGCGCTCGGCGATCTCGACCGCGTCACGGCGTGGACGCGCCTGTTCGGCATGGTGAATTCAGCGCCGGGGTTTCGCAATCAGCCGAGTGTCGTCAACGGTTGCTCGGATCTGATCCTCGAACTCTACGGCCCTGTCGTCGGCGCACACAGCCGCAGCGCAGTGGGCATGGCGGAACTGCCTTTCGACATCCCGGTCGAGATCGAAGGCGAAGTGGAGTTCAGGTAGCGGGCACCATTGCCAACCAGCGGGGGGTCACATGTCAGGCATCCACGGTTACTGGCTGTTCGTGTTCGCCGGCATCCTGCTGAATCTCACGCCTGGGCAGGACACCGTGTTCATCATCGGCAGGAGCCTGACCGGCGGCCAGCGTTCGGGAGTCGCAGCGGCCTGCGGGATTTCGGTCGGCAGTATTTTCCACACGCTCATGGCCGCACTGGGGCTGTCGGCAATACTGGCGACATCGGCGTTGGCATTCACGATCGTCAAGTTCATCGGCGCCGCCTACCTGATTTACCTGGGCGCGAAACTCCTGTTCGCCAGGGCCCACTCCGTCACGAACGCCGCGCCTGCCCCGGTATCAACCGCACCGCGGGCGGCTTTCCTGCAGGGCATCCTCACGAACATCCTGAATCCCAAGGTGGCGCTGTTCTTCCTGGCTTTTCTGCCGCAGTTCATTGAACCCACGAGCGGCGCCAAGACGCTGGCTTTCCTCGCTCTGGGAGCGACATTTATTACGACGGGATTGATCTGGTGCCTGGTTATCGCGTTCGCCGCGGCAAGGCTCCAGGCGTTTTTCGTGCGCAATCCCAACGTGCGCACCTTGATCGACCGCACCGTGGGCGGACTGTTCCTAGCCCTCGGCGCACGCCTGGCCTGGTCACGATAGTCGGCGCGGCCGGTTGCGACGCGCCTCGACGCTAGCGGGTGCGCCGCGCTGGCTTGCGCCGCTTCGCCGGCGCCTTTTTGCGTGGCGTAAGTTTGCGCTTCGCGGTCTGCTTCGCGACCACCCGCCGCACCGGTTTGGCGCGCCCGGCCGGTGCCCGCTTCCTTGCCGACCGCTTTGCCGTCCGCTTTGGCGCCGGTGTTGCGGTGCGCTGCGCCCGGGGTTTCGCGGCCCGCTTCGTTGACTTGCGCGGCGCGACCTTCGGCGCGGCCGACGACTCGATGCCGCGCAGCTGATCGACGATCGCCGGGTTCTCGAGCGTGGAAATATCCTGCGTGATGGGCTGATCGCCCGCGATCGCGCGCAGCAGCCGGCGCATGATCTTGCCGGAACGGGTCTTGGGAAGATTGTCGCTGAAGCGGATGTTGTCCGGCTTGGCGATGGGCCCGAGCTGCTCACCGACCCAGGCGCGCAGCTCCTTCACGAGTGCGCCGGTGTCGCCGGTGGGCCGCGGGCCGCGCAGCACCACGAACGCGAACACCGATTCGCCCTTGATCTCGTCGGGCTTGCCGACCACGGCGGCTTCGGCGACGCGCGGGTTCGCGACCAGTGCCGATTCGATCTCCATGGTGCCAAGCCGGTGGCCCGACACCTTCAGCACGTCGTCGATCCGGCCCATGATCCAGAAGAAACCGTCGGCGTCGCGATGCGCGCTGTCGCCGGCGACGTAGTAGCGGTTGTGGAATCGCTCCCAGTAAGTGCTGAGGTAGCGCGCGTTGTCGCCCCAGATGGTGCGCAGCATCCCCGGCCAGGGCTTGCGGATCACCAAGTAGCCGCCGGCGTCGGGCCGGGTCACGGGATCACCGTGATCATCGACGATGATGGCGTCGATCCCGGGGAGCGGCTCGGTACAGGAACCTGGCTTGGTGGCGGTGACGCCGGGCAGCGGCGAAATCATGATGGCGCCGGTCTCGGTCTGCCACCAGGTGTCGACAATCGGACAGCGGCCGCCGCCGATCACGCGGTGATACCACATCCACGCTTCCGGATTGATCGGTTCGCCGACCGAGCCCAACAGGCGCAGGCGCGACAGGTCGTACTTCGCCGGGATCGCGTCACCGAGCTTCATCAGCGCGCGAATCGCCGTCGGGGCCGTGTAGAAGATGGTGACGCCGTGATCCTGGCAGATACGCCAGAAGCGGCCGGCATCCGGAACGGTGGGCGCGCCCTCGTACATGAGGATGGTCGCGCCGGCCGCCAGCGGCCCGTAGGCGATATAGGTGTGACCGGTCACCCAGCCGACATCGGCGGTGCACCAGTACACGTCGTCGTCGCGCAGGTCGAACACCCACTCGCTGGTGAGTTTCGCGTTCAGGAGATAGCCCGCGCTGGAATGCTGGACGCCTTTGGGTTTGCCGGTCGAGCCGGACGTGTACAGCAGGAACAACGGATGCTCGGCGTTGACCCACACGGGTTCGCATTCGGACCGGAGGTTCTCGGTCAGGTCGCGCCACCACAAGTCACGTCCGGGCCGCATCGTCACGCGACCGCCACAGCGATTGAGCACGATGACCTTCTCGATGGTCGGACAGGCACCGTCGAGCGCCTTGTCGACCGCGGCCTTGAGTTCGACGATGTTGCCGCCGCGCCGCCCGCCATCGGCGGTGATCACGACGCGCGCGCCGGCGTCCTCGATGCGGTCGCGGATGGAATTGTAGGAGAAACCGCCGAATACCACCGAGTGCACCGCACCGATGCGCGCGCAGGCCTGCATGGCGATGACCGCCTCGGGCACCATCGGCATGTAGATCACGACGCGGTCGCCCCGGCCGATGCCGAGCCGCTTGAGGCCGTTGGCGAGGCGGCAGACCTCGGCGTGCAGGTCGCGGTAGCTCAGGCGCCGCACGTCCCCGGCCTCGCCCTCGGCGATGATGGCGGGCTTGTCCCCGTGCGCCGCCAGGTGGGCGTCCAGGCAGTTCCAGGATACGTTCAGCTCCCCGTCAGGAAACCACTGGTAATTTGGCGCCGTGGAATCATCGAGCGTCACCGTAAACGGCCGGTGCCAGTGGAGCGAGCGGCGTGCCAGCTCGCCCCAGAAGCCGACGTGGTCGGCCGCCGCGTGGCGGCGCATGGCCTCGACTTCCGGGCCACGGAGCCGGGCGCGCGCCGCGAAGGCCGGCGGCGGGGGAAACCGGCGGTTTTCGTGCAGTGCAGATTCGATGTCCTTCTGCGTCATGGCGCACCTGCTCGGTGGATCTGCCCAGGAGGCCCTCAGGATAGCGCAACGCCGGGTGCCGCCATACGTACTGTTACTGGGCCGCGCCGGGCGCGGTCCGGTACAATTGCCCCACATCGATCATCTGACAGACCTGCTGACGGAGTAATGAACCATGAAAGACCTGCTGTCGCGCCGCGATGCGCTCAAGACCCTGGCCCTCGGTGCGGGCACGTTGCTGGTAGCGCGCACCGCCGGCGCCGGCGCCGAGGCGGCCAAGCCCGCCGCCGCTGCCGGAGCGCTGCCACATGTGGCGGCGACCGACCCGGTCGCCATGGCACTCTCCTATGTCGAGAGCGCCAAGGGCGTGGACGCGAAGAAATTCCCGACCTTCAAGCCGGAACAGAAGTGCGGCAATTGCCTGCAGAGCAAGGGCAAGGAAGGCGAGGCCTGGGTGCCCTGCAACCTGTTTCCCGGGAAGCTCGTCAACGCCCAGGGCTGGTGCAAGGCCTACGTCAAGAAGCCCTGAACGGGCCCGACCCTAGGCGGCCAGGCGCGCGATGCGCTCGGCCTGCCGGGGGAGCATGGCGCCAAAGCCATGTAGGGTGCAGAAGTGCGCCAGCTCGGTGAGCGAGGGGCTCCGTCGGCGGAGCGAATCGCGATCGGCCGTGAGCGGCGCGTCGCAATGGATGCGCGTCAGCGAGCGCGCGAGGAAGGCCGCCTCGCGGTGCGCGCGCAGTTTTTCCGGGAGCCGTGAGGCGCCGCGCAACGGCAGGAAAGCGACCTGTTCGAGGTCGTCATAAAGCTCTTCAAGCGTAGCGTAGCGGTTCATGAGCGCGGTCGCGGTCTTCGGGCCGACCCCCGGGACACCCGGAATGTTGTCCACCGCATCGCCGGTCAGCGCCAGGTACTCGGCCATGCGTTCCGGCGCCACCCCGAACCGTGCGGCGATTTCCTCGTAGGCATATTCGGCCGCATCGCTGTAGTCCCAGAAGCGATCCCCCGGGCCGACCAGTTGCGACAGGTCCTTGTCGCGCGTGACCACCGTGACGCGCAAGCCATCGGCGCGTACCCGCGCCGCCAGCGTGCCGATCAGGTCGTCGGCCTCGTACTCGCGGCTGGCGAATTCAGCCACGCCCAGATGCCGGCAGAATTCGCGGCACAGCGCGAACTGGCGCTTGAGCTCGGGCGGCGCCGGCTCGCGGTTGGCCTTGTAGGACGGCAGCAGCGCGTGGCGGTGACCGAAGCCGTGGCTCTCGTCGAAGGCCACGGCCAGGTAGCGCGGTGCGCGCCGTTCGATCAGGTCGCCCAGGAACCGCGCGAAGCCGTAGAGCGCGTGCGTGGGATTGCCGTCGGCATCGCGCTGCTCGGGCGATTGCGAAAACCAGGCTCTGAATATATAGACCGACGCATCGACGAGATAGACCACGCGCTATGTGCCCGGCGGGAAACTAGCCGAGCCAGCGCTGGATGCGCGCGTGCAGCGGGCTGCTGCGCGGAAAGTGCGCCTTGAGGTATTCCATCTGGTCGGCGAGCACGCGCCGGCCCTTGAGGAAAATGTACTCGGCGTAGGTCGGCATGAACGGCACGGCGATCAGCTGGAGCTTGGCCTGCTCGGGCGTGCGCCAGGCCTTGAAGTTGTTGCAGCCACGGCAGGCGGCGACCACATTGGTCCACACATCGCGCCCGCCCTGGCTGAAGGGACGCACATGGTCGCGCGAGAGTTCCCGGCTGTGGAAACGCTCGCCGCAATACAGGCACAGGTAGGCGTCGCGCCGGAACAGGGTCTCGTTGTTCAGCGGCGGCACGTAGTCATGACGCGTGTTGCCGGGGTTGCCCGTATGGCCCACTGTCGCCACGATCGAGTTCACCTCGACCACGGTGCGGTTGCCGGAGCGCGCGTTCACGCCGCCGTAGAGCCGGTAGACGAGCGACCCGCAGGTGTAGGCCACCTGTTCCTGATGGTAGAGCCGGGCGGCCTCGCGGTAGTCGATCCATTCCAGCGGCATGCCGGCGATATCCGTCCGCAGCACCATCTGCGACAGGCCGTGCGCGGCCGAATGCAGCACCAGGCGCGTATCGTCATCGGCACTGTGCCGGCGGGGTAAAACCTTAAGGCTCATGCGTGTAAGATTAGGCAGGCTTGTGCGAGAATTCAACGGATGAGGCCCCAGAGCCTCATCAAAATGGGAGTTATTTCATGCCCGTGACCATTGGCGCGCTCCGCGAGAGCGTGCCCGGCGAGACCCGCGTCAGCATTGTGCCTGAAGTGGCCGGCAAGCTGGCCGCAGCCGGGGCGCTGGTGCTGCTCGAGCGCGGCGCGGGCGTCAGCGCCCAGTTCCCGGATGCGCTTTACCAGAAGATCGAGTGGGCAGACTCGGCCGCCACCGTGCTGGCGCGCGCCGACATCCTGCTGACCGTCCAGCCACCCGGCCTGGCGCAGATCGCGGCGCTCAGACCCGGCGCCGTCGTCATTGGCTTCATGCAGGCCCATGCGCGCACCGCGGAGGTGAAGGCACTGCGCGAGCGGCGCATCACCAGTTTCGCGATGGAACTCGTGCCGCGCATCTCGCGCGCGCAGTCAATGGACGCGCTGTCCTCGCAGGCCAGTATTGCCGGTTACAAGGCGGTACTTATTGCCGCCAACACAATGGACCGCTTCCTGCCGATGCTCACCACCGCGGCGGGCACGATCCGGCCGGCGCAGGTGCTGATCGTCGGCGTCGGCGTCGCCGGCCTCCAGGCCATCGCCACCGCCAGGCGCCTGGGCGCGATCGTCGAAGCCTACGATGTGCGCAGCGCGACCCGCGAGCAGGTCAAGTCGCTGGGCGCAAAGTTCATCGAGACCGGCGTCTCCGCCGAAGGCACGGGAGGCTATGCGCGCGAACTGACGGCGGAGGAAAAAACGAAGCAACAGGAAGTGCTCGAAGGGCGCATCGCGGTGGCCGATGCCGTGATCACCACGGCGGCGATCCCGGGGCGCCCGGCGCCGCGCATCGTCTCGCGCGCCGCGGTCGAGCGCATGAAGGCCGGTGCGGTGATCGTCGACATCCCCGCAGAATCAGGCGGCAACTGCGAACTGACGCGCGCTGGCGAAACCGTGATCCACAACGGCGTGAAGATCGTCGGTCCGGTGAACCTGCCCGCGCAGCTCGCCTATCACGCCAGCGAAATGTACGCGCGCAACCTGTTCAATTTTCTCAAGCCCGCGCTGGACAAGGACGGCGCGCTTGCGATCGACTGGAATGACGAGGTGTTCGCGCAGTCGTGCCTCACGCACGACGGTGCCATCAAACACGAGGCCACCCGCAAGGCCGTGGAGGGAACATGACCGCGATAGTTGCCATTACCGGCATAGTTGCCCTGTACATCTTCATGCTGGCCGCGTTTACCGGCTACGAAGTCATCGCCAAGGTGCCGGTGATCCTGCACACGCCGCTGATGTCAGGCTCCAATTTCGTGCACGGCATTGTCCTGGTCGGCGCAATGGTCGCGCTCGGCAATGCCCAGACCACGCTTGAGAAGGTCATCGGCGCGATCGGCGTATTCATGGCGGCTGGCAACGCCGCTGGTGGCTATGTCGTGACCGAACGCATGCTCGAGATGTTCAAGTCGAGCGGCGCCAGACGGAAGCCGGGGGGCCACTGATGGATATTTCCGCACTCGGCGCCGACGGCCGGCAGTGGCTGATCCAGATCAGCTACCTGGTCACCGCGTTCCTGTTCATCATGGGCCTCAAGCGCATGAGTTCGCCGGTCACGGCACGCAGC
Organism: Gammaproteobacteria bacterium; assembly: GCA_025357915.1. Lineage (GTDB taxonomy): Bacteria > Pseudomonadota > Gammaproteobacteria > Steroidobacterales > Steroidobacteraceae > FEN-1191. Next base: position 30,580 of record JANYLH010000053.1, read on the forward strand.
GGCATCGTCTGGGCGGGCGCCGGCATGCTGGTGGCCACGCTGTTCACGTTCCTGTATCCGGGCATGGGCAACTTCGAGTGGATCCTGCCGGCGATCATCCTCGGCACGGCACTCGCGTGGATTTCGGGCAAGCGGGTCGCGATGACCGACATGCCGCAGATGATCGCGCTGTACAACGGCTTCGGCGGCGGCGCGGCGGCGGCGATCGCGGCGGTCGAGCTGTACCGCGGCGAGACCATGACGCTCACCATGGGTTCGCTGGGAGTGATCGGCGGCCTGATCGGCGCGGTGTCATTCAGCGGCAGCCTGGTTGCCTTCGGCAAGCTCCAGGGCCTGATCAAGAAATCCTGGCGCTTCGGCGGTCAGCAGCTGCTGAACGTGGCGATCCTGCTGGCGGCGCTGTTCGTGGGCGCGTTGCTGGCCAGCGGCTTTACGCACGATGTCTTCCACGTCACGCTGTTCTTCGTGCTGGCGCTGGTGTTCGGCGTGACGATGACGCTGCCGATCGGCGGCGCCGACATGCCGGTGGTCATCTCGATGTACAACGCCTTCACCGGCCTCGCGGTCGCGTTCGAGGGCTTCGTGATGCAGAACGCCGCGATGATCATCGCCGGCACCGTGGTCGGCTCGGCCGGCACGCTGCTCACGCAGCTGATGGCCAGGGCGATGAACCGCTCGCTCGGTAACGTGCTGTTCTCCGGGTTTGGCGACACCGGCGGCGCAGTAACCAGCGGCACCGTGAGCGGCAGCATGAAACCCATCGAGGCGGCCGATGTCGGCGTGATGATGGCCTTTGCGCAGAAGGTCATCGTCGTGCCCGGCTACGGCATGGCGGTAGCGCAGGCGCAGCACAAGGTGTGGGAACTGTGCCAGCTGCTGATCGATCGCGGCGTGAAGGTGCGCTTCGCGATTCATCCGGTCGCGGGTCGCATGCCCGGCCACATGAACGTGCTGCTCGCCGAGGCGGGCGTCCCCTATGATCTGATCGCCGACCTCGATGAGATCAACGCCGAGTTCGAAACCGCGGACGTGGCGCTGATCATCGGCGCCAACGACGTGGTCAACCCGGTGGCACGCAACGACAAGTCGAGCCCGATCTACGGCATGCCGATTCTCAACGCCGACAAGGCCAAGAACGTCATCGTCATCAAGCGCGGCCAGGGCGCGGGTTTCTCGGGCATCGAGAACGCGCTGTTCTACCTCGACAACACGCGCATGCTCTACGGCGACGGCCAGGCCGCCGTCAGCCAGCTGATCCAGGCGGTCAAGGCCGCCTGATCACCCGCTCGTGATACACGGGTGGCGCGCCTGCGGGCGCGCCGTCCGCGCACGCCCGCCGTGCGCGGCACGCCCGCCGTGCGCGGCACGCCGCCGCCAGCAAGTATTTCCAGCTTCCCTGCAACCATTCGCGGTCCCGCGAGTATCAAAGCTAAGGCAGCGTCATTGCTGCACCGAAAGTGAAAGTTTTCGAGCCATGCCAAAGTCAAGGAGGCTGATATGTTGCACCCTGAATTTCCCCGCGCTCTGCTGTGGAGCCCGCTGGTCACGCTGATGATCGCACTGGCGCCGGCCGGCGCGAACGCGAGCGAGACGGCGATGATCGAGAAGTCTGTCACCGTCCGCGTGTCGGATCTCGACCTGAAGCAACCCACGGATGCCGCGAAACTGTACCAGCGCATCCGCCGCGCGGCGGAGCGCGCCTGCGGCGACGGACTGACCAGCGGGTCACCGCTGGCGCAACCGGTGGACCGGGACTGCGTATTGAACGCCATCGCCCACGCGGTGGCCACCGTGGACCAGCCGTTGCTGACGGCCATCTACCAGCGCAGCGCCGGCGCCGCGCCTGCCCGCGATCACGCCTGAAAACCAAATGCCGTTAGCAAACAAACCCAGGAGCAATTCATGAAGACCAAAGCATTTACACGAATCATGGGCATGGGAGTGCTCGCCTTCGGGGCGACTGTCATGCAGGCCTCGTTGGTCAACTCCGCGACCGCAGCGGAAGCGCCCGGCGAGCAGGCGGTCAGGGTCAGTGACCTCAACCTCAGCAAGAGTGCGGACGTCACCAGGCTGTATCAGCGGATTCACGCCGCGGCAGAAGCCGTCTGCGGCACGCAGGCGACCACCGGTTCGCACCTGCCCAGTGTCGCGCAGCAGCGCTGCGTCGACGGGGCCGTCGACGGCGCGGTCAGGCAGTTGCATAACGACTCGCTGACTGCCTACCACCAGCAGGAAACGCGGGACCAGCAGGTGGCCCGCCGTCGCGGAGCCTGAGGCGTCGGCCAACGGCCCGGCTTCCAGGCCGGGCCGCGACCGCAGGCTACGGGCGGCGCGGCTCGCGCCGCAGTTCGCGGCGGTGTTCCTGCCGTTCCTCGAGCCGCTCGCGCATGCGGGCGCGTTCCTGCGGCGTCGCGTCGAGCCAGCGCTGACGCAGAAGCCGGCGCTGCCACGGCGGGAGCCGTGCGAAGGCGCGGAAATTTTCGCGCACCAGCGCCTGTGACTGCGGATCGAGCTGCTGGAAACGCTCCCAGCGGCGCCTGATCAGTTCGCGACGCTGCTCGGGCAGCGCCCGCCAGGTCTGAAACCGCTCGCGTGCCTGCTCGCGCGCCTGCGGGTCCATCTCCAGCCAGCGCTGCGCTCCGCGCGCCAGTGCGCGCTGGCGTCCCGGCGGCAGGGAATCCCAGTCGCGGGCGTGACTGCGCAGGAGCTCTTGCTGTTCGCCCGGGAGCGACTGCCAATCGAGCGGCGTCGGCACGGTTTGCGAAGCAGCCGGGGCGGATTCGTTCGCAGCATCAGCCCGTGCCGCCGATATCGGCAGCGCCAGGCCCAGCAGCGCCACCAGTAACCACACCTGTTGTCGTTTCATGATTGCTTCACCTTTCGGGGCACCTGCAAGGCGGGCGGCGCGGGCTGTGCCGGCGGCGCTGCGCGTGGCGTGGTTGCCGCGGGCTTCACCAGCTTGTCGACATCGGTCGCCGCGAGATAGTCGTGCCAGCCCGCTTCGTTCGAATCTACCGACCCGAGGTACTCGAGGAGTTCGGCATCGGCCGCGCTACCGGCGGCGCGCGACGGTGCAGCGAGCAGCGCGCCGCTGCACAGCAACCCGTACGCGTACCACGCGGGCTTCATGAACCCACCTTGCCGTTCGCTTCTTCCTGCGCGGCCCCTGCCGCCCAGGCATAGAAGGCGTAGTCGTCTTCGGCGTCCGGCGCGCTCTGGTCCTGCGCCAGCTCGAGCGCATCGCGGTCGGCGAGCAGCTCCAGGTCTTCGCCGCTGGTGACGCTCGCCTGCGGCAGTTCCGGTGTCGGCGGGCCGCCCAGCAGCAGCAGCACCGCCAGGACCGCGGCCGATACCGCACCGGCGGGCAACCAGCGCCGCCAGTAAGCCTGCGCGCCCGTGGCGCGCGCGGCGACCCGCGGTTCGAGCGCGGCGTAGCGTGCCCGGGTCAGGCGTGAGCGCGTGCGCGCCGGGAGCGACCCGGCGCTGCCTTCAAGCAGTGCACGCGTGCGCCGGGCAAATTCCGCGGTGGCCGGATCGAGCTCTTCGTTCATGACCAGTACTCCCCCAACCCGGCGCGCAAGGTCTGCAGCGCCCGAAAATAATGCGTCTTGACGCTGCCCGCGGAGCAGCCCATGGCCTGCGCCGTCGCCGCGACGTCCAGGCCCTCGAAATTGCGCAGCAGAAACGCCTGGCGCTGGCGCGGCGGCAACGCCGCCAGCGCCGCCTCGAGCGCCTGCAACGCCTCGTCCGTCTGCACCTGCGCCGAGGGAATCGGCGCGGGATCCGGCGCCTGTTCCAGTGGATCCGCGGCGTCTTCATCGTCGGCGCCGCCGGCCCAGGGAAGCCACGACATCACGCGCGCACGCACGCTGCGGCGCCGCTGCATGTCACGTACGCAATTCTCGAGTATGCGGTAGAACAGCGGCGGCCATTCCGCCGCCGGACGGCGCGAATAACTGCGCACCAGGCGCAGCATCGCCTCCTGCACCGCGTCGAGCGCATCGTCTTCGTGGCGCAAAGCGATCTGTGCGATCCTGAAGGCCTTGCGCTCGACGCCAGCCAGGAAGCTCTCCAGGGCGCGGATTTCCTGTTGCGTCGAATCCTGCAAATCAGTATTCCTCCGCGGGAGGAGGCTCGCGGTGTCGGCCAGCAATGTAGCAAACGTGGTCATGGCAAATGAGCCCAACGGCCCAAGGCCGACCCGGTTGACAAGGTAGCCTGGAGCGAACGGAGTTTGGGCCAGAATCATCCACTTACGCACCTCCCTGCAGGTCGCTTGGTAAGGATGGGACCGGCGACTTGACCGCAAGGCTCGATAGATTTTAATGCCATGATTTTATTGATAAAAAAAGACAAGGCCGGCTGCCAGGGCCGCTATTTCGACCGCTGCGCGGCCTGCCCGGCGGGACCTGCGGGCGCAACCCGTCCACAGACTTATCCACATGGCGCTGTGCCGTGAGCGCCGGCGATTCCAGCCCTGCCGGGGTGCTTAAAGTCGCCGTGGACTGCCCGCTGCGCGCGCTCCTCGACTACCTGCCGCCGCCGGGCATGCTGGCAACGGATCTGCCCGCCGGGGCCCGCGTGCGCGTGCCCATGGGCACGAGGAGCGCTGTGGGCGTCATCGTGGCCCACGCCGCCCATTCGCAGCTCGAGTCCGGGCGCCTGCGCCCGGTCACGGAGTTGCTCGATGCCACGCCACTGTTCGACGCCGCTCTGCTCGAACTGCTGCAGTGGACGGCCAGCTATTACCACCACCCGCCGGGCGAGGTCTGCGCGGCCGCGCTCCCGGCCGCACTCCGCGAAGGCCAGAGCGCGACGGCGCAGGAACAGGGGCTGCAGCTGACCGCGGCCGGCAGCGCCGCGCTCGCCGCCGGCGAGCCGCAGCGTGCGCCACGGCAGCGCGAGCTGCTGGCCCTGCTCGCGGCACATGAGACCGGGCTCAGCGCCGCGCAGCTCGAGGAAACCTGGCCGGGCTGGCGCGCTGCGGCGCGCGCCCTCGGCGAGCGTGGCTGGGTTGAACTCGTGCTGCGCGAGGCACAGCCCGCAGCGGCGGGCCATGCGGGCGGCGCGCTCAGTGCGGCTCCCACGCCGGTCCTGGAACTGAGCGAGCCGCAGGCGCGTGCCGTCGCCGCCATCGATGCCTGCGCCGGCCGCTACGGAACCTTCCTGCTGCAGGGTGCGACCGGCAGTGGCAAGACCGAGGTCTACCTGCGACTGGTGATGCGCGCGCTCGAGCGCGGCGCGGGCGCGCTGGTGCTGGTGCCGGAGATCGGCCTGACGCCCCAGCTCCTCGAGCGTTTCCGCTCGCGCCTGGGCGTGCCCATCGCGGTACTGCACTCGGGCTTGAGCGACCGCGAGCGGCTGGCTGCATGGCGCGCCGCACGTGCGGGGGTGGCGCGCGTGGTGATCGGCACGCGTTCGGCGGTATTCGCGCCGCTCCAGACGCTCGGCCTGATTGTGGTCGACGAGGAACACGACAGTTCGTACAAGCAGCAGGAAGGCGGCTGCCGCTACTCAGCGCGCGATCTGGCGGTGCGCCGGGCGCAGCGCGCCGGTGTGCCCGTCGTGCTCGGTTCCGCGACCCCGGCGCTGGAGTCGCTCCACAACGCCAACCTCGGCCGCTACCAGCAGCTCCCGCTCCCGCGGCGCGCCGACCAGGCCGCACCGCCGCGCATTGCACTCATCGACTTGCGTGCCCATGCCGTGCACGCCGGCCTCGCTGGCCCAGTGACGCAAGCGATTGAGCGGCACCTGGCCAGCGACGGCCAGGTGCTCGTGTACCTGAACCGGCGCGGCTACGCGCCCACGCTGCTGTGCACGAGCTGCGGCTGGATCGCCCCCTGCACGGAATGCGACGCGCGACTCACCGTGCATCGCGGCGCGGCGCAACTGCGTTGCCACATCTGCGGTGCGGCGCAGCCGCTCCCCACGCGCTGCGGCCGCTGCGGCTTTGCCGTGCGTCCGGTAGGCCAGGGTACCGAGCGGATCGCCGAAACGCTGGCCGCGATGTTCCCGCACGCGCCGCTGGTGCGGCTCGATCGCGACACGGTGCACGGCGCGGACGACGTCGAAGCGGTGATGAATGCCCTGCTCGACGGTTCCGCGAGAATTCTCGTCGGCACGCAGATGGTCACCAAGGGGCATCATTTCCCGGGCGTATCGCTGGTGGCCGTCATCAACGCGGACCAGGGTCTGTTCAGCGCTGATTTCCGCGCGGCCGAGCGCCTGGCGCAGACCATCGTACAGGTGGCCGGCCGCGCCGGCCGCGGCACGCGCGCTGGAGAGGTACTGATCCAGACTGAATACCCGGAACACCCGCTCCTGCAGAGCCTGATCCACAGCGGCTACGAGGGTTTCGCCGCGGACGCGCTGGCCGAGCGCGAGGCGGCACGCTGGCCGCCCTTCAGCCGCCTGGCGCTGCTGCGCGCTTCCGGCTGCACCGCGACGGCGGCCCTGGATTTCCTGCGCCACGCGCGCGACTGCGCCGGCCCCGCGCCCGCGGCGCGCCTGCTCGGGCCGGTGCCCGCCAGCATGGCCCGGCGCGCCGGCCGCTACCACGCCCAGCTGCTCGTCGAGCACGCCGGGCGCGGCGAACTGCATCATTTCCTTGATCACTGGCTCCCCGCCATCGAACAGCTCCCGGACGCGCGCCGCGTGCGCTGGGCGCTCGACGTCGATCCTCTGGATATTCAATGAGCGATATCCTTAAACTGCGCGCCCAATGAAAACCGAGCTCGAAGAACTGCTGGTGCAGGCGCTGGCCAGCCTGCAAGGAACGCTGCTGCACGCCCCGGTCGAGCGTGCCGCGATCGTGGTGGAACGCGCCCGCGACACCCAGCACGGCGACTACGCCAGCAACATCGCCATGCGCCTCGCCAGGAGCGCCGGCCGCACGCCGCGCGAGCTGGCCGAGGCGATCGTCGCTGCGCTCCCTGCCAGCGCGCTGCTGACGCGTGCCGAAGTCGCCGGCGCCGGGTTCATCAATTTCCATCTTGCCAGCAGCGCGCAGTACGACACGCTTCGTCAGGTAATCGGGCAGGGCGAGCGCTACGGCACGAGCAACGCGGGCGCCGGCCAGCGCGTGATGGTTGAATTCGTCTCGGCGAATCCCACCGGCCCGCTGCATGTCGGCCACGGCCGCCAGGCGGCCTACGGCGCCACGCTCGCCAACCTGCTGCGCGCCACCGGTCACGACGTGCACCGCGAGTACTACATCAATGACGCCGGTCGCCAGGTCGACATCATGACCGCGAGCGTGTGGGTGCGTTACCTGCAGGCGGGCGGCGAAGCGCTGCCGTTTCCCGGGAACGGTTATCGCGCCGACTACGTCAACGCCATCGGCGCGAGCCTGCGTGCCGCGCACGGCGCCGCGCTCCACCACGCCGCGGCCACCGTGCTGGCCGGGCTGCCGGCCGATGCCCCGGACGGCGACAAGGAACTGTACATCGACGCGCTGATCGCGAAGATGCGCGCGTTGCTGGGCGCGGCGGCCTATGAGTCGGTGCTGGAACTCGCGCTCGCGGCGATGATCGCCGACATCCGCGCCGACCTGGCCGCCTTCGGCGTCGAGTTCGAGCAGTGGTTTTCCGAGCGCGCGCTGGGACGGTCCGGTGCGGTCGAGCACGCGCTCGCGCGCCTCGCCGCCCTCGGCCAGAGCTACGAGAAGAACGGCGCGCTGTGGCTCCGTACCAGCAGCCACGGCGACAGCGAAGACCGCGTGCTGGTGCGCGCCAACGGCGCGCAGACCTACTTTGCACCCGACCTCGCCTATCACCTCGACAAGCGCGCACGCGGCTTCGAGCTGCTCATCGACGTGTGGGGCGCCGATCATCACGGCTACATACCGCGCATGCGCGCCGGGTTGGTCGCGCTCGGCGAACCCGGCGCTTGCCTGGAAGTGTGCCTGATGCAGTTCGTCAGCCTGTACCGGGGCGGCGAGAAGATACCGATGGGCAAGCGCGACGGCCAGTTTGTCACACTCCGCCAGCTACGCGAGGAAGTCGGCAACGACGCCTGCCGCCTGTTCTACCTGATGCGCAGCCACGACCAGCACCTCGATTTCGATCTCGAGCTGGCCAAGTCGCGCAGCAATGACAACCCGGTGTACTACCTGCAGTACGCGCATGCGCGCGTCGCCAGCGTGATGAAGCAGCTCGCCGCACGCGGCCTGCAGTACGACGCGGCCGTCGCGCTGGCCAACCTGGGGGCGCTCGACGGAGCGCATGAAGCCGCCGTGCTCACGGCGATCAGCCGCTACCCGGAACTGATCGCCCAGGCGGCCGCGAGCCGCGCGCCGCACCTGCTGGTGCACTTCCTGCGCGAACTCGCGCAGGCGTTTCACACCTGGTACAACGCCGCGCAGTTCATCGTCGAGGACGCCGCCACGCGCAATGCCCGCCTGGCACTCGCGCTCGGCGCGCAGCAGGTGCTGCGCAACGGCCTGGCGCTGCTCGGCGCCAGCGCGCCGGAGAGCATGTGAGCAATCGCCGGCTCACCGCGCGTGATTACAAGACCGTGCGCCGCGGCGGCCTGGATATGGCGCGGCTGCGCGATCTGGGCCTCGGGCTGGGCACGGGCCTCCTGGTCGCACTCATCGTCTACGTCAGCGATCACCGCGCCGGACCGGCCGCGGTGGACCCGGTGCCGACACCGCAGCATGTGCCGCCGCGGACCACG
>JANYLH010000054.1 GCA_025357915.1 Gammaproteobacteria bacterium
TTCGGCACGCTGGCGCCCTGCTGCCGCAGCAATTTCAGGTATTGGGCGGGCGAGGTGGAGCCAAAGCTGGTCTCGTAGGCCTGGTTCTCGAGCACCACGACGAACACATGGCGGATGGGCGGCAACCCTGCCCGGGCCGCCACCTTGGCGCCAGCGGCGGCAGGGGAGCCCGCACCGCCAGCCGCAGCGACAACGACCTGCGCCAGCGCGAGCAGTGCCGCAACGCAGGTGCGGCGTGCGCCGCGGTTCATTGCCACGCTCAAGCAGCCGCCGTGTAGCGCGGGTCGTGCGGCTTGCGCATGAAAATCTCCCGCACCAGTGGTTCGAACTCGGCCAGCGGCAGGCTGGGATATTTCGGGTCGAAGGAAGACTGGTCGTATTGTTCGCAGAAACCAGCGCAGGCGTCGTACCAACGATGACCACGCAGCCGATCGCGCATATGGCGGTCACCGCCCAGGTGATGGACGTAGTAATAAGTCTGGAACAGCCCGTGCTGCTCGACGATCCAGCTCACTTCCTCGCGCACGTAGGGCTGGATGACGGCCGCAGCCACCGCCGCATGATTGTAGGGGGCCAGCAGGTCGCCGATGTCGTGGATGAGCGCGGCGAGGACGAGTTCGTCGTCGGCGCCGTCACGGCGCGCGCGGGTGGCCGTCTGCAGGCTGTGCCCGAGGCGGGTCACGGGATACCCCTCGACTGCGTGATCCAGGTCGCGCAGCACGGCCAGCACCCGATCGGGGAGCTGCCGCGCGAATTCGCGTTCGGACTGGTCGAGGAACAGGTAATCCTCGCGCGTGCCCGCTTTCATCTGCGTAAAACTGACCAGCCTGTTCATGCGATAATCCCGGCCGCGGATTCAAGGAGTAACTGCGTGACCCATGCCCCGATTGTAGCCCGGCGTCCCTCAGGGCGCGACGCCCGCCGCGCCGAGCGGTCCGGCCCATTGCCCGATCACCTGCGACCGGTGCGGCCGGGCATGCCTAGCGGCCGCTATCACCCGTTAAGCGACGCCGACGTGCAACTGATCCACCAGACCGCGCTCCGGCTGCTGTCGGAAGTCGGGCTCGCCGACGCGACCGAATCGGGCGTCGAGATCATGACCAAAGCGGGCGCCACGCTCAGCCCGCAGGGCCGTCTGCTGTTCCCGAAGTCTCTCGTTGAAGACACGCTGGCCAAGGCGGGCCGCAATTTCGTGCTGCACGGGCAGGACCCGAAGCACGATCTGGAGCCCTGGGGCAAGCGGGCCTACTTCGGCACCGCCGGTGCCGCGGTAAACATGGTGGACGTCAACGGCAAGTACCGGCACTCGACCATCCAGGATCTCTACGACATCGGCCGTATCGTCGATGTCATGGATCACATCCATTTCTTCCAGCGCGCGGTCGTGCCACGCGACATACCGGACCCTTTCGAGATGGATTTCAACACCTGCTACGCCGCGGTCATGAGCACGACCAAGCACGTCGGCAGCAGCTGGGTGATGCCGGAACAGCTGGCGGCGTCGTTCGAAATGCTGCACCTGATCGCGGGCGGCGAGCAGCAGTGGCGCGAACGCCCCTTCGTCAGCCAGTCCAACTGCTTCGTCGTGCCGCCGATGAAATTTGCGGCCGATGCCTGCAAGTGTCTCGAAGGCGCAGTGCGCGGCGGCATGCCTGTATTGCTGCTGTCGGCCGGGCAGGCCGGCGCCACAGCTCCCGCGGCACTCGCCGGCGCGCTCGCGCAGGAAGTGGCGGAGGTGCTCGCCGGACTCGTCTACGTCAATGCGATCAAACCCGGGCACCCCGCGATTTTCGGCACCTGGTGCTTCGTGTCCGACCTGCGAACCGGCGCCATGTCGGGCGGTAGCCCCGAGCAGGCACTGTTGTCCTCGGCTGCAGGCCAGATGGCCAACTTCTACCAACTCACGGGCGGCACGGCTTCGGGCATGACGGATTCGAAGATCCCTGATGAACAGGCCGGCGCGGAAAAGGCGCTGAATCACGCGCTGGTGGGCAACTCCGGCATCAACATGATCTACGAATCGGCGGGCATGCACGCCAGTCTCCTCGGTTACTCGCTCGAGAGCCTGGTGATCGACAACGACATCATCGGCGCCGCGCAGCGCACGATCAAGGGTATCGAAGTCAGCGAAGAACGGCTCTCATTCGAGACCATCAAGGACGTCTGCCTCAATGGCCCCGGTCATTTCCTGGGGAGCGATCAGACCCTGCAACTGATGCAGACCGAATATCTCTATCCGGCGGTAGGTGATCGGCGCAGCCCCAACGAATGGATCGAACAGGGCTCGACCAATATTGCCGAACGCGCAGCGCGGAAGGTGACGGAGATTCTCGCCACGCACTTTCCGGGCCACGTGCCCGAAGCCATCGATGCGGAAATCCGCCGTCGCTTTCCGGTGCGGCTGCCGCGCGCAGCCATGAAGGCCAAGGGCTAGGGCCCGGTACACGCGGATGTCGCTTCCGGACCGTGCCAGCGTCATCATCATTGGCGGCGGCGTAGCGGGTTGTTCGATTGCCTATCACCTGACCAAGATCGGTGTGGCCGACGTGCTGCTGCTGGAGCGCAGCCGGCTTACTTCCGGCACGACCTGGCATGCCGCGGGCCTGGTCGGGCAGCTGCGCGCCACCCGTAACCTCACTGAACTCGCCAAATACACGGCTGATCTCTACCACTCGCTCGAGGCCGAGACCGGGCAGGCCACCGGCTTCAAGCAGAACGGCTCGATCAGCGTCGCGAAGACGCCTGCGCGCCTCGAGGAACTCAAGCGTGGCGCTTCGATGGGCAAGACCTTCGGCCTGGAAATCGACCTGCTGAGCACGGGCGAAATCAAGGAGCGCTGGCCGCTGCTTCGGGTGGATGATCTGGTCGGTGGCATTTTCCTGCGCAAGGACGGCCAGACCAATCCGATCGACACCACCCAGGCGCTCGCCAAGGGCGCCCGGATGCGCGGCGCGAAGATCTTCGAGAACACGCCGGTCACGCGAGTACGCGTCGAGCGGGGTCGGGCGATCGGCGTGGAGGTTGGCGGCGGCTTCATCGCCGCCGACACTGTTGTGTTGTGCGCGGGCATGTGGTCACACGCCTTTGCCCGCGACTGCGGCGCCGCCGTGCCGCTGCATGCCGCCGAGCATTTCTACATCGTCACCGAGCCGATGAAGGGCATGAGCGGGAACCTGCCGGTGTTGCGCGTGCAGGATGAATGCGCGTATTACAAGGAAGACGCAGGCAAGCTGCTGATGGGCTGTTTCGAGCCGGTGGCGAAACCCTGGGGCATGAAGGGCATTCCTGACGATTTCAGCTTCGAAACGCTCCCCGAGGACTACGAACATTTCGAGCCGATCCTCAACGCGGCCGTGCAGCGCGTGCCCGCGCTCGGCGAGGCCGGCATCCAGTTGTTCTTCAACGGACCCGAGAGTTTCACGCCCGACGACCGCTACTACATCGGCGAGACCCCGGAAGTGCGCGACCTGTTCGTCGCCACCGGCTTCAACTCGGTGGGTATCGCTGCCGGCGGCGGCGCCGGCAAGGTGGTCGCGCAGTGGATTCTCGATCGCCGCCCGCCGATGGACCTGGCCGATGTCGACATCCGCCGCATCGCGCCGTTCCAGGCCAACCGCCGCTACCTGCACGATCGCACCGTCGAAACACTGGGCCTGCTGTACGCCATGCACTGGCCGTACTACCAGTACCAGACTGCGCGCGGCGCGCGACGCACGCCGCTCCACGACCGGCTGCTGGCCGCGGGCGCCTGCATGGGCGAGACCGCCGGCTGGGAGCGGCCCAACTGGTTCGCCGCGCCCGGCGTCACGCCACGCTATGAGTATTCCTATGGGCGGCAGAACTGGTTCGACGCCTGCGGGACCGAGTGCCGCGCAGTACGCGATGGCGTGGCACTCTTCGATCAGACCTGTTTCGCTAAATTCCTGGTGCAGGGAGCCGACGCCTGCACGATCCTCAATCACCTGTCCACCGCCAATGTCGACGTATCGCCCGGGCGCATCGTCTACACGCAATGGCTCAATGAGCGTGGGGGCATCGAAGCCGACCTCACCATCACCCGGCTCGCCGAGCAGGAATTCATGGTGGTTACTTCGGCGATCTGCCAGACACGCGATCTCGCCTGGCTCCGGTGCCGCATCGCGGAGCGCCCGGGCGCGCACTGTTCAGTGACCGACGTCACCGCGGGCGTTGCCATGCTTGGGGTCATGGGACCGAAGAGCCGCGCGCTGCTGCAGCAGGTCTCGGGCGCCGATCTGTCCAATGCCGCGCACCCCTTCGGCCAATCACGCGAAATCGAAATCGGTTACGCGCGGTTGCGTGCCAGTCGCATCACTTACGTTGGCGAGCTGGGGTGGGAGCTGTACATTCCCGCCGAGCATTGTCTCGACGTCTTCGAGCAGCTCGTGGCCGCAGGCGGCGCATTCGGGCTGCGGCACGCGGGCTACCACGCGATGGGCGCCTGCCGCGTGGAGAAGGGATATCGGCACTGGAGTCACGACATCGGCGATGAAGACACGCCGCTGGAAGGCGGGCTCGGCTTCACGGTCGCGTGGGACAAGCCCGGGGGGTTTCTCGGGCGCGAGGCGCTCGAGGCGCAGCGCGCGCGCGGCACGCTGACCAAGCGGCTGGTGCAGGTCATGCTGCACGATGCTTCGGCGCAGGCCCCGATGCTGTATCACGAGGAACCAATCATCCGCGATGGCCTGATCGTCGGCTCGATCAAGTCCGGCGCCTGGGGGCACCGGCTCGGGCGCTCGATCGGCATGGGCTACGTTAGCTGCGAGGCGGGCGTCACGAAGGATTGGCTGGAGTCCGGGCGCTGGGCGATAGAGGTGGCCTGCCAGCCGTATCCGGCCGCGGTCCAACTGCAGCCTTGGTACGATCCGAAGAACGAACGCATCAAGAGCTAGTGGCGGAACCGGGAACAAAGTTATCTATGAAGACTCACGCACAAGTTGTTGTTATTGGTGGAGGTTCTGTCGGCTGCAGCGCCCTTTATCACCTGACGCAGCTTGGGGTGACCGATGCGGTGCTGCTCGAGCGGGACGAGCTGACCGCCGGTTCGACCTGGCATGCAGCCGGCAACTGCCCGAATTTTTCCACCTCCTGGAACCTGATCAAGCTGCAGCGCCACAGCACGCAGCTGTATTCCGAGCTGGCTGCGCGCGTCGGCTACGAGATCAATTACCACATCACGGGCAGCGTCCGTCTCGCGCACACCGCCGACCGGGTGGACGAGTTCCGGCATGTCGTCTCGCAGGCGCGCGCCCAGGGCATCGAATTCGAAATGATGACGCCGGCCGAAATCACCGCGCGCCATCCGTTCCTGAAGACCGACGGCATCATCGCCGGCCTCTATGATCCCTTCGACGGCGACATCGACCCGGCGCAGATGACCCAGGCGCTCGCCAAGGGCGCGCGCGACGCGGGCGCGCAGATCCACCGCAACACGCGCGTCACCGCCATCACACGCACGCCCTCGGGCGAATGGCGCGTGGAGACCAACCAGGGCGTGATCACCGCGCAGTCGGTGATCAACGCTGCGGGTTACCGTGGCGGCGAGATCGCAGCGATGGTGGGCGAGTACCTGCCCATGGTGACGCTCTCGCACCAGTACCTGGTGACCGAAGACATCCCCGAGCTCGTGGCGCGCGGCGCCGCACGGCTCCCGCTGGTGCGCGACCCGGACGTCAGCTACTACCTGCGTCAGGAGCGGCACGGCCTGATTCTCGGGCCCTACGAATGGCAGGCGACGGCGCATTGGCTGCAGGGCATCCCGGACGAGTTCGCCCACCAGCTGTTCGATGACGACACGGGGCGTCTGGAGAAATACATCGAGGCCGCCTGCGAGCGCGTACCGATTCTCGCCTCCGTGGGCGTCAAGACGGTGATCAACGGCCCGATTCCCTATGCGCCTGACGGCAATCCGCTGATCGGCCCGGCGCCTGGGCTTCCAGGCTTCTTCCACTGCTGCGCGTTCACCTTCGGTATCGCGCAGGCCGGTGGTGCGGGCAAGATGATTGCCGAGTGGGTGGCGCACGGGCAGCCGGAGTGGGACATGTGGCCGCTCGATTCGCGGCGCTACCTGGAATTCGCGAACCACAAGTTCACGCTGGCCAAGGCCATCGAGACCTACCAGCACGAGTATGGTGTCGGGTATCCGGCCGAGGAGCGGCCCGCCGGGCGACCGGCCAAGACTTCGCCTGTATACCAGCGCCTCAAGGACAAGGGCGCGCACTTCGGTGCGCGCGGCGGCTGGGAGCGCGCGGTGTATTTTCCACGGGTGGGAGAGGTCGCGGAGGGCCGCGAAGTCTCGTTCCGCCGGCCCGCGTGGCACGCGTGCATCGCGCGCGAATGCCAGGCGGTGCAGGAGCGGGTGGCGGTGCTCGATCTGCCCGGCTTCACCAAATTCGAAGTCACCGGCCCGGGCGCTGCCGCCTGGCTGGATCACATGGTCGCCGGCACGGTGCCACGACCCGGACGCACGGCGCTCAATTATTTCTGCGCACCGGGCGGCGGCATCGTCACCGAGATGACGCTCACCGGTTTCGCAGCGGACCGTTACTGGCTGATCAGCGCCGCGGCGGGCGAGCGTCACGACGAGCACTGGCTGCGCGAGCACCTGCCAGCTGCTGGCAGTGAGGTGCGAATTGAAAACCTTTCCGCGCGTTACGGCACGCTGATCGTGGTCGGGCCAAAGTCACGCGAACTGTTGCAGCCGCTGACGCCGACCGACCTGTCCAACGCCGCTTTCCCTTGGCTCTCGACCCGCGCCATGGAAATCGCCTATACCAAGGCGGTCGCGCTGCGCGTCAACTACATGGGTGAACTCGGCTGGGAGCTGCATATTCCGGTCGAGCACCTGGCGTCGGTCTACGACCTGCTGTGGGAAGCCGGTGAAAAACTCGGCAGCGCCGATTTCGGCCTCTACGCGATGGACAGCCTGCGTTTGGAAAAATGCTACCGCTCCTGGAAAGCGGATCTCACCACGGAATACACCCCGTTCATGGCCTCGCTCGATCGTTTCGTGAAGCTCGACAAGCCGGGCGGGTTCATCGGCCAGGAAGCCTTGAAGCGTGAGGCGGCGGCCGGACCGCGCGAGCGTTTCGTGCCCCTGGTGGTCGACGCCGCGGATGCCGATGCCGCCGCGGTGTCGATCGTGTTCAAGGGCAAGGAACCGGTGGGGCTGGTCACTTCCGGCGGCTATGGTTACCGGTTGAAGTGCAGCATCGCGCTGGCCTATGTGCGCACCGACCTTGCGGTGCCCGGCACCGAGCTCGAGGTAGAGATCCTCGGTACGCGCCGCCGGGCGGTTGTGGGCCGCGAACCGCTCTACGATCCGGACAACGCGCGGCTGCGGGCCTGACAAATCCCGCGGGAGCGCAAATGCGTCGCAGACAGTTCGTACATGGCCTGGCGGGCCTCGCCGCCTCGGGACTGGTCTGGCCTGCGTTTGCGCGGCGCCAGCGTCTTCGCGTGGGCATCGTGGGCGGTGGCATCGTTGGCGCCTCGATCGCCCTGCGCCTCGCCGAGGGCGGGGCGGACGTGGTGCAGTTCGAGAAAACGGCCCCGGCAGCAGGAGCGACCCGTAATTCCTTCGGCTGGCTCAACGCCTTGGTCGCCGATCCGCACTACCAGGCGCTGCGGATCCGCAGCATTGCGGCCTACCATGAAATCGACGGGCAGCTCGACCTTGGAATCACCTGGGGCGGCTACCTCAACTGGGCCCGTGACCAGGCGGGCACGGAGTTCGTGCGCGCAAACGCGGCGCAGCTGGCGCACACGCGGTTCCCGGCCCGCGACCTCAGCGCCGCGGAGTTTGCCGCGCTCGCTCCCTCGCTCGAGCCTGGGCCGGTTGCGGCGGCAATCTATTCCGCGCTCGACGGGCATCTCGACCCGGTACGCGCTACTTTGAGTTTCCTGCAACACGCCAGGCGTCAGGGCGCCCGCATGCTATGTCCGTGCGAAGTGCGAAGCCTTGAATTCCAGGGCGGGCGCCTGCGCTCCGCAATGACGAGCACCGGCACGATACCGCTCGACCGGCTCGTGGTAGCCGCCGGCGTGGATACCCCAAAGCTGCTGGCGATGGCAGGGTACAAACTCCAGCTGCGGCATGCGCCGGGTTTCCTCGCGCACAGCAGGCCGGCGCCGATGCTGACGCAGAGCATCTGCGATGCGCCAGGCGGCGTGGAATTCAAGCAGATGGCGGACGGTTCACTGGTGGGCACCGACTCGCCGGAGCCGCCGGACCTGCCGGTGCATGCACAGATACGTGAGCAGGCGGGTGATTTCCCCGATGAGGCGCTGCGCACCTGGCACGGCACGCGCGCACTCGACAAGATCAAGGCTTTCCTGCCCACTGCACACGATGTACCGCTCGATCATGTGACGCTCGGCTTCCGGCCGATGCCCAGCGACGGGTTTCCAGTGGTGGGCGCCGTACCCGGCGCACCGGACTTGTACGTCGTCGTCACACACAGCGGCGTGACGCTCGCGCCGCTATTGGGTGAGTACGTGCGCGCGGAATTGCTCGGCGGCAAGAACATTGCGGAGCTGGCGCCGTACCGGCCGGGGCGTTTCGCTCAGGGCTGAGGCCAGGCGGCGCCGCAGCAGATCAAGGTGCCGCGGGCGCGCCGTGCTGTCGGTAGACCATACCGCCCTTCATCACGAATTCAACGCGCTCAAATTGCGCGGCATCGGTACGCGGGTCGGCGCTCGTGGCAACCATGTCGGCGAACCGGCCTGGCTGGATGGTGCCGACGCGGTCGCTGGCGCCCAACAGCTCGGCCGCATTGCGGGTTGCCGCCACCAGCGCCTCCCCGGGCGTCATGCCGTTGGCGATGAGCAGCCCGAATTCCATGGCGTGGTTGCCTTCGCCAATGTCGGACCCATAGGCAATTTTTACACCGGACCGTACCGCCAGCGCCAGGTTGCGCTTGGCAAGCAGGTCATTGGCGATCTCTTTTTCCGCGGTGCCGGGCGTGAGCAATTCGGGGTGATTCCAGGCCACGTCGTAAAAGAGATCAAAGACGGTGAGGGTCGGCACCAGATAGGTTCCCTGTGCCTTCATCGGCGCAAAGGTCTGCGCCGTCGCGAAGCAGCCGTGCGCGACCGAGTCGACGCCGGCGCGGACGGCGTTCTCGATGGCCCCGGCCGGGTAGATGTGGGCGGCTACCTTCATTCCGAGCGCATGCGCGGTCTCGACTGCGGCGCGCATTTCCTCATCTGTCATCAATTGCTGGCGCGGATCGTCGCCGCTGGAAGCGATGCCTCCCGAAGGGAGGATCTTTATCAGATCAGCCCCGCGACGCTTGTGTTCGCGTACCAGGAAATCACGCCGGCATGATCACGCACGGCCGCGTGCACGGCGTTGAGTTTGGGGAAGCCTGCGAAGATCGTGGCGGGAATGTGATCGACCTTGCCGCCGATGAACCAGCGCACGACCAGGTGCAGCTTCAGGTCGACGACGTGGATCTTTGCCCCGCCGAAGAACGGCGCGCTGCTGATGTTGTTCTCGGCCGCCCGAGCCCACGCCGGCATGAAGCCGGCCACGAGCGCTTCGCGCCGCGCTTTCTTCTCGGCTTCCTCCATGCGAATGGTCGGCCCGACAACAGCCCGCAGGTCTTCCACGTGCTGCATCATGCCTTCGTGGCGCGCCGCCTCGAAGTCGTCGGCCGGGTGCAGGCCGTAACGACGGCCGATGAACACCAGGATGGCATTGCTGTGCGCCAGCGCGGGTCTCCCTGGCAATTCGAGCACCGGCATGCCGCCATAGGGCGTGTGTTCCTTCATGGCGGGCCATGAGGTCGGGCTGATACGTTCGTCGTCGAAGTCGATGCCCGCCAGATGCAGGGCCAGGCGGCATTCCTCCCCGCGACTCACGGGGGCATCAAAATAGATCAGTTTGGGTTTGCTCATGATGCCCAAACATAGCACGCCCTGACGCGTACCGCAGTCGCAGCTGTGACATGATGATCCTTCCCGAAGGCAGGCGTGCGCCATATCCTCGGTGGCTGGCCATCCATGAACGACAAGCCGTATCAATTCGAGGGCCTCGATAATTTCCGGGACTTCGGCGGCTACGCCGTCGTCGATGGCCGGCGGATCAAACGGGGCCGGTTGTTCCGGTCGGCGCACTTGCACCGGGCGACGGACCCCGATCTGGACAAGCTGCGAGAACTGAAGATCGAGGCTATCGTTGATCTGCGTTTGCCGGTCGAGCGATTGACGCAACCGACGCGGCACTCGCTACGCCTGTCAAAGCAGGTCATCGCCAGCGACAAGGGCCAGCCACAGGCACAGAGCGGCTGGACGCAGTTCGTTCATCGGCCAGGCGGGTTCACGGCCGCTGACATGCGCGAGTGGATGAGACAGTGGTACCGTGCGGCCCCGTTCGAGGAACAACATATCGAGCTGTTCAGTCGTTATCTTGCTTCGCTGCCGGACACCCGCGCCCCGGTGCTGATTCACTGCGCCGCAGGCAAGGATCGCACCGGGTTGCTCGCTGCCCTGACCCACCACGTGCTCGGCGTGGCCAGCGAGCACATCGAACACGACTACCTGCTCACCAATAGCGAGGCCGTGGCCTCGCGGTTTCTGCCCGTTCTGAAGCAGAGCATCATCCAGGCGTCGGGGCGGGCGCCGGATCCGGAGGCGTTGCGCGCGTCGATCTGGATCGAGGCCGGGTATCTGCACGCTTCGTTCAACGCCATGGCAGAGCGGTTCGGCTCGATCGGGGGTTACCTGGATGAAGCTCTCGGCGTGGGCGTGAGCCAGCAGGCCGCCATCCGGGAATGCCTGCTGGAGTAGCTCGATCGGGCCGGACCTGCCCGTTTTCGGCCCCGCCGCTTCAACCGCTGCAGCTCACCTTTCGCCGTGCAAGTGACCGGCAAAAGGGCGGCCGGTTGCCGTCGAACGTACCAGCGCCTCCGCCATGTAATCAAGGTCCGGGCCCATGTGCGCACGGTGCTCGCTGACAGTGGTCTCGACGTGCGGGTCGACGGCGCCCGCGCGGCGCGCCGCAGCGAGCGCGCGCGCGCCGGAGATTTTACGCGCGTATTCGATGGCCGGCTCGGGAGCCTGGAAGTCGCGATTGCCCGCCGAATCATGCGGATCATGCACGCGAAAGACGCTGAAGGTGGGCTGGTTCACGAATACGTCGACCGTCTGCGTGACCACACCGGCGACCGCTCCCACGGCATTGCACACCGCGGCGTGCTCGGGGATAGAGAGCGTAGCGCCGAGGCGCCGCGCGACCTCCGGGTAATACCCAGCCACGGGTGCACCGATGGCGATCAGCGGGGCCGCAAGTGCGAAGTTGGCCCGCACCAGGGACGCAAACGGCCGGCCCGAAACGATATCCTCGATCAGCCCATCACCCAGGATTCCCCAGGAGCCATTGCGGGCCTCGATGGCGGGGTCGTGGGCGAGGGCGGTTGCCAGGACGACGCGCGCCGACTCGCGGATCACGTGCTCGACGGTGCGTTCGCACAGTGCCGCAGGCGTTGAGGTATCCCTGGCAGCGCGCGCATTGCGCTCCTCGATGGCGAGCACTCGTGCGCCGAGTTCCGCCGCTTCGACGTTCCATCCGTGCTGCTGTCCCAGCACGTGCATGGCATCGCTCGGCGTGAATGCAGCGATGGTCGCCAGACCTGAGTCGGCGAGCCGCCGGAGTGAGTCGAGGCCGGGAGCGCTGTGCGCCAGTTTCGAAACCCGGCGCGGCTCGGGCGTAAGCTCTTCCCATACGCGCCGCTCCGATCCGGCCAGATGCGCGGGCGCGTCCCGGCCAGGATTGCGGAATGCGAACTGCGTGGCGTAATCGGGCAGGTGCTGCATGGCGGCCAGCAGGCGCAACTCGACGAGCACGGTGGGGAACTGCAGCGCGAGGAGACTCAGCGGCATCGCCTTGCGCGGTCCGACCAGGAATCGCGCGTTGCGATCGAAGGACACCTGGCTGTCGCCACCGAGCCCCACGGTGCGCACATCGACGGCCTCGACCATGGTGCGCCACCCGCCGATCAACGCGCCTGCGGCGCTGATCGCGGGACGGCCGCCGGTCACGACCGCGCAATCGGTGGTCGTGCCACCCATGTCGGCGACGAGGAAATCCCCGAGTCCCGTGAGGAAGCCTGCGCCCACCACGCTGGCGGCGGGGCCCGAGAGGATCGTCTCCACGGGGTATTCGAGCGCCACCTCGGCTTTCATCAACGAGCCGTCACCCTTGACGATCATCAGCGGCGCATCCACGGACTCACCCTCGAGCACTTCGGTGAGCGCCTCGATGAGATGGCGGATCTGCGGCGTCAGCCGGGCGTTGAGCGCGGCGGTCAGGGCGCGGCGTGGCGCGTCGAGCTTGGAGCTCAGTTCGTGCGCGCACGTTACGGGCTTGGGCGTCAGGGTGCGGATGAGCGCGCGGGCGCGCAGCTCATGCGCCGGGTTGCGCACCGAGAAACAGGCGGCCACGGCGAAGCCCTCGACCCGAGCACCACAATCGCGGATCGCTGCGCCCAACGCCGCCTCGTCGAGCGGTTCAAGTTCCTCGCCGGTCGCATCATGTCCGCCGCGCACCCGTATCACGGGACTCGCCCCGTCGCGCCTGAGCCCCGAGCGTTCGAGCATGGGCTCGTCAAAACCGATCAGCACACTGGCGACCGGGCTGAAGCGATTCTCGACCACGGCATTGGTGGCGAGCGTGGTCGAGACCGATACGAGCTGGACGTCCTTGCGGCTCGCCCCGGCAGGCATGGCGCCGAGCACCGCGCGAATGGCGTTCCCGAGCCCCACGGCCAGATCCCAGTGGGTCGTGAGCGCCTTGGCGCTGGCCACGACGCGCCGCCCATCGGCGAGGAGCACGGCGTCGGTGTAGGTGCCACCCGTGTCGAGTCCCAGCCAGAGCTCGCCACCCGTTATTTTCAACGCCTTGTTCAATGTCCCTCCGTGCTGGCCTGGCCCGAAGGCTATACTTTACGGGAGATTCCGGCGCGGCCGGAAAAATGTCGTAGCATGGAACGATGAACAATACGAAACGCTTCTACATCAATGGCGCCTGGGTGGAGCCGCTCAGTACGGCTACGCTCGAGGTCATCAATCCGGCCACTGAAAAGGCCTTTGCCACCATCGCCATGGGCAATGCGGCCGATGCGGCGCGCGCGATCGGCGCGGCGCGGGCCGCTTTCCCGGCTTTTTCACAATCCAGCAAGGCCTACCGGCTCGGACTCCTGAAGAAGATGCTCGAGCTGTACAACCAGCGGGCCGAGGATCTCGCCCAGGCCGTCTCCGACGAGATGGGGGCACCCATTCAGTTCGCGCGCGACGCCCAGGTCTGGGCCGGCCGCGCCCATCTCGAGGCCGCCATCGCCGCGCTCGAGAAGTTCGAGTTCGAGGAACAGCGCGGCACTACGCGCATCGTCCGTGAGGGCATTGGCGTGGTGGGGCTCATCACCCCCTGGAACTGGCCACTGAACCAGATCGTCACCAAGGTGGCGCCGGCCATTGCCGCCGGCTGCACCATGGTCCTGAAGCCCAGCGAGATCGCGCCGCTCAGCGGCATCATCTTCGCGGAGATCGTGCATGCCGCGGGCGTACCTCCCGGCGTCTTCAACCTCGTGAACGGCGACGGACCCACGGTGGGGCAGACGCTGGCCAGCCACCCGGACGTCGACATGGTGTCGTTCACGGGCTCCACCCGCGCCGGGGTGATGGTGGCCAAGACGGCCGCCGATACCGTCAAGCGCGTCACCCAGGAGCTTGGCGGCAAGTCGGCGAATATCATTCTCGCGGACGCCGATCTCAAGGTGGCCGTAACCCAGGGCGTCGCGGCGTGTTTCGGCAACAGCGGCCAGTCCTGCGATGCGCCGACACGCATGCTGGTCCCGAGGGACAAGCTCGATGCCGCCCTCCAGATCGCCCGCGAGGCCGCTGACGCCCACACCGTGGGCGATCCGAGGGCCGCGGGCATCCAGCTGGGCCCAGTGGTCAGTGAAACGCAGTACAACAAGATCCAGAAGCTCATCGGCGCCGGCATCGCCGAAGGCGCACCGCTGGTGAGCGGGGGCCTGGGCCGGCCCCAGGGGCTGGCGCAGGGCTATTACGCGCGGCCGACCGTGTTTGGACCGGTGCGGCCTGACATGACGATCGCGAGGGAAGAAATCTTCGGGCCCGTGCTGTCGATCATTCCCTACGATTCGGAAGAGCAGGCCGTCGCGATCGCGAACGACACGGTGTACGGTCTGGCCGCCTACGTGGCATCCGGCAATCCCGAGCATGCGCGCAAGGTGGCCCGACAACTGCGCGCCGGGCAGGTGCAGGTGAACTATCCGGAGTGGGACACGATGGCGCCCTTTGGTGGCTACAAGCAATCCGGGAACGGACGCGAGTACGCCGACTGGGGCATCAGCGATTTCCTCGAGGTCAAGGGCATCATCGGTTTCGGCGCCTGAGCTTGCTCAGGACTTGGGGATGACTTCGTAGCCCTCGGCCTTCGGCTGGTCATCAACCATTTCCGCCGGGAATCCTTTGCCCAGCACCTTGATATGGCAGGCGTCCTCAAGGCGCCGGATGATGTTCGGCGAATGCTCGCGCGGCCCGTAGCGGCGTTCGCCATCCTTGAAGATGTTGAGCACCAGCGGCGAGAGTTCCAGCGGCACCTTGAGGTCGCGCGCCAGCTGGTCGAACAGGCCGACGTCCTTGATCACCAGGTCCATAGTAAAGCCGATGTCGCGACTGCCGTTGAGGATCACCTGCGACTCGGTCTCGTGCACAAAGGAATTGCCAGAGGAAATGCGGATTGCGTCGTAGGCGGTGTTCATGTCCATGCCTGCGACCTTGCACACCGACAGCGCCTCGGCGAGCGCCGCCAGATGCACCGTGCACAGGTAGTTGGTCACGACCTTGAGCTTGGAGGCAGATCCGATCGGGCCGGTGTGCAGGATCTGGCAGCCGAGGATCTTCAGCACCGGTAGCACCTTCTCGAAGGCCTCGCGGCTCCCGCCGGCAAAGATCGCGATGTTGCCCGAGGCGGCGCGATGGCACCCTCCGGAGACCGGGCAGTCCATCGCCATGCCGCCCTTGGCGGCGACCAGGCTGCCGATGCGGACGACCTCGGCCTGGTCGGTGGTGCTCATTTCCAGCCAGATCTTGCCGGGCGTAAGTCCGGCCAGAACGCCGTCAGGGCTCTCCAGAACCGCGCGTGAGGCCGCCGGGGAGGGCAGGCAGGTAATGACGATATCCACCTGCTCGGCCATCGCCTTGGGCGACGCGGCCTTCCTGGCGCCTTTGGCGACGAAGCCCGCGACCAGCTCGTCGCTCAGGTCACGTACCGTCAGGTCGAGGCCGTGACGCAGGAGGTTTCCGGCGAGCTTGCCGCCGACGTTACCGAGGCCGATGAAACCAATCCGGATGTTTTTCACGCGCGCACCTTGCAGGGGGGGTAGCGCCACAGTCTACACAGCTCCGCGGGGCAATTTTTCAGCTGCTTTGGCCTCGGGCACGCCCATCGCAAAAAGGCATATGGGTGCGCTGGCCTATCTGAATTTGCGCTCTGGTGCCCCTGAATGCGCTTAGCTCGAACAATACCGGGCAATTCAGGCAATATCGGCTGGTCGGCAGCCAACGGGACATCGTATCCATGAATCAAGTGGCCACTACAGCCGAACCTGGGACCATGAGCGAGGCGCCGACACTCGCCGCACGCTGGTACGTGCTCATCGCGATGGTGCTGGTCTACACCATGAGCATCGCCGACCGCTACGCGATCTCCACGGTGCAGGAATCGATACGGCTCGAGCTGCACCTGACCGACTCGGGTATCGCCAGCCTCACCGGCGTTTCACTCGGACTCTTCTACGTCACTTTCGGTTTTCCGATCGCCTGGCTGATCGATCGGAGCAATCGTCGCAACATCATCGCCGCATCGGTGGCAGCGTGGTCGGCGATGACGGTCATGTGCGGGCTGTCACGCAACTACACGCAGCTGATCATCTCGCGGATCGGCGTCGGCGTAGGCGAGGCGGGCGGCACCCCGGGCGCCAATTCGATCCTGTCCGATTATTTTCCAGCCGAGCGCCGCCCGATGGCGCTGACGATCTTTGGCCTCGGTGCCCCGATCGGCGCCTGGCTGGCGGCCGATTTTGCCGGGGCGATCGCTGACCACTACGGCTGGCGCACCGTGTTCCTGGCGCTTGGTGTCCCCGGGGCGATTCTCGCGGCGCTTATTTATTTTACGATCAGAGAGCCACACCGCGGGCGCTTCGATGCCAAGGCGAGCGATGCCACCGCGGGGCTCGGCGAGAGCATGCGTTTCCTGTGGCAGCAACGCTCGGCCGTACACGTCATGCTGGGCAGCGCCCTCACGGCACTGTGGGGCTGGGGCCTCATGTGGTGGACGCCGACCTTCCTGATGCGCAGCTACGGGCTCACCACCGGCGAGGCTGGGGCCATCATTGGGCCAATCAACCTGTGGGCGGGAATCGGCGCCACCGTGCTGACGGGCTGGCTCCTCGGGCGCCCATCCATGAGTGATCCGCGCCGCATTGTGTGGCTCCTGGGCGGGGTCATCGGGCTCGTGACCATTCCATCGATCATCATTTACTGGACCCATGATCTCGCGGTGGTCAAGGCCATGTTCTGGATCTTCATTCCGGCGATCTATTTCTATATAGGACCCTGCTTTGGCCTGCTCAACAACCTGGCGCAGCCACGCATGCGGGCGATGTTCTGTGCGGCCACACTGTTCGTGGCGAACGTAGCCAACCTGATCATTGCGCCGAAACTCGTGGGGATCCTCAGCGACTGGTTCGCTCCGGACCACGTTGCCAATGCGGCCTCGCTCCGGCTCGCGCTGCTGTGCCTGGCGCCGGTGGGCTTCTGGGCGGCGTTCCATTACTTCTACAGCGCCAGGAATCTGGCCGGCGACCAGGTGCGCGCCACCGGCATCCCGATTCATACGCATTGACTCACCAGTAACAGGGCGCGCGCATGATGCTCAAGGACATCAAGACCTACGTGGTCGGCAACCCGCCGCCGCACTACGGCGGCCGCTACTTCGTGTTCGTGAAACTCATCACCAACCAGAACGTGGAGGGGATCGGCGAGGCTTACTGCCTGCCGTTTCACCCCAGCGTGGTCGTGAAGATGATCGAGGACGTGTTCGATCGCTATCTGCGGGGCAAGGATCCGCACAACATCGAGACGATGTGGCGGCGCGTCTATTCCGCAGGCTTCACGCAGCATTCCGACCTGGCGCTGATGGGCGTGCTGAGTGCGCTCGAGATGGCCTGCTGGGACATCGTCGGCAAGGAAGCCAACCAGCCCGTCTATAACCTGCTCGGGGGCCGCGTGCACGAGCGCCTGCGCTCCTACACATACATTTACGCGCGACCGGGCGACAAGACCGACGTGTACCAGGATCCGGACCTGTCGGCGCAGCGCGCTGCCGAGTACCTCGCGCAGGGCTTCAATGCACTCAAGTTCGATCCGGTGGGACCGTACTCCGCCTTTGACGGTCGCCAGCTGTCGCTCTCCGCGCTCGATTTGTCCGAGCGCTTCGCCCGCCAGTTGCGCGAGGCCGTGGGCAGCAAGGCCGACCTGCTGTTCGGTACGCACGGACAGATGACCGCGGCCGGCGCCATCCGCCTGGCACGCCGCCTCGAACCCTACGACCCGCTCTGGTTCGAGGAACCGGTGCCGCCCGACGCGCCGGAAGAGATGGCGCGGGTGGCGCGCGGCACGCGCATTCCCATCGCGGCCGGCGAGCGCCTGGCGACGAAGTATGATTTCGCGCGGCTCCTGCAGGCGGGGTCGGCTGCCATCCTGCAGATGAATCTCGGGCGCGTTGGCGGAATCCTTGAAGGCAAGAAGATCGCCGGCATGGCCGAAGTACATCACGTACAGATCGCACCACACCTCTATTGCGGGCCGGTGGTTGGCGCGGCCAACATACAGCTTGCGGCCTGCAGCCCGAATTTCCTCATCCTCGAGGGCATCGAACGCTGGGACGGCTTTCATGCCGAGATCCTGAAGAAACCCATCCGCTGGAGCGAGGGCTTCGTGATCCCGCCGAGCGAACCGGGGCTGGGCATCGAGCTCAATGAAGAGGTCGCACTCCGCAACCCATATACCGATACGGCGCTGCATCTCGAGATGGCCGCGAACCCAATCGTCTAGGATGCTGCCCAGCGTGGATACGGTCGATTACATTATCGTCGGTGGCGGCACCGCCGGTTGCGTCGTCGCCAACCGCCTGTCGGCGAACAGCCGGAACCAGGTGCTGCTGCTCGAAGCGGGCGGCTCGGACCGGCGCTTCTGGATCCGCGTGCCGATCGGCTACGGCCGCACATTCAATGACCCTGCAGTCAACTGGATGTATGAGACCGAGCCCGACCCGGCACTCGGCGGTGTGCGCAATTTCTGGCCGCGCGGCAAGGTGCTGGGCGGGTCTGGTTCGATCAACGCGATGGTCTATGCACGCGGCCAGCCTGGCGATTTCGACGACTGGCGCGCGCAGGGCAACGAGGGCTGGGGCTGGAGTGATGTGCTGCCGCACTTCCGCGCCATCGAGAGCCGCATCAGCGGTGCGGGCGAGGGCACGGCCACACATGGACCCATGCGGGTCACCGACGTATCGGCGGCAGCGCATCCGGTGGTGCGCGCCTTCATCGCGGGCAGTGCCGAACTGGGCTTCAGGTTTACACCCGATTTCAACGGCGCGCAGCCCGAGGGCGTGGGCATCTACCAGATCAGCACGCGCAACGGCTGGCGCGAATCCACCGTTACGGCGTTCCTGCGGCCGGCGCTGGCGCGCAAGAACCTGCGGCTGGCGCTGCATGCGCAGGTGTTGCGCATCGACTTCGAAGGGCGCCGCGCGGCGGGGGTCACCTACGAACGTGCGGGGCAAACACTCAGCGTGCGCGCCCGCAGGGCAGTGATCCTCTCGGCGGGCAGCATCAACTCGCCGCAGCTCCTGCAGCTCTCGGGTGTCGGCCCCGGCGCGCTGCTGCAGAGCCTCGGCATTTCCACGGTGCAGGACCTGAGCGCTGTGGGTCAGAATCTGCAGGACCATCTGGCGGTGTCCTATTTTTACCGCTCGCGAGTGCCGACGCTGAACAACCGGCTCTATCCGCTGTGGGGAAAGATCAGGGCCGGCGCGCAGTACGCCTTGACGCGCGGGGGCCCGCTGTCAATGAGCGTCAACCAGGGCGGCGGGTTCATCAGGAGCGACCCGCAGCTGCGCGCTCCCGACCTGCAGCTGTATTTCAACCCGGCCAGTTATACGCAGACCCGGGTACGGACCCGCAGGCTGATGAATCCCGATCCGTTTCCCGGGTTTTTGCTGGGGTTCAACTCCTGCCGGCCCACGAGTCGCGGACATCTGGCCATCCGCTCGTGCGATCCGAAGATCCAGCCGGCGATCTTCCCAAATTATCTTTCGACCGAGCAGGACCTGCACGAGGTGCGGGCAGGTACTCGCCTGATGCGGCGCCTGGCGGCAACCAAGCCACTCGCCGCAATGATCGATCACGAGATGCTGCCCGGGGCGGCGAAGACGACCGACGAGGAACTGCTGCAGGATTTCCGCGAGCGCGCAGGTACCGTATTCCATCCGGTCAGCACCTGCATGATGGGCGCGGATCCAGCAAGCTCAGTGGTCGACGCGCGGCTGCGCGTGCACGGCATTGCCGGGCTCCGCGTCATCGACGCGTCGATCTTTCCGACCTTGACATCCGGCAACACCAACGCGCCGACCATCATGGTCGCGGAAAAAGGTGCCGCCATGGCTATCGCCGACGAGAGCGGCTAGCGCTGAACTGAGCGAGGATTACCCGCAATGCGTTTCTGGCCTGATCACGGTTCCTGGGCAGGCGCGCTGCTTGCCGTAGTGCTCGCGGGTGCCGCCACGGCGTCGGGCAACGACCCGCCCAGCCGGCCGGCGGTCGATGCACCCGAGCTGGCCACACTGGGCAAATTCGCCGTCGGCTACCGCACGCTGGTGCTGGTGGATCGTGAGGCGGTCGACCTCGTCGCTCCGCATGCCGATCGCCGGCTGACGATCGACCTCTGGTACCCCGCAACCCAAGGCCGCGCCGCGAAACCGGTCAGCTACCGCGGCACCTTTCCGCAGGAGAAGCCGGGCCCGCCCGTTGCATATACCGTTCCCGGCCTCGCACTCGCCAATGCAAAACCCGCAACGGGGCGCTATCCGCTGGTGATCGTCTCTCACGGGCGCAGCAACACCACAGCTGCGTTGAGCTGGCTGACGGAGAACCTCGCCTCCAAGGGCTACGTCGTGGCCGCCATCCGGCACGGCGACCTGCCGCGCACTGAAGCCGCGGAAGGTCCGGAAATCCTGCTGCGGCGGCCGCTGGACCTGGCCTTTGTCGCGCGTTCGCTGCAGGAGTCACTGGCCCGCGAGGGGCTGGTCGACCCGACGCGAACCGCGCTCATCGGTTATTCAATGGGCGGGTATGGCGTGTTGACTGGAGCCGGCGCTGTGCTCGATCCGCTGGGCGGGCCGGCCAAGTGGGTTCCGGGCGGACTCCTGTTGCCCTACGCGCAGGGAGGAAGCCTGCAGAACTCGCTCCATGTATCGAACGTGAAAGCCGTGGTGGCTATCGCGCCGTGGGGCGGATCGGTGGGAGCCTGGGGGACTACTGGCCTCACGGAAATCACCGCGCCGCTGCTCCTGATCGCCGGTGATCGTGATCACACCGTTGATTACCCGAGCGGTGCGCGCGCTGCCCTCGACGCGGCTGTGCACGCGCGCCGGTATCTGCTCACCTACAAGGGCGCGGGTCACGCCCTGGGCCTCGGACCCGCGCCGTCCGAGATGCGCAGCAACCTGTGGGACCTCAGCTGGTTCGAAGATCCGCTCTGGAGCAAGGCGCGCATCGTCGGCATCAACCTGCACATGATCACGGCCTTTCTCGATCGCTTCGTCAAGGAAGACGAGAGCCGGGCCGCTTACCTCGATGGCCTGGTTCCGGAATCCACGGCGGGAACCTGGCAGGCGCCCAAGAGCACTCCCTTTGATGCCCGCAGTCCGGGCACTGCAGGCGTTTCGCTCTGGAAGGGTTTCCAGCGCGACTACGCTGAAGGTCTCGAACTCCTGCAGCGCGACGCGCAGGCTCCCGCGACCCCGTAGAATATCAGGCATGGCGCGCATCACAGTGCTCGACGGCGGCACCGGCCGCGAACTCAAGCGCATTGGCGCGCCCTTTCGCCAGCCGGAGTGGTCCGCGCTGGCGCTGGTCGAGGCCCCGCAGTTCGTGACCCGGGTGCACGAGGCCTACGTCGCGGCCGGGGCTGATGTCATCACCACCAACAGCTACGCGATCGTGCCATTCCACATCGGCGCCGAGCGTTTCCAGTCCGACGGACGTGCGCTCGCGGAGCTTGCCGGCCGGCTGGCCCGCGGCGTCGCCGACCGGGCCGCCAGGCCCGTTGCGGTGGCGGGCTGCCTGCCTCCGACTTGCGGTTCGTATCTGGCAGAACGCTTCGATGCCACCGTGGCCCGACCGATACTCCAGACCCTGGTCGGGTCGCTGCGCCCGCATGTCGATTATTGGCTGGGTGAAACTCTGAGCCTGATTGCCGAGGCCGAGTTGATACGCGAGGCCGTGGGCCCGGCGGGCAGAGCGGACGCAAAGCCCTTGTGGCTTTCCTTCACGCTCGAGGACGAAACCGGCCCTGCTGCGCCCGTCCGCCTGCGCTCGGGCGAAAGCGTCGTCGACGCGGTTGCCGCGGCAGTGCGCCTGGGCGCGGCGGCCATGCTGTTCAACTGCAGCCGGCCCGAAGTGATGGGGCCAGCGGTGACTGAGGCGACTGGCGCGTTGAGCAGGCTCGCACCAGGCGCGGCGACAGTCCAGATTGGCGTGTATGCCAACGCCTTTCAACCGCAGGACCCCGGGTACCAGGCCAACGAAAGCCTCAGCGGCCTCCGGGCTGAAGTCACTCCGGCCGCCTATCTGGCATGGGCGCGCGACTGGGTCGCACGCGGCGCGACAATTGTCGGCGGCTGCTGCGGCATCGGTCCCGAGCACATCACGGCGCTCCGCGCGGGCCTCTGAGCGATGCAACCGAACTTCCTGATCCTGATGGCCGACCAGCTGAGCGCTGGCGCCTTGCAGGCCTATGGAGGCAAGGCCAGCACGCCGCATCTCGACGCATTGGCCGCGCGTGGCGTGGTATTCGACTCGTTCTATTGCAACAGCCCGCTGTGCGCGCCCTCGAGATTTTCATTCCTGGCGGGCCAACTGCCCTCGAAGATCGGCGCCTACGACAACGCCGCCGAGTTTCCGGCACAGACCCCGACCCTCGCGCATTATCTAAGACGTGCCGGCTACCAGACCGCGCTCAGCGGCAAGATGCACTTCTGCGGCCCGGACCAGCTGCATGGTTTTGAAGAACGGCTGACCACCGATATCTATCCGGCGGACTTCGGCTGGACACCGGACTGGACGCGGTTCGAAGAGCGCCCGGGCTGGTACCATACGATGGATTCGGTCACGCAGGCCGGCTCATGCACGCGCACCAACCAGATCGACTTCGACGACGAAGTCGTGCATGCCGCGCGCCAGAAGCTCTTCGATATTGCGCGCGGGAACGATCGGCGACCCTTCTGCCTGGTCGTGTCGATGACGCATCCGCACGACCCCTACGTGGTGCCGCAGGCCTACTGGGATCGCTATAGCGACGGTGACATCGACATGCCGAGGACTTCGGCAGCCATGGTGAATGATGATCCGCACTCACGCCGAGTGCGCCACGTCATCGGCCTGGGGCTGCACACGCCGGACGAGCGGCAGGTTCGTGCCGCGCGCCGGGCCTACCTGGGCGCCGTTTCCTACGTCGATGACCAGGTGGGCGCGCTGCTGAATACGCTGCACGAGGCGCAACTCGATGCCAACACCATCGTCATTGTGTTGGCCGATCATGGCGACATGCTGGGCGAGCGGGGCCTGTGGTACAAGATGAGCTTCTTCGAACCGGCCTGCCGCATTCCGCTCATCGTCTCGGCTCCGGAGCGATTCAAGCCCGCTCGCGTGAGCGGCGTGGCCTCGCTCCTCGATATCCTGCCGACGCTGGTCGAACTGGGGAACGAAGGGCGCTCGAGTGACTACGCGGCACCGATCGATGGACGGAGCCTGGTTCCGGCTCTGAGGGGCGTAGCGGCGGGGAGCGAGGCCGCACCCGGCGAGGTGATCGGCGAATACCTTGCGGAAGGCGCCATTGCGCCGATCGTGATGATCCGGCGCGGGTGGCACAAGTTCGTGCATTCGCCGGTCGATCCCGACCAGCTCTACGATCTGGCCGGCGATCCCGAAGAGCGGGTCAATCTCGCCGGGCGCGCGGAACACATGGCGCTGGTCGCGGCCTTTCGCGCCGAGGTTGCGCAGCGTTGGTCGCTGGCGGCCCTGCACGAAGCCGTACTCGCGAGCCAGCGGCGGCGTCACCTCGTGTACGCCGCACTCCGCACCGGCCGCTACAGCCCCTGGGATTTCCAGCCGCTTCGGGACGCGAGCCGCCTCTACGTGCGTAACGACCAGGAACTCAACGACCTCGAGGCGATGGCGCGCTTCCCGCGCCTGCCCTAGAACGTCCGATGTCAGGCGCCGCCGAGCGACTGCAGGTAGGCTGCGACGGAGTGCATCTCCGTGGCCTTGAGATCCTGCGCGACGCCGTGCATGACGGCCACGTTGCGCATGTTGTTCTGGAAGGAACGCAGCTGCTTGAGCAGGTACTGGGCGTGCTGCCCGGCAAGCCGCGGGGCCTCTTCCGTGCCGACTGCACCGGGGCCATGACAGGCCACACAGGGCGGTATGCCCTCTGCAGCCACGCCGTTGGCGTAGATGTCCGCGCCGCGGGCGATCGCGCCGGAGTCGCCACCGCGCCCCGGGCCCGGGGTCTGGGCTCCGTAGTAGGCGGCAAGAGCGCCGATCAGGTCATCGCTGAGCGGCGCCGACATGCCCCACATGTAGCCGAGCGCATCCGGGTCACCCCGGGTCTGCGCCTTGAAGGCCTGCAGCTGGGCGGCAAGGTACTTGGGGTGCTGCCCGGCAAGGGTCGGGAACTTGGGCACGATGCTGCGGCCCTGCGGGCCGTGGCAATTGGCGCAGGTCATGACCGCCACATGCTGGGCGGCGAGGCGGGCTTCTGCGGAAATTTCGTCAGCGGCCGGGCTGGCCTGCATGATGAGCAGGGCGGTCAGGGCGCTGGCGGCGGTGATAAGTTTTTTCATGTGCGTGCGCCTCAGTAGTTGAACCAGACCAGCAGGTATAGCGAATTGTTGTCGCCGGCATTGCGGCCGAAGCCGTCGTAATTGCTGCCGCCACCGTTGAACTTCGTGTACTGCGTGTCTTGCAGGGATATGCGCGTGTTGAGCCAGGGCATGTAGTTCAGCTCGGCGACCCAGCCCTTGGTGTCCGGCAGTCCGTTGGCGCTG